>NZ_JBEXWT010000001.1:0-575791 GCF_040629945.1 Kitasatospora sp. NPDC005856 | reverse complement strand
CCACCCCGAAGGGCTTCACCGTTCGACTTGCATGTGTTAAGCACGCCGCCAGCGTTCGTCCTGAGCCAGGATCAAACTCTCCGTGAATGTTTACCGGTAATCCGGTTCACACCCGCGTTGAGCGGCACGGCAACCACCGGAATAGGGCGGCCCCGCGCACTGCGTCCTCGCTAGTGTTATTTCAAAAGGAATCTCCAACCCCAGAAGATCTGAGGCCGGGGATGTCAACATATCTGGCGTTGACTTTTGGCACGCTGTTGAGTTCTCAAGGAACGGACGCTTCCTTCGGACCGCCTTCCAGCGGACCCTCCGGGCTTCGTTCTTTCGTGTTTCCAGCTTATCAGATGTTTTCCGCTCCGTTTTCCGGAGTTTCATTCATCGGATTCGCTTTCCGCTTTGTCGCCCCGGTCTCCCGCGGCGACTCCGGAACTGTACGGGCACCGGCCCGCCACATGCAAATCGTCCCGCCCCGCTGGTGCGGGACGGGACGATCCGTTGTCCGAGCGCCGTCAGGCGCGGCCCATCTCCTCGGCGATGGCCGCCGCGAAGGCGTCGATGTCGGCCTCCGTGGTATCGAAGGCGCACATCCAGCGGACCTCGCCGGTGTGCTCGTTCCAGAAGTAGAAGCGGTAGCGCTTCTGGAGCCGCTCGCTCACCTCTCGCGGAAGGATCGCGAACACCGCGTTCGCCTGGACCGGACGGACCACCTCGACGCCGTCGATCTTCCGGACCGCGGCCTCCAGGCGGCTGGCCATCGCGTTGGCGTGGCCGGCGTTGCGGAGGTAGAGGTCACCGGAGAGCAGCGCCTCGAACTGGACCGACACGAAGCGCATCTTCGAGGCGAGCTGCATGGAGGTCTTGCGCAGGTACTTGATGTTGCGCACGCGCTCCGGGTTGAGCACCACCACGACCTCGCCGAACAGCAGGCCGTTCTTCGTCCCGCCGAAGGAGAGCACGTCGACGCCCACGTCGGTGGTGAAGGCGCGCAGCGGCAGGCCGAGCGAGGCGGCGGCGTTGGCCAGGCGGGAGCCGTCCACGTGGACGAGCATGCCCAGCTGGTGGGCGTGCTCGGTGATCGCGCGGATCTCCTCGGCGGTGTAGAGGGTGCCGAGCTCGGTGCTCTGGGTGATGGAGACCGCGAGCGGCTGCGCGCGGTGCTCGTCGCCGAAGCCCCAGGCCTGCTGGTCGAGCAGCTCGGGGGTGAGCTTGCCGTCCGGGGTGGGGACGGTGAGCAGCTTGATGCCGCCCATCTTCTCCGGGGCGCCGCCCTCGTCCACGTGGATGTGGGCGGACTCGGCGCAGACCACCGCGCCCCAGCGCGGGAGCAGCGACTGGAGGGCGACCACGTTGGCGCCGGTGCCGTTGAAGACGGGGTAGGCCTCGGCCTTCTCGCCGAAGTGGCGGCGGAAGACGTCCTGGAGGTGGGCCGTGTAGTCGTCCTCGCCGTAGGCGATCTGGTGACCGCCGTTGGCGAGGGCTATCGCGGCGAGGACCTCCGGGTGCACGCCGGCGTAGTTGTCGCTGGCGAAGCCGCGGACGGCGGGGTCGTGCCGCCGTACCGCGTCCGTACGGGTGAGGTCGGTCATCGGGCTGTCAGCCACAGGTGCTGTCCGTTCAGTTCTGCTGCGGGGCGGTCCCAGAGGCCCGCCAGGTGTCCGGCGAGGTCGGCGGTGTCCGTGAAGCCGGCGAACTTCGCCTCCGGCTTCTCGGCCCGCATTTCGGGGCTGACCAGCGCCTTGATGACCAGGATCGCAGCTGCCGCGGTGGGCTCGCCGTCGGGGTCGGTGGTCTCCTTCTTGAAGGAGTCCGCCATGGCGAGGGTCCACGCCTCGGTGGCGGCCTTGGCGGCCGCGTAGGCGGCGCCGCCGGCGGTGGGGTTGTGCGCGGCCGCGGCGGAGATCATCGCGTAGCGGCCGGCGGGGCTGCGGACCAGCGCGGGCTGGAAGGCCAGCGAGGTGTGCTGGAGGGTGCGCACGACGGTGTCGTGCAGGAAGTCCCAGTCGTCCAGCCGGGTGTCGAAGAAGGTCTTGCTGCCGCGCCAGCCGCCGACCAGGTGGAACAGGCCGTCGACGTGGCCGTGCTCCGACTCCAGGTGGTCGGCCCAGTCGTGGACCTCCTGCGGGTCGAGCAGGTCGATCACCTGGCCGCTGACCTTGGCTCCGCGGACGGCCACCCGGGTGGCGTCCAGTGCGGACTCCAGTCGCTGGGCGTCGATGTCGGCGCCGATCACGGTGGCACCGTCGGCGGTGAGGCGGCGCAGCACGGCGCGGCCGGCCGGGCCGCTGGCTCCGGCGACGGCGATGACCTTGCCGGCCAGCGGTGCGTTGGTGGAGGTGGTCACGCGGCTGCTCCCTGGATCCCGGCGCCGGTGATGCCGGCGGTGGCGGCGATGACGCTGCTCAGCTTCTTGTTGAGGGCCTCGTAGAACATGCTCAGCGGGAACTCGTCCGGGAGCACGGCGTCGCACAGGGCCTTGTTGAGGGCCTTGCCGTCGGTGATGTCGAGCGGCAGCGCCTCGGAACCCTTCGCCCAGGTGGAGGCCGGGTGCGGGGTGAGGTAGCGGGAGACCAGCTCGTAGGCGGCGATCCAGTGGGCCGGCTTCGGCCGGTCGATGCCGTCGCGGTAGAGGGTCTCGATCTCGGCGCAGAGCTCGTTGGTGACCTGCGGGGCGCGCTCCCAGTCGATGGTGAGGCGGTTGTCGCGCCAGTGCAGCGCGTCGTGCTTGTGCAGGTAGGCGAAGAGCAGCTGGCCGCCGAGGCCGTCGTAGTTGCGCACCCGGTCGCCGGAGACCGGGAAGCGGAACAGGCGGTCGAAGAGGATCGCGTACTGGACGTCGCGGGCGTGCGGGTTGCCCTCGGTCTCCAGCTTCACCGCCTCCTTGAAGGTGGTGAGGTCGCAGCGGAGCTCCTCCAGGCCGTACATCCAGAACGGACTGCGCTGCTTGATCATGAAGGGGTCGAACGGCAGGTCGCCGTGGCTGTGGGTGCGGTCGTGGACCAGGTCCCACAGGACGAAGGTCTCCTGCGCGCGCTGCTGGTCCTGGAGCAGGCCCTCGGCGTCGGCGGGGATCTCCAGGCCGAGCTGCTGGACGGCGCTGGTGGAGACGGCGCGGAAGCGGGCGGCCTCGCGGTCGCAGAAGATGCCGCCCCAGGTGAAACGTTCCGGCGCCTTGCGCACGGCGACCGTCTCGGGGAAGAGCACGGCGGAGTTGGTGTCGTATCCGGCGGTGAAGTCCGTGAAGGTGATCGGCACGAACATCGGGTTGTCGAAGCGGGTGCGCTCCAGCTCGGCCAGCCAGTCGGGCCACACGACGCTCAGCAGGACGGCTTCCAGGTTGCGGTCCGGGTTGCCGTTCTGGGTGTACATCGGGAAGACCACCAGGTGCTCCAGCCCGTCCTCGCGCTGGTCGGCGGGGTGGAAGGCGAGCAGCGAGTCCAGGAAGTCGGGCTCGCGGTAGCCGGTGTCGGCCCACTTGGCGAGGTCCGCGTCGACGGCGGCCAGGTAGGCGGCGTCGTGCGGGAAGTTCGGAGCGAGCTCCTCGATGGCGGCGCGGACGGTGGCGACCAGCGGGTCGACCGTGTGCCGCTGGACGGCGGCCAGGTCGATCGAGCCGTCCTTGGACTGGAGCGGGCGCAGCGTCTCGACGGCCTCCTTCAGGCGCAGCCAGGCCGGGTGGCCGGCGAGGGTCGAGACCGGGGCGTCGGCCGCCACAGCGAGCCTTGGCGAAAGATTCTGCATCGTGGACTCACTTCGACAGGAGTTATTTCAACGAGGACACCATAAGTACGAAAGGTTCTCCCGTTCAAGAGGGCTCGGACCGGCAAAGCTCCGGCGCACCGCCGCCGCGACGCGCGAACCTTCGGCGGGAAGCGGGTTGTCCGACATGTGGACAGTGATCTGGATGTTCTGGACAGATGCCCTGTTCTGATGCGAACCTCCCCGCATGTTCCCGGCGGTGATCACGGTGGCCGAACGCCACGACGGCCCCTTCCGGGCGCCCTCCCGTCGGTACGTCTGCCGTCACCGTCGCGCGCCCGGCCGCCGCTGCCGCTGTCGCCGCTGCTGTTGACCGGCCTGCCGCCGACCCGGCTTCCGCCGGTCCGGCCCGGGGGGTGCCGCGGACGCGAGCCCGTACGCCGACCATGCCGTGTGTGTTCCGGCGCCGCCACCGGGGGGAAGTGACCCGCCGGGATGCGGGCCGCCCGTCGCGCCATCCCGTGCCCCTCCTCGTTCTCCTGTCCCGCCGGTCCTTCCCTGGAGCCCCGTCATGACCCTCCGCAAGCCGTCCGCCGTACTGCCCCTCGCCGCGCTGGTCGCCGCCGCGGCCGTGCTGACCGCCTGCGCGCCGCAGGACTCGAAGTCCGACGCCGCCTCGGGCGCGGCCGGGTCGGCGGCGGGCTGCGCGCCGGGGGCGCTGGCCACGCGCACCAACGGGACGCTGACCGTCGGCACCGACAAGCCCGCGTACGACCCGTGGTTCTCCGAGGACAAGCCGGAGAACGGCAAGGGCTTCGAGTCCGCGGTGGCCTACGCGGTCGCCGAGAAGCTCGGCTACCCGAAGGAGAAGGTCAGCTGGGTGGTCGCGCCGTTCAACAAGGCGACCTCTCCGGGCGCCAAGGACTTCGACTTCGACATCAACCAGGTGTCCATCAGCGACGAGCGCAAGCAGGCGGTGGACTTCTCCTCCGGCTACTACGACGTGCGCCAGACCGTCATCGCACTGAAGAACTCCAAGGCGGCGGGCGCCAGGAGCATCGCCGACCTCAAGGGCACCAAGCTCGGCGCACAGGTCGGCACCACGAGCCTGGACACCATCACCAACACCATCAAGCCGAGCACCCAGCCGGCCGTCTTCGACTCCAACGACCTGGCCAAGGCCGCGTTGAAGAACGGACAGATCGAGGCCCTGGTGGTGGACCTGCCGACCGCCTTCTACATCACCGGCGCCGAGGTGCCGGAGGCCCAGGTGGTCGGCCAGTTCGAGGCGGCCGCGCAGGCCGAGCAGTTCGGCCTGGTGCTGGACAAGGGCTCCAAGCTGACCGGCTGCGTCTCCCAGGCCGTGGACGCGCTGCGCGCCGACGGCACGCTGGCGAAGCTGGAGAAGCAGTGGCTGTCCGACGCCGTCTCGGCACCGGTGCTGAAGTGAGCGCTGATCTGAGCCCCGGAGCGGGCGCGGAGGCCTCGGGCGCGGCCGGGTCGGCCGCGGGTCCGGCTACGGGTCCGGCTACGGGTCCGGCCGCGGGCTCGGCTACCGGTTCGGCGGAGCTCACCAAGGCGCCGGCTGCGCGCACCGGATCGCCGGCCGGGGAGCCGGGGGCCGGGTCGGCCACGGACCCGGTGGTGAGGTCCGCGGTGAAGCCGACGGCGGAGGACGACTACCGCCCGTCCGAGCGGCGGCTGGCACACGAGGCGTACCGGCGTTCCCGGGCCCGCCGCTCGGCGCTGATCGCCACCGCGTCGACCCTGGCCACGGCCGTCGCGCTCTACCTCCTGGTCGTCAACTCCCCCGGGTGGGAGGTGACTCGGCGGACCTTCTTCAACCTCGACTACGCCCGTCAGGCGCTGCCCGAGGTACTGAGGGGACTGCGGCTGAACCTGGAGCTGATGCTCGGCTGCGGCGCGCTGATCCTGCTGTTCGGGTTGCTGCTGGCGGTGCTGCGGACGCTGCGCGGGCCGGTCTTCCTGCCGGTACGGCTGTTGGCCACCGCGTACGTGGACTTCTTCCTCGGGCTGCCGATGATCATCTGCCTGCTGGTGATGATCACCGGAGTGCCGGCGCTGCGGCTGACCGGGGTCACCACCGATCCGCTGCTGCTGGGCGGGGCCGCGCTGGTGCTGACGTACTCGGCGTACGTGTCGGAGGTGTTCCGCTCCGGCATCGAGTCGGTGCACCCGAGCCAGCGGGCCGCGGCGCGGTCGCTGGGGCTGAGCAACGCGCAGGCGATGCGGTACGTGGTGCTGCCGCAGGCCGTCCGCCGGGTGGTGCCGCCGCTGCTCAACAACCTGGTGAGCCTCCAGAAGGACACCGGGCTGGTCTCGATCGGCGGCGCGATCGACGCGGTGTACGCGGCGAAGATCATCGCGGCCCGATCCTTCAACTTCACGCCGTACCTCGTGGCGGGGCTGGTGTTCATCGTGCTGACCATTCCGCTGACCAGGTTCGCCGACTGGCTGACCACCCGGACGAACCGTCGCCGGCTCCAGGGAGGTGCGGTGTGACGTCGAGCGACGTGCTCAGGCTGGAATCGGTGCGCAAGACCTTCGGCGGCCAGGCGGTGCTGCGCGACGTGGACCTCGCGGTGGCCGAGCACTCGGTGACGGCGCTGATCGGGGCGTCCGGCTCCGGCAAGTCCACGCTGATGCGCTGCGTCAACCTGCTGGAGGGAATCGACGACGGGGCGATCTTCCTGGACGGCGAGGAGATCACCGATCCGCGCGCGGACGAGGACGCCGTGCGGCGCCGGATCGGCGTGGTGTTCCAGTCGTACAACCTGTTCCCGCATCTGACGGTGCTGGAGAACATCACGCTGGCCCCCCGCCGGGTGCACCGGGTCGCCCGGGCCGAGGCCCAGGCCCGGGCCCTGGAGCTGCTCGACCGGCTCGGGCTGGCTTCCAAGGCGAAGGAGTACCCGGACCGGCTCTCCGGCGGGCAGCAGCAGCGGGTCGCCATCGTGCGAGCGCTGGCCACCGGACCGCGGCTGCTGCTCCTGGACGAGATCACCGCGGCGCTCGACCCGGTGCTGGTCGGCGAGGTGCTGTCGGTGGTGCGGGACCTCAAGGAGCAGGGGATGACGATGGTCCTCTCCACCCACGAGATGGGCTTCGCCCGGGAGGTCGCCGACCAGGTCTGTTTCCTGGACGGCGGGGTGGTGCTCGAACAGGGGCCGCCGGAGCAGGTGTTCGGCGATCCACAGGAGGAGCGGACGCGGCAGTTCCTCAGCCGGGTGGTCGCCTCGGGGCGGCTCCAGGGCTGAGCGCCCCCTCGTCGGCGAAGGAGCGGGCGAGCGGCCGCCCCGGGCCGGGGGTGCAACCGGGCGTGCGACGGGTACGCGACGGGTGTGCGGCCAGGGCTTTCGCAACGACGGACACAACCGTGCGCCCCCGTACGCGCCCTGGCCTCGGCCGAGCGGGTGCGGTGATCGTGGACCGGACGTCCGTCGCCGCGCACGGGGGTCGGCGAGCAGGCGAACAGAGGACAGCTGACGGACAACGGATGACAGCCGACAGATTTCATCATCTGTTCGCCGTCATCCGTTCGCCGACCGCTGTTCGCTGTCACCTGTTAGCCGCCCCGGCGCCCACCGCCCCCGGGAGGCCGCCGTTGCACGGACCCGCCCTGGTCAACTGGCTCCTCGCCCTCCTCGCCGCCGGCGCCGGCACCTCCTGCCTGGTCCGGCTGCGCCGCTCCCCCTGCGCCGGCACGCCGGGTGGCGCGCACCGGGTGCTCAGTCGCGAGTCCGACGCCGCCGAGGCCCTGATGGGGCTGGGCATGGCCGTGATGGCCGTCACCGGCGCCACCGTCCCGCCCGCCGTCTGGGCCGGACTCTTCGGCCTCCCCGCCGCCGCCTTCCTGCTCGCCGCCGCCCACGCCCCGAACGGCCGGGCACACCGGCTGCACCACGCGGTCGGCGCGCTCGCCATGACGTACATGGCCCTCGCGATGACGGCCGCCTCCGGCCACGCGCACCACCGAGCCGCCGCGCTGGGCCTTCCGCTGCTGACCGGGGCGCTCCTCCTCTACTTCGCCGCGTACACCGTCTGGACCGGCAGCCGGCTGCTGCGCACTCCGGCGGGCACCCTCGCGCTCGGCACCGCCGGACTGCCGCAGGCCTGCCGACTGACCATGGGCATCGGCATGTTCGCCATGCTCCTGACCATGTGACGACCGCGGGGCACCCGCCCGTCACCCCAAAGCCCCCGTCCGAGCGTGGCGTTGGTCACTGGCCGGTCGAAGCCGTTCCACCGGGCGTCGCCAGCGCATAGGTTGGCAGGGAGCGCGTTGTCGCGTTCCGTGCGTACTCGGGGAGCCCATCGATGCCTGCCCTGATCGGCCTGCTGCTGCTCGGACTGCTGCTCTCGACCGTCGCGCCCCGGCTGCTGGCCCGGGCCCGCTGGGCGGAGCGCGAACCCGTGCTGGCACTGCTGGTGTGGCAGTGCCTGGTGGTGGCCGTTCTGCTCTGCTGCGCGCTGGCCCTCCTCCTCGCCGCCTCCGCTGCCCTGCCGGAGCTGCGCTCGCTGGTGTTCTCGGGCGCGCCGCACGGCGTGGAAGCGGCGTACGGCCTCCAGGGCGCCGAGGGCTGGGGCCGACTGTGCGCCGGGGTGCTCGCAGCGGGCGGGCTGCAGACGGTGCTGGCGCTGACCCGCGAGGTCCGCACGGCGAAGGCGGTGCGCAATCGCCGGCACGCCCAACTGGCCGACCGCGCCCCTGAGTTGCCGGACAGCATCGAGACCGCCCGGAGCCGCCGGGAGCGACTGGTGGTGCTGGAGAACGTCCGCCCGGAGGCGTGGTCGCTGCCCGGCCCGGACTCCCGGCTGGTGGTCACCACCGGCGCCCTCCAGCAGCTGACCGACCGGGAGCTGGCGGCCGTGCTGAGCCACGAGCGCGGTCACGTCCGGGCCCGGCACCACTGGCTCCAGCAGTTCGCCCAGGCGCTCGCCTCGGGCTTCCCCGGGGTCGGCGTGTTCAGCGCCTTCCGGGACCAGGTGGCAGAGCTCGTCGAACTGGCCGCCGACGACCGGGCCGCCCGTCGGCACGGCCGGCACACCACCGCCCTCGCGCTGGCCGAACTGAACCTGGACCGCGGGGTGTTCGGCTCCTGCCCGCCCGGCCTGGCGCAGTCCCCGAAGCGAGTGGACCGACTGCTCGCGGGCCGCCCGCGACTCTCCGTCCCGCACCGGCTGCGGCTCACCGTCGCGGCGCTCGCCGCGCCCGCCGTGGTCGTCCTGCTGGCCGCCGCGCCGGGGCTGCACTCACTGCTGTGAGGTCAACCTCATGCCAGGGCCGCACTCGCTGCCGCGAGGCCGACCCCGCACCGGTGCAGCACTTCTGACGGCACGTCAGCCGGAGGTTGATCCACAGGCCGGGCCGAGCCCCTCCCCGAGGGTCAGCTCCAGCACCTGGCGGTGCAGCGGCCTGGCCTGCTCGTAGCGCTCCCGGCCGGCCTCCGTGAGGGTGAGCAGGACGCCCCGACGGTCGCTCTCGCACATCGCCCGGGTGACCAGCCCGGCCTTCTCCAGGCGGGCGATCAGCCGGGAGAGCGCGCTCTGGCTCAGATGGACGGTGTGGGCCAGCCCGCTCACCCGCACCGCCTGGCCCCCGCCACCCCCACAGTCCTCGACGAGACGCTCCAGCACCTCGAACTCGCTCATGCCCAGCCCGAAGCGCTCGCCCAGCTCGCGGTCGAGCATGCAGGCCGCGGCGGCATGCCGGGCCAACAGCTCGCGCCACTGCGCGACGAGACCGGCCTCCGCCGGGGAGTCGAGTTCAGCCACGCCGCCACCCTAGCACATGCATCAGCAATTATTGCGTTCACATTTAATTCTCTTGCATTGAATGCATGTGCATGTACTGTCCTCCCCATGACCACCGCGACCGTCATGTCACCCGACGCCCCGTCAACCAGCGGGCCGCACTGGACCCCCCGCCTCTGGGGCACCCTGATCGTGCTCTGCGCCGCCATGTTCCTGGACGCCCTGGACGTCTCCATGGTGGGCGTCGCCCTTCCGTCCATCGGCTCCGAGCTGCATCTGTCCACCTCCACCCTGCAGTGGGTGGTCTCCGGCTACGTGCTCGGCTACGGCGGCCTGCTGCTGCTCGGCGGACGCGCCGCCGACCTGCTCGGCCGCCGCCGGGTGTTCCTGGTGGCCCTGGGCGCCTTCGCCGCCGCCTCGCTGGTCGGCGGCCTGGTCGACGACGGCGGCCTGCTCATCGCGGCCCGCTTCCTCAAGGGCGTCAGCGCCGCCTTCACCGCCCCGGCCGGCCTGTCGATCATCACCACGACCTTCGCGGAGGGCCCCGCCCGCAACCGCGCGCTGTCGATCTACACCACCTGCGCCGCCAGCGGCTTCTCGCTCGGCCTGGTGCTCAGTGGTCTGCTCACCTCGGTCGGCTGGCGCTGGACCTTCCTGATGCCCGTCCCGGTCGCGCTGCTCGCCCTGGTCTTCGCCGTCCGCCTGCTCCCCCGCCCCGTCGAGGAGCGCGCCCAGGGCGGCTACGACGTCCTGGGTGCGATCACCGGCACGGCGACCGTCCTGCTGCTGGTCTTCACCGTCACCGAGGCCCAGGGCGCCGGCTGGCTGAGCCCGCGCACCCTCGGCTCGCTGCTGGTCGTCGCGGCGCTGGCCGCCGCCTTCGTACGGGTGGAGAGCCGCACCGCGCACCCGCTGGTCCGGCTCGGCATCTTCCGCAACGGCTCCGTCGCCCGGGCCAACCTGGTCGCCTTCGCGATGACCGGCGCGTACGGCGGATTCCAGTTCGTGGTCACCCTCTACCTCCAGCACCTGCTCGGCTGGTCGGCCCTGGAGATGGCCCTCGGGCTGCTCCCCGCCGCGGCCCTCATCGCGCTCTCGGCACCGTTCATGGGCCCGATCGTGGACCGCTTCGGCACCGGGCGGCTGCTGCCGATCGGCCTGGTGTCGCTGGTCGCCGCCTTCGCGCTGTTCCTGCGGCTGGACGAGCACAGCTCGTACCCGGGCCTGGTGCTGCCCTCGATGCTGCTGCTCGGCGTGGGCTTCGCGTTCGCCTTCCCCTCGGTGAACATCGCCGCCACCGACGGCGTGGCCGACGAGGAGCAGGGTCTGGCCTCGGGCCTGGTGAACACCGCCATCCAGGTCGGCACCGCGGTGGTCCTCGCCGGAGCGACCGCGATGATCACGGCCGGCAGCGCGGGCGGCGACAGCCCGCAGGCCCAGCTGGACGGCTACCGGCCGGCGCTGGTGTTCGTCACGGTGGTCGCGGTGGCCGGCCTGGTGGTCGCGGCGGTGGGCGCCCTGGTGGACCGGCGCCGCAAGGCGGCTCCCGCGCCCGTGCCGGATTATGATGATCCGTCAGTCGGGTCGGCCGCAGCCCGGACCGAAGTCCTGACCGAGCACTGACCCCGGGCCCCGCCCGCGACCGGCCTCCGGGCCGTCGGGCCATGGCGCCGGCTCCACCAAACCCCCGTGTCGGTGGAGCCGGCCGTCTTCGTGGCAGCCGCCCGGGCAGCGCCCGTCGGGGCACGGTACCCCGGTGCGGCTGTCGGCTCCACAAGTATATTGGCCCGCAGCCAACGAACGTTCGGAGCAGACACGATGACACCTCGCGGGGATTCGGTCAATGAGGAGATGCGGCAGCGCTCCCGCCGGCGGATCATGCGGGCCACCGTCGAGCTCGTTGACCAGCACGGTTACGCGGGCACCACGCTGACGGACATCGCCGAGCGGGCCGGCCTCGCCCGCGGGCTGCTCTCCTACTACTTCGACGGCAAACGGCTGCTGATGCAGTCCGCGACGCACCGGATGATGCACCAGTCGCTCGCCGACGCGCTGGCGGAACTGGCACCCGGCGCCTCCCCCGAAGCCCGACTGGCCGGGGCGATCGACACGGTGCTCGGCCTGGCGATGGACCACCCCCGGGTGATGCGCTCGCACCTGGCGCTGATCCTCGACCCCGACACCGGCGCCTTCGTCCAGGACCCCGAGCAGCAACAGCTCGGCGCCCTCCTCCAGGGACTGCTGCGGGACTGGGGCGCGCCCGACCCGGTCGCCGAGCACGCGGTGCTGCGCAGTGCGCTGATGGGCGGCTGCATCGGGGTGCTGCTGCCGGGCGCCGAGAGCCCGCTGGCCCCGATCCGGGCCGACCTCTTCCGCCGCTACGACCTCGCCTGGGAACTCGGCCGCCCGCCGCAGCCCTTCCCGCCGGAACGCGAACGGCCGCCGGCCCGCGACTGACGGCGGGTGGGCGGCCTGGCGACCGGCTGGACGGGGGCCTCGCGAGGGAGGGAGCTCACAGGCCCCGGACGGCAGCGGCTCAGCGTTCCTTCAGGATCGAGGCGAGCAGGTCGATCGTGCGTTCCGGCGTGAGGCTGTCCACGCAGAGCCGCTCCATGACCTGGATGTAGGCGTCGACGTCGTCGCGCTTGTCCAGGTAGAGCGCGCTGGTGAGCTGCTCCAGGTAGACCACGTCCGCGAGGTCCTGCTCCGGGAAGCGCAGGATCGTGAACGCCCCGGACTCGCCCGCGTGCGCGCCGAACCGGAACGGCATGACCTGGATCACCACGTTGGCCTGCTCGGCGACGTCGATCAGGTACTGCACCTGACCGCGCATCACCTTGGGCCCGCCGACCGGCCGGCGCAGCGCCGCCTCGTCGATGACCGCCCACAGGCGCGGGCTGGCGCCCTCGGCCAGCAGCTTCTGGCGGCGCAGCCGGAGGCTGACCCGCCGCTCGACCTCCTCCTCGCTGATGACCGGCCGACTCTGGCCGAAAACCGCCCGTGCGTACTCCTCGGACTGGAGCAGCCCGGGGATGAACTGCACCTCGTAGGTGCGGATCAGCTGGGCGGCCTCCTCCAGGCCGACGTAGGTCTGGAACCAGCCCGGCAGCACGTCGTTGAAGCTGTGCCACCAGCCGGACTTGTTGGCCTCGCGGACCAGGCCGAGCAGGGCTTCCCGCTCGATGCCGTCGTCCACGCCGTACAGACTGAGCAGGTCGGCCACGTCGCGCTCCTTGAAGCTGACGCGGCCGAGTTCCATGCGGCTGATCTTGGACTCGGAGGCCCGGATCGCGTAGCCCGCGTCCTCGCGGGTGATGCCGCGCGCCTCGCGCAGACGGCGCAACTGCGAGCCGAGGAGGATCCGGCGGACCATCGAGCCGCCGCCCGGCTGAACTGTGGTCATGCGGTCGAAACCTCCACCTAGGGCAAACAGCGCACAGTCTGCCATCAGTTGAGCGCTCACGGTGCCGATACTGACGGATGTTCCTATCAGTTCCGCACTCTACGCACCAGGATGCACGTGCATTCGGCGCTTGCATATGCCAATAGTGCGACTGCACGTGAATCGACTCTTGCATCTGCAGTGAGCGCACACCACCATGGTGCACGTGCACCTGCACATCCCTGGCAATCCCGCGGGCTCCGCGTCGACCCCACGCGCGACTCCGTGCACCGACCCGACGACGTCCCCCGCGTCATCGGGCGTTCGAGTGCGCGCGCGCCTGGTCGAGGGGGCGGCCGAGCGGCCGAGCGAGTCGGAGGTGACCGGCATGACCCCGGCGGGTCCAGCCGTGTCCGCCCCCTTATGGGAGGAGCTCTTCATGAGCACCGGTACGGCTTTGGCGGTTGACCCCCTTGTGGTCACCTGTACGCTCGCTCCTCGCTTCGAAGCCGTCAGAACCGCGCGCGACTTCGCTCGGACGACGCTCCAGCGCTGGGGCCTGACGGAGCTGTTCGACGACGTCGCGCTGGTGGCCTCGGAACTCGTGACCAACGCGCTCCGGCATGCGATCGGCGCACGGCCCGACCCGTCGGGCGGCGCCCTGGGCGAGTACGACTTTCCCGTGCAGCCGACCCCGGAGGGCCGGCTTCCGATCCGAATAAGCCTGGTGCACCGCGCGCCCCAGGTGGTCTGCGCGGTGAGCGATCCGAGCAGCATCGGCCCGGTCGCCCGGGAGGCCGACTTCGTCGCCGAATCGGGCCGCGGGCTGCACCTGGTGGAGTCGTTCAGCCGCTCCTGGGGCTGGCACCCGCTGGGCAGCGGCAAGGTGGTCTGGGCGATGTTCGAGTCGGAGACGGTCGGCGGCTCCCCGCTGGACGGCCGCCCCGGACTCGGCGGCCGCTCACCGCTCGACGGCCCCGTCGACATCGGCGGACGGCATCGGCGCTCGGCCTAGGACGGGCCCCGCGCCCGGGAGGAGCCCCGCGCTCAGGACGGCACCGGCACCCGGGACGGAACCCGCGCCGGGCGGTGCGCGGCCGGTCGACGGAAGCCCCGGGACGAGCACACCCCGGGCCCTTCCACCCGGCCCCGCCGAGGACTCCCGGCGCCGCGGAACCGCGTCCGGCCCACGGCGGCCCGGCGGCCGGACGGATCAGGACCGGACGTCCGGAGAGCACGCCCGCGGAGCGGACACCTCCGGGGAGGCGACCTCCGGAACGGACGGCTCCGGCGGAGGGCCTCCGGCGAGGAGATCCCCGGAAGAGGGAAAGACAAAGGCCGTCGTGGTGTCGGCACCCACGACGGCCCCCCGATGATGGAGCACGGCGATCGGTCAGACCGCCAGGTGGTCGAACTCCCCGTCCTTGGCCCCCAGCAGCAGGGCGGCGATCTCGGCCCGGGTGTAGATGAGGGCCGGACCGTCCGGGAAGCGCGAGTTGCGCATCGCCACATCGCCGCCCGGCAGGGCCGCGAACTCGACGCAGTTGCCCTGGGAGTTGCTGTGCCGGCTCTTCTGCCAGACCACCCCCTGGAGATCGGCGGCGGCCATCCCGTTGTAGGTGTCGTACGAGCCGTGCGTGTCCTGCGAGTCGTGCATAGAAATCTCCCGAAGAGCTTCCGGAGTTGTCGTCCGGCGCGGCGCCCCCGGCACCGCCCAAACGAACGGACCGGCCCCGTACCGGTCCGGCACAACGCCTCACTTGACGCGATGATAGCCGCAGTGCACGTGCATCAGCACGGGACGTTGCAGGTGCAGGGCGCCTTTTGCGCGCAGTCGCGAACTCTTCACGGACCCTTCTCCTGACGGTACGTAAACGGACATAGCCGATGAATCGTCGGACTCGCGATAACCGGCCGTGAGCATCTCCCCGCTGAATGTTGATCTTCGAATGCCGGGAGTCGCACCCCCGTGACCCTCCGTCAAACCACCTTCATGCTGTGAGACATCTCACGCGCCCCAGGTGCAACGCCGGCCCCCTCGGTTCACGTCGTGACAATCGCCGGCGGTCCCGCGGGGGTTGGGCGCGGAATGTCCGGATTGTAGGCAAAGCGCCCGGACCGGCGCCGGAGACGCACCCGCTCCACGCCGAGTCCGCACGGTCTCCGCACCGGCTCCACGCCGCGACCGCGCCGAACCCGTACGGCAGCCGACTGCAAGCCGGACGGGCGGATGTCCTACGATCTCCGGCATGAGCACCGCAGCCATCCCGGGCGCGCCACTGCCCGTCCGCACTCCAGGCTCCCGTGCGCGGGGGCGCCATCGTCGTCCCGAGCGCCCCGAGATCCCGGCCGGCGCCCCGGCCCTGGTGCTCGCCGTGCCCGCGACCGCCGGGCCCGAGTCCCGCTCGGTCGTCGAGGAACTGCTCTCGATCGTCCGCACCGAACAGAACGGCGTCCAGACCGCGGTCGGCTACCTGCCCGGCGGCGAGAGTACGGGCGACGAGGACCGCACCGTGGCCGAGCTGCTGGCCGCGGCCGCCGAGGCCGGGCTGCCGATGCCCGTCCTGGTGCCGCTGGTACCCGGCCCGCACACCTTCCTGACCGGGCTTCACGCGCTCGCCGCCGAGTACGGCGCGCCCGTCACGGACCCGCTGGGCCCGCACCCGCTGCTGGCCGAGGGCGTGCACGTCCGGCTCTCCGAGGCCGGGCTGGCCCGGGCCGACCGCGCCCGGCTGTTCGCCATCGCGACCGCCGCGGACGGCGTGGTGCTGACCACCGTCGGCGGCGAGGACGCGGCCGCCGCGGCCGGCATCACCGGCGTGCTGCTGGCCGCCCGACTGGCCGTGCCGGTCGTCGCCGCCGCGCTGGACGTGCCCGGCTCGGTGGCCGCGGCCGTCAACCACCTCAGGGAGACCGGCTCGCAGCGTCCGGCGCTGGCCCCGCTGGTGATCGGCCCGGAGGCGGACTCCGAGCTGCTCGCCACCGCCGCCGAGGAGACCGGCTGTCCGTCGGCCGCGCCGCTGGGCTCGTACCCGTCGGTCGGCCAGCTGATCGCCTCCACCTACCTGGCGGCGCTCCCCGCACCCTCCGCGGAGGACCTGGCACGGGCCGAGGCGGAGGCGGCGGCCGCCGCCGAGGCCGAGGGCGTCATGGAGGGCGTTCGCGGTGCCCACGCGGCCTCCGAGGGGCCCGCGGGGCGATAGTCGACACCGCGCGCCGCTCGCGCGCACGGAAGGGCCCGGAACGGTTGGCGTTCCGGGCCCTTCCGTCGTGCTTCGCCCACCCGGGGCCGGCCCGTTCGGGAGTCGGATGCCAATGAAGCGGAATGTCCGTTCTGGCCCCTTTGGAAGGAAATAGGAAACGCGGCCGCGGGTGCTCGAATCACGGCCTCCGCCACGCCCGACGGGGCGCCCCGCTCCGCGATTCGACGCGCCGTCACGCCACTTCTGAAGCGATGCCAGTTGTGGACTTCCGCAACAGCGTTACCCGAAAATGATCATTTGCGATCATGAAGAACGGCAATTTTGGCAGCTTCCTCTAAACCGTGATGCGCATCACAGTGATTTGCAGTTTGAACTTTAGCCTGATTAACGTGCTCCCCGTTCGTGACCACACGAACCCGGTTCATCCGCAACGCCGAGTCCTGCCGTCGGATGTCCTGGAAACGCGAAATCGCACCACGGCAGGAGCGGGGGACCCACAGGTAAGTCGCCCCGGACCGGTCTTCGGAACGGTCCAGGGCTAGGGGTGAAGCCGCGCCCACAGCGCGGCCGGGCAACTCCAGCCCGAATCCGACAGCTCACCTCGCAGGCGTGGGAGAGGACCGCGTCTTCATGCTGCCCACCAACGGCACTCGCCTGTCCAGCCGCACCCGTCGTGTGATCGCCGCCCTCGGCGTCGCCGGCGTCGGCCTCACCGTCCCCTGCATCGCCTCCGGCACCGCCTCCGCCGCCTCCGTCGCCACCTGGGACAAGGTCGCCCAGTGCGAGAGCGGCGGCAACTGGAGCATCAACACCGGCAACGGCTTCTACGGCGGCCTCCAGTTCACCTCCAGCACCTGGTCCGCCTTCGGCGGCACCGCCTACGCGGCGCGCGCCGACCTGGCCACCAAGGACCAGCAGATCGCCATCGCCGAGAAGGTCCTCGCCTCGCAGGGCCCCGGCGCCTGGCCGGTCTGCTCGGTCCAGGCCGGCCTCACCAAGGGCGGCCCCGCGCCCACCGTCAACACCTCGGCGGGCTCCACCTCCGGGTCCACCACGGGCTCCACCGCCGCCAAGCCCGCCGCGCCCGCCCAGAGCGCCAAGCCGGCCGCTCCGGCCGCACAGCCCGCACAGCCCCAGGCCCCGGCCGCCAAGCCCGCGGCGCCCGCCCAGGACGGCGCTCAGGCCACCACCGACTCCGCCGCCTCCGGCAACCGCGGCGACTGGGTCCAGAAGCGCCAGCAGCAGGCCCAGGGCAGCGACTACACGGTCGTCGCGGGCGACTGGCTGTCCGCGATCGCCGACCAGCACCAGGTGCAGGGCGGCTGGCAGCGGCTGTACGAGCTCAACCGCGGCACCCTGTCCGAGGGCCCGGACACCATCTACCCGGGCCAGCACCTGTCCCTCGGCGGCAACGGCCAGGCCCAGGCCGGTCAGTCCGCCACCGGCAAGTCCGGCTCGGACTTCACCTGGTTCGACCGCTCGCAGCAGTCCGGCCAGTCCGCGAACGGCGGTGCCGTGAACGCCCAGCCGACCGCGCAGGCCCAGGCCCCGGCCACCAAGCCGGCCGCCAAGCCCGCTCCGCAGACCCAGACCCAGACCCAGGCTCCGGCCGCCACCGGCAGCATGGCCGCCGCGGTCTCCTTCGCCGAGTCGAAGGTCGGTCAGGCGTACGTCTACGGCGGCACCGGCAACGGCGGCTGGGACTGCTCCGGCCTGACCCAGGCCGCCCTGCGCGCCGCGGGCATCTCCATCCCGCGCGTCGCCGCCGACCAGGCCGCCGCCAGCACCCACGTCTCGCTGGACAGCCTCCAGCCGGGCGACCTGCTGTTCTGGTCCAACAACGGCAAGGACTCCGGCGTGTACCACGTCGCGATCTACGTCGGCAACGGCAAGTACGTCGAGGCCGCCAACCCGAGCTCGGGCGTCCGCGAGCAGAGCATCGCCAACTGGGCCCCGGACTTCGCCGGCCGGGTCTGAGGACGGCGAACGGCCGACAGCCGACGGACGACAGATAACAGCTGACAGATAACAGATTTCATCATCTGTCAGCTGTCGCTCGAACGCTGCCACCCACGACCCCCGGGGAGAGTCTGGTCGCTCCTCCCCGGGGGTTCCGGCATGCCTCCGGCCCTACCTCCGGCCCTACCTACGCGGCGAATCCCCGTGGTGAATCCCCGCCCCAACGGGCATGCTGCTGCTCTGCACCCGAGGAGGAGCCACATGGCCCAGGTCACCGTCACCCTCGACGCGAACCTCGCGATCGACGCGATGATGCTCTCCGGCACCAAGAACCCGCAGGACGCCGTCGAACTGGTCCTGCGCGACTACCTGGCCCGCGGCCGCCGTACCGAGACCCGCACCGGTGAGGCGGCCGACGGGCACCGGCTGACCGTCGACCGCCCGACCACCCAGGAGGGCTGATCCCCGACGGCCGCCAACGGCCCGCGACGGCCGGCCGCACGCACGCCGAAGGGCCCCGGAGAGCAACCGCCCTCCGGGGCCCGTCCATCGGCCGTGCCGACCGGGGCTCAGCGCGCGCAGGCCCCGGTGGACCCGCGCATCACCAACTCCGGCTGGAACATGAACTCGCCCCGCTGGGCCGCGTTCCCGCCGACCTCCTCCAGCAGCGCGTCCACCGCCGCCGTGGCCATCGCCTCGACCGGCTGGCGGATCGTGGTCAACGGCGGCTCGGTGAAGGCGATCAGCGGCGAGTCGTCGAAACCGACCACCGACACGTCCTGCGGCACCGACAGCCCGCGCTGCCGCACCGCCCGGATCGCCCCGAGCGCCATCATGTCGCTCCCGCAGACGATCGCCGTGCAGCCCTTGTCGAGCAGCGCGCCGGCCGCCGCGTGCCCGCCCTCCACGCTGAACAGCGTGTGGTGGACGAGGTTCCCGGCCTCCGCCTCGGTGAGTCCCAGCACCGCGCGCATCGCGGCCGTGAAGCCCTCGATCTTGCGCAGGACCGGCACGTACCGGCGCTGACCGACGGCCAGCCCGATCCGCTCGTGGCCGAGTTCGGCCAGGTGTTGGACGGCCATCCACATCGCGGCCCGGTCATCCGGCGAGATGAACGGCGCGTCGATCTTCTCGCTGTAGCCGTTGATCAGCACGAACGGCACCCCGCGCCCGGCCAGCCGGGCGTAGCGGTCGTGGTCGGCGGTGGTGTCGGCGTGCAGCCCGGAGACGAAGACGATGCCCGCCACGCCCCGGTCCACCAGCATCTCCACCAGTTCGTCCTCGGTGGACCCGCCCGGAGTCTGGGTGCACAGCACCGGCGTGTAGCCGTGCCGGCTGAGCACCTGCTCGATGACCTGCGCCAGCGCGGGGAAGATCGGGTTGCTCAGCTCCGGCGTGATCAGGCCGATCAGCCCGGCGCTGCGCTGGCGAAGACGGGTCGGCCGCTCGTACCCGAGCACGTCGAGCGCCGCCAGGACGGTCTGCCGGGTGGCGGCGGAGACGTTCGCCTTGCCGTTGAGCACGCGGGAGACGGTGGCTTCGCTGACCCCCGCCTGCGCCGCGATGTCTGAGAGTCGCGCCGTAGTCACGGTCCCAGAGCCTATGCCAACCACGTCAGACCGCCCACCAGCCGGTGCTGTCCGGAGCGAGCACCGTCTCGCCGCCGTCCACCACGAGGTCGGCCGAGCCCAGCAGCAGCGTGCCCGGGGCCGCGATCCGCACCGGCCGGCCGGTGGCGTTCACGGTGCACACGAAGGTGCCGCGACGGAACATCAGGGTGCCCTCGGGGCTCTCCAGCCACTCGACGCCGGTGCCGGCGCCGAGGTCGGGCTGCGCCCGGCGGACGGCCAGCGCGCTGCGGTAGAGCTCCAGGGTGGAGGTCGGGTCGCCGGTCTGCGCCTCGACGCTCAGCCCGGCCCACTCGGCCGGCTGCGGCAGCCAGGACGGCCCGCCGGCCACCGGTCCGAAGCCGTACGGGGCCTCGGTGCCGGACCACGGGATCGGGACGCGGCAGCCGTCGCGGTAGCCGTCCTGTCCGGCCTGGCGGAAGAAGGACGGGTCCTGGCGGACCTCGTCGGGCAGGTCGGTGACGTCCGGCAGGCCGAGCTCCTCGCCCTGGTAGACGTAGGCCGAGCCGGGCAGCGCGAGCATCAGCAGGGTGGCGGCGCGGGCGCGGCGCAGGCCGAGTTCGCGGTCGCCGGGGGTGCGGATCTGGGTGCCGAGGCCGGGCTCGTTGGCGAACCGGGTGGCGTGCCGGGTGACGTCGTGGTTGGAGAGCACCCAGGTGGTGGGGGCGTCGACCGGGCGCATCGAGTCCAGCGAGAGGTCGATCACCTCGCGCAGCGCGGCGGCGTCCCAATCGGTGCCCAGGTACTGGAAGTTGAACGCCTGGTGCAGCTCGTCGGGGCGGACGTAGTTGGCGGTGCGCTGGACGGTCGGGGTCCACGCCTCGGCGACGCCGATCCGCTGCCCCGGGTACTCGTCGAGGATCTTGCGCCAGCTGCGGTAGATCTCGTGCACGCCGTCCTGGTCGAAGAACGGCATGACGTCGTTGCCGAGCAGCTTGAGCTGGTCGGCGCCGCCGAGGTCGGGCAGGCCGGGGGCCTTGACCAGGCCGTGGGCGACGTCGATGCGGAAGCCGTCCACGCCCATGTCGAGCCAGAACCGCAGGATCGAGCGGAACTCGTCGGCGACGGCCGGGTTCTCCCAGTTGAAGTCCGGCTGCTCCGGGGCGAACAGGTGCAGGTACCAGTCGCCGGGGGTGCCGTCCGGGTTCTCGCTGCGGGTCCAGGCCGGGCCGCCGAAGATGGACTCCCAGTCGTTGGGCGGCAGTTCGCCCTGCTCGCCCTTGCCGGGGCGGAAGTGGTAGCGCTCGCGCAGCGGGGAGCCGGGGCCCTCGCGCAGGGCGCGCTGGAACCACTCGTGCTGGTCCGAGGAGTGGTTGGGGACGAGGTCGACGATGATCCGCAGACCCAGGTCGTGGGCGTCCCGGATCAGGGCGTCGGCGTCCAGCAGGGTGCCGAACATCGGGTCCACCGCGCGGTAGTCGGCCACGTCGTAGCCGGCGTCCGCCTGCGGCGAGGCGTAGAAGGGCGAGAGCCAGACCGCGTCCACGCCGAGGTCGCGCAGGTAGGGCAGGCGGCTGCGGATGCCGGGCAGGTCACCCATGCCGTCGCCGTTGGAGTCGGCGAAGCTGCGCGGGTACACCTGGTAGATGACCGCGTCCCGCCACCAGCCTCTGGACGCGCTGACGTTCGCCTCGTGAGCGGTGTCTGCGGCAGGCCGGGAGGTGTCGGCCAGGTTCTGGGTCATGGACGGTATCCCTTGGGGACTAGAGGAGCGGAAGGCGCTGGGACGTGGAGCGCGCGACGACGTGCGGGTGGGTGACGACGCGGAGGCGCTGGACGGCTTGGCGGCGCGTGACGACGTGGCGGTGCGCTACGACTTGGAGGCACCGGCGGTCAGGCCGGTGACCAGGTGGCGCTGCACCAGGTAGAAGAAGGCCGCGGACGGGATCGCGATCAGCACGGCGGTCGCGGCCATCAGGTTCCACTGGGCGTCGTGCTCGCTGACGAAGGTCTGGAGGCCGACGGCCAGCGTGTACTTGTCGGAGCTGAGCATGAACGTGGAGGCGAACGGCACCTCGGCCCAGTAGGTGAGGAAGGAGTAGAAGGCCGCCACCGCCAGGCCCGGGCGGGCGAGCGGCAGCACCAGCCGCCAGAAGGTGCCGAACGGGCTGAGCCCGTCGACCCGGCCGGCCTCGTCGATCTCCACCGGGATGGTGTCGAAGTAGCCCTTCAGCAGCCATGCGCAGTACGGCACGGTGGTGGTCGAGTAGACCAGGATCAGGCCGGTGTAGCTGTCCAGCAGGCCGAGTTCGGAGAGCATCGTGTACATCGGCACGATCAGCACCGCGATCGGGAACATCTGGGTGACCAGCAGCGACCACATCAGCGGCTTGTGCCCGGGGAACTTCATCCGGGAGACGGCGTAGCCGGTGGTGGCGGCGACCATCACGCCGAACACGGTGGTGATGCCGGAGACCAGCAGGGCGTTGCCGAACCAGGTGAAGAAGTCGGTGTCGGACAGCACGTGCTGGTAGTTCGACAGCGTCAGCTTGTCGAAGATCTGGCCGGGGTGGAGGTAGTCGGTCTTGTCCGGGCCGAGCGAGACGAACAGGATCCACGCGACCGGGAACAGCGCGATCAGGCCGGCCAGGATCAGGGTGCCGTGGGACAGCGCCCGGGCCAGCGGGCTGCGCTCGCCGCGGCGGCGGACCTTGGCGGGCCGGGCGGCCGGGGCCGGCGCCGCCGCGCGGGCCGGGACTTCGGTGGTGGTGCTCATCGGGGTTACCTGCCTTCGTGGGTCAACTGGGTCCGGGGCCTCAGCCGTTGGCCTGCTCGTTGCGGGCGAGCCAGCGCCGGTAGAAGGCGGTGAAGACGATCAGGATGGACAGCAGGATCACGCCGTAGGCGGCGGACTGCGCGTAGTCCCGGGGGATCTGGCCGAAGCCGAGCCGGTACGCCCAGGTGACCAGCAGCTGGGCGTCGGGGGCGCCGGTGCCGAACAGCAGGAAGATCACGTTGAACTGGTTGAACGTCCAGATCACGCCGAGCAGCACGACCGTGGAGGAGACGGAGCGCAGCCCGGGCAGGGTGACGTAGCGGAAGCGCTGCCAGGCGGTGGCGCCGTCCATCTCCGCGGCCTCGTACAGCTCGGCCGGGATCGACTGGAGGCCGCCGAGCAGCGAGATCATCATGAACGGCACACCGGCCCAGGTGTTCACCAGGATCGCGGCCACCTTCTGCGCCCACGGGTCGGTGAGCCAGCCCGGCTCGGGCAGGTGCAGGAAGGAGAGGGCGCTGTTGACGACGCCGCCGTCGGCGAGCATCAGGCGCCAGGAGAAGACGGTGACGAAGGTCGGTACGGCCCAGGGCAGGATGAGCAGCATCCGGTAGGCGGCGCGGCCGCGCAGCTTCTGGTTGAGCAGCAGGGCGAGGCCCAGGCCGAGGGTGTAGTGCAGGAAGACGCAGATGGCCGTCCAGGCGATGGTCCAGACGAAGTGCGACCAGAAGCGGTCGTACGAGCCGGGGCCCCACAGGATGTCGGCGTAGTTGTGGAAGCCGACGAACTCGTAGCTCGCCGGGATCTCGTTGACGCCGATCTTGCGGGCGACGTTGAGGCTGTTGGCGTCCGTGAGGGTGAGCCAGATGCCCTCGACGAGCGGGTAGATCACCAGCACGCCGAGCACCAGCACGACCGGGGCGATCATCGCGTAGGCGTACCAGTGCTTGGCGTAGGAGCGCTTGACGCGTTCCAGCAGGCCCGGACGCTGCTCGCGCTCCCGGCTGCCCTTGCCGGTGGCGCCCTGCACGGCGACTGACATCGTTTGCACCTTCTCGGGGGGTTCTCGGGGGAGGCCGACGGCCCGGCCTGCCGGGGCGACGGATGACGGCGGACAACTGACAGATGATGAAATCTGTTCTCTGTTATCCGTTCGCCGTCATCCGTCAGCCGTCCGCCGGCGGGCCGGGCGCAGGGACTACTTGGCGAAGCTCGGCAGGAGCTTGGCGTAGTCGGTGGAGACGGTGTTCAGCGCGTCCTGGGTGCTCGTGCCCTGGACGGCCTTGCCCAGGTTGGTGCCCAGCGAGGCGAACAGCGAGCTGTACTCCGGCAGTTCGGGGCGCGGCTTGGCGCTGCTCAGCACGGCCTGGAAACCGGCGATGCCCGGGTCGGCCTTGACGTCGGCGGTGAAGGCGTCGGAGCGGGTGGGCAGGGTGGAGTTCTTCTGCGCGATGAACGCCTGGCTCTCGGCCGAGGTCATGAAGGCGGCGAACTTCTCCGCGGCGGCCTTGTGGGCCTTGTCGGCGCCGGCGTAGACGGAGATGTTGTGGCCGCCGGTCGGGGCGCCACCCTTGCCGCCGGAGCCGCCCGGGACGGCGGCGATGCCCAGGTTGTTCTTGTCGGCGAAGGCCGAGCCCTTGTAGATGTTGGTGATCTCCCAGGGACCCTGGATGATCGCCGCGACCTTGCCGCTGTTGAAGGCGTCCATCATGTGCGCGTAGGCGTCGGTGGTGACATCGGCCTTGGCGGTGCCCGGCGCGGTGAACATCGACTTGTAGGTCTCGACGGCCTTGACGGCCTCCGGCGAGGCGACGGTGATCTTCTTGCCGGCGGCGTCGACGGTGTCGGTGCCCTCGCCGAACAGGAACGGCATCGCGTAGTAGCCGTCGGCGGCCTTCAGCCAGAAGCCGTCCACGCCGGCCTTCTCCTTGACGGCGGCGGCGTCGGCCTTCAGCTCGTCCCAGGTCTTCGGCGCCTCGGTGATGCCGGCCTTGGTGAACAGCTCCTTGTTGTAGAGCAGGCCGAGGGTGTCGGTCACCAGCGGCACGCCGTACAGCTTGCCCTCGTACTTGGCCTGCTGGATCAGGCTCGGCTGGAAGGCGGAGGTGTCGGCGGCGGCCGGGGTGCCGTCCAGCGGCTCCAGGTAGCCGGCCTTGGCGAAGGCGGCGGTCCAGCCGACCTCGGAGCGGAACACGTCCGGAGCGCCCTTGGCCCCCATCGCGGTCTGGAGCTTGTTCTGCGCCTGGTCGAACGGCACGTTGACGAAGTCGACCTTGATGTTCGAGTTGGCGGCCTCGAACTTCTTGACGAGCTCCTGGTAGTTCGGCGCCTCGTTGGTGGCGTTCGACGTGTCCCAGTACGTGAGGGTGACCGGCCCGTCGGCCTTGCCGTCGGAGCTGGAGCCGCTGCTGCTACAGGCAGCCATCGAGACCGCGAGGGCCACAACGAGGGCAGAGGCCGCGATGCCACGCCGCATGAGAACTCCTTGGGAGGGTGGGGGTGCCCGAGATGTTCGGAGACAGGCGCATAATGGCTGCCTCGTGCCGACCGCACCGTTGCTGCCGTCGGGCTCGGGAAGGAAGTTAACAGCGGCGCAAGATCGACGGAAAGTCCTTGCAGCAAGTTTCTGCAAGAAACCGCGATCGTTACGCCCGCGTGTCCTGGACGTTGCCGCTCGGTAGTCGACAGCCGCACCGATTGCCCGAGTTCGCCCGATTCCTCCCTCCATGGACTGGCCGGCGGAACCACCGTGCGTGGCCGAAAGCGGTCTGCAGCAGACTGGACGCATGCGAATCAGAGCCGTCACCAGGGACGAACTTCCGCTGCTCGCCGAGCTGGAGCGGGCCGCCGGCGCACCCTTCGCCGCGATCGGCATGCCGGAGATCGCCGAGGACGAACCCCCGGCACCGGAGGAGCTGGCGCACTACCTGGAGCAGGGCGTCGCCCTGGTCGCCGAGGCCTCCGACGGAACCGTCGCCGCCTACCTGCTGGCCGAGCCGGTGGACGGCGCGCTCCACATCGAACAGGTCTCCGTGCACCCCGACCACGCCCGCCGCGGCATCGGCCGGGCGCTGATCGATCACCTCGCCGGCACCACCGATGCCCCCGCGCTCACCCTCACCACCTTCGCCGAGGTCCCCTGGAACGCCCCCTACTACGCCCGCTGCGGCTTCCGCCCGCTGGCCGGGGACGAACTCACCCCCGGTCTGCGCGAGATCCGCCGCAAGGAGGCCGAGCACGGCCTGGACCGCTGGCCCCGGCTCTGCATGCGCCGGGACCTGGCCAAGCCGTAGGGCTCGGAGCCACTCCCCCGGTCCGGACCTCGCTAGTCGGTCCCCAGCCGGAGCACGGTCGTCGAGCGGAACTCCTCCCCCGGCCGAAGCTCCGTGCTGGGGAACGCCGGGTGGTGCGGGGAGTCCGGGAAGTGCTGGGTCTCCAGCGCGATCCCGGCGAACGGCCCGTACGGGACGCCGCGCGCGCCGGTGACCGCGCCCTGGAACTTGTTCGCCGTGTAGACCTGGATGCCCGGCTCGGTGGTCAGCACCTCCAGGGTGCGGCCGCTGACCGGGTCCTCCAGCAGCGCGGCCCGCGCCGGGCGGCCGTCCCCCGGCCGGGCGCGCAGCACCCAGTTGTGGTCGTAGCCGCCGGGCCCGGTCAGCTGGGGGTGCTCGTCGTGCACCGACTTGCCGATCGGCGTGGCCACCGTGAAGTCGAACGGCGTGCCGGCCACCGGCTCCGTCCGGCCGTACGGGATCTGCCGCTCGTCGGCCGGGGTGTACGCGTCGGCGTCCAGGGTGAGCAGGTGGCCGAGGATGTCGCCGTTGCCTTCACCCGCGAGGTTGAAGTACGCGTGGTTGGTGAGGTTGACGACGGTCGGCTTGTTGGTGACGGCGCGGTAGGCGATCACCAGCTCGCCGGAGGCGTCCAGGGTGTAGGTGACGGTGACGTCCAGCGCGCCCGGGAAGCCCTGGTCCCCGTCCGGGCTGTGCAGCGACAGCCGTACCCCGCCCTCGACCGGCTCGGCCGCCCACATCCGGTGCGCGAAGCCGTCCGGACCGCCGTGGAGGGTCATGCCGCCGCCGGTGGGGGCGAGCTGGTGCTCCTCGCCGTCGATGGTGACCGACGAGCGGTCGATCCGGTTGGCGTACCGGCCCACCACCGTGCCGTGGTGCCGGGCCGCGCCGAGGATCTCGGACAGCCGGTCGGTGGCCAGCAGCACCTGGGCGGAACGGCCGGAGCGGTCCGGCGCGCTCAGGGTGTGCAGGGTCGCACCGAGGCTGAGCACGCTCGCCTCGTACGGGCCGGCCGTGAGCGTCCAGCGCTCGATCGCGGCGCCCGCACCCGAGGGCTCCAGGGGTTCCTGCCGCACGCTGGTGGCCTCGCTCGCCATTGGCCTGCTCCTCACTGGCGGCCACGTCGCACCGCGGCTGCCCCGTTCCGGGTCTGTCGAGGGGCCGCGGCGGCCCCGTGTCCGTCAGCCTAACGACGGCGGCGGCCGCGGGGCGCTTCCGCGAACCCACGCGCCGTCTCACGCGCCGCCGTCCACCATCTGGCGCCCCCTCCGACCGCCGGAAGCCGCACCCGCACCCGCACCCGCACCCGCACCCGCACAGCGAACCGGTCACGACTGCCGGGCGCCACGCCCGGCCCCGTGGCCCGTTCCTAGTCGTCCAGGTCCTCCGGCCGCCCCGCGTCCCGCCCCTGCTGCTGCGGCAGCCCGAGCGCCGAGGCCAGGCCGTCCGGCCCGCTGCCCGCCTTGCGGTAGACCGCTGCCAGCCGACGGTTGACCAGCCCGATCGGCACCCCGAGCTCGTCGGCGATCCGCTGCGGCGGCACGCCCTGCACGGCCCGCTTGGCGACCTCCCACTCCGCGTTGCTGAGCGTCTCGATGGTGTCCCGGAAGTCGCGCAGCCCCAGCCGGTTGGGCCGCAGGCCGTAGTTGGCCAGTTCCCGCCGGGCCCGGTCGACCAGCCCCTCCGCGGAGCAGTGCTGGGCCAGCTCGATGCCCTGGTACAGGTACTCCTGGGCGTCCTCCAGCCGCCCGACCCGGCGCAGCGCGGCACCGAGGTCGACCAGCGCGACGGCGTGCTCGTAACCGGCCGGGGACTGCCCGAGGTACGCCACGGCGTCCTCCAGCAGCTCGACCGCCGCCTGGCCGTCCTCGATCCGGGCGTGCAGGCGCAGCGCGCTGCCGATCGCCGAGGCGGTGCCGAAGGCGCGCGCGTCCCGGACGGCCCTCTGGGCGTACTCGCGGGCACGCTCGGGCTCGTCGTCCGCGATCGCGATGGCGAGGTGTCCGGCCCAGGGCGCCCAGACGGTGTTGCGCCAGCCGCGGACCTCCAGCTGGGCACCCGCCTCGGTGAGCGCGGCGGCCGCGCCCGCGTGCTTGTCCTTGGCGACCAGCAGCTTGCCGTACAGCGAGGCCGCGTCCGGCAGCACCATCGCCGTCGCGTGGTAGGGCGGGTGGAACCCGAAGTCGTTGGCCATCCTCCAGGCCTCGTCGAGCCGGCCGCGGGCGATCAGGGTGTCGACGAGCACGCCGACCGCGTCCCACGCCAGCGGCAGCTTCTCCCCGATCCGCTCGGAGATGCGGTGCGCCCGGCGCAGGAAGTCCTCGGCCTCGGCGAGCAGGCCGCGGCGGAACCGGGCCAGGCCCATCAGGAAGTAGGCGAAGCCCCGGTGGGCGCCGCTCCAACCGGCGATCTCGAACTGGATGATGGCGTCCGCGGCCAGCCGCTCGGCCTGGGCGATGCGGTCGTTGTAGATGTACGTCAGGCTGAGCATCGCGGGCAGTTCGAAGCCCCAGGTGGTGTCGGTCCAGCCGAGGCCCTTGGGCAGTCGGCCGCCGTCGAGGACCTCGTCGGCGAGCGCGAGCGCGTCGGAGGAGGGGGCGCCGCGCAGGGTGAGGTCCCAGGCGCGCATCGCGAGCACGGCCCGGTCGGCCGCCTCCCGCCCGCTCAGGCTCCGGCACATCTCGCCGAGCCGGGCGGAGCGGCCCTGGCCGTCCTCCTCGGACTTGCGGAAGGCGTGCCACATGAACGCGGCGGCCTGGAGCCGCTGGCGCCCGGCCGGATCGGCGGTCTTCTCGGCCTCTCCCTGGCAGACCAGGGCCGCCTGGCCCAGCTCACCGGCGTGGGCGAGCACCTCGGAGAGCCGGAAGGTGGCGTCCACCCGCAGTGCGGGGCGCAGCGGCACCTCGTCGGGGTCGAGGGCGAGCCTGAGCTGGTTGACGGTGGCGACGGGGTCGGTCAGCAGCGCGGAGCACCCGAGTTCGTAGAGCACCTCGGCCTTGATCTCGTCGGCGGGCGGCTCGTTGAGCGCGCGGTGCAGACAGCGCTGGGCCGCCTCGGGGGCGCCGATCAGCTGGTGTTCGACGGCGGCGCGGCGCAGTTTCTTGACGATCCGGTCGTCGCCCTCGCCGGAGTGGGTCTCGACCAGGTGGCGGGAGGCGGCGAGCAGGCCGAGTCCGGCGTTCTCGATCTCGGCGGCGGCGATGCCGTGCATGCCGAGGCGGGTGGCGTCCGGCATGGTGTTGTAGATGGAGCTGGCGATCAGCGGGTGGACGAACTCCAGGTTCCCGTTGGGGGTCTGGGTCAGCACGCGCTGCTTGCGCAGCTGCTTGATGGAGTCGCGGGCGCCCTCGGTGCTCTGGGTGGAGATCCGGGTGGCGAGGTCGACCCGGATGTCGGTGCCCAGCATCGCGCAGGCCCAGGCGAAGCGCAGGGTGCTGGCACCGAGCCGGTCCAGCCAGCTCTTGAGGGTCATCCCGGCGGCGTCGACGGCGAGTTCGCGCAGCTGCCGGGAGTTCTCCTCGACCGGTTCGAGTTCCTGTTCGCGGACCTGGTCGAGCAGGGCGTTGGCCTCGAACGGGTTGCCGTTGACGACGTTCCAGAACTCGTAGCAGAAGGCGTCCTCGGCCTTGTCGCCGAGCTCGGCGCGGATCATGTCGGTGACGGAGCTGAGGGTGAGCCGGTTGAGCTCGTGCTTGCGGGCCTTGAGCGCGAGGACGTCCTTGAGGAAGTCCTGGGTCTCGACGGGCCAGTCGTTCTCGTCCTCGCGGAAGGCGAAGACGAGCAGGACGGGAAGTTCACTCGATCGGATGGCGAACTTGGTCAGCCAGGAGAGTGACTCCCCGTCCGCCCAGTGCAGGTCGTCGACGATCATCACCATCGGCGCGCGGCGCGGTGCGAGCTGGGTGAGGACGTAGTCGAGGCCGTCGCGCACGCCCTGCGGGTCGAGGCGGCGGGCGCCGGCCTTGGGCTGCTTGAGGCCCATGGCCGGACCGACGACCTCCTCCCAGGTGCCCATGACCTGGCTGTACGCCTCGGGCTGCAGGTTGCTGAGCACCGGCTGGAGCAGTTGGCGCAGCACGTGGTACGGGTCCTTGAACTGCCGCTCGCCGCCTCGGGCGAACAGCACGGTGGTGCCGTCGCGGAGCTTGGCGAGCCGCCGGACCTCGTGCAGCAGACTGGTCTTGCCGATGCCGGGGCGGCCGGAGAAGGTGAGCAGGTCACCGATCTCGGTGCCGCCGGCGGCGAAGCCGCGGCAGAGCCGCTCGATGGCGGCATCCACCGAGCGGAGTTCGGCGTCCCGGTCGCGCAGCCGGACCCTGGGCGCGATGCCGTCGACGTCGTGGGCGGAACCAGCACCCGCCCTAAGTGCGTTCTCCTGCTCGGTCACCGTCGTGCCTCCGCCTCGCCCGCTGCGTCACAGCTCCATCACTGCGTGGAGCCGAGGTTAGCGCCGCGCGGACCTCCCCGTGGGACATTCGTGCAGGCTGGGGCGGACGGCGGAGGTTTGCGGGAACCATCAAGGGCACTTGCCCTATATCCCTAACGTCCGATCATTGCATCAGATACCCTACGGCCTTCGAGGCAGCGGATGATCTTGCGAAGCCCACCCCCACCGTCCGCGGCCCGCCGCGCCAACTCCCCCCACCATCAGTGCTCGAACACGAAGCGCCCCCACCCTCCGCTGCACCGGGAGTCCGATGTCTGACGACACCTCACTTCAGATTCCGTTCCCGCACCGCCGCAGTCCGCACGGCGTCCACGCCACCGCACTGCACAGGGACTGGCTGAGCCGCCACCCGCTGCTGCCCGACGCCGACCACCCCGGCTACGCCCACTGGGAGGTGGTGGACCTCGCCGCACTCGGCTATCCGGACGCCGGCCCGGACGAACTCGCCCTGGCCGCCGACCTGATGGGCTTCTACTTCCTCTTCGACGACCAGTTCGACGGCCCGCTCGGCCGCCGCCCCGCCGAGGTGGCCCCGATCTGCGAACGGCTGATCGCCGTGCTGCACGGCGCCCGCCCCGACCAGGGTTCCGCGGTCGAGACCGCCTTCGCCGACCTGTGGGACCGCAGCGTGCGGGGCATGCCGGCCCGCTGGCAGGCCCGCGCCGCCTACAACTGGGAGTACTACCTGGCCAGTCACCCCGCCGAGGCGGCCGGCCGGATCTCCACCCGGCCACCGGACCGCGCCGGCTACCTGGAGCTCCGACGGGGCACCGCGGCGATGGAGACGATCTTCGACATGGTCGAACGCCTGGGCCAGTTCGAGGTCCCGGCCGCCGTACTGCACCACCCGGTGCTGCGCCAACTCCGCCAGCTGGCCGCCGACATACCCTCCCTCAGCAACGACGTGCGCTCCTACCCGCTGGAGGCGCCGCGCGGGGACGTGAACAACCTGGTCATGATCGTCCAGCGGGAGCGGCGGTGCTCGGCCGAGGAGGCCTGCGCCGTGGTCATCGCCGAGGCCCAGCTGATGGTCGACCGCTGCGCCGAGCTGCACGCCCGGCTGCCGGACGTCCACCGCGAGTTGGGACTCTCCCGGATCGAGCGCACGATCGCCCAGCGGTACGCGGACGGGCTGCTCACCTGGCTGGCCGGCTACCTCAGCTGGGAGGCCCGCACCGGCCGGTACCACACGGTCTGAACGGCGCGCGCCCGGAGCCGCCCGGCAGGCGCGCGGCGGTGCGCGGCGGTGCGCGGCGGTGCGCCCGAGAGTGCCGGCCCGGCCACGCGGCGGCGTGCGGCGGCACGTCGAGGAGGCGGTCCGACCGACGCGCGGCGGCGCGCGGCGCGCCGTGCGGGAGCACTGCCGGAACGCGCGCTCCGCAGTGATCCGGTTCGGAACACCCGCAGTGATCCGGTTCGGAACACCCGCGGTGATCCGGCCGGGACACCCGCGGTGATCGGGAACGGGCCCCCGGCGCACCCCCGGCAGCGCCGGAAGGCACACCCTCCGTACGGACTCGGCGTACGGACCGTAGCCGCGCCCGCCGTCCGGCGGCTATCGTGCTCGGCGGCGGGCGCCCCGGCGGGGCGCCGCTCGATTGCGTGTCCGACCCCTCCCGCCGGGCCGTCCCATGACCGGGCGGTCCGGCGCACCCGCCCGCGGCCCGAACCGGACCGGGGCGGGGCCCGACGCAGCAAGGAGACACCGAGCATGACGGTCTACCAGCCCCCCGGCACCCCCGGCAGCATCGTCGCCTACCGCCCCCGGTACGAGCACTGGATCGGCGGCACATGGACGCCCCCGGCACGCGGCGAGTACTTCGACAACCCGACCCCGGTCACCGGCGAGGTGTTCACCGAGGTCGCCCGCGGCACCGCCGAGGACATCGAGGCCGCCCTGGACGCGGCCCACGCCGCCGCTCCCGCCTGGGGCCGCACCCCCGCCGCCGAACGCGCGCAGGTCCTGCTGCGGATCGCCGACCGGATGGAGGCGAACCTGGAGCAGCTGGCCGTCGCGGAGAGCTGGGAGAACGGCAAGCCGGTGCGCGAGACGCTGGCCGCCGACCTCCCGCTCGCCGTCGACCACCTGCGCTACTTCGCCGGTGCGCTGCGCGCCCAGGAGGGCAGCCTCTCCCAGCTGGACGAGGACACCGTGGCGTACCACTTCCACGAGCCGCTGGGCGTGGTCGGCCAGATCATCCCGTGGAACTTCCCGATCCTGATGGCGATCTGGAAGATCGCCCCGGCACTCGCGGCCGGCAACGCGGTGGTGCTCAAGCCCGCCGAGCAGACCCCCGCCTCGGTGCTGCTGCTCGCCGAGCTGACCGCCGACCTGCTGCCGCCCGGTGTGGTCAACATCGTCACCGGCTTCGGCGAGGAGGCCGGAGCCCCGCTCGCCGCCAGCCCCCGGATCCGCAAGGTCTCCTTCACCGGCGAGACCACCACCGGCCGGCTGATCGCCCGCTCGGCGGCCGACAACCTGATCCCGGCCACGCTGGAGCTCGGCGGCAAGAGCCCCAACCTGTTCTTCGCCGACGTCGCCGCCGCCTCGGACGCCTTCTACGACAAGGCCGTCGAGGGCTTCGCGATGTTCGCCCTCAACCAGGGCGAGGTCTGCACCTGCCCCAGCCGCGCACTGATCGACTCCGCGATCTACGAGCAGTTGCTCGCCGACGGCCTGGACCGGGTGCGCGCGATGCGCCAGGGCAACCCGCTGGACACCGAGACCCAGGTCGGCGCCCAAGCCAGCGTCGAGCAGCTGAAGAAGATCCTCTCCTACTTCGAGATCGGCCGGGACGAGGGCGCCAGGGTCCTGGTGGGCGGCGAGCGGGCCGAGCTCGACGGCGCGCTGGCCGGCGGGTACTACGTGACGCCGACGGTCTTCGAGGGCGAGAACTCGATGCGGGTCTTCCAGGAGGAGATCTTCGGCCCGGTCGTCTCCGTGACCCGCTTCGACGGCTTCGACCAGGCCGTCGCCCTCGCCAACGACACCCAGTACGGGCTCGGCGCGGGCGTCTGGACCCGCAACCTCAACACCGCCCACCGGGCCGGACGCGCGATCCAGGCGGGCCGGGTCTGGACGAACTGCTACCACGCCTACCCGGCCCACGCGGCCTTCGGCGGCTACAAGAACTCCGGCATCGGGCGGGAGACCCACAAGGGGCTGCTCGAGCACTACCAGCAGACCAAGAACCTGCTGGTCAGCTACTCCCCCGACGCGGTCGGCTTCTTCTAGGCCCGGCAGGCCCGACAGGTCCGGCGAGTCCGGGAGATCCGGGAGATCCGGGAGATCCGGGAGGTCCGGGAGGTCCGGGAGGTCCTGTGACTCCGGCAGGCCCGGGAAGGGTCGCTCGGGCGGGAAAGCGGAGCGGGAGGCCCACCCGGGCCTCCCGCTCCCTCGCCACTCCCCGTGGCGGGCTCAGGGGCGAATCGCCTGTTCCGGGGATCAAAGCACACGAATGCGGCCAATTCACCGACGCGCCGCCGACATGCCCGGACGGCCCGCGCGAAAGCCGTAGACAGGACTCCCCGACCCTCACCCTCATCCGGGAGTCCCGCGTGACCATCGCCCCCACCAAACTCAGCGACCCCGCCGTCCGCGCCTTCGTCACCGCGGTCAACGCGGGCGACCGCGAGGCCTTCTTCGCCCTGCTGACCCCGGACGCGACCATGTCCGACGACGGCTCGGAACGCGACCTCGCGGACTGGGTCGACCGGGAGATCTTCGGCCCGAACGGTCGGATGGCCGTCCAGACCGAGTCGCACGGAGGCCACGCGCTGGTCGCCGAGTTCACCAACGAGACCTGGGGCACCATGCGCACCGCCTGGCGCTTCACCGTCGACGGCGGGAAGATCCACCGCTTCGAGACCGGCCAGGCCTGAGATCACCGCCGGCCGGACGTGGGCCAGGGCCGGCCGGCCCCGAGGCTACCGGTCCAGCCCCAGGCACCCCCGTACCGCGCGGATCAGGTTCCGCGAGCGGATGTCCCCGGTGACGCCCGGCTGCATGCCGTTGGTGACGTAGCCGAAGCCCAGCCCCAGGTCGGGGTCGGCGAAGCCGAGCGAACCGCCCCGACCCGGATGACCGAAGCTCGCCGGGGAGGCCATCGGCGCGGTCGGGCCGTGCCGCCAGAAGCCCAGACCGAAGGTGGAGTTGACGATCAGCACCCGGTCCGGCCCGCTCGCCACCGGCGCGACCGCGCGCGCCAGCACCTCGGGGCCGAGCAGCGGCGGCAGCAGCGATCCGGAGCCGTCCGTGCGGTCGGCCGCACCGATCAGCGCCGCGTAGAACCGGGCCAGTGACCGGGCGGTGCCGATGCCGCCGGCCCCGGGGATCTCGGCGGCCTGCACCGCCGGGTCGTTGAGGTCCACGCCGGGGCGCACCGAGGCGAAGGAGCGGGCGGTCAGCGAGGCCGGGTCCTGGTAGGCGTCCCGGACGGACTGCTTGGGCCGCACCCGCAGCCCGTTCGGACCGCTCCGGGCCGCCTCCGGGGCCGGGAGGTCGACCAGTCTGCCGACCCTGGGCGCGGCGCCGGCCGGCAGCCCGATCCACAGGTCCAGCCCGAGCGGCCGGGCGACCTCCTCGGCGAAGTACTGGCCTATCGTCCGACCGCTGACCCGGCGCACCACCTCGCCGACCAGCCAGCCGAAGGTGTACGGGTGGTAGCCGTGCGCGGTGCCGGGCTCCCAGGCGGGCGCCTGCGCGGCCACGGCGGCGGCCGCGCGCTCCCAGGTGAGCACGTCCTCCAGCCGCAGCGGCACGTCCAGCGCGGGCACTCCGGCCCGGTGCGAGAGCAGCCAGCTCACCGGTGTCCGGCCCTTGCCGGCCGCCGCGAACTCGGGCCAGTACGAGGCGGCCGGGGCGTCCAGGTCGAGCAGGCCGCGTTCGGCCAGGAGCAGCGCGGTGGTCGCGGTCAGGCCCTTGGTGACCGAGCGCAGCACCTGCGCGGTGCCCGCCGTCCACGGCACCGCGGGCGCCGGGCGGCCGCCGACCTCGGGCCGGGCGTCGCCGCCCCACAGGTCGACCACCTTGCGGCCGCGCACGTACAGCGCGAAGGCCGCGCCGAGCTCGCCGTAGTCGGCGAAGTTCCGCGCGAAGGCCGCCCGTACGGGCTCGAACCCCTCGGCCGTCTCGCCCCAGATCTCCACCACTGCGCGCCGTCCTCGACCAGTTCCGCTGCTTCTCGTGCCACTCGCGTTCGTTCTCGATCTCCTTCGATCGAATCCGTTCGAACCGAGCCCCGAAACCCTAACCTGTCCTCCATGACCAACCCTGCCGAGGAACTGCTGGACGTCGTCGACGAGCACGACCGCGTGATCGGGACCGCCCTGCGCGGCGAGGTGTACCGGCGCGGGCTCACCCACCGCTGCGTCTTCATCCTGGTCCGCGACCCGGCCGGGCGGATCTTCGTCCACCGCCGCACGGACACCAAGCTGTTCGCGCCCGGCGCGTACGACATGTTCGTCGGCGGCGTGGTCGGCTCCGGCGAGACCTACGCCGAGGCCGCCGTCCGCGAGGCCGAGGAGGAACTCGGCGTTCACGGCATCGCCCCGCGCCCCCTGTTCAAGTTCCTCTTCGAGCAGGACCGGCTCTCCTGGTGGTGCGACATGTACGAGGCCGAATGGGACGGCCCGGTCTCCCCCCAGGAGTCCGAGGTCGCCTGGCACGACTGGCTCACCCCCGCCGAACTCGCCGACCGACTCGCCCACGACTCCTTCGTCCCCGACGGCCTCGAGGCCTACCGCCGCTACCTGGACTTCCGGTCCGCGTAGCGCCGCCGCGACCTCGGGTCCGGGGCCGTTCCGCGGGCGGCGGCGCAGCAAGCCCCCGTATCCACCGGAGGGCCATCGACGAACTAGGGTGGCGCGCATGGCCTCCCGTACGCCGTCGCCGACGGCCGACCGCACAGCACGGACCCCCGCATCCACCCGGGCGGCGGGCGAGCGGCCGCGCCGGCGGCTGAGCGTGGACGAGCGGCGGGAGCAGCTGATCGCCGTGGCGCTGGAGCTGTTCAGCCGGCGGCCGCCGGAGGAGGTGTCGATCGACGACATCGCCGCCGCCGCGGGCGCCTCCCGGCCACTGGTGTACCACTACTTCCCCGGCAAGCAGGCGCTGTACGAGGAGTCGCTGCGGCGGGCCGGGCAGGAGCTGTCGGCCCGGTTCGAGGAGCCCATGGACGGGCCGCTGTCGGAGCGGCTGTACCGGGTGATGGGCCGCTACCTGGACTTCGTGCAGAGCCACGGCCCCGGCTTCGCCGCACTGCTGCGCGGTGGCTCGGTGGCGGCCAGCGCGGGCACCTCGGCGGTGATCGACGAGGTGCGCCGGGCCGCGCAGGAGCAGATCCTGGCCCATCTTGCGCTGCCCGAGCCGAGTGCCGGACTGCGGCTGGCCGTCCGGGCCTGGATCGCCAACGCCGAGATCACCTCGCTGGAGTGGCTGACCGAGCGCTCGGTGCCGCTGGAGGAGCTCCAACTGCACCTGGTGCAGGAGTTCGTCGCCTCGCTGACCCTCACCGCCGCCCGCGAGCCTGCCCTCAGCGCCGAACTGGCCACCTTCTTCGCCGACGAGCGTCCGGACGGCCCGACCGGGCGCCTGGTGCGGGACCTCGCGGGGCTGTTCGCCGTGCCGGGAATCGTCGAGGCGGTCACCGCGCTCGCCGCCGGCACCCCTGAGGACGGGTCCGCGCAGGCCACCGGGGCCGCCTCCGAGTGATCATCGGGTCATCCTGCGGTTCGGTCAGGACGGTGGGCTCTGATAGGAATGAGCAGGGATCTGACGGTACGCCGCCGCGGCGGGCCCGGTCCCACCGGAACCACCGACGGCAGACGGAGCAGAGCGGGGGGCTCACCAGGTGACCCAGGACGTCCAGTTCAGCGTGGAGGCCAATCCCTTCGCGGCGGCGGAGCAGGTCTGCGCGACCCTCGGCACCCTCACCGACGCCCTCTTCGACGAGCACACCTCGCGCCACCCGGCGGCCTCGCTGAGCGCCCTGCGGACGGCCGAACACCCCGCCGCCGAAACGCTGTTCGGCCTGCCACTGGCCCCCAACGGACCGGTGCACACCGCCCTCGACCGGCTCGGCACGGTGGTCACCGCCGGCACCGCCCGTCCTGGCACCGGCGCCCGGCTCACCGAGCGGGTGGTCGCCGCGCTCCAGGCCCGGTACGGCGGCGGTGCGGTGCGCGGCGCCATCGCCGACCGGGGCACCACCTCGGCCGCGCTGTTCCAGCTCCCGGTCACCGGCGAGTTCGCCGACGCCAAGCTGCGTCCGCCGTTCGCCCCTGCGCTGGCCGCACTGGCCTCCGGGCAGCAGACCCGGCAGCCGGTCGAACTGCCCACCGGCGCGGGCGCCGAGGTCCGGCTGGTCGTGCCGCCCGGCTTCCACGCGCTGACGTCCCCCGGCGGTCCGCCCGGCGTCTCCGCCCGTGCGGTGCCCCCGCTGCCGGCGCTGCCCGGCGGCACGCACCGAACCGGCGGCACGCACCGGACCGACGGCACGCACCGGACCGACGGCACGCACCGGACCGACGGCGCGGACCCGGCCACCGTGGCGGCCGCCGACGAGCTGGCCCGGCACCTGGCGGAGGTCTCCGAGGAACTGTTCAGCGCCACCGGCCCGGAGCCGCGGCGCGACTTCGCGGTGATCTCCGCCACCCTGGCCGACCCGATCCGCGACGCGGGCGTCGTGTACGCCGGCGTCTGCGCCCTGGAACTGGACGACCACACCTCGGACGCGGCCCTCGTCGTCTCGCTCGCCCGGCACCCGCTGCCGATCACCGCGCTCGCCACCGAACTGGCCACCGTCCGGCGGCACGCCGAGGTGTGGACCGTCCTGCTGCCGGCCGGTCCGGCCGCCGTCCTGGTCGAGGGCCGGACCGTCCCCGTGCCCGGACCGCTGGCCGCCGACGGACAGCGGCGCTGGGTGGTCACCTCGGCCGTCCAGGCCTTCGTACCGCTGCCCGACGGCGGGACCGTGCTGTGCGTCCAGCTGTCCACGGCGCGGCCGGAGGACTGGGAGCTGTACACGGAGGCGTTCGCGGAACTGCTGAAGAGCGTCCAGTTCGGCTGGGACGGCGGGCCGGCCGTGGTGGGCGGCGTTCCGGTCCAGGCGCCCGCTCCGGTCCAGGCGCCTGCTCCGGCTCCCGCTGCTCCCGCCGCTCCCGCCGCTCCCGCCGCCGAGCAGGACGCGGAGGAGAAGCCGGTGCACCTGCGCGGCACACCGGTACGGGTACCGCCGGCGGACTTCAACCCCTTCGCGCCGGTCGCGGAGGCCCCCGCCGCCGGTGGGGGCGACGCGGCGCCGGATGCCGGGGACGGCCCGAAGGGCACCCCGGTGATGGTCCCGCCACCGGACTTCAACCCCTTCTCCATGGAGGGCATCCCGGACGCTCCGGGCGACGCGCCCTCGGCGCAGCCCGCCGGGGCCGCTCCGGTCGCCGACCCGTTCGGCACCACGGTCGCGGCCGAGCAGAAGGCCGACCCGTTCGGCACCACCCTTCCCACGCAGGGCCCTGCCGTCCCGCCGCCGCCCTCGACCCCACCCGTCATCCCGGCCCAGGCGCCGCCCGTCGCAGTGGAAGCGGCGGCGCAGGATTCGCAGGAGCGCGGGGACGCGGAGGAGCCTGCTCCGGGCAAGGGCACGCCGGTGATGGTCCCGCCGCCGGACTTCAACCCGTTCTCCATGGAGGGCATCCCGGCCCTGCCGACGGACGACCCGGAGCCGGCAGCCGAGGCCGAGCCGGAGCCCGGGAGCCGACCGTTCGGCTGAGCGGGCGATAGGGAGCCCTGCACGCCGACGCGGACGAACAGAGGACGGCCGACGGCCGACGGATTTCAGGTAACAGCTGACAGATTTCAGATTTCAGCGAACGAAATCTGAAATCTGTCAGCTGTCCACTGTTACCCGTCACCCGTTCTCGTCCCCCGCCCCGGCGCCCCGCCGCTCGATCAACTGCCCGACCCCGTCCAGCATCCGCGCCATCCCGAAGGCGAACAGCCCCTCCAGGCTCAGGTCGATCTCCGGCCCACGGCTCAGCGCGTCGAACATCGGGAACCGCTCCGGATCCGCCATCAGCCGCTCGTGGTCCTCGCCGTTCGTCCGGTCCATCCACTCCTCGGCGGACAGCCCGCTGTCCTGCTCGGCCTGCGCCTCCCGCTCGAAGTGGACGGCCAGCCCGCACACGAACGCCGCCAGGGCCACGGAGGCCTGGGCCATCTCCTCCCAGCTCAGCCCCCGTCCCGCCAGGACGGCTATCGACCGCTCGGTGTGCGCTGCGGCGTCCGGCGCCATCACGGGCCGGGTGAAGGACATCGTGGAGGCCAGCCACGGATGCCGCCGGTAGATCCGCCACTGCAGCCGCGCGACCGTCTCCAGCCCCTCGCGCCAGTCCGGCGCCGGCGACTCGGGCAGCGGCTCCTCGCCGAACGCCACGTCCGTCATGAGCCGCAACAGCTCGTCCTTGCCGGACACATGACGGTAGAGCGACATCGTCGCGACCCCGAGATCAGTCGCGACCCGGCGCATCGACAGCGCCGCCAACCCCTCCTCGTCGGCCACCCGGACGGCCGTCGCCACGATCCGCTCCCGGGTGAGCTCGTGCTCGCCGCCCGCCCGCGCCCGCCGCGCCCCGGACGGCTCCGCCCCCGACCGCGCTTCCCGCGGCGACGCCGGCCGGGACCGGTCCCCCGCCGGAGCCGGCTTCCCGGCCACCACCGTGCCCACCCCCGGGACGGCTCGCACGAGCCCTTCCTCCCGCAGGCGGTTCAGCACCTTGGTCGCCGTGGCCATCGCGACGCCCCACTCCTGGGTGATCCGCCGGGTGGACGGCACCCGCGCGCCCGGCGCCAACTCCCCTGCCGCGATGCGCCGTCGGAGTTCGGCTGCGATCCGCTCCGAGGGACTCCCGCTCTCGGTCACCCCAACCTCACCCAACCCCACCGCCAACCCGCCGTTCAACCACCGCAGCACCGAACGAAGTTGAAGACCACGGCATCAACCACCGGAATCCGCCCACGGGTTCGCCCGCGATCCGGGCACACCCGCTCCGACCCGTTCGACCGACTTCGGCCCTCAGTCCACCCGCCGGGCCAGGTGCACCACGTCCGGCACCCCCCGGGCCACCGGGACCTCGTGCGTCACCACGTCCGAGAACCCCACCGCCCGCAGCGCGTCCTCGAAGGCCGACGAGGGCTGCGCGCTCCACACCGCCAGTACCCCGGCCGGCCGCAACCGGTGCCACAGCACCGCGAGCCCGTCCGCGCCGTACAGCCCGTCGTTGGACTCGGTGACCGTCCAGTCCGGCCCGTTGTCGATGTCGAGGCACAGCGCGTCGTAGCGTTCGCCGTCCGCCGCCGCGAGGTACTCCAGCAGGTCGGTGTGGAGCACTTCGACCCGCTCGTCGTCCAGCGCACCGCCCGAGAAGGCGCCGAGCGGACCGGTCCGGTGCCAGTCGATGATCGCGGACTCCCGCTCGACGACGGCGATCCGCCCCCAGCGCGGTTCGGCCGCCGCGTACGCCAGCGAGAAGCCGACCCCGAGGCCCCCGATCAGCACCGACGGGCGCTCGACCGGGCCTCCGGTGCGGTCCAGCTCGTCCAGCGCCGCCTGGATCAGCAGCCGCTCCGAGCGCCCGTCGGCGGTGTCCATCAGGAAGCAGCCGTTGGCGATGATCTCGAAGTCCCCACCGCGTTGCCGGAGCACCACCTCGCCGTACGGTCCCTCCCGCCGGTCGAGCGTGACGACGGCCTCGAAGCCGTCGCGTTCGGGCAGTGCGGTGGTCATCCATCCTCCTTGGCGGACTCCGGCGGACTCCGGCAAACCCGGGCGAACCCGGGCGTACTCGGGTGTACTCGGCTGCGTGGCCGCCCTGGTACGGGCGGAGCGGGCTCCCGCCCGACAATAGCCGAGTCCGCACCCGGGTCCGTCAGGTCGTGACCAGCACGCCCGCGTACGAGACACCCGCGACGACCACCCAGGATCCGAGCCCGAGCAGGGCGATCCGCCCGCCGGTGCGGGCCATGGTCGGCAGGTGCACCGCACTGCCGAGACCGAACAACGCGGCGGCCAGCAGCAGTTCCTGGGCGTCCGAGGCCAGGCCGAGCGCCCGCTCGGGCAGCACCCCGGTGGTCCGCAGGACGATCATGGCGAGGAAGCCCGCCACGAACAGCGGCACGATCGGCGGACGGCTGCCGGTCTTCACCGACTTCTCACCCGACTCCTGCGCCACCTCGCCCGCCGCCGAAGCCTCCGACGGCTCCCCCACCGACCCAGCCGTCGAACTCCCCACCGAAGCCGCCGCCGGAACCTTCACCGGAGCCGCCGCCCGCGCCGCCCGCAGGTTCCGCCGCACCATCACGGCCACCCCCGCGACCAGCGGCGCCAGCAGCACCACGCGCATCAGCTTGACCAGCACCGCCTCCCGCAGCGCCCCGGCCCCGCCGGTCTGCGCGGTGGCGACCACCTGTCCGACGTCGTGCACGCTCGCCCCGACCCAGCGCCCGAACTCCAGCTCGCCGAGCCCGAGCGGCTGCTGGAGCAACGGCAGCACAGCGATCGCCAGCGTCCCGCACACGGTGACCAGCGCCACCGAGGCCGCGACGTCCTCCTCCTCGCTGCCCGCCGCCTGGCTGACCGCGCCGATCGCCGAGGCCCCGCAGATCGAGTACCCGGTGGCGACCAGCAGCGGCTGGTCGCCGGGCAGGCCGAGCCGCCGGCCCAGCCAGAGCGTGCCCGCGAAGGTGGCCGCGACCACGGCGAGCACCATGGCGACGGTGGCCCAGCCGAGGCCGAGCACGTCGTCCAGGCTGAGCTTGAGCCCGAGCAGCACGATCCCGAGCCGCATCAGCCGCTTCCCGGCCGTGGACAGCCCCGGCCGGGCGATCCCGCGGACCACCGGGCGCAGTCCGGGCAGGTGGGCCGCCGCCATGCCGAGGACGACGGCGGCGGTGAGTCTGGGCACGGCCGGCACCAGCGCGTGGACGCCCAGCGCGGCGGCCACCCCGAGGGCGGCGAGCAGCAGTCCGGGGGCGTCCCCGCGCATGGGGGGCAAGGAGCGGGTACGGGCGGTGCGGTGCCGGAGGGTCAGTGCCACGCCGCGCTCACTGCTGCCCGTCGGCGGGCAGCCGGTAGACCCGCCGGATGCTGGTGCCGAGCCGCGAGACGTCCGCGCCGTAGACGTGGATGGAGATCGCCGTGCTGCTACAGGAGTTGCGCACCAGGTGGATGTCGCCGGGCGGGGCGAAGGCGGCCACGGTGCCGGCCGGGCCGGCCACGTTCTCGGTCTCGACCAGCCGGGCGGTGGCGCCGTCGGAGACCAGCCGGTAGCGGGTCTCGCTCTCCTGCCCCTGGTGGACGCCGGCCACGCACCAGGAGACGTGGTCGTGGATCGGGGTCTGCTGCCCGGGCAGCCAGACCAGGGCGACGACGGAGAAGCTGCCGTCCTCCTCGGCGTGCAGGACGTGCTGGCGGTAGCGCTGCGGGTCGCCCTCGCGGTGGACGGGGGCGAGCAGCGCGTCGGGACCGTCCACGTCGGCGTGCAGGTGCGGGGCGAGGCGTTCGCCGACCAGGTAGGCGGTGAGCTCCGGCGGGAGCCCGCGGTCCACGACGGCGCGGATCTCACTGATCAGCGCGGTCATCCGCTCGGTGAGTCGGTCGCTGCCGACCGTGGCTGAGGGTGTCATCCCAGCAGGTTCGCCCCGAGCGACCTATCATGTCCAAGGAGGATTCGTAAGCAACCTCCCCATCGACGCTTATGGGTCGGCGCTCAGCACCCGACCCGGCTCGCCGCCGCCTGCCGCAGGTGGTCCAGCACCAGCCCGGTGGCCGGGATCCGGCGGTGCTCGCGCAGCACGTACGCGCTCACCTGCCGCCGCAGGTGCGGTTCGGCGGCCCGCCCGGTGACCTTGCGGTGGCACATGAAGGAGAGCACCAGCGCCGGCATCAGCGCGATCCCGACGCCGGCGGCGACGAGCGACTGCACCGCGAGGTTGTCGTCGGTGGAGAAGACGATGTCCGGCGCGAAGCCCTCCTCCGCGCAGACGTGCAGCAGGTTGGCCCGGCAGCGCGGACAGCCGGCGATCCAGCGTTCGCCGCCGAGGTCGGCCAGCCGTACCGCGTGCCGACGGCCGAGCGGGTGCCCGACCGGCAGCAGCACCGTGAGCAGGTCCTCCATCAGCGGGATCTCGTCCAGGCCCTCCGGCACCTCGGCGGCCCCACCGGGGTACCGGAAGGCCAGCGCGATGTCGCACTCCCCGCGCAGCAGCCGCTGGACGGAATCCGGCGGCTCGGCCTCCAGCAGCTCGACCCGCACACCGGGGTGCTCGGCCAGCAGGCGCGCCATCGCCTGCGGTATCAGGGTGGCGTTGGCGCTGGGGAAGGCGCAGACCCGGACCCGCCCGGCGCGCAGCCGGGCGAGCGCGGCGAGCTGCTGCTGGGCGGCGGACATGCTGCCGAGGATCAGCTCGGCGTGCCGGGAGAGCGCCTCGCCGGCCTCGGTGAGCCGCAGTCCGCGCCCGGCCCGGGTGAAGAGCGGAACCCCGACGGTGCGTTCCAGTGCCTTCATCTGCTGGGTGATGGCGGGCTGGGTGTAGCCGAGCTCGCGGGCGGCGGCCGAGTAGGAACCGGCCCGGACGACCTCGTGGAACGTCCTGATGTGCCGCGAATCGAACACCGGCTCCATGGTCCCTCCCGCCCATCCATTCTCGACAGCCCCGCTCCGGCCGCGCTCCAGCCTGGTCAGCCGTGCCCCGGGCACCCGAGAATCATAAGAGGAATTTGGAGGTACAGACCCCAACCCCACCCGTACCTTTGAGTCAGCCGCGAACCGGCCTGCTCACTGCTGCGCCGACGGCGGCAGCCCCATCGCCACCCCGGCCTTGACCACCGGGGCCCCGCCGCGCACGCTCGGGCTGCGCCGGCTGCGCCGCTCCACGAAGCGGGCGAGCCAGGAGAGCAGCAGACACATGCCGATGTAGATCGGTGCGATCACCATCACCACCGGGATGAACGGCAGGTCGTAGTCCAGGTTGGTGGCGATCAGCTTGCCCGCGTGCAGGAACTCCTCGTAGGTGATCAGGAAGCCCAGCGAGGTGTCCTTGAGCGCGACCACCAGCTGGCTGATGATGGCCGGCAGCATCGCCCGGTTGGCCTGCGGCACCAGTACGTACGACATCACCTGGGTCTTGCGCATGCCCAGCGCGTACGCCGCCTCCCGCTGCCCCTTGGGCACCGCGAGCACGCCGGCCCGGAACACCTCGGCCAGCACCGAGCCGTTGTAGAGCACCAGGCCGGTGACCAGCGCCCAGAGCGGCTGCACCTTGAGCGCGACGAAGACGAAGAAGATCATCACCAGCACCGGCATGGCCCGGAAGAACTCCACCACCAACGTCGAGAACCAGCGCACCACCCGGTGGTCGGAGAGCCGCCCGGCCGCGAACAGCGCGCCGAAGGGCAGCGCGAACAGCACCGTCCAGCCGAAGGCCTTGAGGGTGTTGCCGAGCCCGCGCAGCAGCAGCTCCTGCACGCCCCGGTACTCGAAGGCCATCCACTTCTCGTACGTGAACTGGTCGGTGTGGAACAGCATGTAGATCACCCAGCCGATCAGCGCCGCGATCAGCAGCAGCGCGATCCCGCCGTACAGCCGGTGCCGGGCGAGCGCCTTCGGGCCGGGGATGTCGTACAGCGCCGAGGATTCAACGGTCATCGGGACACCGCCACTCGTCGTTCCAGCAGGTTGAAGACGGCGCTGATGGCCAGGGTGATGATCAGGTACCCGACGGCGATCCAGACGAAGGTCCAGATGATGCTGTAGCCCAGCTCGTTGATGGTCCGGTAGGTGCCCAGCAGTTCGGTGACGCTGAACGAGCCGGCGATGGCCGTGTTCTTCGCCAGTGCGATCATCACGCTGCCGAGCGGCGCCACCACCGAGCGGTAGGCCTGCGGCAGCACCACCAGGCCCATCGTCTGCCCGAAGCTCATGCCGAGGCTGCGGGCCGCTTCGCCCTGCCCGGTCGGCACCGTGTTGATGCCCGCGCGCATCGACTCGCAGACGAAGGCCGAGGTGTAGCAGCCCAGGGCGAGCACCGCGAAGGTGTAGAAGGGCAGGGTGATGTCGAACCGGGGCAGGCCCAGCACCACGATGAAGAACAGCAGGGTCAGCGGCGTGTTGCGCAGCAGCGTCACCCACACCACCCCGAACACCCGCAGCGGCTTGACCGGCGAGACCCGGAAGCCCGCGATCAACACGCCCAGCACCAGCGACAGCACGGCGCTCACCGCGAACAGCGAGAGCGTGCCGAGGAACCCCTCCCAGTAGGTCGACCAGTTGTCGATCAGCGTTTTCACGGCGCGGCCCTCTCAGTACCGGTCGATCTGCGGCGGGGTCGGCGCGGGCTCCCCGGAGAGGCCGAGGGTCGCCTCGAAGGCCCTCTGCCAGTCGCCGTTCTGCATGTGGTGCTCCAACGCGTCGTTGATCGCGCCGCGCAGCACGGTGTCGTTCTTCGGCACCCCGACCCCGTAGGGCTCGGTCGAGAAGAGCGGGCCGACCACCTTGAGCTCGTCCGGCACCTTGGCCGCGTAGCCGAGCAGGATCGCGTTGTCCGTGGTCACCGCGTCGACCTGGTTGGTGATCAGGTTGTCCACGCAGGCCGAGTAGGTGTCGTAGCCGATCAGCTTGGCCTTCGGGTACTGCGACTGGATGCGCTGGTACGGCGTCGAGCCGGCCGCCGAGCAGACCTTCTTGCCGTCCAGGTCCTCCGGGCCGTGGATGGTGTCGTTGTTCTTGCGCACCAGCAGCGACTGCCCGGCGACGAAGTACGGGCCGGCGAAGCCGACCAGCTTCTTCCGGTTGTCGTTGATGGTGTAGGTGCCGACGTAGTAGTCCACCTGGCCGTTCTGCAGGGCTGTCTCGCGGTTGGCCGAGGCGATGGTCTTGAACTGGATCCGGTCCGGCGGGAAGCCCAGCGAGGCGCCGACCATCTTGGCGATCTCGATGTCGAAGCCGGAGTACTCGCCGGTGGCCGGGTTCTTCTGGCCCAGGTACGGCTGGTCCTCCTTGGCGCCGACCACCAGGTGGCCCCGGCTGCGGGCGGCGTCCAGGGTCGGCGAGCCGGTGATCGCGGAGGCGTCCTGCACCTGATAGGTGGGCAGGGCGCTGGGCTGCGGGCCCTTGGGCGGCGGGGTCCCCGGCTTGCCGCAGCCGACCGCCAGCGCGGCGAGCAGCAGGGCGACGGCGAGCAAGCGCTTGCCCGCCCGCGCGGCGGGCACCCGCTCGCCGAGTCGCGCGGTGGGTACGCGCCTGCCCACCCGCGCCGCGGGCCGCCCGACAGGCGTCCCCGCGGGCCGCGCCACGGGCGTCGTCTCACGGTTCACGGCGCCGCCTCAGTGCTTCAGGATCTTGGACAGGAAGTCCCGGGCGCGATCGCTCTCCGGAGCGCTGAAGAAGTCCTCCGGAGCGCGGTCCTCGACGATCCGGCCGTCGGCCATGAACACCACCCGGTTCGCGGAAGCCCTGGCGAAGCCCATCTCGTGGGTGACCACGACCATCGTCATGCCCTCGCTCGCGAGCTGGCGCATGACGTCCAGCACCTCGTTGATCATCTCGGGGTCGAGCGCCGAGGTGGGCTCGTCGAACAGCAGCGCCTTGGGGTCCATGGCCAGCGCGCGGGCGATCGCGACCCGCTGCTGCTGCCCTCCGGAGAGCTGCGCCGGGTACTTGGCGGCCTGCTCGGCGAGGCCCACCCGCTCCAGCAGCGCGCGGGACTTGGCGTCCGCCTCCGCCTTGGGCCGGCCACGGACCTTGATCTGCGCGAGCGAGACGTTCTGCAGCACGGTCTTGTGCGCGAACAGGTTGAAGGACTGGAACACCATGCCGACCTCGGCGCGCAGCCCGGCCAGGCCCTTGCCCTCCTCGGGCAGCGGTCGGCCGTCGATCAGGATGGTGCCGTCCTCGATCGGCTCCAGCCGGTTGATCGCCCGGCAGAGGGTGGACTTGCCGGAGCCGGACGGGCCGATGACCACGACGACCTCGCCGCGTCCCACCGTGAGCTCGATGTCCTGCAGGACGTGCAGGTCACCGAAGTGCTTGTTGACCCCGCGCATCTCGATCAGCGGGGTGAAGGCCGAGACGCCGGTCGGCGCCGGCCCGGGGGCCTCGGTCACCTGTTGCGCCGTCCCTTCAGCAGCCAGCCCAGCGCGACGCCGGCGATCAGCGTGGCCAGCAGCGCGATCCAGAGGGGCGCGGTGACGGTGAAGACCCAGAACTGGATCTGGACCCTGTCGAGGTTGGCGAACAGGAACCACACGGCGAGGACGACGATGACGCCGATCCCGATGTAGCGCGTGGGAATCCCACCGATCTCACCGCGCGGGGAACGGGACGAGCCGTCTGAAATCTTGGTCACCGGAGCAGTCTGCGGGCCGGGGGGCCGATTTGCCCGGTTACGCGCCCCTTCCGGGCGAGGGAGTAACCCGTACGGGGCAATCCCGCCCCGTACGGGTTTGAAACCGCTTCGGACCGATACCAGCCGGACGGCTGCGGTGGGGCCCGCTACCGCTCGTCCCGCCAGGACCGCCAGAGCGCCGCGTACGGACCGCCGGCCGCGACCAGCTCCGGGTGGCTGCCGTACTCGCTGATCCGGCCGCCCTCGACCACCGCGATCACGTCCGCGTCGTGCGCGGTGTGCAGCCGGTGGGCGATGGCGATGACCGTCCGGCCCTCCAGCACCCGGGAGAGCGAGCGCTCCAGATGGCGGGCGGCCCGCGGGTCCAGCAGGGAGGTGGCCTCGTCCAGCACCAGGGTGTGCGGATCGGCCAGCACCAGCCGGGCCAGCGCCAGCTGCTGGGCCTGCGGCGGGGTCAGCGAGGTGCCGCCGGAGCCCACCTCGGTGTCCAGGCCTTCCGGCAGTGCGTCGACCCAGGCCCCGGCGTCCACGGCGTCCAGCGCGGCCCGCAGTTCGGTGTCGTCCGCCTCGGGCGCGGCCAGCCGCAGGTTGTCCCGCAGGGTGCCGACGAAGACGTGGTGCTCCTGGTTCACCAGGGCGACCTCCGCGCGCACCCGCTCGGCCGGCATCCGGGCCAGCGCCGCCCCGCCGAGGGTGACGCTGCCGTGGCCGGGGGCGTAGATCCCGGCCAGCAGCCGGCCGAGGGTGGACTTGCCCGCACCGGACGGCCCGACCAGCGCGACCCGGCTGCCCGGGGCGACGTCCAGGCTGATCCCGTGCAGGACGTCGGCGCCCTCGCGGTACCCGAACCGGACGTCCTTGGCCTCGACCCGACGGCCCTCCGGCCGGGCGGACTCGTCCCCCTCGTGCTCGGCCACCTCGCGCACGCCGACCAGCCGGGCCAGCGAGGCCTGACCGATCTGGAGCTCGTCGTACCAGCGCAGGATCAGGTCCACCGGGCCGGTCAGCATCTGCGCGTAGAGCACGCCGGTGGTCAGCTGGCCCACGGTGATCCAGCCCCGGAGGGTGAACAGCCCGCCGAGCACCAGGGTGGCGAGCACCGCCACGGTGTAGACCGCGTCGATGGTCGGGAACCAGACCGAGCGCAGCCACAGGGTGTACCGCTCCCAGGCCAGCCACTCGCGTAGCTTGCGGTCGGTCAGCCGGACCCGCTGGTCCCCCAGCCGCAGCGCCTCGACCGTCCGGCCGGCGTCCACCGTCTCGGCCAGCACGTTGCTGACCGCCGCGTACCCGGCCGACTCGCTGCGGTAGGACTGCGGCGCGCGCCGGAAGTACCAGCGCGAGCTGACCAGCAGCAGCGGCAGCCCGATCAGCGAGGTCAGCGCGAGCAGCGGTGAGGTGACCAGCAGCGCGCCGATCACCAGCAGCAACGACACCACGGCGACGGCGAGTTCGGGCACCGCCTCACGCACCGACTTGTCCAGCCGGTCGACGTCGGTGGTGCCCCGGGAGACCAGGTCCCCGGTGCCGGCCCGTTCCAGCACGCCGGTCGGCAGGGCCACCGAGCGGACCAGGAAGTCCTCGCGCAGGTCGGCCAGCACTCGCTCGCCGAGCACCGCTCCGCGCATCCGCGACCAGCCGGTGAACGCGGCCTGCGCCACCAGCGCCAGCAGGTACCAGGCGACGGCCACCGCGATGGTGGACCCGGCGGTCCCGGTGGCCAGCGATTCGACCAGGCTCCCGAGCACCCAGGGCCCGACCAGCCCGGCCACGGTGGCCGTGGAGTGCAGCGCCACCACCGCGGAGAACCCGGCGCGGTGCCGCCGCGCGAGCAGCAACAGGTACCCGCGCACGGCGGCCGGGGAGCCGACCGGCAGGGTGGCGGCCGGCCCCTGTTCCTCCTGGACCGGAGGCTTCATGACGTACTCCTCGCGTGCGTGGCAGGGAAGTTGACGATGTTGCTCATACGGCCTCACCCACCGGACGGGCCGCCTCCTCGCCGCGGGTGACCACGTCCCGGTAGGCCGGCTCGGTGCGCATCAGCTCGCGGTGGCGCCCGGCCGCGGCGACCCGGCCCTCCCGCAGCAGCACCACCCGGTCCGCCTGGTCGAGCAGCAGCGGGCTGGTCGCGAACACCACGGTGGTGCGGCCAGCCCGGGTGTCCCGCAGCCCGGAGGCGATCCTCGATTCGGTGTGCGCGTCCACCGCGCTGGTGGGCTCGTCCAGGACCAGCACCGGCGGGTCCGCCAGCAGGGCGCGGGCCAGGGCGAGCCGCTGGCGCTGCCCGCCGGAGAGCGAGCGTCCGCGCTCGGTGATCCGGGCGCGCATCGGGTCTCCCCCGCACTCCGGCGAGCCCTCCACCAGGGCCTCCAGCACGTCGTCCGACCGGGCCGCCGCCAGGGCCGCGGCGGCCGTGACCCGGCCCGTGGACGGGATGTCGAACAACTCGGCCAGCGTGCCGGAGAGCAGCACCGGCTCCTTGTCGTGGACCAGCACCGCCGCCCTGGCCTCGGCCAGGGGCACCGTGTCCAGCTCCGTGCCGCCGAGTCGCACCGCGACCTGCGCCCGCTCGTCCTCGGCCCGCGGGACGTGGCCGCCGAGCCGCTCGGCCAGGGCCCCGGCGAAGTCCGGGTCCCCGCAGACCACCGCGGTCAGCTCGCCGGCCCGCGCCGTCAGCCCGCTCGCCGGATCGTGCAGGTCGGCCTTGTCCGGCCTGACCAGCGACGCCGTCGCCGGGCCGGCCGTCCGACCGAGCGAGAGCACCCGAACGGCCCGCCCGGCGGAGACCCGGGCCACGCTCCACGCGTGCGCCGCCTCGCCCAGGATGCGCAGCGGAGCGGCCAGGAAGGCCGTGGCGCCGTACACGGCGATCAGGGTGCCGACGGCGAGCTCGCCGGAGGCCACCTGTCGGGCGCCGTACCAGGTGACGCCGACCACGAACAGGCCGGGCAGCAGCACCTGTTGCGCCTGCATCAGCGACTGGATCCGGGCCGAGCGGACGGCCGCCGCCCGGACCTTCTGGGAGGCGGCCCGGTACCGCTCCAGGAACAGCTCCTCGCCTCCGATGCCGCGCAGCACCCGCAGCCCCGCGACGGTGTCGGCCGCCAGCTCGGTGGCCTTGCCGCCGAGGGCCCGCTGCTGCTCGTAGCGCCGCTCGAAGGGCCCGATCAGCGGCCAGACCGAGGCCGCGAGCACCGGCACGCCGAGCAGCACCCCGATCCCGAGCACCGGATCGACCAGCAGCAGCACCGCCGTGCCGACGGCCAGCCAGACGATCACCGCGGACCGGACCCGGGCGACCAGTTCGACGTACCAGCCGATCCGCTCGACGTCCCCGCTGCCGACCGCGACGACCTCGCCGGTGGCGATCCGGCGGGACAGCCCGGCCCCGAGGTGCGAGGCCTGCCGTGCCACCAACTGCCGTACGTGGGTTGCCGTGTGGATCCAGTTCCAGACGACCTGACGGTGCGCCAGTACGGTTCCGAGCGCGGCGCCCGCTCCCAGCAGCAGGAGGAGTCCGCCGGAGCGCCGGATCCCGCCGGCGTCACCGTCCACGACGGCCTGCACGCCGAACCCGAGCGGTACCGGCAGGGCGGCCTGGCACCCCATCTCGATCAGCGTCCAGACGGTGGCGAGCAGCTGCCCGCGACGCTGGCTGCGGCGCAGCCAGCGCAGGAAGGCCCGGGGCGAGGAGAGGTCCGGGCCGCCGGGATCGGCCAGCGGCAGGGGGATGAGCAACATGACACTCCGATACGAGCGGTGCGCGGGCGCGGGGGCACGGGCGCACGGGGGTGCGGGGGTGCGGGGATACGGGGTACGGAGGAGCTACGGGAGCGCGTGGAACAGGGCGCACGGAACACCGCGGTGACGTGCGCGCAGCACGGACGGCAGCCGACCGGCTGGCGGCCCGACGAGGAGCGGCCCGAGCCGACGGGCGGAGGACGCGCGGCACGGCAGCCCGGCTGCGGCGCGACGTCGACGATGCGTCCGGAGGAGAGCCGGACGGAGTGGGATGGGCACGAAGGGCCCGGAAGTCAGGAGGTCATGGTCGCGAGACTGCCAACCTCCGCGTGATCCGCGCAACAGGTTTTTCACAGCGGCCCGCGTGCCCCGCTCCCCGGGCCACCACGCACCGGAGCCGCACGCCCCCCGCACGCCCCCGTCGGCGCCCGGCAGGTGCCCGGCGGACGCCCCGCACCGGCGCTCCCCGCCCGTCACCGCCCGGCCGCCGCCCCGGCCGAACCCCGCGAAGCTTCACCGGAGATTCGCCCGTTCGGCGGGAACAATCACACCGGGGCGCCAGTTGCCCGTACTGGAACCACAGGACAATCAGGAGGGCACCCCTTCCCGTGAGCACCATCCCCACCGTCACCCTCAACGACGGCGCGCAGATCCCGCAGCTCGGCTTCGGCGTGTGGCAGGTCCCGGACGCCGAGGCCACCCCGGCCGTCCGCACCGCGATCGAGGCGGGCTACCACTCCATCGACACCGCGGCGATCTACGAGAACGAGGCCGGCACCGGTGCGGCGATCGCCGAGGCACTGGCCGGCGGCGTGGCCCGCGAGGACCTCTACGTCACCACCAAGCTGTGGAACTCGGGCACCCGTGACTGGTCCGGCGAGCAGGGCCGCGACGCGGTGCTGCGCGAGTTCGACGCCTCGCTGGCCAAGCTCGGCCTCGACTACCTCGACCTGTACCTGATCCACTGGCCGCGCCCGATGCACGGCGACAGCTACCTGAACATCTGGAAGGCCTTCGAGCAGCTGAAGGCGGACGGCCGGGTCAAGTCGATCGGCGTCTCCAACTTCGGCACCGAGCAGCTGAGCCGCCTGCTGAGCGAGTCCTCGGTCGCCCCGGTCCTGAACCAGGTCGAGCTGCACCCGTACTTCCCCCAGGCGGAGCTGCGCGCGTTCCACGCCGAGCACGGCATCGCCACCGAGGCCTGGAGCCCGCTGGGCCAGGGCAAGGACCTGCTCGCCGAGCCCGCGCTGGTGAAGATCGCCGAGAAGCACGGCCGCACGGTCGCCCAGGTGGTGCTGCGCTGGCACCTCCAGAGCGGTGTGATCGCCATCCCGAAGTCGGTCACGCCGTCCCGCATCCGCGAGAACCTGGACGTCGCCGGCTTCGAGCTGGACGCCGAGGACCTCGCGGCGATCGCCGCCGTGGCCACCGGCAAGCGGATCGGCCCGGACCCGCAGGAGTTCGACTGGAACTGACGTCCGGCCCGGGGGCCCGCATTCCAGGCCCCCGAGGCGCCTGACGGCCCGTCATGCCGAAGACCGCCCGCACCCCTAAGGGAGCGGGCGGCCTTCGGGATGCCCCGATCCGCCGAAGTCCATGGCCATGGACCCTCAGCAATTTGGCGAATCGTTTTGGCTACTGCGGCGAAGATTTGACCTAGAGCCTGGCCGCCTTCGCGATGAGCGCGAGCCCGGTCTCGTGCTCGCCCTCCTCCAGCGGAGCGAGCAGCAGCCGCTGGACCTCGGCCACCCCGGCGGCCGAGCGGTGCAGCAGGTCCTGTCCCGCCGGTGAGAGCGAGAGCAGGTTGCGCCGTCCGTCCGAGGGGTCGCGCCGGCGCTGCACCAGACCGCGGCGCACCAGCCTGCTGACCATCTCGGCCATCGTGGCCTTGTCCAGCGAGGCCAGCTCGCCGACCGTGCGCTGGTCGGCGCCCGGTTCCAGCTCCAGGGCGTCCAGCACCGCGTACTGCGGAGCCGTCAGCTCGGCGCCCACGTGCTCCGACCAGAGCTTGGTGTGCACCTGCTGGCTCACCCTGATCAGGTAGCCGATCGCCCGCTGGGCGTCCAGTATCGGCCGCGCGTCGGCGATGACGGCGACCGCCGCGGGCTCCAGCCTGGCTATCTTGGCCATCACCCGGACGATCTCGACCTGTTCCTCCGCCGTGAGCGGCTCGAACAGGACGCGCTGCACGCGGACCACACCACCGGTGGCCTCGCGCACCGCCTGGGCACCGCTCTGCGAGAGCGCCAGCAGCTTGCGCCGGCCGTCGGCCGGGTCGCGCCTGCGCAGCACCAGGCCGCGGCGGACGAGCCGCGCGACCATTTCCGCCATCGTGGCCTTGTCCAGCGAGGCCCGCTCGCCGACCGTCCGCTGGTCCGCACCCGGCTCCAGGGCCAGGACCAGCAGCACGGCGAACTGCGGAGCCGTGAGATCGGCTCCGACGTGTTCGGACCACAAGCGGGTGTGGACCTGCTGTGCCACGCGAATGAGGTGTCCGGGCGACTGCTGAAGTCGCGCAGACACGCGGGTTGTCGGGATCTCCCCCAGCACCATGTATCCGTCCCGATGTCACACCCGGTGTGTGTGGGACACCCGGGTGGGGCAGTAACGGCGAGTGGGCGTCCAGCTATGAGGGAGGGCGCTCCAGCCGTGCAGCCGGTGGCTGCTGGCGGACACTATACAAACGGCGGGCCCTTGCTGGCAGGCAGGGGCGGATAGTAGACGCAGGTTCGGCAACATTGGCATATTTACGGACTGCGAAGGCCTTGCAGTAACCCGTTCTCAGCAGAAAGCCGACCGGTCGGTCCTTACCGACCGTCACCTGCGTCTCTCCACCCTGGTCGCCCTCCCTACCCGCCGGTAGGGTGTGGCCACCCTCGCCGGGGGCTCTCCCCGGGAGGCAACCCCGAGAGAGACGAGAGCGAGCATGACCGAGCAGAGCACCGCCCCCCGGGTCGCGGTCGTCACCGGCGCCGCCCGCGGCCTGGGCGCCGCCACCGCCGTCCGGCTGGCCGCCGACGGCTACGCGGTCGCCGTCCTGGACCTGGACGAGGCGGCCGGCAAGGAGACCGTCGACCGGATCACCGCCGCCGGCGGCAGGGCGCTGGCCGTCGGCGCCGACGTCTCGGACGCCGAGCAGGTCCAGGCCGCCGTCGACCGGGTGACCGCCGAGCTCGGCGCCCCGGTCGTCCTGGTGAACAACGCGGGCGTACTCCGCGACAACCTGCTCTTCAAGATGTCCGAGTCCGACTGGGACACGGTCATGAACGTTCACCTTCGCGGCGCCTTCCTGATGACCCGCGCCGTGCAGAAGCACATGGTCGACGCCGGTTTCGGCCGCATCGTCAACCTGTCCTCCTCCTCGGCCCAGGGCAACCGCGGCCAGGCCAACTACTCGGCCGCCAAGGCCGGCCTCCAGGGCTTCACCAAGACTTTGGCCATCGAGCTCGGCAAGTTCGGCATCACGGCCAACGCGGTCGCCCCCGGCTTCATCGCCACGGACATGACAGCCGCCACCGCCGCCCGGGTCGGCATGGACTTCGAAGACTTCAAGCGGGCCGCAGCCTCTCAGATCCCGGTCCAGCGGGTCGGCCTGCCTGAGGACGTCGCCCACACCATCTCCTTCCTCGCGAGCGAGGGCGCCGGCTTCGTCTCCGGCCAGGTGATCTACGTCGCGGGCGGCCCCCTCGACTGAGCACGGAACCTACACAGGGTTACCACGGAGTGGGAAGCCGGCCGCACCGGCCTCCCGCTCCGCCTTCTTTACCGGGGCTTTTGCAGAATCATTCGATGACCACACTGACTTTCGATCCCGGAAAGTCGAAATCACCCCTCGAGCCACCCCCGGTCGACCCGATTGTCGATTTCCCGGGAAAATGACAATTACCACCGGAATAGCCCTGTCCGGCTGGGTAAGGTCACCCCGTGCAATCCAGAAGTACCCCCGCTCCCATTCCGCGCCAGGGGCCGGAGCGTCGCACCGCCGAAACCGGCCGCCGGGAACGCCCCACCACCCCCGGGCTCCCCCTCGCCCCGGTCGGCCCCGATCCCCGCGAACCCGGCTGGCCCCCGATGAGCCGACGGCAGGCCGCCCTGCTCGCCGTCACCCTCGCCGGCTACCTGCTGGTGCTGGCCGGGGTCCTGCTCAACACCGTGTTGGTCGACCTCGACTGGTCGGTCCGGCTGCTGCGCCCCTACGAGCGGTGGCCCCGGCTGGAGCCGCTGCTGGACACCTGGGTGGTCGCCGGGCAGCGCGGACCCTCGGCGATCGCCGCCTTCGTCTGGCTCGGCTGGCGGGCCCGCCGCCTCGGCCGACTGCGCCCGCTGCTGGTCATGGGCATCGCGCTGCTGTTGCTCAACGTCACCGTGGGCGCGGTCAAGATCGTCACCGGTCGGCTCGGCCCGCACTACGCCCAGTACGTCGGCTCGCCCGAGCTCTTCTCCGGCGGCACCATCTTCCCCTCCGGCCACACCGCCAACGCGGTGGTCACCTGGGGGGTGCTCGCCTACCTCGCCGTCCGCTGGCGGCGCACCGGCGCGCTGATCGCCGCCGCCACCGCCTGCTCGATCGGCCTGACCACGGTCTACCTGGGCACCCACTGGGTCACCGACGTCCTGGCCGGCTGGGCCGCCGGACTGCTCGTCCTGCTCTCGCTGCCGCTGCTGGAACCCCTGGTCGCCGCCGCCGAACAGCGGCTCCACCGGCGCTTCGCCCGTCGGCACCTGCCCTGCTGAGCCCGAGCCGCACCGAGCCCGACCAGCACCGGAGCTAGCCCTCCCAGCTGCGCTCGACCACACCGCCCCGCACCGCGAGGTTGAGCCGCCCCTGCCGGTACTCCATGGTCATCAGGTCCCCCGGTTCCAGCACCCGGACCGACGCCCAGCCGTGCCGCCGGGCCAGCTCCCGGGCCCGCTCGATCCGCAGCCCCGCGTACCCCTCGCCGTCCTGGCCCGCCGCACCCGCGCCCGCACCGGAGCCGGCACCCTCGTCCGAACCGGAACCGGCGCCCGAGCCGGAGCCCGCACCCGCACCCGCACCCGCACCCGCACCCGCACCCGCACCCGCCCTACCGGACCCCGCCCCCACCGCGCCCGAACCCGACATCACGCCTCCCCCGCTCGCCTCCTCGGACGTACGCTGGAATCGTAGCCCGACCCACGCGGTCCGGAGGTGAACGGCATGCGCACCACCACCCCGCGACGGTGGCGCAGCGGCACCGAGCCGGCCACCGCCCGCAGCGACCTCAAGCTCCGCTACCTGCTGTCGCTCACCTTCACCCCGCTGTTCGCGCTGGCGACGGTGGGCTTCGCCATCTGGGCGGCCGCATCCCCCGCCGACGGTGCGCCCAGCCAGGGCACTCTCACCGGCTTCGCCGTGGCCTGCGGCCTGCTCACCCTGTTCGCCGCCGTCGATCTCGTGGTGGTCATCCGGCGTCGCCGGACCGAGCTCTGATGCGGTGTCTCCCACGGAGTGGGAAGTCGGCCGGGCCGACTTCCCACTCCGCGCGACCCCCGGCCCCGGCCTCAGCGGCCGCCGACCGCCTGCTTGACCAGCGTCCGCCCGAAGTCCCACATCAGTCCGCTCCCCCGGTGGGCCTCGTCCATGATGTCGGTGAAGGCGTCCACGAACCGGTCCACATCGCGCTCGGTGATGATCAGCGGCGGGATCAGCTTGATCACTTCCAGGTGGTCCCCGGACACCTGGGTCAGGATGTGGTGCCGCTGCAGCAGCGGCACCACCACCATCTGCGCGAACAGCCCCTTGCGTGCCGCCTGGAGCGCGGTCCAACCGGTGCGCAGCTTGAGCGACTTGGGCCGGCCGAACTCGATCCCGATCATCAGGCCGCGCCCGCGCACCTCGGCGAGCAGCTCGTACGTGTCGACCAGTGCGGCCAGCCGTTCGCGGAAGTGGTCGCCCACCTTGCGGGCGTTCTCCACCACCTGTTCGTCGCGCATCACCTCCAGGGTCGCCAGCCCGGCCGCCATGGCCTGGGCGTTGGACCCGAAGCTGGCCGAGTGCACCAGCACCCGGTCCATCGAGGAGTACACCTTCTCGAAGATCCAGCTCTTGCCGAGCGTCGCCCCGACCGGCACGTACCCGCCGGACAGCGCCTTGGCCGCGCAGACGAGGTCGGGCAGCACGCCGTCCTCGTGCTGGTAGGCGAAGAACTCGCCGGTGCGGCCGATGCCGGTCTGCACCTCGTCGCAGATCAGCAGCGCCTTGTGCTCGTGCAACAGGGCCTGGGCGGCCCGCAGCCAGCCGGGCGGCGGAGCCTGGACGCCCTTGCCCTGGATCGGCTCGACGATCAGTGCCGCGACGTCGCCGCGCTTCAACTCCTTGGCGAGCGCGCCGAGATCGCCGAGCGGGATGGCGGTGTCCGGAAGCAGCGGGTCGAAGCCCTTGCGGAACCCGCTCTCCCCGTTGACCGAGAGCGAGCCGATGGTCAGCCCGTGGAAGGCGTGGTCGGCGTAGAGGATCCGCCGGCGGCCGGTGGCGTACCGGGCGAACTTGAGCGCGGTCTCCACCGCCTCGGTGCCGCTGTTGCCGAAGAAGACCCGGTCCAGCCCGGGCGCGTACGACAGCAGCCGCTCGGCCAGCAGCCCGGGCAGCGGCGAGCAGTCGAAGCGGACCAGGTCCGGCAGGTCGAGGTCCATCACCTGCTGGATCGCCGAGCGCACCACCGGGTGGTGGCGGCCGAGTGCGAAGATGCCGAAGCCGGCCAGCATGTCGAGGTACTCGTTGCCCTCGGCGTCGTAGAAGTACTGGCCCTCGGCGCGCTCGTAGTACTTGTCGAAGCCGATGGTGTGCAGCATCCGCGACAGCTGCGGATTGAGGTAGCGACTCTGCAACTCGTAGCGCTCGCCGCCGCGTTCGGCGATCAGGGCGGCGATGTCAAAGCGGCGGTCTGGGTCAGGGTCAGCCGGCATGGCGCGGGTTCGCTCCTCGGGTCGGTAGCAGGTTCTTGGCGAAGACGGCGGTCTGGGCGGCGACGCCGGTCCCGGTCAGCCCGGCCTCCTCCAGGATCTCCCCGCGCGAGGCGTGGCCGAGGAACTCCTGGGGCAGCCCGAGCACCCGCACCGGGACGTCCACGTCGGCGTCCCGCAGCGCCTGGGCGACGGCCGAACCGACGCCTCCGGTACGGCCGTTGTCCTCGACGGTGACCACCAGCCGGTGGGCGGCGGCCAGTTCGGGCAGTGCCGGGTCGACCGGCTTGACCCAGCGCGGGTCGACCACGGTCGCGGTGAAGCCCTCGGCGAGCAGCAGCCGGGCCGCGTCCAGGCAGGCGGAGGCGGTGGTGCCGACCGCGACGAGCAGGATCTCCGGTGCCCGCCCGGTGCGCAGCAGCACGTCCACCCCGCCGATCCGCTCGACGGCCGGCACCGCGGGCCCGACGTTCCCCTTGGGGAAGCGCACGACGGTCGGGGCGTCCCCGACCTCGACGGCCTCGCGCAGCTGGGCGCGCAGCTGTTCGGCGTCGCGGGGCGCGGCGAGCCGCAGGCCGGGGACGACCTGGAGGATCGACATGTCCCACATGCCGTTGTGCGAGGCGCCGTCCGGCCCGGTCACCCCGGAGCGGTCGAGCACGAAGGTGACGCCCAGCCGGTGCAGGGCGACGTCCATCAGGACCTGGTCGAAGGCCCGGTTGAGGAAGGTCGCGTACACCGCGACCACCGGGTGCAGTCCGCCGGTGGCCAGCCCCGCCGCGCTGGTGACGGCGTGCTGCTCGGCGATCCCGACGTCGAAGGTCCGCTCCGGGTGGGCCTTGGCGAACGGGGCCAGGCCCACCGGCTGGAGCATGGCGGCGGTGATCGCCACCAGGTCCGGCCGCTCGGCGCCGAGGGCGACCAGCTCGTCCCCGAACACCGAGGTCCAGGAGACCCCGCCGCTCGGCGAGATCGGCAGGCAGGTGTACGGGTCGATCGGGTTGACGGCGTGGAAGCGGTCGGCCTCGTCCTGCTCGGCCGGCCGGTAGCCGCGCCCCTTGACGGTCAGGCAGTGCACGATGACCGGCCCGCCGAAGTTGCGGGCCTGGCGCAGCGCCTGTTCGACCGCGCCCAGGTCGTGGCCGTCGATCGGCCCGAGGTACTTGAGGCCGAGGTCCTCGAACATGCCCTGCGGGGCGAAGGCGTCCTTGAACCCCTTCTTGGCGCCGTGCAGCGCGTCGAAGATCGGCTGGCCGACCAGCGGGGTGCGCTGCAGGGCCTCCTTGCCGAGGGCGAGGAAGCGCTCGTAGCCCTGGGTGGTGCGCAGGGTGGCCAGGTGGTTGGCGAGCCCGCCGATGGTCCTGGCGTAGGAGCGCTCGTTGTCGTTGACGACGATGACCAGCGGCCGGTCGCGCGCCTCGGCGATGTTGTTGAGCGCCTCCCAGGCGAGCCCGCCGGTGAGCGCGCCGTCGCCGATCACCGCGACGGTGTGCCGGTCGTGCTGGCCGAGCAGTCGGGCGGCCTTGGCCAGGCCGTCGGCGTAGGAGAGCGCGGTGGAGGCGTGCGAGTTCTCGACCAGGTCGTGCTCGGACTCGCCGCGCGAGGGGTACCCGGAGAGCCCACCGCGCATCCGCAGCCGGCTGAAGTCCTGGCGGCCGGTGAGCAGTTTGTGGACGTAGCTCTGGTGCCCGGTGTCGAAGACGATCCGGTCGTAGGGCGAGTCGAAGACCCGGTGCAGCGCGATGGTCAGCTCCACCACGCCGAGGTTGGGCCCGAGGTGGCCGCCGGTGCGGGTGACGGCGTCGATCAGGAAGTCGCGGATCTCGTCGGCGAGCAACGGGAGTTCGGCCGCCGGGAGCTTGCGCAGCTCGGCCGGGGACGTGACGCGGGAGAGCAGTGACATGGGTACACCTCACGACTCGGGGCGGTGCGGTGGCGCCTCGGCCCGGCCCGGGCCCGGGGCCCGCGCCGGTCGGGCACGGGGCCCGGCCTGGTTGGGGGCGGAGCCGGCCCGGGCGCGGGGCCCGGGCCGGGGTGCCGACCTGGAGTACGACTCCCGTCTCAGCGGCCCTTGTTGCCGCTGACGGTCTCGGTGATGGCGCGCAGCGACTGCTGGAGCGAGCCCATCGTCGCGAGGACGGCGGTCGGCTCGTAGCCGCAGTGGGCCATGCAGTTCTCGCAGCGTGGGTCCCTGCCGCGGCCGTACTTGCTCCAGTCCGTCTTCTCGACCAGTTCGCGGTAGGTCGGCACGTAGCCGTCGGCCATCAGGTAGCAGGGCCGCTGCCAGCCGAACAGCGAGTAGTTGGGGATGCCCCAGGGGGTGCACTCGAAGTCGGCCTTGCCCTCCAGGAAGTCCAGGAAGAGCGGGCTGTGGTTGAGCCGCCAGCGCCTGCGGTTGCCGCCGGCGAAGGCCTTGCGGAAGAGCTCCCTGGTCTGCTCGACGCCGAGGAAGTGCTCCTGGTCGGGGGCCTTCTCGTAGGCGTAGGCGGGCGAGATCATCATCTCGTCCACCTTGAGCTCGTCGTTGAGGTAGTCCAGCACCTCGATGACGGTCTGCGGGGTGTCGGTGTTGAAGAAGGTGCTGTTGGTGGTGACCCGGAAGCCGCGCCGCTTGGCCTCCTTGATCGCGGCCACCGCCTCGTCGAAGGTGCCCTCCTTGGCCACCGACTCGTCGTGCCGCTCGCGCATGCCGTCGATGTGCACCGCGAAGGTGAAGTACGGCGAGGGCCTGAACTTGTCCATCTTCTTGCGCAGGAGCAGCGCGTTGGTGCAGAGGAACACGTACTTGCGGCGCTCGACCAGCTGCCGGACGATCTCGTCGATCTGCGGGTGCATCAGCGGCTCGCCGCCGGCGATCGAGACCATCGGGGCACCCGACTCCAGGACCGCGCCGACCGCCTGGGCCACCGGCATCCGCTGCTTCAGGACGCCCGCCGGGTGCTGGATCTTGCCGCAGCCCTCGCAGGCCAGGTTGCAGGCGAAGAGCGGCTCCAGCTCCACGATCAGCGGGAACTTGTCGCGGCGCTTGAGCAGCTTCTGTTGCATGAGGTAGGTGCCGACCCGCACGGTCTGGCGCAACGGCATGGCCATGGCTAGCTCGCCTCCTGGGGGAGCGTCGAGGATGTGGGGTGGTTCAGGTCTGCGGAGCCGGGCGCGCGCTCCTGCCGGTACCAGTCGACCAGGGCGGGCACCGTCGCCCGCAGGGTCCGCCAGGCACGCACCCCGGCCGGGAGGGTGCCGAGCCGCAGCAGCTCGTGCTCGGGCGTGTCCACCACCACCCGCAGGACGGCCGCCGGCAGCGCGGGCCGGACCTCGCAGAGCGCGGCCAGGACGGCGGCGGCCTCCATGTCGACGGCGAGCGCGCCCTGGAGGTGCAGTGCCCGCCGCTCGATGCCGCGGACCACGTGGTCGGCGGTGTGGTGCACGCCGGTGTGGACGGTCAGGCCGCGCTCCTTCAGCGCCCGGGTGAGCGCGGCCCCGGAGTCGAGCGGGTACAGGTGGCCCTCGGCGTCGCGCACGCCGTCGGCGGCGACCACGTCGCCGGGCTGCACTCCCGGGCCGAGCGCGGCCCCGAAGCCGGCCACCGCCACGGCGCCGTAGCCGGCGGGGGCGGAGCCGAGCAGCCGGCGGACGGCCGCCCCGGCGCGCCTGCGGCCGACCCCGGTGCGCAGCAGTACCGGGGGCCCGCCGGCCGCGCCGCGCCAGTCACCGCCGCGCAGGGCCCAGACCTCGGGGCCCAGGGCGCAGAGCACCAGCAGCGGCGCGGTGGTCACCGCGCCGCCCCGATCGCCGGGGCTCCGTCGGCCCGGCTCGTGCCCGGGGCGCCGTTGAGGTAGCGGCCGAGCGCGGTGACCGGGAAGACCAGCCGGTACAGGTGGTAGTTGATGGAGAAGTCCCACGGGAAGCCGGTGCCGGTGAACTGCGGCTCGTCCCAGGTGCCCTCGGGCAGCTGGGTGCGCACCAGCCACTCCACACCGCGCTCCACCGCCGGATTGGCCCGGCCCTGCGGGCCCTCGCCGGCCGCGAGCAGCGCCATCAGCGCCCACGCGGTCTGCGAGGCGGTGGAGTCGCCGCGTCCGGCCCAGCGCGCCGGGTCGTCGTAGGAGCGCATGTCCTCGCCCCAGCCGCCGTCGGCGTTCTGCCGGTCCTCCAGCCAGCGCACCGCGCGGCGGATCGCCGGGTGCTCGTCGGGGACGCCGGCCGCCACCAGGGCGGGCAGCACCGAGCCGGTGCCGTAGATGTAGTTGGTGCCCCAGCGGCCGAACCAGGAGCCGTCCGCCTCCTGGTTGCGCAGCAGCCATTCGATGCCGCGCCTGGTCCGGGGGTCGCGGGCGCGGCCGGTCTCGGCGAGCATCTCCACCACGTGCGCGGTGACGTCGGCGGACGGCGGGTCGACCACCTCGCCGAAGTCGCAGAACGGCAGCTTGTTGGGCAGCGTGCTGGTGTTGTCCACGTCGAAGGCGCCCCAGGCGCCGTTCTTGGACTGCATGCCGAGGTTCCACAGCACACCCCGGTCCACCGCCGCGGTGACCTTGCCCGGGTCGGGGTGGGCGACGCGGCGCAGCGCGAGCACCACCTCGGCGGTGTCGTCGATGTCGGGGTAGGTGTCGTTCTCGAACTCGAAGGCCCAGCCGCCGGGGGCGAGTCCGGGCCGCTGGACGGCCCAGTCGCCGCCCTTGCGGATCTCCTCACCGAGCATCCAGTCGACGGCGGAGACCAGGGCCGGGTGGTCGGCCGGCACCCCGGCGTCGACCAGCGCGATGGTGGCCAGGCAGGTGTCCCAGACCGGGGACTGGCAGGCCTCCAGCCAGCGCTTGCCGTCCTCGGTGTGCACGGTGAAGCGGTCGAAGGAGGAGAGCCCGGCCTTCACGACCGGGTGCTCCAGCTCGTAGCCCTCCAGGTGGAGGGCGATCAGCGAGTAGACGGCGGGGGGCTGGATGCCGCCCCAGCAGCCGTCGGCCTCCTGCCGTTCGACGATCCAGCGGCAGGCCTGCGACACGGCCAGTCGGCGCAGCGGGCGGAAGGCCCGGCGGTGGTAGGCGTGCAGCGCCTTGTCGAGGCGTTCGAAGAGGCCGTCCCAGGTGGTGGCGGGGGCGAGCGGCCGGTGGGGGTACGGGTCGTTCGGGTCGGTGTGCAGCTCGGTGAGCGCGAAGGGGGCCGGACGGACCGGGCGGTGGGACGAGACCACGGTCAGCGGGACGATGGTCTGGCGGGCCCAGCAGCCGAAGGCGTAGATGTTCAGCGGCAGCCACTTGGGCAGGAAGATGATCTCGGGCGGCATCTCGGGCAACCGCTCCCAGGGCCACCAGCCGAACAGGGCGAGCCAGATCCGGGTGAACACCCGGGCGGCCGCGATGCCCCCGGCGGAGCGGACGTAGCGGGCGGCGGCCAGCATGTGCGGGGCGTCCGGGTCGTCGCCGGCCAGTTTGAGCGCGACGTACGCCTCGACGGTGGTGGACAGTTCGGGCGGCCCGCCGTGGAAGGTGGACCAGGTGCCGTCCTCGCGCTGCTGGGAGCGGATCCACTCGGCGGTGGCGCGGGTCTGCTCCTCGGTGCGGATTCCCAGGAACTGGCGGAGCAGTAAGTCCTCGGCGTCCATGGTGACGTTGGTCTCCAGGTCGCCCTTCCACCAGCCCTCGGACGACTGCAGGGAGAGCAGGTGGGTGGTGGCGCGGGCCAGGGCCTCCCGCGCGTCGGCCGGCCGGAGGTCCGCCCCACCGGCCGGCCGGAGCTGGTCGGTGTCCTCGGGCTGCCACCGCCCCGGCCCCAGCAGGGCCGGGGGGCGGTCGCCCACCGCGACCGGCTCGGGATCGTACTCAGGGTCGAGCCGGCCGTCCGCGGTTGCTGTCAACGTAACGTCACCTCTCTCGTACCACCACGAATTCGGCGAGTGCGACGAAGTGCTCGCGCACCCCGTCGGTCATGGGCACCTCGTCCAGGGCGGCGAGGGCAGTCGTGTGCTGGCGGCGCGCCTCCTCCTGGGTCCAGGCGCGGCCGCCGGCCTCCTCGATCAGCGCGGCCCGGTCGGCGAGCTCGGGCTCGCTCTCCTCGCCGCGTCCCTTCGGGTCGGCCAGTTGCTCGGCGAGCCGGCGCGAGGCCGCTCCGCCCTCGGCCAGTGCGGCGGCCACCGGCAGGGACTTCTTGCGCTGGCGGAGGTCTCCCCAGTGCGGCTTGCCGGTGACCTCGGTGGCACCCCAGATGCCGAGCAGGTCGTCCACCGCCTGGAAGGCCAGACCCAGGTGGTGGCCGTAGCGCTGGAGCGCGCCGGAGACCTTGTCGTCGGCGCCGGCCAGGACGGCGCCGATCGCCGAGGCGGCGGCCAGCAGGGCCGCGGTCTTGCCACCCTCCATCTCCAGGCACTCCGCGACCGTGACGCTGTCGCGCTGTTCGAAGGCGACGTCCATGGCCTGGCCGTCGATCAGCCGGCGGGTCGCCGTGGTGAGCAGCCGGACGGCACGCGCGGCGTCGGTGGCGCTCGTGCCGCCGGTCACCGCGGCGTCGAGCAGCACCTCCGTGCCGAGCGTCGCCAGGGCGTCGCCGACCAGGATCGCCTGGGCCGGCCCGAAGACCGTCCAGGCGGTGGCCCGGTGCCGTCGGGTCTCGTCACCGTCCATCAGATCATCATGAAGGAGGGAGAAGTTGTGCACCAGTTCAACCGCGACCCCGCCGGGCACTCCCACCTCCTCCGCCGCACCGGTGGCCCGGGCGGACAGCAGGGCCAGCGCCGGGCGCACGGCCTTGCCGCCGTCCCCCGTCACCGGGGTGCCGTCCCGGTCGATCCAGCCGAAGTGGTAGGCGGCGACGGTGTCCATGGGTGCGGCCAAACGGGCGACCGCGGCCCGTAGTGGCGGAGTGCAGAGCATGCGGCTGCGGGCGAGCAGCTCCGGCACCGAGACCGGTTCGGCGTGCGCCGTGCCTCCGACGGCGAAGCCGGTGCGTGACTCCACGTGCGTTCCCTCTCCCTCGTGGTGCCGGACCGCACGGGGCGGCCGGGTGCTGTCGGTGCGGCTGGTGTCGAATCGACTGCCGGTGCCGGTGCCGGTGGTGCCAGTGGTGGCGGTGGTGCCGGTGCGCCCGGCCGGGCCGCTCCCGGTGGTCGCGCCGATGCGCTCGACGGTACGCCCGTCGGCTCTGGCGGGCTCTCCGGCGACGGGGCCCGCCGTCACCTGGGCCACCTCCCGTCGCCGCGGTCCACCGGCGCCCGGGCACCGGCCGAGGCGAGCGCGGCGTCGGCCGCGGCGTGGCCGCTGCGCACGGCCCCTTCCATGGTCGCGGGCCAGCCGGTGGCCGTCCACGAGCCGGCCAGCAGCAGCCCGGCGACGCCGGTGCGGGCCGACGGGCGCAGCACCCCGTTGCCCGGGGCCGGGTCGAAGGTCGCGGTGCGCTCCCGGGTGACGAAGAAGTCCAGCACCGCCGCCTGCGCCGCGGCCGGCAGCAGCCGGCCCAGCTCGGGCAGGTAGCGGCGGCGCAGCTCGGCGACCGGCAGGTCGATCTCGTCCTGCGCGGCGGACTGCGACAGCGCCAGGTACTGGGCGCCCGGGTGGGCCCGGCCCAGCGGGGTGGCGGCCAGGCCGGAGTGCGCGGTGCGGTCGAAGACCCACTGGACCGGGGAGCCGAGCGCGGCGAAGAAGGGCCGGCGCAGCACCTTGCGGTCGTAGATCACGTGCACGTTGAGGATCGGCGCGGTGCCGAAGCCGGCCAGCCGCTCCTGGCCGGGGATCGCGTTCGGCGGCAGCAGCGCGGCCGCGCTGTCCTGGGCGCCGGCCAGCACGACGGTCTCGGCCGTGAGCAGTTCCCCGCCCTCCAGCCGGACGGCGTGCTGCGGCGCGGCCGGCTTCAGCTCGGCCACCCGGGCCCGCAGCAGCACCCGGACGCCGGCCCGCTCCAGTTCGGCGAGCGCCCGGTCGTGGTGGATCGTGCCGAGCGGGACGGCGGAGACACCGATGTCCGAGGCGCCCGGGTCGGAGAGCAGGCCGGTCTTGAACACCATCCCGGCGAGCGCCATCGACACCTGGTCGGCCCGGCCGTTCAGGGTGGCGACGCCGACCAGGTCCCACAGGGCCGCCTGGGTGGCGGCGTTCTGCCCGTTGCGGCGCAGCCAGTCGCCGAAGGAGAGCTCGTCCAGCGCCGGGTCGGCGAGGTCCAGGCGCTGCAGGGCGAGCGCGCCGCGGACCACCCGGGCGCGGTCGGCCGGGGACAGGTGCGGGTAGCGGGCCAGGCTGCCGGCCAGGTGCAGCGGGACGGGCAGGCCGGCCCGGCGCAGCCGCCCGAGGGTGCGCACCGGGGCGGCCTGCGGCCCGGCGACGGAGAGCACCGGGATGTCGAGGCGGTCCTGGAGGTGGACCAGCCGGGTGGCGCCGAGCCGCTCCAGCAGTCCGCGGTAGGCGGTGCAGCAGCGCAGGTAGACGTGCTGGCCGTTGTCGACGGTCAGCTCGCCGCGCTGGAAGGAGAAGGCCAGGCCACCGAGTCGGGGCCGCCCCTCGGCGAGGGTGACCCGATGGCCCGCCTCGGCCAGGCGCAGCGCGGTGGTGATCCCGGCGAGTCCGCCGCCGACCACCACGGCGGCCGGGCGCGCGGCATCGGCTCGCCCGGTCATCGGCCCTCCCCCTCGCAGTCGGTGGACCGCCCGCGGGCGGTCGCTGAAGCCGGTACCCGTCCGGTCGGCACGGACCTACCCGCATGTGATTCCACGCTGACACAGCGTGACAGAACTGTTGTGAGAATCAAGAACGCCCCCCGGCGAGCCCGGAAAGCGCCACGTACGCCTTCTCCCAGCCCGGCAGCGAGACCCGGCCGCGCAGCACCGACTCCGGGTCGGCGGCGATCCGGCCGAGCAGCCGGTGGTAGATCCCGGCCATCGCGGCGGTGCAGGCGCGGCTGCGGCGGTCGAGCATCGGCAGCAGCCGCAGGCCCTCCTCGAAGGCCGCCTGGGCGCGGGCGGCCTCGAAGGCCACCAGACCGGTGAAGTCCGCGCCGACCGGCGGCTCGGGCAGGGCGAAGCCCTGCTCGCAGCCGAACCGGACGAGGTCTTCGGCGGGCAGGTAGGTGCGGCCGTTCAGGGCGTCCTCGCGCAGGTCGCGCAGGATGTTGGTGAGCTGCAGAGCCAGGCCCAGGGTGTCCGCGTAGCGCGCCCCGAGCTCCGGGTCGTCGCAGCCGTAGACGCCCAGCGAGAGCCGCCCGATCGCGCCCGCGACGCAGCGGCAGTAGACCTTCAGCTCCTCGTAGGTCTGGTACTCGGCGCCCTTGAGGTCCATCTCGACGCCGTCGATCAGCTCGTCGAAGCCGCCGAGCGGGATCGGGAAGCGCCGGGCCGCGTCGGCCAGGGCCACCTTGATCGGGTCGGTGTCGTCCTCGGAGACCACCCCGGAGCGGACCTCGTCCACCAGTTCCCGGGTGCGCAGCAGTGCCTCGGCCTTGCGGTCGTCCGGGAGGTCGCCGTCGCCGATGTCGTCCACCCGGCGGGCCAGGGCGTACAGGGCCGACATGGCCAGCCGCTTGGGTTCGGGCAGCAGGCGGATGCCGTAGCTGAAGTTGCGCGCCTGCAGTCCGGTGACTGCCTCGCAGTACCGGTACGCCGCCATGACCTGGGCCGACGCCAGTGGTGATGCCGCCACTCGGGCGTTCACCTTCCCTTCGCGAAGATGGCCGCCGCCTTCGCTGCGAGGCGGCGCTTGTCAGGCTTCGCCTGCTGGGCGAGCACGTCGTACCCGGCGTCCTCGACGGCCGCCAGGGCCGCGTAGCCGCCTGCGGTGAATCCCGCCAGGAGCAGTCGGAGCCTCCCCCGAACCGTACCCACCAATGGTGCGCCGCGGTCGAGCAGGGTGCGGGCCCGCTCGACCTCGAAGGCGATCAGCTCGCGCACCGCGCCGTCGGCGGACGGGGCGGCGAGGTCCGCCTCGGTGACGCCGAAGCGGGCCAGGTCCTCGGCGGGCAGGTAGATCCGGCCGTGGGCCAGGTCTTCGGCCACGTCCTGGATGTGTTCGACCACCTGGAGACCGCTGCACACGGCGTCCGAGAGCTCGATCCGCTCGGGGGTGGAGACGCCGGCGATGGCCAGCACCAGGCGGCCGACCGGGTCCGCGGAGAGGGTGCAGTAGCCGATCAGGTCGTCGAAGGTGGCGTAGCGGGCGGTGGTCTGGTCCACCCGGTTGGCCTCGATCAGACGGCGGAACGGCTCGGGGGTCAGGCCGTGCCGGTCGACCAGCGGGACGAGCGCGCTCATCAGCGGGTGGCGGGGCCGGTCAGCGCCGGCCGCGGAACCGCCGGCGGTGCGCAGCGCGGTCTCGAACACCCGGTCGAGGTCGTGCTCCAGGCCGTCGAGCAGGGCGAGCCGGAAGGCGGTCTCCTGCGGGCTCGGCGGGCCGGGCTGGGCCGAAGGGGTGGCGGGAGGCGCCTGCTCGACCCCGAGCAGACGGGCGGTGGCGGCCGGATCGGCCAGGTCGCCGTCGCCGGCGTCGTCGACCAGGCGGGCGAAGCCGTACACCGCCATCAGGTCGTCGCGCCAGGCCGCGGGCAGGAAGAACGGCGCGACGGGGAAGTTCTCCGCGCCCGCCTTGTCCAGGGTCTGTCCTGCGGAACCGTTCACCGGCGTATCTCTGGGCTGGGCCGAAGCCGACACTGCTGTCACTCCCCCGTTCTACACCGCGTGGCACGACCGGCCCGACTCGGACACGCGTCCGAGCACGGGGGTCACGCACGGCACACCGCCCCCGAGACCACCAGGCTGGCACGCCGGAGCCCGCCGGAAAAGACCGCCCCGCCCGGGGCACCGGGCGCTCTCCCCGCGGAGGGCGGCGGGCACGGCGCAGGGCCGGCTCCGGAAGATCCGGAGCCGGCCCTGCGGGAGGTGACGGAGACTACGGTCGCTCGCCGCGCTCGTAGCGGCTCACGACCTCCTCGGTGGGTCCGTCCATGACCAGCTCGCCGGCCTCGATCCATATCGTCCGCTCGCAGACCTCGCGGATCGAGTTGTTGTCGTGGCTGACCAGGAAGACCGTACCGGCGGACTTGCGCAGCTCGTCGATCCGGCGCTTGCTGCGCTGCTGGAAGGCCTGGTCGCCGGTGGCGAGGGCCTCGTCGATCAGCAGCACGTCGTGGGTCTTGGCGGCCGCGATCGAGAAGCGCAGCCGGGCGCCCATGCCGGAGGAGTAGGTGCGCATCGGCAGGGAGATGAAGTCGCCCTTGTCGTTGATGCCGGAGAAGTCGACGATCTCCTGGTAGCGCGCCCTCACCTGGGCCGGGGTCATGCCCATCGCCAGGCAGCCGAGTATGACGTTGCGCTCGCCGGTGAGCTCGTTCATCAGCGCGGCGTTGACGCCCAGCAGCGAGGGCTGGCCGTTGGTGTAGATGCCGCCCTTCTCGGTCGGCAGCAGGCCCGCGATGGCGGCCAGCATGGTCGACTTGCCGGAGCCGTTGGAGCCGATCAGGCCGATCGCCTCACCCTTGTACGCGGTGAAGCTGACGCCCCGGACCGCGTGCACCTCGCGCACGCCGGAGGCGCGCTTGCGGCTGATGATGCGGCTCAGCGCCGAGGTGGCGCTGCCCTTGCCGGAGCCGGCGCCGTGCACCTTGTAGACGATGTGCACGTCGTCGACGACGACGGTGGGCTCGCGGGCCACGTCCGTGTCCCGGACGGTGTCGGTGGTGGTGCTCAGGTCGGTGTCAGCCACGGCCGTACTCCTCCTCGGCCTTCCAGAAGAAGACGTATCCGATGACGAACATGCCCACGCCCCACCCGAGGCCGTACACCCACAGGTGCGGCGGGAGGGTCTGGTGCACCGGCTGGTGCGGGTTGTAGATGACCGGCGCGAAGGCGTGCCGCAGCAGGTCCATGTAGACCGAGGCCGGGTTGGCCGCCATCAGCGTCTGGATGTAGTGCGGCCAGTGGGTGATCTTGTCCTGGATGCTGAACATCACACCGGACAGGAACATCCACGCGCGCATCACGAACGGGATCAGCTGGGAGATGTCGCTGGTCCTGGAACCGATCCGGGCCATCACCAGCGAGATGCCGGTGTTGAAGAGCGTCTGCAGGAGCAGCGCCGGGATGATCAGCAGCCAGGTCCGGCCCGGGGTGATGCCGGCGGCGAGCACGGTGACGACCAGGACGACCATGGAGATCAGCAGCTGCTGGAGCTGGATCACGGTGAAGGCGATCGGGAGGCTGGCCCGGGGGAAGTGCAGCGCCCGGATCAGGCCGAGGTTGTCGGAGATCGCCCGGGTGCCGGCCTGCACCGCGTTCTGGGTGAACTGGAAGACGAAGACGCCGATGCAGAGCCAGGCGATGTAGGTGTTGTCCGGGAAACCCTGCTTGCTCGCCAGGATCACGCCGAAGACCAGGTAGAACACCGCGCAGTTGAGCAGCGGGGTCACCACCTGCCACAGCTGGCCGAGCTTGGCGTTGGTGTACTGCGCCACCAGGCGGGCGGTGGCGAAGGCCCAGATGAAGTGGCGCCGGGCCCAGAGCTGCTTGGAGTAGGCGAACAGGCCGGGACGGGCGCCGCTCACCGCCAGACCGTACTTGTCCGCAAGCTGCTTGGGGGTCAGGCCCGCGTCCGCCCCTCTGGGGGCCGAGAGGCTGACGGGTTCACTCACTGTCGACACATTCGTCCTTCACGCGGGATCGGTCGGGGCGGCCGGTCGGCGGGGGCCGCCGGTGCACCGATGGGGATCCACTGGGATCTCGGGGGAGCCGGCCGGTGGGTGGGCACCGGCCGCAGCGATCGATCATTCGATGCGGATGCCATCAGATGTGATCAGATGATCGGTGGTCGGCCCAGCCTGGTCAGTCGCCAAACGGTACGCCACCGCATGGGCCGCCGCGGACCGCAGGGTTCGCGCCAACCCGCCCGGAATCCGCCCCACCAGGCCTTCAGCGCCTCCGGGGAGGGGCGGCGGGCCAGGGTCAGCAGGAACCAGGTTCCCAGATAGAGAGGCACCAACAGGGCCGGAAGGTTCCGCCTCGCGAGCCAGACCCTGTTGCGGGCCACGTTGTGGAAGTAGGTCGCGTGGCGGGCCGGCGAGGTCGTGGGGTGGTGCAGCACCACGTCCGCCCGGTAGTCGATGGCCCAGCCGGCGTCCAGCGCGCGCCACGCGAGGTCGGTCTCCTCGTGGGCGTAGAAGAACTCGGCGGGCAGCTGCCCGGCCTGCTCGAACACCTTGCAGCGCACCGCGCTCGCGCCGCCGAGGAAGGTCGTCACCCGGGACGAGCGCAGCGGGTCGCTGGCACGCAGCCGGGGAACGTGGCGGCGCTGGGTGGCCCCGGTGTCCGGGTCCGCGATCCGGAAGGAGACGATGCCCAGCTCCGGGTCGGCCGTGAAGGCCTCGCGCAGCAGACGGGCCGAGTCGGTGCGCGGCAGGTTCCCGTCGTCGTCCAGGAAGAGGACGGCGTCGACCTCCGCGCCGTCGGGGCCGAACAGCTCGATGCCGACGTTGCGCCCGCCCGGGATGCCGAGGTTCTCCGCCAGCTCGACGCTGCGCACGCCCTCCGGCAGCGGGGGCAGCTTCACGCCCTGGCCGACCACGGCCAGCTCGACCGCCGGGCCCTCCTGCGCGCGGACGGCCTCGATCAGGGTGTTGAGCTCGGCGGGCCGGTTGCCCATGGTGATGATCACGGCGCCGAGGCGGAAGTTCTCCGCGGTTGTCGTCGCGTTCATCGCAGCCTGCTGGAGAGGACGATGCTCAGCAGGTGCAGCACGGTCTGGAGCATGGCGATCGCCGCCAGGACGACCACCGCGAGCCGGGTGAAGAGGAGTCCGCCGTGCACGGCGTCGGCGACGCCGGCGGCCAGGATGAACAGGGAGGCCTCGACCGCGCCGACCAGGCGGTGGAACTTCAGGAAGGAGGCCGCCCGGCGGGCCCTGGCGACGGAGGACGAGCGCGGAACCGAGGCGCTGTCCTCGACGGCCGTCATGCCGCTGCGGGCCCGGGCCACGTCCACCAGGTCCGTCTCGGACTTGATCAGGATCGCGCCGAGCGCGGCCAGGGTGCCGAGGAAGGCCCACTCCCAGTGCGAGCCGGCGCCCTCGCGGTGCAGCAGGTCGGTGGCGCGCAGGCCGAGGCCGGTCAGCAGGGCCGCCTCGGACATGTAGTGGCCGACCCGGTCCAGGTAGACGCCGGTGAGCGAGGTCTGCCGGCGCCAGCGGGCCACCTCGCCGTCCACGCAGTCCAGCAGCAGGTAGACCTGGATCAGCAGGAAGCCCAGGACGGCGCCCGCGATGCCCGGCACGACCAGCGCGGCACCGGCCAGGATGCCGGTGAACATCATCAGGTACGTCAGGCCGTTGGGCGTGATCGCCGTCATGGTGGAGAGCACGCGGGTGATCCGCAGCGAGATCTTCCGCATGTACAGGCGGCCGGCCCAGTGCTCGGCGCTACGGCGCTGGAGCATGCCCTCCGGGTGGATCACCGCGCGCAGTTCCTCGATCGAGGGCCGGCGGGTCAGGTCCACCGGGGGCCGTTGGGCTCCCGCGGTGGAGGGGTCAGCTGTTGACGGCTTGGACATAGTCGGCGTACGCGTCCCTGATTGCGGAAGGGGAGAGGTCGAGGTGTTCGAGGATGGTGAAGCGCCCCGGTCGGGTGTTCGGAGCGTAGTGCACCGCTTCGGTGAACTCCGCCTCGGTGAAGCCGATCTGAGCCGCGGTCACCGGCAGCCCGTGGCTCGCCAGGCGCTCCACGATCAGACCGGACAGCTCGCGCTCGCCCCGCAGGAAGCTGGCGAAGGCGGCGCCGAGGCCGACCTGCTCGCCGTGCTGGGCGGACCGCTTGGGATACAGCACGTCCAGGGCATGCGAGATCTCGTGGCAGGCGCCCGACGAGGGCCGGGTGCTGCCCGCGATGTTCATCGCGATGCCGGACAGTACCAGGGCCTCGGCCAGCGCCGTCAGGAGGTCCTGGTCCCGGGTGCTGCCCGGGTGCCGCAGCAGGTTCTCGCCCGCCGAACGGGCCATCGCCACGGCCAGCCCGTCCACCGGCTCACCGGTCACCGCGTGCGACAGCTCCCAGTCCGCGCACGCGGAGATGTTGGAGACGACGTCGCCCACGCCGGCCGCCACGAAGCGCTGCGGGGCCTGCCGGATCACGTCCAGGTCGACCACGATGCCGATCGGGCTGGGCACCCCGTAGGAGCCGCGCCCGGCGTCGTTGTCCAGGGTGGAGACCGGCGAGCAGATGCCGTCGTGGGCCAGGTTGGTGGCGACCGCGACCAGCGGCAGGCCGACCCGGGCCGCGGCGTACTTGGCGGCGTCGATGATCTTGCCGCCGCCGAGGCCGACGATCGCGTCGTAGTGTCCGCCGCGCATCTCCTCGGCCAGCCGCACCGCGCTGTCCAGGCTGCCGTCGTCCACGTTGTACCAGTCGGCTCCGGGCAGGGCCGGCTCCAGGCGGCGGCGCATGGCCGAGCCGGAGCCGTTGCTGATCGCGACCGCGATCCGGCCCGAGGCCGACAGCCGCTGGTCGGCGAGGATGCCGCCGAGCGCGTCCAGCGCACCCGGGCGGATCTCGACGAACAGCGGCGACGGAACCAGTCGGGTCAGTACCGGCACGCGATCTCCCGCGCCTTCGCCAGGTCGTCGTGGTTGTCGACCTCGACCCAGGAGACCTCGCCGATCGGCTGCACGTCGATCCGCAGGCCGCGGTTGACCATCTCCTGGTAGCCGTCCTCGTAGTACAGCTGCGGGTCGCGCTCGTAGGTGGCGCGCAGCGCGTCGGTCAGGTCGGCGGCGGCGGACGGGTTGATCACGGTGACGCCGATGTACTCGCCGGTCGCCTCGGTCGGCTCCATCAGCTTGGTGATGCGGCGCATGCCCGTGGCCGGGTCGACGACGACCTTCATCTCCTCGTCGGCGAGCTTCTTCACCGTGTCGAGGGCGAGCAGGATGCCGGGGGCGGTGCCGGCGTCGATCAGTCGCCGGTTGCCCTCCAGCATGGTCTGCTGGACGGAGGCCGGGTGGACGGTGTCACCGTTGGCCAGCAGCAGGCCCTCGGCGAACAGCTCGCGGGCGCACCAGAGCGAGTAGGCGTTGTTCCACTCCTCGGCCTTGTCGTTCTCGACCAGGTGGAGCTTGACGCCGTACTTGCTCTCCAGGGCGTCCTTGCGGTCGTACACCGCCTCCTTGCGGTAGCCGACGACGATCGCGGCCTCGCGCAGTCCGACCTCGGCGAAGTTGCCGAGCGTGAGGTCCAGGACGGTCCGTTCCCCGTCGACCGGCACCAACGCCTTGGGCAGGGTGTCGGTGTAGGGGCGCAGCCGGCGGCCGGCGCCGGCTGCCAGAACGAGGCCGATCATGCGGGTCTCCTGATCCGTCGTGCTGTGCGCGGGGCCGCGCCGGAGGTCGGCGGCGCCACTGGTTCGCCCGGACCGGCGTTCGACCGGGCCGGGCGGCGGCGCGCCGGTGCCGGCACAGATCCGGGCACCGTGTCGTATGTGATGGTAGGCGACCGGGGCGACCGGCCAGAACGCGCCCGCAGGCCAGGGCGGCGGGCAGGGGCGGCGGGGGCGCCGGCCGACGGCGGGCCGGGCGGCGGGCCGGGGTGGCGGCGGCAGGGGCGGCGGGGTCGTCCGGGAGTCCGCCCCGGAGCCCGCCGTGGGTTCCGCCCTGGAATCCGCCGCGGGCCGGTCGAACGGGATCCGAACGGGCGACGAACGATTCTGCGAATTCCGTGACTCTTTCGGGGGCTTCCTGGATCCTTCTCTGGCCGGTTTCCGACTCCTCTGAGTCATGATCCGTCCGGTTGTGCGTGGGACCCCTGGTGAGTGCCACCCATACGGCAGACTGGAGCCCGACGCCGGCGCCGGTGCCCCTGCTGTGTCCGCCGCACTCCACCCGGTGCGTCGGAGACGCCCGATGCTTCCGTTGCTCCCGTTCCCGAAAGAGGCCCCATGCCCCAGAGTCTGCCGACCGACCCGACGCACTTCGCCGCCGAGATCGACACCGGCCTCGACGTGGAGACCGATGTCACGGTCGACCCCCGGGCCACCGGGTCCGCCCCCGCCGGAGCCGAGATCCTGCTGGAACTGGTCGACGACGAGGGCGTCACGATCGGCACCGGTGAGAAACTCTGGGCCCACCAGCAGCCGGGCCGGCTGCACCGGGCCTTCTCCGTCTTCCTGTTCGACCGCCAGGGCCGGCTGTTGCTCCAGCGCCGGGCGCTCGGCAAGTACCACTCCCCCGGCGTCTGGTCGAACACCTGCTGCGGCCACCCGTACCCGGACGAGCCGCCGTTCGTCGCCGCCGCCCGGCGCACCGCCGAGGAGCTGGGCGTCGCACCGGCGCTGCTGTGCGAGGCGGGCACCGTCCGCTACGACCTGCCGGACGAGGCCTCCGGGCTGATCGAGCGCGAGTGGAACCACCTGTTCGTGGGACTGGTCACCGCGCCCGTCGAGCCCGACCCGGAGGAGGTGGACGACTTCGCCTTCGTGACCGCGCAGGAGCTGCGGGAGCTGCGCTCGGAGCGGCCGTTCTCGGTCTGGTTCGAGACGGTCTTCGAGGCCGCGCTGCCGGGCATCCGGGAGATCGCCGGGCGGGACTGGTAGTCCGGCCGCACCGGCCGCCGTCCCGGACGGCTTGGACGGCTTGGACGACCCGGACGGCTTGGACGACCCGGACGGCCCGGCCGGTCAGCGGCCGGGCTCCGGGGGGACGGGCAGCGAGGCCCAGATGACCTTGCCGCCCTCCCCCGTGTGTTCGACGTCGCACACCCCGCCGGCCTGCAGGGTGACGCTCTTCACCAGCAGCAGGCCGCGCCCACCGGTGCTCGCGGTGTCGTTCTCCAGCGCCTTCGGCCGGTACGGGTCACCGTCCTCGACCGCCACCCGCACCGAGGCCCCGAGCACCGACAGCTCGGTCACCACCTGGGGGGACAGCTCGGCGGCGTGCGTCACCGCGTTGCTCACCAGCTCCGAGACGATCAGCAGCAGGTCGTCCACCAGCTCCTGGTAGCGCACCCCGGTCATGCCCTGGGCCCACAGGCGGTCGCGCACCGCGTGCCGGGTGAGCGGCACCGAGGCCTCGGTGGCGGGCACCGGGAAGCGCCACACACCCTCGGCGGGACCTCCGGAGGCCGTCGCCCCGCCCTGGCCCTCCTTCCGCCTGCCGCGTCTCGGTTCGGCCTTCGCCGCTCCGCTGATCTGCTCCACGTCCAGCCGCCCTTCGTCCGCGACCCGGGAATCAGGCGATCCGCTTCATGGCGCCCTCGGTCCACAGACGCTACGAGAGCCGTCGCGGCGGCCGTGGCACCGTCGACAAGTTGCCCGTGTCGGACCGTTTCCGGCCGCAACCGACCGTGGGCGGTGCGGGAGTCGACCGGTTCCTTCGCGGACGCCACCGGTTCGGGCCGGATTCGAGCGCGTTCTCAGGCCGTACCAACCTGTGCGGGCCGCCGGGGCCGCTCCGGAGGGCCCCGGCGGCCCGGCCCGAGGAAGCGCAGGTGAGAAGCACTCCAGAACCCTGGTAATGTTCTCTCTGTCGCCGAGGGGGCGAGGAAAAAGCCCCCGAAGCACACACCCGGTCCGGGTGGCGGAATGGCAGACGCGCTAGCTTGAGGTGCTAGTGCCCTTTATCGGGCGTGGGGGTTCAAGTCCCCCCTCGGACACAGCCGAATTCCCCGTGGGAGCCGAGAGGCACTCACGGGGAATTTCGTTTTTCGGGCCGCCCCGACTTTTCGGGCCGGCCCCGGTCGCCATTCCCGGCCATCGCCCTTCCGGGCGCTGTGACGCCGGCCTCCTCGCCGGTCCGCACCGACCCGGAAGCCGGACACGAGATGGCAACAATCGGACGGTTTGAGCTTCCCCTGAGGTTTTCGCCCGTTTTCGGACCATAGGCTGCTCTCCGTTTGTCCGAAATAGCGACTCAAAATCGTAAAAACACCGACACCACCCGATGAACCACGAGCGAGAGGACCGATACGTTGAGTGAGCCCGAATCGTCGACGGCATCACACCAGAACTACCGCCGATCGCTCGGCACGATCAGCCTGACCGCCGTCGGGCTGGGGTCGATCATCGGCTCCGGGTGGTTGTTCGGCGCCGAGCGGGCCGCCAAGCTCGCCGGACCCGCCTCGATCCTCGCCTGGGTGATCGGCGCCGCGGTGGCGCTGACCATCGCGCTCACCTACAGCGAGCTGGGCTCGATGTTCCCCAAGGCCGGCGGCATGGTCCGCTACGGCCAGTACTCGCACGGCTCGCTGGCCGGCTACCTGGCCGCCTGGGCCAACTGGATCGCCATCGTCTCGGTCATCCCCGGCGAGGCCACCGCCTCCGTGCAGTACATGAGCTCCTGGCACTTCGGCTGGGCGCAGGGGTTGTACGACGGCAAGGAGCTGACCCTCAGCGGCGTGGCACTGGCCAGCGTGCTGCTGGTCGTCTACTTCGTCCTCAACTGGTTCGCGATCACGCTGTTCGCCAAGACCAACACGGCGATCACCGTCTTCAAGGTCATCGTCCCGACGGTCACCGCCGGTGCACTGCTCTTCGCGCACTTCGACTCGGCGCACTTCACCGACCACGGCGGCTTCGCGCCGAACGGCTGGAGCTCGGTGTTCACCGCCGTCGCGGTCTCCGGCATCGTCTGGGCCTTCAACGGCTTCCAGTCCCCGCTCAACCTGGCCGGTGAGGCCCGCAACCCCGGCAAGTCGCTGCCGAAGGCCGTCATCGGCTCGATCCTGATCGCCCTGGTGATCTACGTCGCGCTGCAGATCGCCTTCCTCGGCGCCGTCCCGGGCGGCGACCTGGCGAACGGCTGGAGCAACCTCTCCTACACCTCGCCGCTGGCCGACCTGGCCATCGCCTGGGGCCTCAACTGGCTGGCGATCCTGCTCTACGCGGACGCCTTCATCTCGCCCTCCGGCACCGGCATGATCTACGCCGCCACCACCTCGCGCATGATCCACGGCGTGCAGGAGAACGGCCACCTGCCCAAGATCTTCGGCAAGGTCGACGCCCGGACCGGCATCCCGCGCCCGGCGCTGCTGCTCAACCTGGTCGTCGCCTTCCTGTTCCTCGCGGTCTTCCGCGGCTGGGGCTCGCTGGCCGAGATCGTCTCGGTGGCCACCGTGATCTCGTACATCACCGGCCCGGTCGCCGTGATGGCGCTGCGCCGCCTGGCCCCGGACCTGCCGCGGCCGGTCCGGCTGCGCGCCATGCCGGTGATCGCCCCGGTCGCGATGGTGTTCGGCTCGCTGGTGCTCTACTGGGCCCGCTGGCCGCTCACCGGCAAGGTCATCCTGCTGATGGCCGCCGGTCTGCCGATCTGGGCCTGGTACGAGCTGCGCAAGCCGTTCGCCGAGCTGAAGCCGCACCTGAAGGCGGGCGCCTGGATGGTCGCCTACCTGTTCGTGATGGCCGGCGTCTCCTGGGCGGGCAGTGCCGACTTCGGCGGGCACGACTACCTGCCGGAGGGCTGGGACCTGCTGATCGTCGCCGCGATCGGGCTCGCGTTCTACCGCTGGGGCGTCGCCAGCGCCTGGGCCAACCCGTCGCTGGCCGCGGTCCGCGAGGAGATGGCGACGGAGGCCGAGAGCGCCCGGGCGGCGGAGCCTTCCCGGGTTTGATCCTCCCCACACGCCGAAGGGCCGGTCGGATTCCTCCGACCGGCCCTTCGGCGTCCGTCGCGGGAGTGGGCGCGCCGCGCTCCCGGCCGGCGGTCGACGACGGCCGGGAGCAGCGGTACGGACACAGACCGGCTCGGTGACGACGGACGGCCACCCGGCGCCGTGGCCGTGCGAGGACCCCTGAACGGCCGGACGGGCGACGCGCCGAGGTGGGCATCGAGCCGTTCGACGAGTGCACCGCGCGGTTCGCCCCGAAGTAACCGTCAGGTCCGCCGGTCCGGATTGACTCTTGCGCGCGACCGCCCGTGCCGCATTGACTGGCCTCCGACTAGCGCTGCTAGTTAAAGGGCGGCTGAGTGGACGAGAGGACGATCGGTGCGGCAGGACGCGCAGTACCCGGAGCACGGCGACCAGTACATCGACGGCGAGTGGCGGCCCTCCGGTGACACCGGGTCGATCACCGTACTGAACCCGGCGACCGAACAGGTGCTGGCCACGGTGCCGGCCGGCGGCTCGACCGACGTCGACGCGGCGGTGACGGCGGCCCGCCGGGCGGCCCGCGGCTGGGGCTCGACCGGCCGCGAGGAGCGGCTGGCGCTGCTGACCCGGCTGCGGGACGGGATCGCCGCCGCGCAGAACGAGATCACCGAGACGGTCGTCGCCGAGCTGGGCTCGCCGATCGGCTTCACCGGGGCGGTGCACGCCGGGCTGCCGCTCTCCGTGGCGACGTCCTACCTGACCCTGCTCGCCGAGCACCCCTTCGAGGAGCGGATCGGCAACTCGGTGGTGCACGCCGAGCCGGCCGGAGTGGTCGCGGCGATCACGCCGTGGAACTACCCGCTGCACCAGATCGTGGCCAAGGCCGTCCCGGCGCTGGCGGCCGGCTGCCCCGTAGTCCTCAAGCCGGCCGAGGACACCCCGCTGGTGGCCCGGCTGTTCGCCCGGCTGGTGCACGAGGCGGGCTTCCCCGCGGGCACCTTCAACCTGGTGACCGGCACCGGCGCGGTGGCGGGCGCGGCACTCGTCGCGCACCGGGAGGTGGACCTGGTCTCCTTCACCGGCTCCACCACCGTCGGCCGGCAGGTCGCCGAGACGGCCGGCCGGGGGCTGAAGCGGGTCTCCCTGGAGCTGGGCGGCAAGTCGGCCAACGTGGTGCTGCCGGGCGCCGACCTGGCCCGCGCGGTCAAGGTGAACATCGCCAACGTGTTCGCCAACTCTGGCCAGACCTGCAGCGCGCTGACCCGGCTGCTGGTGCACGAGGACCAGTACGAGGAGGCGGTCGCCCGGGCCGGGGAGCTCGCCGCCCAGTACCGGCCGGGCGACCCGACCGACCCGCAGACCCGGATCGGCCCGCTGGTCAGCGCCCGGCAGCTGGAGCGGGTGCGCGGCTACGTCGACGGCGCGCTGGCCGAGGGCGCCCGGCTCGTCGTCGGCGGCTCGGAGCCGGTCGCCGAACCGCCCACCGGCTACTACGTCCGCCCGACCGTGCTCGCCGACGTGACCCCGGAGATGACGGTGGCCCAGGAGGAGGTCTTCGGCCCGGTCCTGGCGATCCTCCGCTACCGCGACGAGGACCACGCCGTCGAACTCGCCAACGGCACCCCGTACGGTCTGTCCGGCGGCGTCTGGGCCCGCGACACCGACACCGCCGCCGCCTTCGCCCGCCGCCTCGACACCGGCCAGGTGGACCTCAACGGCGGCCGCTTCAACCCGCTCGCACCCTTCGGCGGCTACAAGAGCTCGGGCCTCGGCCGGGAGCTGGGCCGCCACGGACTGGAGGAGTTCCTCCAGTACAAGTCGCTGCAGTACTGACCGGACCGCCGGTGGGCGGTGGTGGGGGGGGCGGCCGGGGCCGGCCCCCCCGGGGGCCCCCCGGCGGGTCCGGGGGGGGGTGTGTACCCGTCGGCGCCCCGCGGGGGGGGGGGGGGGCGGGGGCCGCCCGCCCCCCCCACCACGGGGCGCCCCTTCCGGTCTCCGGGCGGCTGTCAGACCAGGTCGACGCCCGGGTAGAGCGGGTACGGGGCGAGCAGGTCGGCGGCGCGCTTGGCGATGGCGTCGCGGAGCGCGGCGTCCAGGGTGTAGGTGGCCTTGGACGGGGAGCCCTTGGCCGTGGTGGTGGGGGCGGTGGCCCCCAGGACGGTGTGGATCAGGTCGGCGATCTCGTCCATCTCCGCGGTGCCGAGGCCGCGGGTGGTGAGGGCCGGGGTGCCGAGGCGGACGCCCGAGGTGTACCAGGCGCCGTTCGGGTCCTGCGGGACGGAGTTGCGGTTGGTGACGATGCCCGAGTCGAGCAGGGCCGCCTCGGCCTGGCGGCCGGTCAGGCCGTACCCGGAGACGTCGGCGAGGACCAGGTGGTTGTCGGTGCCGCCGGTGACCAGCTTGCCGCCGCGGCGCAGCAGGCCCTCGGCGAGCGCCTGGGCGTTGGCGACGACGGCGCGGGCGTAGGCCTGGAACTCGGGGCGGCGGGCCTCGGCGAGGGCGACCGCCTTGGCGGCCATGACGTGCGAGAGCGGGCCACCGAGCACCAGCGGGCAGCCGCGGTCGACGTGCTCGGCCAGTTCCGACTGGCACAGCACCATGCCGCCGCGCGGGCCGCGCAGGGACTTGTGGGTGGTGGTGGTGACGATGTGGGCGTGCGGGACCGGGTCGTGGTCGCCGGTCAGCACCTTGCCCGCGACCAGGCCGGCGAAGTGCGCCATGTCGACCATGAGGGTCGCGCCGACCTCGTCCGCGATCTCGCGCATCCTGCGGAAGTTCACCAGGCGCGGGTAGGCGGAGTAGCCGGCGACGATGATCAGCGGGCGGAACTCGCGGGCGGTCTCGCGCAGCGCGTCGTAGTCGATCAGGCCGGTGGCCGGGTCGGTGCCGTAGCTGCGCTGCTCGAACATCTTTCCCGAGATGTTGGGCCGGAAGCCGTGGGTGAGGTGGCCGCCGGTGTCCAGGGACATGCCGAGCATCCGCTGGTTGCCGAGCTCCTGACGCAGCCGCGCCCAGTCCTCCTCGGTGAGGTCGTTGACGTTGCGCACCTGGGCGCGCTCCAGGGCCGGGCTCTCGACCCGCTGGGAGAGGACGGCCCAGAAGGCGGTCAGGTTGGCGTCGATGCCGGAGTGCGGCTGGACGTAGGCGTGGTCGGCGCCGAACAGCTCGCGGGCGTGCTCGGCGGCGATGCTCTCGACGGTGTCGACGTTGCGGCAGCCCGCGTAGAAGCGGCGGCCGACGGTGCCTTCGGCGTACTTGTCGCTGAGCCAGTTGCCCATGGTGAGCAGGACCGCCGGGGAGGCGTAGTTCTCGCTGGCGATCAGCTTGAGCGAGGCGCGCTGGTCCGCCAGTTCCTGGCCGATGGCGGCGGCGATCCGCGGTTCGACGCCGGCGACGACGTCGAGGGCGCTGCGGAAGGCGGTGTCGGCCGCGGCGGAGGCGGCGGTGTGGGGCTGCTGGGCCATGGCGGTCTCCTGGTGGGGATTGCGGGGGCCCAGGCGCTCGGCAAGTGCACGTGAGGATTCACGGGGCCGCTTCCCGATGGTTGATTCCATCCCTACGCGCCAGTTGCGGCCCACCGGGATCGTATCAACACCGGAGGGACTGTGGCGGAGGTCTCAGAATGCGGAACGGGCCGTCCGATTTGCCCCGTGATGTCCGTTCTTCTGCAACGCCGGTGTTTCGGCGAAATGAAGCCGCTACATTTCCCGAAACAGTTCGGCAGGAATGACCCGGGCGACCGCGGAAGGTGATTTGCGGAACCTCGGACGCATCCGATCAAATGTCGTCCGAACGGTCGCCGGGAAAACCCCGGGCGCCGTACCGGAAATGCACACCAGCGCACCCTCACCCATGGGCGGCGGAGAATTCGGAGGTTACGCCTCATGGCCGTGGTCGACACCGTCCCGGACACCGCGGCCGGGCCCGTGCCCGCCGCCGACCCCGGCCTGCTCCGCCGGATCCTGCGGGACCGGGTCGGCGCCGCCGCCCTGACGGTGGTGGTGCTGTTCCTGCTGCTCGCCCTCGGCGCCCCGCTGGTCGCCGCGCTGTACGGGAAGAACCCGGTCGACCACTACGGCCAGAACATCCCGGGCCTGCTCAGTGACGGCGGCCTGCCGATGCTGCCGAACGGCGGGATCTCCGGGGACTTCTGGTTCGGTCTGGAACCCGGCCTCGGCCGGGACGTCTTCACCCAGCTGCTGTACGGCATCCGCACCTCGCTGCTGATCGCCTTCGTGTCCGCCGCCGTGACCACGACACTGGGCGTGCTGGCCGGCGTCGCGGTCGGTTACCTGGGCGGGATCACGGACCGGTTGTTCGGATTCCTCGCGAATGTGCTGCTGGCCTTTCCGACGCTGCTCCTGCTGCTCGCACTCAGCCCGGTGATCCAGTCCCGGCTGGTCGACCCGGGCACCGCGGAACCGGAGTGGATGCAGTTCCTGGTGCTGATCCTGGTTTTCTCGGCATTCGGCTGGATTCCGCTCGCGCTTTCCCTGCGGGCCACCGTCCGCTCGCTCCGGGAAAGGGATTTCGTGCAGTCCGCACGGGCCCAGGGCGCCGGCCGGTTCCATGTCGTCGTCCACGAACTTCTGCCGAATGTGCGCTCGCAGCTTCTGGTGCACGCCACCATGGCGGTGCCGACCTTCGTCGCCTCCGAGGCCGCGCTGTCCTTCCTCGGCGTCGGTGTCACCGAACCGGTCCCGGACTGGGGGCGGATGATCGCCCGCGGCTCCGAGGTCTTCCAGGCCGACCCCACCTACATGGTGTTCCCCGGCGTGGCGCTGCTGCTGTTCGTCATCGCCTTCAACCTGCTGGGCGACGCCGTCCGGGACGCGCTGGACCCCCGCACCGGCTCCGCCCGCTGAAACCCCTCGCCTCCCCCATCCATCACCCCGAGCCCGCCCCGGCACGATCCGCCGGGGCAAGGAGAGATTCGCCATGCGCTGGACCAGACCGTCCCTAGCCGTCATCGCCACCGCCCTGCTGGCGACCTCCTGCTCGGCCGGCGCGGGCAGCACCACCGGCTCCGGCGGCACCACCGGAGCCTCCGCCAAGGAGACCTCCCCGCTGACCGCCGTGCTGGGCAGCGAGCAGGAGAGCGTCGGCCCGGCCCCGGCCGTCCCCGGCGCCCGCGCGGGCGGCACGGTGAACGTGTACAACAGCGTCGAGTTCCGCCACCTCGACCCGCAGAAGGTCTACGCGGGCGCCACCTACAACGCCTCGCTGCTCTGGGGCCGCCAGCTGACCCAGTACCAGGTCGTGGACGGCAAGGCCAAGCTGGTCGGCGACCTGGCCACCGACACCGGCACCCCGGCCGACGGCGGTCGCACCTGGACGTACCGGCTCAAGCCGGGCGTCTCCTGGGAGGACGGGCAGCCGATCACCTCCCAGGACGTCAAGTACGGCATCGAGCGCACCTTCGGCAAGGGGTACGAGGTCGGCCCGCCGTACTGGCCGCAGTGGCTCACCGGCGAGGCCAACTACGAGGCGGCGCGCGCCAAGTACGCGGGCCCGCAGGCCGGCGACCTGGACGCGATCGAGACGCCGGACGAGCGCACCATCGTCTTCCACTTCCCGCAGCCGCAGGCCGACGTCCCGTACATGGCCGCGCAGTCCTCCTCCTCGCCGGTGCGCCGGGACAAGGACACCGGGACGGACTACGACCGCCTTCCGTTCGCCACCGGCCCGTACCGGATCGTCGAGCACGTCCAGAACACCCGCATGGTGCTGGAGCGCAACCCGGCGTGGAAGCCCGAGACCGACCCGATCCGCAGCCAGTACCCGGAGAAGTTCGTCTTCACGTACGGCAAGGAGGCGCTCAACCTCAACCAGGAGATCCTCTCCGGGCGGGACGGCGGCGCCAACGCCACCACCGCCGCCGACACCCTCTCCGCCGAGCTGTACCAGACCACCGACACCGACCCGAAGGCCAGGGAACTGGTGGTCTCCGGGCGGCAGGGCGCCTTCGTCACCCAGTTGATGATCAACAACGAGCGGGTGCCGGACGTCGAGGTCCGCAAGGCCCTGCACCTGGCCTACCCGCGCCAGCAGGCCCGCCAGGTCCAGGGCGGCGCCCGAACCGGCGAACTCGCCACCACGCTCAGCTCGCCCGCGCTGATCGACTACCAGAAGTACGACCTCTACCCGGTCAAGCCCGAGGGCGACCCGGAGGCCGCCAAGGCCGCGCTCGCCAAGGCCAAGCAGGCGCCCGGGAGCCTGACCTACGCCTACAAGAACACCCCGACCGGGCAACGCGTCGCGCAGGTGCTGGTCGAGGGCTTCGGCAAGGCCGGCATCACCGTCGTGCCCAAGCCGGTCGACCCCAAGGCCTTCCTGGACGAGGTGCACCGCGCCGACTCCCCGTACGACCTGTTCGAGGAGACCAGCTCGGTCGACTGGCCGACCCCGTCCACCCTCGTCCCGTTCTCCTTCGACGGCCGGGCCGGCAGCGACATCAACTCCGCGCGCTACCGCAATCCGGAGGTCGACAAGGAGATCGACCGGATCAACCAGATCGGCGAACCGCGCGCGAAGGCGAAGGAGCTGTACGCGCTGGAGCAGACCGTGATGAAGGACGTGCCGGTGCTGCCGTTCGCCTACCCGACGGTCAACCAGCTGCGCGGCAGCAACGTCGGCGGGGCGTTCGTCCACCCGATCTACGGGACCGTCTCGCTCGCCTGGCTGTACCTGAAGTCCTGACTGCCGGGGCCCGCTCCCGTTCCGTGTTGCTCGTGTTGCTCGTGTTGCTCGTGTTGCTCGCGATCGTCGCGTTGCCCGCGTTCCACGGCGGAGCGAGAGCGGGCCCGGCTTCCTCGGCCTTCCGTCTTCTGCCCACCCGCGTCCTCCTGCGTCCTTCCGCCTCCCCGTCACGTCGACCCCGGATCGGCCATGCTCTCCTTCGTCCTGCGGCGGACCGCCCAGGCCCTCGCGGTCCTGGTCGCGGTCTCCGCCGCCGCCTTCGCCCTCTTCTACGCCGCGCCCGCCGACCCGGCCCGCGCCGCCTGCGGCCCGCGCTGCGACAGCGGGCAGGTCGCGGCGGTGCGCCAGAGCATGGGCCTGGACCAGCCGCTGCTCACCCAGTACACCGACTACCTGGTCGGAGTGGTCGCCGGGCGGGACATCGGCGACGTGGACGGCTCGACCATCCACTGCGACGCCCCCTGCCTCGGCTACTCCTACCGGCTGCACCAGCCCGTCACCGAGGCGCTGGCCGACCACCTGCCCGTCACCCTCTCGCTGACCGCCGGGGCGCTCGCCGTCCTGTTGGTGTTCGGCCTCGGCACCGGGTTCGTCTCCGCGCTGCGGCACGGGCGGCGCACCGACCGGCTGCTCTCCGGCTTCACCCTGGTCGGCGCGAGCGTGCAGATCTACTTCCTCGGGTACGTCGCGCAGTGGCTGCTGGTGTACTCCACCGGGCTGCTGCCGCTGCCCTCCTACACCCCGCCGGCCGACGACCCGGCCGCCTGGGCGGGCGGGATGCTGCTCCCCTGGTTCGTCCTCGGCTTCGTCAACTCGGCGGTGTTCGCCCGGCTTTCGCGCTCGCAGCTGCTGGAGACGATGAACGAGGAGTACGTCCGCACGGCCCGCGGCAAGGGCCTCGGACGGCTGCGCGCCCACCTCAAGTACACCTCGCGCGGTGCCGCCGGGCCGCTGGTGCAGCTGATCGGGCTGGAGGCCGGGGTACTGCTCGGCGGAGCCGTGATCACCGAGACGGTGTTCGGGCTCAACGGGGTCGGGCGGTTCGCGGCGGAGGCCGTCGCCGGGCAGGACCTGCCCGCCGTGGTCGGGGCGGTACTGCTGGCCGCCTGCTTCATGGTGCTGTTCGTCGCGCTGGCCGACCTCGCGGTCGCCTGGCTCGACCCGCGTGTGCGGCTGAGCTGATGGGGAGTCCTTCGATGAAATCCACCGTGCCGGGGGACGGCGTGCGGACCGCGGCAGCGCGGAGCGGCGCGGAAACACGGGGCAGCTCGGCGAAGGCCGTCGAACCCGTGCTGAGCGTCCGCGATCTGACCGTCGCCTTCGCCGACCCGCGCGGCGGCGCACCGGTGACCGCCGTCCGGAACCTCTCCTTCGACCTCGCGCCGGGTGAAGTCCTGGGCCTGGTGGGCGAGTCGGGATCCGGCAAGTCGACCGTCGGACTCGCCGTCCTCGGCCTGCACGACCCGCGCACCACCACCGTCACCGGCTCGATCCGGCTGGGCGGGCAGGAGATCGTCGGCGCCGAGGAGTCCGCACTGCGCGGGGTGCGGGGCGGACGGGCCGCGCTGGTCTTCCAGGACGCGCTCACCTCGCTCAGCCCTTTCCACGCCGTGGGCGCCCAGCTCGCCGAGATGTACCGGCTTCACCACCCGGGCACGGGCCGCGCCGAGGCCGGCCGGCGGGCGGCCGAGATGCTCGACCGGGTCGGCATCGCGGCGGCCCGGGCGGGCGACTACCCGCACCAGTTCTCCGGCGGCATGCGCCAGCGCGTGATGATCGCGATGGCGCTGATGAACGACCCCCGGCTGCTCATCGCGGACGAGCCGACCACCGCCCTGGACGCCCGCGTCCAGCGCCAGGTCCTGGACCTGCTCGGCGAGTTGCAGCGCGAGCACGGGACGGCGGTGCTGCTGGTCAGCCACGACCTGGGCGTGGTCGCCGGGACGACGGACCGCACGCTGGTGCTGCGCGGCGGAGTCGCGATCGAGTCCGCGACGACCGCCGAACTGCTGGCCGCACCGCGCGAGCCGTACACCCGGGCGCTGGTGGGCGCGGCACTCCGGCTGGACTCGGTGCCGGGCACCGCCCTGCCGACGGTGGACGAGCCGACGCCGTCGCGGACGTTCCGGCCGCGGAGCGTCGAGCGTCCCGAGCGGTGGCTGGTCGAGGTGGACGACCTGTCCGTGCACTTCCCGGGGCGGCGGAAGCTCACCGGGCAGGGGCGCTTCCCCGGTCTGCGGGCCGAACCGGTCCGGGCGGTCGAGGGCGTCGGCCTGCGCATCGCCCCCGGTGAGACGCTCGGGCTGGTCGGCGAGTCCGGCTCGGGGAAGTCCACCACCGCGCGGGTCCTGGCCGGACTGCAACGACCCACCGGGGGCAGGGTGTCGTACGACGGACAGGACGTCACCCGGCCGGACCGGGAGCTGCGCAAGCGGCTCAGCCGGGAGGTCCAGCTGGTCTTCCAGGACCCGTACGCCTCGCTCAACCCCCGCCGGACCATCGGCCGGACCCTGGACACCCCGCTGCGCCTGCACACCTCGCTGGGCCCGGCCGAGCGGCGGGAGCGCTCCGTCGAGCTACTGGAGCAGGTCGGGCTGGAGGCCCGGCACCTGGACCGCTACCCGCACGAGTTCTCCGGCGGGCAGCGCCAACGGATCGGCATCGCCCGGGCGCTGGCCTCGCAGCCGCGACTGATCATCGCCGACGAGCCGGTGTCCGCGCTCGACGTGTCGGTGCAGGCCCAGGTGCTCAACCTGCTGATGGAGCTGCGCGAACGGCTCGGCGTCGCCTTCCTGTTCGTCTCCCACGACCTCGCGGTGGTGCGGCACTTCTGCGACCGGGTGGCGGTGATGCACCGGGGCCGGCTGGTCGAGTCCACCGACCGGGACCAGCTGTTCGAGGCCCCGCACACCGACTACACGCGGGAGTTGCTGGCGGCGGTGCACTGAGCCGGTCGAGGCGTCCGGGGGCCTGGGTGGCACCGCGCCCGGCGGGCAACCGGGTGACGCCGCTCGGGAGTGGCCGGGTGGCACGGGGGGGGTGACCGGGTGGCCCCGCTCGGCGGGTGGCCCGGGCGGGCGGGTCGGGCGGGCGGGTCGTGCGAGTGAACGGGTGGGTCGTGCGGGAGCGGCCGAATGGGTGACGTGGGTGTGAACGGGCAGGTCGTTCGCCATTCGTTCGGCTGCGCCGGTCCGGCTCAAGGCGCTAGCGTGCAGGCGATGTGACGTAGGAGACCCGGGCAAGGAATCACCAACCGAGGGGGCACATTTGTCGGACGACCTGCTCATCGCAAAGATCAACCACGGCTTCGATCACCTCGACGCCGACGGCGACGGCCTGCTCACCGAGCGGGACCACGTCCTGATGGGCCTCTCGGTAGCCCGCTCGCTCGGCCATCAGGAGGGCTCCGAGGCGGAGGCCGTGATAGTCCGTGCCTACCTGACGACCTGGCACGACCTGCACCTCGCCCGGCTGCCCGCCGGCACCGAGGCGATCACCCGCCAGCAGTTCGTCACCTCGACCAGCTCGCTCGCCGACGACCCCGAGGCCGCGCGCGACATCCTCGGCGCGCTCGCCGAGGCCTTCCTCTCCGTCGCCGACGCCGACCGCAGCGGGACGGTGGACGCCGGCGAGTTCTTCGTCTTCCAGCGCGGCCACTTCGTCGGCCTCTCCCGCGACGACGCCGACGAAGCCTTCCGCCACCTCGACACCGACGGCGACGGCGTGCTCTCCGCGGACGAGTTCACCACCGCGATCATCGAGTACTGGACCAGCCGCGACCCGGACGCGCCCGGCAACTGGTGGACGGGCAAGCCGCCGTACGCCTTCTGAGCCGCACCTCGGGCGGCCCGCCCCGCCCCGCCCACGCGAGCCGGAAGCGCGGGGGCGGGCCGCCGTGAAGCGTTGCGCACCTCGTGCGACGTCGTGTCCGGGGCGCGGTGGTGGGCCGGGCTCACCTGCGGGTGGACGGCTCCCGTGCCGGGCGGGCCGGGCTCCCGGCGCGCGACGAACGGCCCGAACCCCGGCTGACGCTCACCACCAGACAGACGCCCGCCACCACGATCGCGCCGCCCGCGAGGGTCGGGCCGGTCAGCGGTTCGGCCAGGATCAGCCAGCCCAGCAGCACCGCGACCACCGGGTTCACATAGGCGTAGGTGCCCACCAGGGTCAGCGGGGCGGAGCGCAGCAGCCAGGCGTACGCGGTGAAGGCGAGCAGCGAGCCGAACATCACCAGGTAGGCGAGGGCCACCCAGGAGCGGCCGGAGATCGCCCCGAGGTCCAGCCCGTGGTGCTCACCCCGGCCCAGTCCGACCAGCAGGTCGGCGGTTCCACCGGCCAGCATCTGGTAGGCACTCGCAGCCAGCACGTTGCCGGGCATCGGGATCTTCTTGGTCACGAAGGAGCCGGTCGCCCAGAGCACGGTGGCGACGATGATCAGGATCACCCCGACCGGCTCCACCGACCCGCCGATCGCGGGAGCCGACAGGACGCCGAGGCCGACCAGTCCGAGCAGCACCCCGGCCAGCTCGGCGACCCTCGGGCGCTCGCCGCCGGCCGCCGTGAGCACCACCATCCACAGCGGGACCGCGGCCACCAGCAGGGCGGCCAGGCCGGAGGGGACGGAGGTCTCGCCCAGGACCACCAGGCCGTTGCCGCCGGTCAGCAGCAGCAGGCCGACCAGGGCGGAGGAGGCCAGCTGTCGCCCGGTCACCTTCAGGCCCGCCGGGCCCTGGCGGACCAGGAGGTAGCCGACCAGCAGCAGGCCGGCGACGAGGAAGCGGGCGGCGGCGGAGAGGAAGGAGGGCATCGTCTCCACCGCGACCCGGATCGCGAGGTAGGTCGAACCCCAGACGATGTAGACCACCAGGAGAGCCAGCCAGACGGCGCCGCCGAGGCGGGGGGCGCGGGTGGGGGCCGCCTTGGCCTTGACCGTGGCCTCGGCGGTGGCGGCGGCGTCGGTGGTGGCGGCCTCGGTGGTGGCGGCATCGACGGCGACGTCGGTTGCGGTGGCGGGAACGTCTGGGGCGGAGCCGGGGGTCGAGGCCGGTTGGGAGGGCGAAGCAGGCGATGTCATGGGTGTCCCCCTTGGACGGTGCTGGCCGAACATCCGACATGACAGCGCATGGAGGCCCGGTGCGCCAGTCGGTATCGGAAGCCGGACCGCAGGACGTACGGTGGGCGCTCCCCAGCGAGGAGGTCGCACCCGTGTCCGCGTCCGAGGAGGCCCTGCCGTTCTTCGTGTACGGCACGCTGCGCAGTGGCGGCCGCAACCATGCCGTCCACCTGGCCGGACGCTGCGCCGACATCCGGCCGGCGGTCCTGGAGGGCGCCGCGCTGCACGACGGCCCCGGCTTCCCGTACGCGGTGCGGGATCCGGCGCCCGGGCACCGGATCCTGGGTGAACTCGTCACCGTACGCCCGGGCGCGTACGCCGGAGCCCTGGAGGCCCTGGACCGGCTGGAGGACTGCCGGCCGGACGGGACCGGGCTGTACGTACGGCGGCGGATGGCGGTACGGACGGCGGCGGGCGAGCTGAGGGAGGCCTGGGTGTACCTCGCCGGGCCGAGGGCCGAGGCGCGACTGCGGGAGCGGCCGGCGCTGATCGAGTCGGGGGACTGGGGGGCGGGCGAGGGGTGACAGGTGACGGCGAACAGAGTTTGAAATCTGTCATCTGTCATCTGTTGTCTGTCGTCTGAAATCTGTCGGCCGTCAGCTGTCCGCTGCCCGTCGTCCGCTGTCGGCTGTCGGCTGTCATCCCCCGCCCGACCTCGCACAGACCGCCAGGTAGGCTGCCCCGGCTGTCAGATTTCCTACTCACGGCCTGTCGACCGACGAGGAGCCACCGGTGCCCGAGCTGCCACCTCCGATCACCGTCGTCGGGATCGGGGCGGACGGCTGGCCCGGCCTCGCCGCCGGCTCCCGGGCCGCGCTGCGGGAGGCCGAGACGGTCGTCGGCGGCCCCCGCCAGCTGGACCTGCTCCCCCACGACGAGGTCACCGCCGAGCGCGTCCCCTGGCCGTCCCCGCTGCGCCCCGCCGTCCCCGGGCTGCTCGCCGCCCACGCCGGCCGCCGCGTCGCCGTCCTGGCCAGCGGCGATCCGATGTTCTACGGCATCGGCCGCACCCTCGCCGAGACCGTCGGTGCCGAACGCCTGCGCGTCCTGCCGCACCCCTCCTCCGTCTCCTACGCCTGCGCCCGGCTCGGCTGGCCGCTGGAGGCCACCGAAGTGGTCAGCCTGGTCGGCCGGCCGCTCGACACGCTCTCCCTGGTCCTCCATCCCGGCCGCCGCCTGCTGGTGCTCAGCGCCGACGCCGCCACCCCGGCCGCCGTCGCCGGACTGCTCACCGCCCGCGGCTACGGCAGCGCCCGTCTGCGGGTGCTCGAACAGCTCGGCGCCCCCGCCGAACGCCACCTCGACGGCCCCGCCGACGGCTGGCCACACCCGCCCGGCGACCCGCTGAACGTCATCGCCGTCGACCTCGGCGACGGCCCCCGCGCCTCCCTCGTCCCCGGCCTGCCCGACGCCGCGTACGAGAGCGACGGCCAGCTCACCAAGCGCCACGTCCGCGCCGCGACCCTCGCCACGCTGGCGCCCTCCCCCGGCGAGCTGCTCTGGGACGTCGGCGGCGGCTCCGGCTCGATCGCCATCGAGTGGCTGCGTGCCCACCGCGACTGCCGGGCCGTCAGCATCGAGCGCACCCCGGTGCGGGCCGAGCGGATCGCCCGCAACGCGGCCGCACTCGGGGTGCCCCGGCTCCGCGTGGTGACCGGCCCCGCCCCCGACGCGCTCACCGGACTCCCCGCCCCCGACGCCGTGTTCATCGGTGGCGGCCTCACCGCGCCCGGCCTGCTGGACGCCTGCTGGACCGCGCTGCGCCCGGGCGGCCGGATCGTCGCCAACACCGTGACGCTGGAGTCCGAGGCACTGCTCACCGAGTGGTACCGGCGCCATGGCGGGGAACTCGTCAAACTCGCCGTCGCCCACGCCGTCCCGGTGGGCGGCTTCACCGGGTGGCGCCAGGCCATGCCCGTCACCCAGTGGTCGGCCGTCAAGCCCGACGGCGAGGCCGACACCCGCAAGCCCGAAACCCCTCAGGAGAACGCCTCGTGACCGTCCACTTCATCGGAGCCGGCCCGGGCGCCGCCGACCTGATCACCCTGCGCGGCCAGCGCATCCTGGCCCGTGCCGAGGTCTGCCTGTACGCGGGCAGCCTCGTCCCGCGCGAGCTGCTGGACGAGTGCCCGCCCGGCGCCCGCCTGATCGACACCGCGCAGCTCAACCTGGACCAGATCACCGCCGAGCTGGTCGCCGCGCACGAGGCCGGCCAGGACGTGGCCCGGCTGCACTCCGGCGACCCGTCGGTCTTCTCCGCCGTCGCCGAGCAGATGCGCCGCCTGGACGCGGCCGGCGTGCCGTACGAGGTGGTCCCCGGCGTGCCCGCCTTCGCCGCCGCCGCGGCCGCGCTGAAGCGGGAACTGACCGTCCCGACCGTCGGCCAGACCGTCATCCTCACCCGGATCGCCAAGCGCGCCACCCCGATGCCCGAGGGCGAGGACCTCGCCACCCTCGGCCGCAGCGGCGCCCTGCTGGTACTGCACCTGGCCGCCGGGTACGTGGACGACGTGGTCGAGCAGCTGCTCCCGCACTACGGCGCCGACTGCCCGGCCGCCGTGGTCGCGATGGCCAGCCGCCCCGACGAGCTGGTGCTGCGCGGCACCGTCGGCGACATCGCCGAGCAGGTCAAGGCGGCCGGCGTGGTCCGCACCGCCGTCATCATCGTCGGCCGCACGCTGGCCGCCCAGCAGTTCCGCGACAGCCACCTCTACTCGTCGGAGCGCGAGCGCCCGCACGAGCCCTGCGGGGCGTGATGCGGCACGTCCTGATCCTCGGCGGGACCACCGAAGGGCGGACGCTGGCCGCCGAACTCGCCCCGACCGCGCAGCGGGTCACCAGTTCGCTGGCCGGCCGGGTCGCCCGACCCCGGCTCCCCGCCGGGGAGGTGCGGATCGGCGGCTTCGGCGGACCGGAGGGCCTGGCCGACTGGCTGCGCGCTGAGCAGGTGGACGCGGTGGTGGACGCCACCCACCCGTTCGCCGCCGGCATCTCCCGGAACGCCGCCCTCGCGGCCGCCGCCACCGGCGTCCCCCTGCTGGTGCTGCGCCGCCCCGGCTTCACCCGGGTAGACGGCGACCGCTGGCTCCCCGTCCCCTCCCTCGCCGCGGCGGCCGACCTGCTGCCCCGGCGCGGCGAGCGGGTCTTCCTCACCACCGGTCGGCAGAGCGTCGCCGCCTTCGCCCACCTCGACGGGGTCCACTTCCTCGCCCGCTCGGTGGACCCGCCCGAGCCGCCGTTTCCGCCCTCGTTCGAAGTCCTGCTGGACCGCGGCCCGTTCACGATCGCGGATGAGGAGGCGCTGCTGCGCAGGCACGACATCGACGTCCTGGTCACCAAGGACAGCGGCGGCGCCGCGACCTCCCCCAAACTGACCGCCGCCCGCGGACTCGGCCTGCCCGTGATCATCGTGGAGCGCCCGCCCGTCCCGGACGGCGTACCGGTCGCATCCGACGTCCCGGGCGCGCTGCGCTGGCTGGAGCAACTGCGGTAGGGCGCACGGCGACCACGGTTCGCCGCTGTGACCGCCGCAGCCGCCGTGACCGCCGCAGCCGCCGTGACCACCGCAGCCGTGGCAGCCGCCGCAGCCGCGCGATCCGGCGACAGCAGATCGCCCCTCCCGGCGTCACAGGGCGGGCGTACGGCCCGAACCCGGCCGGGGAAAGCGCCGGTTGACGCCCTTCCGGCAGGTCGGCCCTCCGGAAGGATCGCCACCGGCCGGCCGACGCCGGGCCGGTCTCACCGCGCCGGACCTCCGCACGGGCCCCGGAGAAATCGCGGGCGGTCCCGTCCGCTGGCGGGCAGGATGGTCCGATGAGTGATGATCAGCGCACGCAGACCCCTCGCACCGCCGACGAACGCACCACCCTGGCAGGGTTCCTGGACTACCAGCGCGACACCCTCGCGATGAAGTGCGCGGGGCTCACCGCGGAGCAGCTCCGCGCCCGCGTGCTGGAACCGTCCGGGCTCTCCCTGCTCGGGCTGGTCCGCCACCTCGCCGAGGTGGAGCGCAGCTGGTTCCGCAATGTCCTCAACAAGGAGGGCGTGCCCGGTTTCTGGAAGCACCCGGACGGCTCCTTCGCCGAGTTCGACGCCGACACCGCCGACCCCGACGAGGCCTTCGCGATCTGGCGCCGCGAGTGCGACCACGCCAGGGAACTCGTGGCCGCCGCGGAGTCGTTGGACGCCCTGGGCCACTACGGCGACGAGGTCTTCTCGCTCCGCTGGATCCTCACCCACATGATCGAGGAGTACGCCCGCCACAACGGCCACGCCGATCTCCTCCGCGAGCACCTCGACGGCGCCACTGGCGAGTAGCTCCGGAGGGCCGCCGAACAGAGCCGGAGCAGCGCCGGCAGCGAGGGAGTGAGCAGGAAGTGCGGACCCGCCAGAAGGAGCGCGACACCCCCGGGCCGTCCGAGCCGTGGAACGAGATCGTCCCCGGGCTCTGGATGGGCGGGCACTACTTCACCCCGCCCGGTGGTGAGCTGGAACTCGTGATCGTGGGGGCAGAGTTCGACCTGGTCGTCAGCCTGTACACGCACCCCGGGCACGGTCCGGCACCGGGGGTGGAGCACCTCGTCCAGGAGGTGCCCGACGCTCCGCTCGCCCACGGTCAGCTGCTCGCCGTACAGGAGGCGGCCGAGCTCACCGCGGCTGCCGTCCGCCGGGGCCGGCGGACGCTGGTGCGCTGCCACTCGGGGTACAACCGCTCGGGCCTGGTGGTGGCGCAGGCGCTGATCGGCCTCGGCCACGAGAGCGGCGAGGCGGTCCGGCTGGTCCGGGAGCGGCGCTCGCCCTGGGCACTGAACAACCCGGTGTTCGTGGACTACCTGAACACCGGGCTGGAGGTTGCCGCACTGCTGGCCGAACTCGACGGGTGAGGACGGCCGGCAGCATGACGGACCGTCAGATGTCGCGGAAGGTCTCGATCTGGGCGCCGATGGAGTTCAGGCGCTCGGCGAGGTCCTCGTAGCCGCGGTTGATGACGTAGACGTTGCGCAGCACGGAGGTGCCCTTGGCGGCGAGCATGGCGAGCAGGATGACCACGGCGGGGCGCAGGGCCGGCGGGCACATCATCTCGGCGGCGCGCCAGCGGGTCGGGCCCTGGACCAGCACGCGGTGCGGGTCGAGGAGCTTGACGTCGGCGCCGAGCCGGGTCAGCTCGGTCAGGTAGATCGCCCGGTTGTCGTACACCCAGTCGTGGATCATCGTGGTGCCGTGCGCGGCCGCGGCGATGGCGGCGAAGAACGGCACGTTGTCGATGTTGATGCCGGGGAACGGCATCGGGTGGATGGTGTCGATCGGCGCGGTCAGCTTGGACGGGCGCACGGTGAGGTCGACCAGCCGGGTGTGACCGTTGTGGGCCCGGTACTCGGGCGTGCGGTCGTAGTCGAGGCCCATGCCCTCCAGCACGGCGAGCTCGATCTCCAGGAACTCGATCGGTACCCGGCGGATGGTCAGCTCGGAGGAGGTGACGACGGCGGCGGCCAGCAGGCTCATCGCCTCCACCGGGTCCTCGGCCGGGGTGTAGTCGACGTCGCAGGTGATCTCCGGGACGCCGTGCACGGTGAGGGTGGTGGTGCCGATGCCCTCGATCCTCACGCCCAGCTTCTCCAGGAAGAAGCAGAGGTCCTGGACCATGTAGTTGGGCGAGGCGTTGCGGATGACGCTGACGCCGTCGTGCCGGGCGGCGGCCAGCAGGGCGTTCTCGGTGACGGTGTCCCCGCGCTCGGTCAGGACGATCGGGCGGTCCATCGGGGCGCCCGGCTCGACCGAGGCGTGGTAGGCGCCGCCGGTCGTGGCGACCTCCAGGCCGAAGCGGCGCAGCGCGGTCAGGTGGGGCTGCACGGTGCGGGTGCCGAGGTCGCAGCCGCCCGCGTAGGGGATGGCGAAGCGCTGGGCGCGGTGCATCAGCGGGCCGAGGAACATCAGCACGCTGCGGGTGCGGCGGGCCGCCTCGACGTCCATCGCCGCGATGTCCAGCTCGGCGGGCGGGGTGAGCTCGAGGTCGCGGCCCTCGTTGATCCAGCGGCTCTTGACGCCGATGCTGGTGAGCACCTCGAGGATGCGGTAGACCTCCTCGATCCGGGCGACGCTGCGGATCGTGGTGCGGCCGGTGGTCAACAGGGAGGCGCAGAGGATCGCCACGCAGGCGTTCTTGCTGCTGCGGACGTCGATCGCGCCGGAGAGCCGGGTACCGCCGGCGACGCGCAGGTGCATCGGTCCGGAGTAACCGAGGGAGACGATCTCGCTGTCGAGGGCTTCGCCGATGCGGGCGATCATCTCAAGGCTGACGTTCTGCTTGCCCTGTTCGATGCGGTTGACCGCGCTCTGGCTGGTTCCGAGGGCCTCTCCGAGCTGTGCCTGGGACCAGCCGCGGTGCTGGCGCGCGGTACGGATGAGGGTGCCGATACGGGTGAGGTAGTCGCCTGTCACTCGCCAGACGATATCTCATGACTGAGATGGCGACAGAACGGGGGGTCGACACACTGCTCCATTTGTCCGTTTCTCGCCCCGTATGGACGTCAGTTCTTCACATCACCAGGTGAGGTTGTCGCACGGCGATGACAGTCGTGACATCGTCACGGCCCGAGCGGCTCCGCCCGGCCGACGACGGTGCCCGCGCGGTCGATGCAGATGACGTCCACCGCGACCGGCGAACCCAGCAGCACGCCGAGCGCCGTCGCCCGGGCCGCCTCGGCGACCAGGTCCCCGAGCGGCACCCCGGCCGCCCGGCACAACTGCACCGCCTCCAGTGCGGTGTTGGCGCCCGCGACCGCCCCGACCAGCGCCTCGTCGGCCCCGCCCCGGCGGGCCAGGTCGGCCAGGTACCCCTTGTCCACCTGGGAGCGCGCCGAGTGGAGGTCGAGGTGGCCGGCCGCGAGCTTGGACAGCTTGGCGAAGCCGCCCGCGATGGTCAGCCGGGGCACCGGGTGGCGCTTGAGGTACTTGAGCACGGCACCGGCGAAGTCGCCCATGTCCAGCAGCGCGTCCTCGGGCAGCCCGTGCTCCGCCACCGCGACCTTCTCCGAGGTCGACCCGGTGCAGCCGGCCACATGGGTGCGCCCCGCCGCCCGGGCCACGTCCACCCCGCGGCGGATCGAATCGATCCAGGCCGAGCAGGAGTAGGGGACGACCACTCCGGTCGTGCCGAGGATGGACAGGCCGCCGAGGATGCCGAGCCGGGGGTTCCAGGTGGAGCGGGCGATCTCCTCGCCGTGGTCGACCGAGACCTCCACCACCACGTCCCCGCTGCCACCGTGCGCGGCGGCCACCTCGGCGACGGCGTCCCGGATCATCTGCCGGGGCACCGGGTTGATGGCGGGCTCGCCGACGGGCAGCGGCAGACCGGCCTTGGTGACCGTCCCCACCCCGGGACCGGCCCGGAACACCACTCCCGTGCCGGGCGCGCCGGGCCGCACGGTCGCGCGGATCAGCGCGCCGTGGGTGACGTCGGGGTCGTCGCCCGCGTCCTTGACCACCCCGACCATGGCGGCAAGGCGCCTGCGGGAGGCGGCCGCACCCTCCGTGCCATCGACCGGACGCGTGCCGACCGTCGGTTCCGCACCGCCGGCCGGCTCGCCGCCGACGGTCAGCTCCTCGGCGGCGAGGGCGAAGGCCGGCTGCTGACCCTTGGGCAGGGTGATGACCACCGGGTCCGGGAACTCGCCGGTGAGCAGCGCGGTGTACGCGGCCTTGGTGGCCGCGGTGGCGCAGGCGCCCGTCGTCCAGCCGGGCCGCAGGCCGCTGCTCTTCAGCTGACCGGCCCGGCCTCCCGCTCCGGCTCCCGCCTCGGCTCCCGCTGCGACCACCTGCGCCCCGTTTCCGACGGCACCCGCGCCGTCCTGCTCCGCTCCGCCGGCCGCACCGGCCGCCGCCGCCGATTTTCCCTCACCGGGCCGGGTGGGGCCCGACCGGGGTGGCGGCGCCCGACCGGGGTGGCGGCACCCCACCGGGGCGGCGGCGCCCGCGTCGCGCGCGGCGCGGAGGAATCCCGTGCATGAGCTGCGGAGGAGTGCCGCCCGGCGTTCCCGAAGAGTTCTCTGCACGGGCCTCGCCCACCATGCCTACCAGTGAGTAATCTGGCGGTCCGCCAGAAGCGGGTTCATGACAGACGTGGGACCCGGCCGGGGTCGACGAGCCTCGCCGGGCCATCAGCATGGGGGTTTTTGTGGCAGGGATGAGTCGGCGTACGTTCCTCACCGGTACGTCGGTGGCCGCCGCCTGGTCGGCCTTGTCGCTGGGCGGCGCGCAGTTCGCCTCGGCGGCGACGCGCGACCAGGCGCTCGCGACGACGGCCGCGCGGGCGGTCACGATCACCGGGACCACGCTGGAGCAGGTGGCCACCCCGGTCGGCACCGGCGGCTACAAGCGGCTGACGGCCGGACCGGGCTGGCCGCTGGTGGTGCGCGGCGACCTGGCGTCGGCGACCGCCGGACGGGACGACCGCCGGACCGGCCTCGCCAGCTTCGTCCAGTTCAGCGACCTGCACCTGGTGGACACCGAGTCCCCGGTGCGCTTCGAGTACCTGGCGAAGCTCAACGGCAGCGCGTACCGGCCGCAGGAGGCCCTGAACGCCCGCGGTGTCTCGGCCCTCGTCGAGCGGGTCAACTCGCTCGCCGGCGGCCCCTACACCGGGATGCCGTTCAGCATGGTGATGGCCACCGGCGACAACACGGACAACCACGAGGTCGCCGAACTCGACTGGTACCTCAAGGTCATGGGCGGCGGCCGGCTGGCCCAGAACACCGGCGACCCCAGCCGCTACGAAGGCGTGCAGAACTCCGGCAACGCCGCCTACTGGAACCCCGAACTCTCCTACAACGACGGCTACAAGGCACAGGGCTTCCCGCAGATACCCGGCTTCCTGTCCGCCGCCGGCCGCCCCTTCGACGCGCCGGGCCTGCGCACGCCCTGGTACACCACGGTCGGCAACCACGACGACAGCATCGAGGGCACGCTGCCGGACTTCGGGCTGCTGAACGACCTGTACACCGGCCGGTTCAAGCTGGAGGGCTGCGACGACGCCACGGCCGCCCAGCTGATGGACTCGCTGCGCCGCGACCCGGCGGGCGCCGTGCTGCTGCTGGCGAAGCTGATCGCCAGCGGCGACCTCGTGCGCGAGATCACCCCGGACCAGCGCCGCAAGCCGTTCACGCTCAAGGAGTTCGCCAAGGCCCACCTGAACCCGGCGGTCACCGGCGCCGGCCCGTACGGGCACGGCTTCACCTCGGACATGGTCAACAGCGGCAAGCTCTACTACGCCTTCCGCATCTCGGAGAAGGTGGTCGGCATCAGCCTGGACACCACCAACCAGGCCGGGTTCGCCGACGGTTCGCTGGGCACCGCGCAACTGCGGTGGCTGGAGCAGCAGTTGCAGGCGCACAGCGGGCACTGGTACGACGCCGACGGGCGCCGGGTGACGGGTGGGAGCACGGACGAGCTGATCCTCCTCTTCAGCCACCACACCAGCGGCTCGATGGGCAACCTGCTGCCGGACCCGCGCAACATCTTCGAGGGGCGGCACGACGGCAACGAGCTGGTGGCGCTGCTCCAGCGCTACCCGAACGTGGTCGCGTGGGTGAACGGGCACACTCACGCGAACAAGATCACGCCGCACGGCCACGCGGTGCCGGAGCGGGCGTTCTGGGAGATCAACACCGCCTCGCACATCGACTACCCGCAGCACGGGCGGATCATCGAGATCGCGGACAACGGGGACGGCACGCTCTCGCTGTTCACCACGCTGATCGAGTCCTCCGCACCGTACGGGACGGACTTCGGCGGCACCTCGGACGCCAACCTCGCGGCGCTCTACCGCGAGCTGTCGTACAACGACCCGAACGGCCGGGTGACGTCCCTGCTGGGTACGGGCACGGACCACAACACGGAGCTGCTGATCACCAAGCCGACCCGGTAACGGATGACGGCAGACGGATGACAGCGAACAGATGATGAAACCTGTTCGCTGTCATCCGTCATCCGTCACTCCTCCGGGTACCGCCGCGGCGTCCAGACGACCTCCACGCCGCCGCTCCGCTCGACCGCCTGGGTCTGCGAGGAGCCGATCAGCAGGATGGTCCGCATGTCGACCAGGGCCGGGTCCAGCTCGCCCAGCCGGACGATCCGCACCCGCTCGGTCGGGCCGCCGACGTCGCGGGCCATCACCACCGGGGTCTGCGGCGACCGGTACTCCAGCAGCAGGTCCCGGGCGAGCCCGACCTGGGTGGTCCGGGACTTCGAGCCCGGGTTGTACAGCGCGAGCACCAGGTCCGCCTCGGCCGCGGCACGCAGCCGCTTCGCCACCACGTCCCAGGGCTTGAGCCGGTCCGAGAGCGAGATCGTCGCGTAGTCGTGCCCGAGCGGGGCGCCGGCCCGGGAAGCGGCCGCGTGGGCGGCGGTCATCCCCGGCAGCACCCGGACCGGGACGTCCCGGTAGTCCTCCTCGCAGGCGACCTCCAGCACCGCGGTGGCCATCGCGAACACCCCCGGGTCACCCGAGGAGACCACCGCGACGCGGCGCCCGCGCCGGGCGAGGTCCAGGGCGAACTCGGCACGTTCCGACTCCACCTTGTTGTCCGAGCCGTGCCGCCGCTGCCCCGGCCGCTCCGGCACCCGGTCCAGGTAGGTGGTGTAGCCGACCAGGTCGGTGGCCTCGGACAGCGCGCCGCGCGCCTCGGCGGTCAGCCAGAGGGGGCCGGCCGGCCCGGTGCCGACCACGGTCACGCTGCCGACGCCGTCCGACAGCCGGATCTCCGGCTCCAGCGGCGCGACCTTGCTCGGCAGCACCGCGACCGAGAAGTAGGGCACCGTCTCCTCGTCGACCTCGGCGAGCGGCGCGACCCGCTCCCCCGTCATGAAGGCCCGCTCCACGTACTGCGCGTCCGCCAGCCGCCCGGCCCGTTCCAGGGCCCGGCGGACGGTCGGGAAGGTGCGCCCCAGCTTCATGATCACGGCCGAGTCGGCGGCCGCGATCCGCGCCGTCAGCTCCTCCTCGGGCAGCGTGCCGGGGATGACGGTGAGCGTCTCCTCGGCCTCGGTCAGCGGCTGTCCGAGCCGGGCGGCGGCGGCACTGAGCGAGGTCACGCCCGGCACCACCTCGGTCGGGTAGCGGTGCGCGAGCCGCTTGTGCATGTGCTGGTAGGAGCCGTAGAAGAGCGGGTCGCCCTCGGCGAGGACCACCACGTCGCGCCCGGCGTCCAGGTGGGCGGCCAGCCGGGCGGCGGCCTCCTCGTAGAAGTCGTCCAGCGCGCCGCGGTAGCCGCCCGGGTGGTCGGTGGTCTCGACGGTGAGCGGGTAGACCAGCTTCTCCTCGACCTGGCCGCCCGTCAGGTACCGCTCGGCGATCGAACGCGCGATGGACCGCCCGTGCCGGGCGCTGTGGTAGGCCACCACGTCGGCCTTGCCGATGAGCTCGGCGGCCCGGACGGTCACCAGCGACGGGTCGCCCGGGCCGAGCCCGACGCCGTACAGCCGGCCCGTGGCGTTCTGCTGCTCGGTCACGTGCTCCGTCACTCTTCTTCGCTCGCAATCGCGTTGACGGCGGCGGCGGCGATCGCGCTGCCGCCGCGCCGGCCGCGCACCACCAGGTGCTCCAGGCCGGACGGGTGCTCGGCCAGGGCCTGCTTGGACTCGGCGGCGCCGATGAAGCCGACCGGGACGCCGATCACCGCGGCCGGTCGCGGTGCGCCGGCCTCGATCATCTCCAGCAGCCGGAACAGCGAGGTCGGCGCGTTGCCGACGGCGACCACCGCGCCCTCCAGTCGGGGCAGCCACAGCTCCATGGCCGCGGCGCTGCGGGTGTTGCCCATCTTCCGGGCGAGTTCGGGCACCGACGGGTCGGTGAGGGTGCAGATCACCTCGTTGTCGGCGGGCAGCCGCTTGCGGGTGACACCGCTCGCCACCATGTTGACGTCGCAGAGGATCGGCGCACCCGCGTGCAGCGCGGCGCGCGCGGAGGCGACCACGCCGGGCGAGTACACCAGGTCCTCGACCAGGTCGACCATCCCGCAGGCGTGGATCATCCGCACCGCGACCTGGGAGACGTCCGCCGGGAGGGCGGCCAGATCGGCCTCCGCACGGATGGTGGCAAAGGACTGGCGGTAGATGGACGCGCCGTCCTTCTCGTACTCGATCACTTCGTGGTCCTCCTGGCCTCGGCGACCGCCTCGGCCATCTCCTCGTTCGTCACGTCGACGCTCGTCGCATCCTTGACGGCCGGCGCGGCGGCAGCCGTCGCACCGGCTCCCGCGCCGTTCACCGTCACCCGGTAGCCGTGCCCGGTCGCGAGCACGTCCACCCACCGCCCGGCCGGGTGGCCGCAGCGCCGTTCACAGCCCGACCAGTGGACGGGCAGCAGGCCGCCGGGGCCGGCACCGGCTCCCGCAGCGGCACCGGCTCCGGCCACGGCACGGGCTCCCGCAGTGGCACCGGAGTCCAGCGCCCGGGCCGCGTCCGTACGGACGTCGGCCAGCGACTTGGCGCAGCCCGGCAGCCCGGTGCAGGCGGTGGCCCGCTCCCAGGCCGAGCCGGCTCCGGTGCGGAAGCCGGCCGCGGCGAGCACGGGCAGTCGGTCGGCCGGAGCGCCGGGCAGCACCGCCCCGCGCCAGGGGGTCAGCCGCAGCTCGCCGGCCGAGGCCTCGACCAGCGTCCGCCACTGCGCGGCGCTCGCCCGGCCGAAGCGCAGCCCCACCGAGAGGCCGCCGGGCAGCGCGCCGACGACGGGCGCGGCGCCGGCGAAGGCGGGCAGCGGCACCGAGCCGGCCGGCAGCAGTCCGGGGACCTCGCGCAGGTGCCAGGCCTTGCGCCCGCTGGTCCGCAGCGCCGCCAGGAAGGAGCGGGCCGCGTCCAGTACGGCCGTCACCTCCTGCCCGGCCTCGACCGGGTGCCCGTGGTCGTCGCGCCCGAGGCGCAGCAGCCGGGCACCGTCCGGGCCTGCGATCAATGTCACATCGGCGTCGAGCGCGGCGACGTCGCCCCGTCCGTCGTCCAGCGCGAACAGGAACTTGCCGGAGAGTCCGGCGGCCCAGTCGCTCGCGCACAGTCGCGCATCCAACTCCCGCACCCAGGCCTGCACTTCGGCGTTGCCGGGGCCCTCGGCGGCGTCCAGTCCGGCCGCCGGCGAGGCGACGATGTTGCGGACCCGCTCGTGGGTGTCGGAGGGCAGCAGTCCGACGGCGCGCAGCCGGTCGGCGAGCTCGGCCGCGCAGTGCGGGGCCAGGCCCCGCAGCTGGACGTTGCCGCGCGAGGTGGTCTCCAGTTCGCCGTCGCCGAGGGCCTCGGCCGCCTCGGCCAGCGCGAGGGCCTGACGGCCCGTCAGCAGTCCGCCGGGCAGGCGGATCCGGGCGAGGGCGCCGTCGTCGGCCGCATGCAGACGAAGCGCTCCGGGACAGGCGTCCGCACGCTCCCGGTCGGGCACCTCCCGGTCGGGTCCTGCGGCGCCCGGCGCGGTGGCGTCGGGTGTCGGTGACATGGCGGCGAGCATACAGATGATCCGATCGCTTGCCTCCGTCCGCTGCATCACACCCCGGCGTCGCCACCGAGCCCACCGGCACGCTCACCACGGAGCTCACCACCGGCCTCGCCCTCGGCGACGCCGGTGCCTCGCCGCCGCGTCGCCACCGCCCCGCCCCACCTCGCGTGCCGGAACGTCCGAAAGCTCACCCTCCCCCAGGTCAGCCGTACCCCGTACGATGCTGACGGGCGGTCCCGACAGGCCGCCCACACGCCAGCGACGGCGCAGGGGAGGAAACCGGTGCGAACCCGGTGCGGTCCCGCCACTGTGACCGCGGTTCACCGGTAGACCGGTCGGCCGCGGGAGCCAGGAACTCCTGCCGTCCTCCACCGGCCCGGGGCGCGGACCCCGAGGAAGGCAGAAATGTTCCAGCGCTGTCGCATGCCCGCGCCCGCGTCCTCGGCCGTCACCACGGCCGTTCCGGCCGCCGCCACGACCACCCCGGTCGACCGCCCGGCCGTTCCGGCCGCCATCACGGCCGCCCCGGCCCAGATCCCGGCCGACCTGGCCACCCACGAGGCCGGGAGGGCCTTCGCATGATCCTGCTGCTGTCGACGTCCGACACCGACCTGCTCAGCGCCCGCGCCTCCGAGGGCCCGGTGCGCTACCGGCTCGGCAACCCGGCCCGGCTCGCCCCCGAGGACCTGCCCGCGCTGCTGGAGGGCACCGAACTCGTCGTGGTCCGCCTGCTCGGCGGGCGCCGCGCCTGGCAGGAGGGCCTGGACGCGCTGCTGGCCGGCCCCCGCCCGGTCGTCGTGCTGACGGGTGAGCAGGCCCCCGACGCCCAGCTGATGGAGCTGTCCACCGTGCCGGCCGGCATCGCCGCCGAGGCGCACGCCTACCTGGCCCACGGCGGCGCGGCCAACCTGGCCGAGCTGGGCGCCTTCCTCTCCGACACCGTGCTGCTGACCGGCCACGGCTTCGCCCCGCCCGCCTCCGCCCCGGCCTGGGGCCCGCTGGAGCGCGAAACCCGTACGAACGACGGCCCGACCGTCGCGGTGCTCTACTACCGCGCCCACCACATGAGCGGCAACACCGCCTTCGTGGAAACGCTCTGCCGGGCCGTCGAGGACCAGGGCGCCCAGGCCCGGGCGTACTACTGCGCCTCGCTGCGCGGCGCCGAGCCCGAGCTGCTGGCCGCGCTCGGCGAGGCCGACGCGATCGTCACCACCGTGCTCGCCGCCGGCGGCACCCGCCCGGCCGACGCCCAGGCCGGCGGGGACGAGGAGGCCTGGGACGCGGGCGCGCTGGCCGCGCTCGACCGGCCGATCCTCCAGGCGCTCTGCCTCACCTGGTCCCGCGCCCAGTGGGAGGCCAGCGACGACGGCCTGTCCCCGCTGGACACCGCCACCCAGATCGCGGTTCCGGAGTTCGACGGCCGCCTGATCACCGTCCCGTTCTCCTTCAAGGAACTGGACGAGGACGGCCTCACCGTCTACGCCGCCGACCCGGAGCGCGCCGCCCGGGTCGCCGGCACCGCCGTCAAGCACGCCCGGCTGCGGTACGTCCCGGCCGCCGAGCGCCGCCTCGCCCTGGTGCTGTCCGCGTACCCGACCAAGCACGCCCGGGTCGGCAACGCCGTCGGCCTGGACACCCCGGCCAGTGCGGTGCGGCTGCTGGAGCGGCTGCGCGCGGAGGGCATGGACCTCGGGAACGACCTCCCCGCCTTCGACGACGGCGAGAGCGGCCACGAGGGCGACGCGCTGATCCACGCCCTGATCGCGGCCGGCGGCTACGACCAGGACTGGCTCACCGAGGACCAGCTGGCCCGCAACCCGGTGCGCATCCCGGCCGCCGACTACCGCCGCTGGTACGCCACCCTCCCGCGGGCCCTGCGCGAGCAGGTCGAGGAGCACTGGGGCCCGGCCCCCGGCGAGCTGTACGTCGACCGCTCGCAGAACCCGGACGGCGACATCGTGCTGGCCGCGATCCGTTCCGGGAACCTGCTCGTGCTGATCCAGCCGCCGCGCGGCTTCGGCGAGAACCCGGTCGCCATCTACCACGACCCCGACCTGCCGCCGAGCCACCACTACCTGGCCGCCTACCGCTGGATCGAGGCCGCCCAGGAGGACGGCGGCTTCGGCGCCCACGCGGTGATCCACCTCGGCAAGCACGGCAACCTGGAGTGGCTGCCCGGCAAGACCGCCGCGCTGTCCGCCGAGTGCGGCCCGGACGCCGTCCTCGGCGACCTGCCGCTGGTCTACCCCTTCCTGGTCAACGACCCGGGCGAGGGCACCCAGGCCAAGCGCCGGGCCCACGCCACGCTCGTCGACCACCTCGTCCCGCCGATGGCCCGCGCCGACTCCTACGGCGACATCGCGCGCCTGGAGCAGCTGCTGGACGAGCACTCCAACATTGCCGCGATGGACCCGGCCAAGCTGCCGGCGATCCGCGCCCAGATCTGGACCCTGATCCAGGCCGCCAAGCTCGACCACGACCTCGGCCTGGACGAGCGCCCCGAGGACGACGGCTTCGACGACTTCCTGCTGCACGTCGACGGCTGGCTCTGCGAGGTCAAGGACGCCCAGATCCGCGACGGTCTGCACGTCCTCGGCCAGGCCCCGGTCGGCACCGACCGGGTCAACATCGTGCTCGCCATCCTGCGCGCCCGGCAGATCTGGGGCGGCGTCAGCGCCCTGCCCGGTCTGCGCGAGGCGCTCGGCCTGGACGAGGCGGCGCTGACCCTGGGCGCCACCGACGCGGCCGAGGCCCGGGCCCGCGCCCTGGTCGAGGCGATGGAGGCCGAGGACTGGGCGCCCGAGGCGGTGGAGAAGGTCACCGCCGGGCTGCCGGAGGCCGTCCAGCCCGCCGTCCGCGAGGTGCTGGCCTTCGCCGCCACCCAGGTGGTGCCGCGGCTGGGCGCCACCACCGACGAGCTGGACGCCGTGCTGCACGCGCTCCAGGGCGGCTTCGTCCCGGCCGGCCCGTCCGGCTCGCCGCTGCGCGGCCTGGTCAACGTGCTGCCGACCGGCCGCAACTTCTACTCCGTCGACCCGAAGGCCGTGCCCAGCAAGCTCGCCTGGGAGACCGGCCAGGCGCTCGCCACCTCGCTGGTCGAGCGCTACCGCGCGGACAACGACGGCGCCTACCCGCCCTCGGTCGGGCTCTCGCTCTGGGGCACCAGCGCGATGCGCACCGCCGGCGACGACATCGCCGAGGCCTTCGCCCTGCTCGGCGTCCGCCCGGTCTGGGACGACGCCTCCCGCCGGGTCACCGGTCTGGAGCCGATCCCGCCGGCCGAGCTGGGCCGCCCGCGCATCGACGTCACCCTGCGCATCTCCGGCTTCTTCCGGGACGCCTTCCCGCACGTGGTCGCGCTGCTGGACGACGCGGTGCGCCTGGCCGCCGCCCAGGAGGAGTCCCCCGAGACGAACTTCGTGCGCGCCCACGTCCAGGCCGACCTCGCCGTGCACGGCGACGAGCGCAAGGCCACCGTCCGGGTCTTCGGCTCCCGTCCGGGCACCTACGGGGCGGGTCTGCTCCAGCTGATCGACAGCCGGGACTGGCGCACCGACGCCGACCTGGCCGAGGTGTACACGGTCTGGGGCGGCTACGCGTACGGCCGCGGGCTGGACGGGCGCCCGGCGCGCGAGGAGATGGAGACCGCGTACAAGCGGATCACCGTCGCCGCGAAGAACACCGACACCCGCGAGCACGACATCGCCGACTCGGACGACTACTTCCAGTACCACGGCGGCATGGTGGCCACGGTGCGCGCGCTCACCGGCAAGGCGCCGACCGCCTACATCGGCGACTCGACCCGTCCGGAGACGGTCCGCACCCGCACCCTGACCGAGGAGGCCGCCCGGGTCTTCCGCGCCCGGGTGGTCAACCCGCGCTGGATGGAGGCGATGCGCCGCCACGGCTACAAGGGCGCCTTCGAGATGGCCGCGACGGTGGACTACCTGTTCGGCTACGACGCCACCACGGGCGTGGTCGCGGACTGGATGTACGAGAAGCTGACCCAGGAGTACGTCCTGGACCCGGTCAACCGGGAGTTCCTGGCGGGCGCCAACCCCTGGGCGCTGCACGGGATCAGCGAGCGACTGCTGGAGGCGGCGAGCCGCGGGCTGTGGGAGCAGCCGGACCCGAAGCTGATCGAGCAGCTGCAGGCCGCGTTCCTGGAGACCGAGGGGGACCTGGAGGGCGGCGAGGACTGACCTCCGGCGCGGGACCGGGGGGCGGCCTCGCCGAGCCGCCCCCCGGCGTACTGGTGGTGCACGCCCTCCCGGCGGACAATGCGAGTCATGTCGCGTCGCTCCGCTCCCACCAGCCCGGCCCCGAGCACGAGTGCCACCGGGGAACGGGAGCCGCACGCGCCGCACCGGTACCGGGGGCGGGTGGGGGCGGTGGCGTGCGGGGCGGTGCCCGTGCTGGCGTTCCCGTCGGCCGGGCAGGCCTGGCTGGCCTGGATCGCGCTCGTGCCCGGACTGCTGCTGATGCAGCGGGCGCCGTCGGGCCGGGAGGCCGCGGTGCGCGGCTGGTGGTTCGGCGCGGGGTTCATCCTGACCGCGATGTGCTGGCTGGTCCCGTCCATCGGGCCGGGACTGCCGGTGCTCGCGGTGCTGTTCGGGGCGCTCCAGAGCGGCGTCGGGTACACCGTGCACCGGCTGCTGCACCCTCAGCTGTCCGCTCCTCGGGCACTCCTGGCGCTCCTGGTCGTGCCGGCGGTCTGGGTGACCACCGAGTACGCGCGCTCCTGGCCGGCGCTCGGCGGCCCGTGGGCGCTGCTCGGCGCCACCCAGTGGCAGCACCCGGCGGTCCTCGCGCTGGCCTCGGCCGGCGGGATCTGGCTGGTCAGCGCGGCGGTGGCGGCGGTGAACACCGGGGTGCTGATCGCGCTGACCGCGGTGCACTGGCGGCCGCGGGCCCTCGCCGCCGGGTCCGTCGTGCTGGTGCTGGCCTGCGGTCCGCTGCTGTTCGCGCTGCGCGAGGCGCCCGCCGCGGACGGGGCCGTGACCGTCGCACTGGTCCAGCCCGGCATCGTGGAGGACCCACAGGTCCGGTTCGAGGCGAGCGCGCGGATCACGGCCGGACTCGTCGGACAGCCGGTGGACCTGGTCGTGTGGGGCGAGAGCAGCAGCACCGCCGACCTGGACCGCGACCCGGCCGCGCTGGACACGCTGCGCCGACTCGCCGCGACCACCGGCGCCGAGGTCGTCGCCGGGGAGGACGCGCGCAAGGCGGACGGGCGGATCTCCAAGGACGCGGTGCTGGTCTCCCCCGCCGGCGTGGTGGACCGCTACCGCAAGATCCGGCTGGTGCCGTTCGGCGAGTACATCCCGCTGCGGCCGGTGCTCGGCTGGATCGCCGGGGTCAGCCGGGCCGCGGGCGAGAACCGGGCACCCGGCACGTCCTTCCACGTCCTGCCCGCCACCGACCGGGCGGGCGCGCCGCTGCCCGTCGGGGCGCTGATCTGCTTCGAGTCGGCCTTCCCCGACATGGCCCGCACCGCCGCCCGGGACGGTGCCCGGGTGCTGGTCTACCAGTCCTCGACCTCGACCTTCCAGCACACCTGGGCGCCCGAGCAGCACGTCTCGCTGGCGGCGATCCGGGCCGCCGAGACCGGCCGACCGGCCGTACAGGGCTCGCTGACCGGGGTCTCGGCCGCCTTCGACGCCCAGGGCCGGGAGCTCGCCCGGCTCGGTACCGGCGGCACCGGCGTGCTGAGCGTCCGGCTGCCGCTCACCGCGCCCGGGACGCTGACCTGGTACGACCGGATCGGCGACGTGGTGCCGCTCGGGGCGCTCCTGGTCAGCGCGGGAGCGGCGCTGGTGGCCGTGGCCGGGTGGCGTCGCTCGCGCGTCGTCCGGCGGGCCGCTCAGCCCTCGACGCCGGCGGTGTAGACGCCGAACGCGGCGCCCTGGGGGTCGCGCAGCACGGCGATCCGCCGGCCTCCCGGCACGCCGGTGGCGGGCATCAGGACGTCCCCGCCGAGCGCCGCGGCCCGGCTGACGGTGTTGTCGACGTCGGCGACCGCGAAGTACGGCAGCCAGTGCGGCGGCACCTGGGGCGGGAAGCGGTCGTCCATCGTCAGCATGCCGCCGAAGTCCCGGCCGTCCACGCCCCATTGGGGGTAGTGCTCGGAGGGGGCGACGGACCAGCCGAAGACCTTCGGGTAGTAGGCGAGCGCGCCGGACGGGTCACGGGTGAGCAGTTCCACCCAGCCGAGCGAGCCGGGCTCGTTGAACACCCCGGCGCCCCGGAAGGCGCGGGCCTGCCAGAGGATGAGCACCGCGCCGGAGGGGTCGGCGGTCACCGAGAAGCGGCCGAAGTCGGAGACGTCGGTGGGGTCCTTCAGGATCCGGCCGCCGAACTCCTTGACCCGCGCGGCGGTGGCGTCGGCGTCGGCGACCGCGATGCAGACCGTCCAGGCGATCGGCTGCTGCGGGGCGTAGCGCGGGGTGATGGCGGCGGCCGGGACTCCCCCGACCAGCATCTGGGCGTAGTCGCCGTCCCCGGGGCGGGCCGTGTCGTCCACCTGCCAGCCGAAGATCTCGGTGTAGAAGGCCAGGGCGGCGGGCGGATCGGAGGTGCCCAGCTCCGTCCAGCAGGGGGCGTTGGTGGTCACGGAGGTCTGCTTCATGACGTCTGTCCTCGCAGCTTGCTCGGGAACTCCCGGGTTTTCGGCGCCTCGGCCCCCGCACCTCCTGCCCCAGCATGCGGGGCGGGAGCGGAGCTTGGCGGGCGGTGGTGGGCCGAATGGGGTGGGCGGGGTGGACGAACAGATGACAGCTGACAGATTTCGAAACCTGTCAGCTGTCATCTGTTATCGGTTATCCGTTATCGGCTGTCGGTTGTCGGTCTTCGGTTGTCGGTTGTCGGTTGTCGGTTGTCGGTTGTCCGTCGGCTGCCGCCGCCGCCCGTCAGCTCCGCACGGCCCGCGCCACCGGGATCCACAGCTCCGCCTCCGCGTCGACCGTCCCCGGTACGGGCCGGAGCTGGAGGATCTCCGGGCCCGGCCGCGCCTCGTACGGGTTGGACGGGAACCACTGGCTGGCCACGTCTCCCCACATCTCCTGCAGGGCCTGCGGGAACGGCCCGGTGTTGGTGAACACCGCCCAGGTGCCGGCCGGGACGTCGAGCACGTCCAGGTCGGCCGGGACGGCAGCCCCCTCGCGTGCCACCACCGCGTGCCAGTAGTCGAGTTCGGACCCCTCCTCGCGGTTCGGCGAGAAGTCGTCGCTCACCGAGAGGATCCCGGCCGGGTCGCCCCCGGACAGGGCCGCGATCCGCTCGACCGTCTCCTTGCCGAGCCCCTTGATGAACTCGGCGATCCCCGGGTTGATCCCCTGGTAGATCAGGGTGACCCGGGCCTTCTTGCCGATGATCCGGAAGTCCGGCTTCTCGACGATCCGGTATTCCATGCTGCTGCTTCCCTCCACGACGAGTCGGAAGGACATCCGGGGCTGGGAGACGAGCACCGCACCGTCGCGCCGGGCCTCACCCGGACCGACTCCGTGCATGGCCCGGAACGCCCGGGCGAACGCCTCGCCCGAGGAGTACCCGTACCGGACCGCGATGTCGAGCAACGTCCGCTCGCCGTCCAGGACTTCGGCCCCGGCGACGGTGAGTCGCCGACGCCGGACGTACTCCGACAGCGGCATCCCGGCGAGCATCGAGAACAACCGCCGGAAGTGATACTCCGACGTCATCGCGATCCGCGCCAGCTCGGCCACCTCGACCTCACGGTCCAGGTCCTGTTCGATCCGGTCCATCGCCCGGTTCAGGTGCTCCAGCACACCGACCCCCGTCCTTCCCTTGCTGATGTTCACCGTAGGAAGGACCCACCCTGCCGCACCCGACAATCGGTGCCCGCTCCGGTCGGGTCACCGATCGCCGGGTGACGGCGGTCGACGGACGGCAGTCGACAGGCAGCAGTCGACGGACGGCAGTCGACGGACGGCAGTCGACGGACGACGGCTCAGATCAGGCCCTGGGCCAGCATCGCGTCCGCGACCAGCTCGAAGCCGGCGATGTTCGCGCCGACCACGTAGTTGCCCGGGTGGCCGTACCGCTCGGCGGTGGTGAAGCAGGAGTCGTGGATGTGCTTCATGATCCCGGCCAGCCGCTCCTCGGTGTGCTCGAAGCTCCAGGAGTCGCGCGAGGCGTTCTGCTGCATCTCCAGGGCGCTGGTCGCGACGCCGCCCGCGTTCGCCGCCTTGCCCGGGCCGAAGGCCACCCCGGCCTCCTGGAAGACCCGCACCGCCTCCGGGGTGGTGGGCATGTTCGCGCCCTCGGCGACGGCCAGCACCCCGTTGCGCACCAGGGCCAGCGCGTCGGCCTCGGCCAACTCGTTCTGGGTGGCGCAGGGCAGGGCGACGTCACCGGGGACGCTCCACACCCCCGGCCCCTCGACGAACCGGACGTGGCCACCGCGCAGTCGGGCGTAGTCGGAGACCCGGCCCCGCCGGACCTCCTTGACCTCCTTGAGCAGGTCGAGGTCGATGCCCTTCTCGTCCACCACGTAACCGGAGGAGTCGGAGCAGGTCAGCACGGTCGCGCCGAGCTGCTGCGCCTTCTCGATCGCGTAGACCGCGACGTTGCCGGACCCGGAGACGACCACCCGGCGCCCCTCCAGGCTCTCACCACGGCTGTGCAGCATCTCGGAGGTGAACATGACGCAGCCGTAGCCGGTGGCCTCCGTGCGGGCCTGCGCGCCGCCCCAGCCGAGGCCCTTTCCGGTGAGCACACCGCTCTCGTACCGGTTGGTGATCCGCTTGTACTGGCCGAAGAGGTAGCCGATCTCCCGGCCACCGACGCCGATGTCCCCAGCCGGCACGTCGGTGTACTCGCCGAGGTGGCGGTAGAGCTCGGTCATGAAGGACTGGCAGAACCGCATGATCTCGGCGTCCGAACGGCCCTTGGGGTCGAAGTCGGAGCCGCCCTTGCCGCCGCCGATCGGCAGGCCGGTGAGCGCGTTCTTGAAGATCTGCTCGAAGCCGAGGAACTTGACGATCCCGAGGTTCACCGAGGGGTGGAAGCGCAGCCCGCCCTTGTACGGCCCGAGGGCGCTGCTGAACTCCACCCGGAAGCCGCGGTTGACGTGGATGTCGCCGGAGTCGTCCGTCCACGGCACCCGGAACATCAACTGCCGCTCGGGCTCGCAGATCCGCTCGATGATCCGGGCGTCGAGCAGCTCGGGGCGGTGGGCGAGCACCGGAGCGAGGGTCTCCAGCACCTCGTGGACGGCCTGGTGGAACTCGTCCTCGCCCCGGTTGCGGCGGACGACGTCGGCGTAGAGCGCCGCCGTCGCGCGCTGCTCGGCTTCGAGGGAGGAGCCGGGGGAGGCGGTGAGGGAGGAGTGGGAGTTGGCGGGGGTCATCGGCATCTGGTCAGGACCCTTCCGTGGTCGTCGTTGGGCGTGCGCGGTGTCCCGGCGGGCCTGGGGGACGTGCCCAGGAAACGGCGCAAGTCTCGCAGTGTCCACACCGCGGGTCCCGCGCCATCCACATGCTGGAAAGCCTGCTCGGTGCGACCGGGGCCGACGGGGCGTCGCACGCCACCGCGGTCGAGCCCCGTCCCACCGGCCACTAGTTGTTCAAATTGGAACTACCTAGTACGGTCGACCTCCGATCCACCACGATCCGTCCGGGTCCGGTCGAACCCGCCCGGTTCGTCCCGGTCCACCCCCCGACCCTCGGAGGCCCACCCATGCCGCAGCCCGGCTCCGCCACGGTGCGCTCGCGCGTGCGCATCCCGCTGACCTTCCCCGACGGCTACCGCGCCGAGGCGGAGACCTTCACCTTCCACGGCCTCTCCGACGGCGCCGAACACCTGGCGCTCGCGCTCGGCACGGTCCCCGAGGGCGGGACCCCGCTGGTGCGACTGCACTCCGAGTGCCTGACCGGCGACGTCTTCGGCTCGGACCGCTGCGACTGCGGGCCGCAGCTGCGCGAGTCGGTGGAGCGGATCAGCGAGGCCGGCGGCTACCTGCTCTACCTGCGGCAGGAGGGCCGCGGCATCGGGCTCTACAACAAGCTGGACGCCTACGCCCTCCAGGACTCCGGCCTGGACACGTACGACGCCAACACCGCGCTCGGCCTGCCCGAGGACGGCCGGAACTACGGCGCGGCCGCCCAGATGCTCGCCGCGCTCGGCACCACGGACATCGACCTGCTGAGCAACAACCCGGACAAGGCGGCGCAGCTGGCCGAGCTGGGGATCACCGTGCGACACCGGGTGCCGACGGGCGTGCACCTGTCGGCCAGCAACGTCCGCTACCTGCGGGCGAAGGTGGAGCGGACGGGGCACTCGATCGAGCTCTCCCGGCTGGTCGGCTGAGCAGCGGCGGGCGACTGGCGAGAGCCGGCAACCGAGCTCCCCCGGCGCTAGCCGACCGGGCGCCCCGCCGGCTCCTCCACGATCCGCCGGGCGATCTCCTCGGGCCGCACCGGGCGTCCGAAGTGCCACCCCTGCGCCCAGTCGCAGCCGATGGTCCGCAGCCGCTCCGCGTCCCGGCGGGTCTCCACGCCCTCGGCGGTGACGTTCAGACCGAGCGCGTGCGCCATCGACACCAGTCCGCTGACGATCCGCCAGCCGGTGGACTCGTCCTTCCCCGGTTCGTGCAGGTCGCCGACGAAGGAGCCGGCGATCTTCAGCCCGGAGACCGGCAGGTCGCGCAGGTAGGCGAGGTTGGACCAGCCGGTGCCGAAGTCGTCCACGGCCAGCGACACCCCGAGGTCGACCAGCCCGTGCAGGGTGCGCAGCGCCTCGTCCTCGGGCCCGACCACGGTCGACTCGGTGATCTCCAGCTGCAGCCGGGCCGGGTCCAGTCCGGTGCCGTCGAGGATCCGGCCGAGGTCGGTGACCAGCGCGGCACTGCGGGCCTGCCGGACCGCCAGGTTGACGTTGAGCTGCGGCGCGGCGTCGCCGTACCGCTTGATCCAGTCCGCGGCCTGGCCGCAGGCCTGTTCCAGCACCCAGCGGCCGAGCGGCATGATCAGCCCGGTCTCCTCGGCGGTGGTGACGAACTCGTCCGGGCCGAGCACGCCGAGCTGCGGGTGGCGCCAGCGCACCAGCGCCTCCACGGCGGCCAGCCGGCCGTCCGCGAGGCGGTAGAGCGGCTGGTAATCGATGAAGAACTCGCCGCGGTCGAGGGCCGCGGGCATCCGCACCGACACCGCGTAGCGGCTGACCGCGCGGGCGTTCTCCTTGGGGTCGAACAGCGTCCAGCGGCCGCGGCCGGCCTCCTTGGCGCGGTACAGGGTGAGGTCGGCGGCGCGGACGGCGGCGCCCGGGGTGGTGGTGGACACCCGCCGCTCCAGCACGCCGACGCTGGCGCCGACGGCGAGCTTGTGGTCGCCGATCAGCACCGGCCCGGAGAGCGCCTTGAGCACGGTCTTCGCGGCGGCCACCGCCTCCTGCTCGCCCCGGCACCTCTCCAGCAGGACGACGAACTCGTCACCGCCGAGCCGGGCCACCAGGTGGCCGAGCGGGCTGAGGGCGGCCTTCAGCCGGGCGGCGACGGCGGACAGCAGCTGGTCGCCCATGTCGTGGCCGAGGCTGTCGTTGACGATCTTGAAACCGTCGAGGTCGACGTAGCAGAGGCCGAAGCGGGCGCCCGGCTCGGGCTCCTCGAACAGCTTCTCCAGCCGCTCGAAGAAGGCCGCGCGGTTGGGCAGGCCGGTCAGCGGGTCGTGGGTGGCCTGGTGGCGCAGCCGCTCCTGGAGCCGGTAGCGGTCGGTGACGTCCTCCAGCATCGCGACCTGGTACTGCGGGGTGCCGTCGTCGTCGCGGATCAGCGAGACGGTCAGGTGGGTCCAGACCACCTCGCCGTCCTGGCGGTAGTACGGCTTGTCGAACTGGAAGTAGTCGCGCTTGCCGCTGATCAGCTCCTCGTACGCCTCCCACACGCCCGGGGTGTCCTCGGGGTGCACGAGGTCGTCGACCCGGCGCCCGACCATGTCGTCCGGGCCCGCGCCGAACAGCTCCTGCACGGCCTTGTTGACGGCCAGGATGTTGCCGTCGGTGTCACCGATGGCGATGCCGATCGCGGCGCTCTCGAACAGCGCCCGGAACCGGGCCTCGGAGGCACGCAGGGCCCGCTCGGCCTCCTTGCGGGCGGCGTCGGCGGCGGTGCGGATCGCCTCCTGCTCGATCAGCGTGCGCTCGCGCAGGGCGCCGGCCCAGCCGGCCGCGAAGGCGCCGGTCAGAGCCGGGCCGCGGTCGTCGTGGACGGGCTGCGCCTGGAGCAGCTCGACCGCCCGGGCCAGCAGGACCGGGTCGGTGAAGTGCGCGTCGACCAGCTCGGCGCCGGCCTGCGCGGCCAGCCGCGGCTCGAACGGGTCGTTCTCCTGGGCCCGGTGCAGCAGCGCGGCGGTGCGCGCGACCAGCCGGCCGAGCAGACCGGGGTGGACGGCGATGCCGTGGTCGGCGGAGAGCAGCCGGGCCCAGTCCTCGTGGAACCGCTCCGCGTTGCCGCGCCCCGGGGTGGTACTCATCTGCTGGACCTGGTTCCTCTGGTGTGCTCGCCGGCTCCGGCGGGCCCGGCGACGGCCGCTCGGCGGGTACGGCCGCCACCACCGCGACCGCTGCCACGCGTCCCGTGGGCGGGCGTACCGCCGACGGGCGTACGACCGCCGGTGCCCCGTCCGTCGCGTCCGCTCAAGGGCGGATCCCCACGCCCGCCACCCCGGCGATCCGCTCGGGGTGCTCGCCGACCGTCCCGGGCTGGTCCGGACGCCACAGCGGCAGGTGGACCACGCCCGGCTCGACCAGCTCGAAGCCGGAGAACATCGCGGTGATCTGCTCGTGGGTGCGCATGGTCAGCGGGGTCGGCGTCATCCGGTAGAGCTTCTGGTGGTCCTCCGCCTGGTCCGGGCGGCTCTCCAGGGCGGCGTGCGAGAGCACCAGCGCGCTGCCGGGCGGGAGGGCGTCACGGATCGTGCCGATCAGCTTCCACGGGTCCTCCTCGTCGCTGACGAAGTGGGCGACGGCGACCAGCAGCACGGCCACCGGCTCGCCGGCCGCCAGCAGCTCGGCGACCTCGGGGCGGGCCAGCAGGTCGGCCACGTCGCGCAGGTCGGCCTGGACGACGGCGCTGTCCGGGTCCCCCTCCAGCAGCAGGCGGCTGTGCGCGACGGCGACCGGGTCGCGGTCCACGTAGACGACCTTCGCCTCGGGGCGGATCTCGCGGGCGATCTCGTGCACCGCGCTGAAGGTCGGGATGCCGGAGCCGATGTCCAGGAAGCGGGTGACGCCCTGCTCGGCGAGGAAGGTCACGGCGCGGCGCAGGAAGGCGCGGTTGGCGCGCATGATCTGGGGCAGCTCCGGCCACAGGGCGATCGCCTTGCGGGCCATCTCCCGGTCGACCTCGAAGTTGTGCGAGCCCCCGAGGTAGTAGTCGTAGACCCGCGCGGCGTTCGGTTTGTCCAGGTCCGTACCCTCCGGTACCCAGCTCGGTCGCCGCATGCCTGTGACTCCTTCACTCCGGTTCTGGGACGGCAGCACCCGGGGGGCACTGCTGTGACTGTTGAGACTACAAGCACACAAGATCCTCCCCCGCACCCCGAACGCGTGCAAGCGGAGTGCACCGTTCCAACACGGCGAACCCCACCGGACCGCCCGCCATCCGGTTCGGACCGACGCCGTGAACCAACTCGGCAACGGTCCAACGCTGTTCGCCCCTGGGACCGGCCGGGCCCGACTAGGGTGGGGTGGTGGATCCCAACCACTACCGATTCCGGGGCGTCTGGCGGCTCGCGGCTCCGGCTCCCGCCGTGTACGCGGCACTGGAGGACGTGCGGAGCTACCCGCTGTGGTGGCCGGAGATCCGCGAGGTCCGGCCGACCGGCGAGGACCACGGGGACGTGGTGATCCGCGCCCTGCTGCCCTACCGACTGGTGGTCGGCCTCGTGGCGAGCCGGCGCGACCCGGTCGCCGGGGTGCTGGAGGTGATCATGCGGGGCGACCTGACCGGGTGGTCCCGGTTCACGGTGACGCCGGACGCGGCGGGCGGCGCGGGCGGCGCGGGCGGCGCGGGCAGCCGGGTGCTGTTCGAGGAGGACACCCGGCCCGGCAAGCCGCTGCTGCGCCGGCTCGCCCTGCCGCTGCACCCGCTGTTCCGGCTCAACCACGCGGTGATGATGCGCCGGGGGCGGCGGGGGCTCGCCGCCCACCTGGCGAACGACGGGCGACGGATGGCGGCGAACAGATGACGGACGACAGCTTTCAGCGAACAGATGACAGATTTCGAAATCTGTCATCTGTTCGCAGCACCCCCGACCTCGGACCTGGTCCCGATCCCGTCCTCGACCCCGCCCCCGGTCCCGTCCTCGACCCCGCCCTCGACCCCGATTTCGGGTTCGATTTCGGGTTCGACACCCCCTTCGACCGGACCGGCACCGGTAGCAGCAAGTGGGCCCGCGCGGACGCCCCCGGGGTGATCCCGATGGGCCTCGCCGACATGGACCTGCCCGGCCCGCCCGCCGTCGCCGAGGCGCTGGAGCGGCGCGCCCACCACCGCGCGTACGGCTACACGGTGTGCGACCCGGCCGGCCGCACCCTGGTGGCCGACTGGTACCGCGCCCGGCACGGCGCCGCGGTGGACCCGGACTGGGTCCTGCTGCTGCCCTGCGGCCCGCGCACCGCGCTGCGCATCCTGCTGGAGACGGCGAGGCCGCAGGCCCCCGTCCTCTTCCCCACCCCCGAATGGGGCGGTTTCGCCCAGCTCTGCCGCGCGGCCGGCCTCCCGTACCGCGCGCTGCCGCTCCACCTGGGCACGAACGGCTACCGCCTCCCACGCGGCCCGCTCCCCCGCCCCGCCGGCGCCGTACTGCTGAGCAACCCGCACAACCCCTCCGGAACCGTGTGGCCCATCGGCGCGGTGCGCGGTCTCGCCGCGTGGGCGGCCGAGAGCGGCGCGCTGCTGGTCTCGGACGAGGTGCACGGCGACCTCACCCACCCCGGCCGCGCCCACCCCGTCGCCGTCACCACCGCCGACCCGGAGCACCGGTCCCACGTCGTCACCCTCAACTCCGTCGGCAAGACCTTCAACTGCTCCGGCGTTCCCAGCAGTTTCGCCCTCGTCCCCGACCCGGTGCTGCGCACCCGGTTCACCGAGGCACTGGCCGGCTACGGCCTCTGGGAGGGCGGTCTGCTGGAGCAGACCGTGCAGCGGGCGGCACTGCGCGAGGGCGGCCCGTGGCTGGACGCGCTGCTCGCCCACCTGGCCGCCGCCCGCACCCGGCTGACCGACCGGCTCGGGCCCGCCGTCCGCTCCGCCCCGCGCGCCTCCTACCTGCTCTGGCTGGACGCCGCCGCGCTCGGCCTGCCGCCCGCCGACGCCCGCCGGGCGCTGCTGGAGCGCTGCGCACTGGAGGCCTCCGACGGTGCCGAGTTCGGCCCCGGCGGGCAGGGTTCGCTGCGCCTGAACTACGCCCTTCCGGGGCCGGTGCTCAGCACCGTCCTGCGGCGGCTGGAGCGACTGGAACGCCCGTGACCCCGGCACATGCCCGGGCCGGATCCGGCCCGGGCCCGGCCCGTCGAGCGCCCGGAAGACCCCGCCCTCACCCGTTCGCCACACCGCCGACCTGCGAAAACGAACGTTCACGCGATATTTGCGGGGCGCCCCCGCATGCTCCGTAGCAGACTGGGCAGGGTAGACCGGGCCGCAATCGTGATCCCGAGGATGGTGAGTCCGGTGATACCGGTATCCCGCACCACTCCGCCCGACCGGCAGAGCACGCCACCACCCCCGCCGGGGGTGACCCCGTTGACCGAATCGGGGGCGCGCAGCCACGTGTCGGGCGTCTGCTTCAAGATCGGACCCCCCCGCCTGGTGGGGGTGGAAGTCGAGTGGTTCGTCCATGACGATCGATGTCCCACCCGGCCCGTACGGCCGGAACTGCTCCACGCCGCACTGGATTCGCTGCCTCTCGGCGGCCCGGACGGCGCCTCGCTCCCCTCTGGTTCGCGCCTCACGCTCGAACCCGGCGGACAGGTCGAGCTCAGCTCCCCGCCCGCCACCGGCCTCCTGGCCTGCGTCGAGGACACCCGACGCGATCTGACCGCCCTGCGGGCCGCCTTCGCGGCGCAGGGCCTTCGACTCACCGGCACCGGGACGGACCCACTGGCCCGCCCCCGACGGATGGTGCTGGACCACCCCCGCTACCTCGCGATGGAGCACTTCTTCGACTCCGCCGGGCCCTGGGGCCGGATCATGATGACCGGTACCGCGTCGGTGCAGGTGTGCCTGGACGCCGGCGAAACGGACGGTCCGCACGCGGTGGAGCGCCGCTGGCGGCTGTCCCACCTGTTGGGCCCGGTACTGGTCGCCGCCTTCGCCAACTCACCGATCCTGGACGGCAGTCCGACCGGTCACCGGTCCACCCGACAGACCGTCTGGTCCCGGATGGACCCCACCCGCACGCTCGCCCCGGAGCCGGACCACGGCGATCCGCGCGAGGCGTGGGCGCAGTACGTGCTGGACGCCCAGGTGCTGTGCGTGCGAAGGCCCGAGGGCCTTCCCTGGACGGCCCCGGCCGGGCTGACCTTCCGCGACTGGATCCGCGGCGCGGGCGAACGCCCGCCCACGCTCGACGACTTGGAATACCACCGCACCACCCTCTTCCCGCCGGTGCGCCCGCGCGGCCACCTGGAGCTGCGGATGATCGACGCCCAGCCCGGGGACGGCTGGGTGGTGGTCGCCGCGCTGGTCACCGCGCTGCTGGAGGACCCGGTGGCCGCCGAGGCCGCGCTGGCCGCACTGGAGCCGCTGGACTCCCTCGACCGGCGGGAGGGAGCGGACGGTCCGCGCCCGCCGCGCAGCGAGGTCTGGCGCCGCGCCGCCACCCTGGCGATGGCCGACCCCGAACTGCGCCGCGCCGCCCTCGCCTGCTTCGCGGCCGCCGACGCCGCACTGGGCCGCCTGCCCGGTGCCGGGCGGCTGCGCACCGCCGTCGCGGAGTTCGCCGAGCGCTACCCCGCGCGCGGCCGCTGCCCGGCCGACGACCAGCTGGACGCCCTGCGCTCCGGCACCCGACGCACTCCCCCGGAGGAGGCCGCACCATGACCGACGTCCGACCCCACGGGGGCACCGGGGCAGCCGGCTCCGACCGCACCGACGCCCCGACCGAGAACAACGGCACCGAAGGCAACGGCACTGCCGTGATCGACGCCGGCACGATCGGCAGCATCGGCACCGAGGCGCTGCGCGAGAGCATCGCCACCGAGCTGCTGGCCGCCCGCGCCCGCACCGCCGCGCTGACCGACTGCGTCGAGGACGGCGATCTCACCGCCCAGCACTCCCCGCTGATGTCCCCGCTGGTCTGGGACCTCGCACACATCGGCAACCAGGAGGAGCTCTGGCTGCTGCGCAACGTCGGCGGCCGCGACCCGATGCACCCCGAGATCGATCCGCTCTACGACGCCTTCCAGCACCCCCGCGCCGAGCGCCCCAGCCTGCCGCTGCTGCCGCCCGCCGAGGCCCGTGCCTACGCCCACGAGGTGCGCGGCCGGGTGCTCGACCTGCTGGCCGCCAGCCCGCTGGAGGGTGCACCGCTGCTGGAGGCCGGCTTCGCGTTCGGGATGATCGCCCAGCACGAGCAGCAGCACGACGAGACCATGCTGATCACCCACCAGCTCCGCAGGGGCGAGCCGGCCCTGGTCGCTCCCCCACCGCCGCCCGCGCCCGCCGACGTGGCCACCCTGCCCGCCGAAGTCCTCATCCCGGCAGGGCCGTTCACCATGGGCACGGACACCGAGCCGTGGGCACTGGACAACGAGCGCCCGGCGCACACCGTCGACCTGCCGGCCTTCCTGCTGGACACCACTCCGGTCACCAACGCCGCCTACCAGCGGTTCATCGCGGACGGCGGCTACGACGACCCGCGCTGGTGGACGCCGGAGGGTTGGGAGCACCGCCGGCGCGCCGACCTGAGCGCCCCGCTCTTCTGGCGCCACCAGGACGGCCAGTGGCTGCGCCGACGCTTCGGCACCGTCGCACCGGTCGAACCGAACGAGCCGGTCCTGCACGTCAGTTGGTACGAGGCGGACGCGTACGCCCGATGGGCCGGACGGCGACTGCCGACCGAGGCCGAGTGGGAGAAGGCGGCCCGGCACGACCCGGCCACCGGCCGCTCCCGCCGCTACCCCTGGGGCGACGGGCCGCCCGGCCCCGAGCACGCCAACCTCGGGCAGCGCCACCTGCGACCGGCCGGGGCCGGAAGCTATCCGAAGGGCCAGTCCGCTTACGGTGTAAGGCAGTTGATCGGCGACGTGTGGGAGTGGACGGCCAGCGACTTCCGCTCCTACCCGGGCTTCCGGGCCTGGCCGTACGAGGAGTACTCGGAGGTGTTCTTCGGCCCCGAGTACAAGGTGCTGCGCGGCGGCTGCTTCGCGGTGGCGCCGGTCGCCTGTCGGGGCACGTTCCGCAACTGGGACTACCCGATCCGGCGGCAGATCTTCGCCGGGTTCCGCACCGCGCGCGATCTGGAGCCGGCCTGATGTGCCGTCACATCGCCTATCTGGGCGAGCTGTTGGCACCGAGGGAACTACTGGTGCACCCGCCGTTCGGGCTGTACCGGCAGTCCTGGGCGCCCCGGGTCCAGCAGTACGGCACGGTCAACGCGGACGGCTTCGGCCTCGGCTGGTACGCGGACGGCGACGAGGTGCCCGCCCGCTACCGCCGAACCGGGCCGATCTGGGCGGACGAGACCTTCGCCGACCTCGCCCGGGTGGTCCGCACCCGGGCGCTGCTGGCCGCCGTCCGCTCCGCCACCGAGGGATGCGCGGCGGGCGAGGGCGCGGCCGCGCCGTTCGCCGCCGAGCGCTGGCTGTTCAGCCACAACGGCGCGGTGGCGGGCTGGCCCGGAAAGCTGGACGCCCTGGCGGCGCTGCTGCCCCCGGCCGAGCTGCTGGACCTGGAGGCGCGCACCGACTCGGCGCTGCTGTGGGCGCTCACCCTGCACCGGCTGCGGGCCGGCGCGGGGCTCGGCGAGGCGCTGGCGGGCACCGTCGCGGACGTCTCCGCGCACACCACCGGCCGGCTCAACCTGCTGCTCACCGACGGCACCGCGATCGCCGCGACCACCTGGGGCGACACCCTGTACCACCGCGCCCTGCCGGGCCTCGGCACGGTGGTGGCCTCCGAGCCGTACGACGACGCGCCGGGCTGGACTCCCGTCCCGGACGGTTCGCTGCTGCTGGCGGACGCGCGCGGCCTCACCGTGAACGCTCTCCCCGGTCGCGACTGACCCTCCACTTTCCCTTCATCTTCTGAACAGAGGAACCACCCTGTCATGGACACCTTCGAACTCACCCGACTGCTGCCCGCCGACCACTTCAGCACCGCGCTGCACCACGACGTGCAGCACGGGCTGACCTCGCAGCCCAAGTGGCTGCCGCCGAAGTGGTTCTACGACGCGCGGGGCAGCGAGCTGTTCGAGGAGATCACCCGGCTGCCCGAGTACTACCCGACCCGCGCGGAGCGGGCCATCCTGACCGCCCGGGCCGGCGAGATCGCCGCCGCCACCGGGGCCCGCACCCTGGTCGAACTGGGCTCCGGCTCCTCCGAGAAGACCCGGCTGCTGCTGGACGCCCTGCGCGCGCTCGGCACCCTGGAGACGTACGTCCCGGTGGACGTCAGCGAGAGCGCGCTGACCGCGGCCGGCGCCGCGCTCGCCGCCGAGTACCCCGGGCTCGCGGTGCACGGCGTGCTCGCCGACTTCACCGCCCGGCTCGGACTGCCGCCGGAGGGCGGCCCGCGCCTGGTCGCCTTCCTCGGCGGCACCCTGGGCAACCTGCTGCCCCTGGAGCGCGCGGCCTTCCTGCGCGGCCTGCGCGCCGCCCTCGACCCGGGCGACTTCCTGCTGCTCGGGACCGACCTGGTCAAGGACCCGGCGGTGCTGGTCGCCGCCTACGACGACTCCGCCGGGGTGACCGCCGAGTTCAACCGGAACGTGCTGAACGTGCTCAACCGCGAACTGGGCGCCGACTTCGACCCGGACGCCTTCGAGCACGTCGCGCTCTGGGACGCCGAGCAGGAGTGGATCGAGATGCGGCTCCGCTCGCTGCGCTCGCAGACCGTGAAGATCCCCGCCCTGGACCTGCCGGTGCACTTCGCCCGGGGCGAGGAGCTGCGCACCGAGGTGTCGGCCAAGTTCCGCCGGGAGCGGGTGGCCCGGGAGCTGGCGGCGGCCGGGCTGCGGCTGAGCCACTGGTGGACCGATCCCCAGGGCCGGTTCGGGCTCTCCCTGGCCTCCCCGGCCTGACGGCACACCCGAGCGGCCCAATTTGCTTGTTCACCTTACGAATTCTCAGAGCAAAACTTGAGGGTCCTGGTGTACAAGTCTTAAACGAATAGGGGTTACGATCTCGGCTACCGAGCTCAGCGTTGAGTACCAGGAGTCAGATCGTGAGCGTCACCCAGAAGCCCTCCGGGGCGGTCGAGGCCCCCGCGCCCGGCCGCCTCGGCTTCGTCGTCTTCATCACCGCGGCAGCGGCCCTCGGCGGTTTCCTGTTCGGCTACGACAGCTCCGTGATCAACGGCGCCGTCTCCGGGATCCAGGAGAAGTTCGGCGTCGGCAGCGGCGTGACCGGCCTGATCGTCTCCTCGGCGCTGCTGGGCTCGGCGATCGGCGCCGCGTTCGCCGGACGGTTCGCCGACCGGTACGGCCGCATCAAGGTCATGAAGGCGGGCGCGCTGATGTTCGCGGTCAGCGCGGTCGGCTCCATGCTGCCGTTCTCCGCCTGGGACCTCGCGCTCTGGCGCGTCCTCGGCGGCGCGGCCATCGGCATCGCCTCGGTGATCGCCCCGACCTACATCGCCGAGGTCGCGCCGACCAAGTACCGGGGCCGGCTGGCCTCCTTCCAGCAGGCCGCGATCGTGCTCGGCATCGCGATATCCCAGCTGGTCAACTGGGTGCTGGCACAGGCGGCCGGCGGTGACACCCGCGGCCAGCTGCTCGGGCTGGAGGCCTGGCAGTGGATGCTCGGCATCTGCGTCGTCCCAGCCGTGGTCTACTTCGTGCTCTCCTCCGTCATCCCCGAGTCCCCGCGCTACCTGATCCAGGCCGGGCGCCTGGACGACGCCCGCAAGGTGCTCGCCGAGGTCGAGGGCGAGGGCGTGGACACCGACGCCCGGATCGCCGAGGTCCAGGCACTGATCGCCTCCGACCACCGCCCGCGCTTCCGCGACCTGCTCGGCGGCCGCTTCGGTCTGCTCCCCATCGTCTGGGTGGGCATCGGCCTGTCGGTCTTCCAGCAGCTGGTCGGCATCAACGTGATCTTCTACTACTCGTCGATCCTGTGGCAGTCGGTCGGCATCGACCAGGGCAACTCGCTGCTGATCAGCTTCGTCGGCTCGGTGATCAACATCCTCGGCACCGTGATCGCGATCGTGCTGGTCGACCGGATCGGCCGCAAGCCGCTCGCCCTGATCGGCTCGGCCGGCATGGCGGTCGCGCTCGGCACGGCCGGCTGGGCCTTCTCCTCGGCCACCGGCAGCGGGGACAACCTCACCCTGCCCGACCTCCAGGGCACCGTCGCGCTGGTCGCCGCCAACGCCTTCGTGCTGTTCTTCGCGATGTCCTGGGGCGTGGTCGTCTGGGTGATGCTCGGCGAGATGTTCCCGAACCGGATCCGCGCCGCCGCGCTCTCCGTCGCCGCCTCCGCGCAGTGGATCGCCAACTGGGTGATCACCGTCTCGTTCCCGTCCATGTCGCGCTGGAACCTGTCGGCGACCTACCTGATCTACGCCGCCTTCGCGGCACTGTCCATCCTCTTCGTGGCGAGGTTCATGAAGGAGACCAAGGGCGTCCGGCTGGAGGACATGGGCTGATCCGCCCGTCGGACTCCCGGCCCCCGCACCCCCCGCGCGATCAGCGCGGAGGCGCGGGGGCCGAATCGTTTTCCGCAGGGCCGGGCTCGCGAGGCGGGCGTCACGAGGCGGAGCGTGGCAAGGCGGAGCGTGGCAACAGGTCAGCAGCGCTTCGCGCGGCGGAACGTTTCGACAGCGCCCGGTGAGGCGAGGCGTTCCTGCGGGCTCAGGACCGCTCGGCGAGCCGGGCGTAGCGCAGGGCGAGCCCGTCCAGCAGCGCCTCCAGCCCGGTCTCGAAGGCGCCCTCGTCCACCGTCCCCCGGTGGCCGGCCAGCCGGTGCGCCTCGCCGAGGTGCGGGTAGTCGGCCGCGTCGTAGACCTCGGCGTCCGCCGGGAAGCCGGCCGCGAAGGAGGCGAGCGCCGAGCCGGTGACGAAGTAGCGCATCAGCGCGCCGATCCTGGTCGCCTGTCCACGGGGCCACCCGGACTCGACCAGGTGGCCGAAGACCGCGTCGGCCAGCCGCAGCGCGTTCGGCCGGCGCCCGGGGCCCTGGGCCAGTACCGGGACGATGTTGGGGTGGGCGGCCAGCGCGGCGCGGTAGGAGCGCGCCCAGTCGCGCAGCGCCTCCGGCCAGGCGGTCCCGGCGGTCCGCACGCTTCCGGCGGCTCCGGCCGCCCGCGCGGCTCCGCCGGTCTCGGCGGCTCCGGCGGCTCCGGCGGCTCCGGCGGCGGTACCGAACATCGACAGGTCGACCTCGCCGATGACGCTGTCCACCACCGCGTCCAGCAGGTCGTCCTTGGTCGCGAAGTGGTTGTAGAGCGAGGGCCCGCTGACCGACAGCTCGGTGGCGAGTCGGCGGGTGGAGAGGGCGTCCAGTCCCTCGTCGTCGATCAGCCGCAGCGCGGCGGCGACGATGCGCTCGCGGCTGAGCAGCGGGGTGCGTGGACGGGCCATCGCGGCGGGGCCTCCGGTTCCTCCGGTCGGGTGTGCGGGGGACCGATTCTGGCAGGTGCCCCTTCCCAGCGCGGGCCGGGCGGGGCTACAGTCCCCCCATAAAACTTGCAGCGCTAGTTTAACGGGCCCGGCCCTCGCACCTGGCCCTGGACACCGGATTCGGGAGCCGCCGTGAACCTGGAGTTGTCCGAGGAGCAGAGCGCCGTCCGGGACCTCGCCGCCTCCTTCACCGACCGCGAGATCGTCCCGTACGCCGCCGAGTGGGACCGCGCCGAGTCCGTCGACCGCGCGATCATCGGCAAGCTGGCGAAGGTCGGCTTCCTCGGGCTGACCATCCCGGAGGAGTACGGCGGCAGCGGCGGCGACCACCTCGCGTACTGCCTCGTCCTGGAGGAGCTCGGGCGCGGCGACTCGGCCGTGCGCGGGATCGTCTCGGTCTCGCTCGGCCTGGTCGGCAAGTCGGTCAACGCCTTCGGCACCGAGGAGCAGAAGCGGCACTGGCTGCCCCGGCTCACCTCCGGCGAGGCCCTCGGCTGCTTCGCGCTCACCGAGCCGGGCACCGGATCGGACGCCGCCGAACTCACCACCCGGGCCGTCCGGGACGATGGGGGCACCTCCCGCTCGAAGAGTGGGGGAGACTGGCTGATCAGCGGCGCCAAGACCTTCATCACCAACGGCACCTGGGCCGACGTCGCCCTGGTCTTCGCCCGCACCGGCGGCGACGCACCCGAACAGCGGGGCCACCGGGGCATCACCGCCTTCCTCGTCCCCACCGACCTGCCCGGATTCACCCGCACCGAGATCCACGGCAAGCTGGGCCTGCGCGGCCAGGCCACCGCAGGGCTCACCTTCGAGGACGTCCGGGTGCCGGACAGCGCCCGGCTCGGCGAGGTCGGCAAGGGGTTCACGGTGGCGATGGCCGCGCTGGCCAAGGGCCGGATGTCGGTGGCGGCCGGCTGCGTCGGCATCGCCCGGGCCTGCCTGGAGGCCGCCGTCCGTTACGCGGGCGAGCGCGAGCAGTTCGGCAAGCCGATCGCCTCGCACCAGCTCGTCCAGGAGCTGCTGGCCGGCATCGCCGTGGACGTCGAGGCGGCCCGGCTGCTCACCTGGAAGGTCGCCGACCACATCGAGCGCGGCCTGCCGTTCGCCACCGAGTCCTCCGTCGCCAAGCTGTACGCCAGTGAGGCCGCCGTACGGGCCGCCAACAACGCGCTCCAGGTCTTCGGCGGCTACGGGTTCATCGACGAGTACCCGGTCGGCAAGTACCTGCGCGACGCGCGGGTGATGACCCTCTACGAGGGCACCAGCCAGATCCACCAGTTGCTCATCGGACGCGCCCTCACCGGCGTCAACGCCTTCTGAACCCGCCCACCGGCCCACCGCCCCGCCACCGGCACCGGCACCCCTGCCCCCGCCACGCTCTGCCCCGCCCCGCCCCCGACAAGGAGCCCGACGACGTGCGTCCCGTCTACTTCGCCGCCGCCCGCCGCACACCCATCGGCCGGCTGCGCGGTGCGCTCGCCACGGTCCGCCCGGACGACCTCTCGGCCACCGTGCTGCGCGCCCTGCTCACCGACGTACCCGCGCTCGACCCCGCCCGGATCGACGACGTCTACTGGGGCGCCGCCAACCAGGCCGGCGAGGACAACCGCAACGCCGCCCGGATGGCCGTCCTGCTGGCCGGCCTGCCGGAGACCGTCCCCGGAGCCACCGTCAACCGGCTCTGCGCCTCCGGCCTGGAGGCCGTCACCCTCGCCGCCCGGGCCATCGGCTCCGGCGAGGCGGACGTGGTGCTGGCCGGCGGCTGCGAGTCGATGACCCGCGCCCCCGTCGTCCTCCCCCGCCCGGACGAGGCGCTGCCGCACCGGATGGAGACCTTCGACACCCGGCTCGGCTGGCGGCTCACCAACCCGCGGATGGCCGAACTGCACGGCGTGCTCAGCATGGGCGAGACCGCCGAGGAGGTGGCCACCCGGTACGGCATCGGCCGGGAGCGCCAGGACGCCTTCGCGCTGCGCAGCCACCAGCGGGCCGGCGCCGCCCGCAAGGACGGGCACTTCGACGCCGAACTCGTCCCGGTGGAGCGGCCGGACGGGGTGACGGTGAGCCGGGACGAGGGCATCCGCGAGGACACCAGCCTGGCGAAGCTCGCCGGCCTCAAGCCGGTGTTCCGCGCCGGCGGCACGGTCACCGCCGGGAACGCCTCGCCGATGAACGACGGTGCGGCCGGCCTCGTCCTGGTCGGCGAGGAGGCGCTGCACGACCTCGGGCTCCAGCCGCTCGGCCGGTACGTGGCCGGTGCCTCGGCCGGGGTGCACCCGGACGTCATGGGCATCGGCCCGGTGCCGGCCACGGCGAAGGTGCTCGCGCGGTCCGGCTGGTCGCTCGCCGACCTGGACACCGCCGAGCTGAACGAGGCCTTCGCCGCCCAGGCACTCGCCTCCGCCGACGGCATCGGGTTCAGCCCGGAGCAGGCGGAGGAGGTGGTCAACCCCAGCGGCGGCGCGATCGCGCTCGGCCACCCCCTGGGCGGCTCCGGCGCCCGTATCCTCACCACCCTGCTGCACCGGATGCGCCGTACCGGTGCCCGGCGCGGCCTGGCCACCATGTGCGTGGGTGTCGGGCAGGGCACGGCCGTGCTGGTCGAGAACGTCTGACCACCTGCCGTCCGTCGATCGTCGACCGTCGACCGACCGTTCATTCATCGGCTGTTGTCGACTGCCGATCCAGATGTTGATCCAGACCTCCGAGGAGTTCACATGACGCGGTTCGCGGGGAAGGTCGCCGTGGTGACCGGCGCGGCACAGGGCATCGGGGCGGCCACCGCCCGCCGGCTGGCGGAGGAGGGGGCGGCGGTCGCCGTCGTCGACCTCACCGCCGAGCGGGCGGCCGGGACGGTCGCCGAGATCACCGCCAAGGGCGGCACCGCTCGGGCGTACGGCTGCGACGTGGCCGACTACGACGCCGTGGAGGCGGTGTTCGCCCAGGTCGCGGCGGACCTCGGCGGGGTGCACATCCTGGTCAACAACGCCGGGATCACCCGGGACAACCTGTTCTTCAAGATGCCCAAGTCCGACTGGGACGCGGTGCTGACGGTCAACCTGACCAGCGCGTACAACTGCAGCCACGTCGCACAGAAGTACATGGTGGCGCAGAAGTACGGGAAGATCGTCTCGCTCAGCTCGCGCTCCGCCCTCGGCAACCGGGGGCAGGCCAACTACGCGGCCGCCAAGGCCGGCATCCAGGGCCTCACCGCGACCCTGGCGATCGAGCTCGGTCCGTTCAACATCAACGTCAACGCCGTCGCGCCCGGGTACATCGCCACCGCGATGACCGCGGCCACCGCGGAGCGGGTCGGCAGCCGCGCCGAGGACCACCAGGCCGAGGTCGCCGCCCGGACGCCGCTGCGCCGGGTCGGGCAGCCGGAGGAGATCGCCTCGGTCGTCGCCTTCCTCGCCAGCGAGGAGGCCTCCTACGTCAGCGGGCAGACGCTGTACGTCAACGGCGGGGCGCGCTAGGCGCCGTCCTGACGCACCGTCACCGGGTCGCCCCAGGTGGGAGGTTACTTTCCCCTGGGGCGGCCTTTACCTTTTCGCGTGGCCGAGCATGACCATCTCCTTGATCAGATGACCCCACCAAATGACTATGGCATGATCATGCAGCTATCGATGGGATGGCCGGACCGACCCGACCGAACCAGGTCGGGCCCTGCGTCCCAAGGAGTCCCATGGGCAGCCCCGCCACCCTCCGCCGCGCCCTGGCCCTTCTCGCCGTGGGGGCCACCGCCCTCACGGCCGGCACCGTCGCCGTACCGGCCGCCGGCACCGCGATCGCCGCCCCCACGCACGACCTCACGGGCGTCCACGTCCGCCCCGCCTCCTTCGGGCAGCACAGCGCCCAGGGCCGCCCCGCCCCGCTGAGCACCACCCAGTGCGTCAGCCAGGTCGGCATCCACTGCTACTCGCCGCTCCAGTACCGGACCGCCTACAACCTGGACCCGCTGTACCAGGAGGGCATCACCGGCAAGGGCCGCACGATCGTCATCGTCGACTCCTTCGGCTCGCCGACCATCCAGCACGACCTGGAGGTCTTCGACAAGCAGTGGGGCATTCCGGACACCAACGTCGAGGTGGTCAAGTGGGGCAACGTCCCCGCCTGGGACCCGAAGAACCCCGACCACACCGGCTGGGCCGGCGAGACCACCCTGGACGTCGAGTACGCCCACGCGATCGCCCCCGACGCGCACATCATCCTGGTCGAGACCGGCGTCGCCGAGACCGAGGGCACCACCGGTCTGCCCGAGATGATGGACGCCGAGAAGGCCCTCATCAAGGCCGGCCGGGCCGACGTCATCTCGCAGAGCTTCGGCGCCACCGAGAACACCTTCCCGGGCTACGACAAGGGCGACTTCAAGTCGCTCACCGACCTGCGGTACGCCTTCCAGGCCGCGGCCGACCACAACGTGACCGTGCTCGCCGCCTCCGGCGACAACGGCGCCACCGACGCCCAGGAGAACGGCAGCGACCTGTACCCGTACAAGGTCAACTCCTGGCCGTCCTCGGACCCGCTGGTCACCTCCATCGGCGGCGCCCAGCTCACCCTGGACGACTCCGGCAAGCGCACCGCACCCGACAAGGTGTGGCACGACAAGTCCGGTGCCGGCGGCGGTGGCGTCTCGGGCATCTTCGAGCGCCCGTGGTACCAGGCCGGCGTGGCCAACGTGACCGGCAACCACCGCGGCACCCCGGACATCAGCATGAGCGCGGCCGTGGACGGCGCCGCCTGGACCTACGAGTCCTACGACCCGACCTCGGTCGGCTGGCACCTCACCGGCGGCACCAGCGAGGCCACCCCGCTCTTCTCCGGCGTCGTCGCGCTCGCCGACCAGCTCGCCGGCCACCGCCTCGGCCAGCTCAACTGGCGCCTGTACGGCATGAACCTGATGCCGAGCAAGTGGAGCGGCATCGTGGACGTCAAGCAGGGCGACAACGGCTGGAACGGCGTCACCGGCTACAACGCCACCGAGGGCTACGACCTCGCCAGCGGCCTGGGCACCATCGACGGCGCGAAGTTCGTGCACGCGATCGCCGGTCGCTGAACCGCCTGGTCACCGGTGCGAGTGGCCGGTGACGGGTGACAGATGACGAGTGACGGATAACAGATGACAGCGAACAGCTGACAGATTTCGAAATCTGTCAGCTGTTCGCTGTTTTCCGTCTGCTGTTATCCGTCCGCTGTTCCCCGTCGGCCGTCGGCCGTCGACCTGTCAGCCCGTCGGCCCGTCAGCCGGCGGCGGCAGCGGCCAGCTGGGCGAGGTAGCGCTCGGCGGCGCGGAGCTTGCGGCCGTCCGGGCCCGGGAGGTAGGCGCGCAGTTCGATGATCTCCGGGGCGATCCGGATGGCCTCGGAGCGGTCGGTGATCGCGCGCCAGCAGGCCTCGGCGTTGGTGGCCGCCTGCTGGGTCTCCGGGTGGTCCGGGCCCTGGGAGCGGAGCAGCGTCAGCGCCACCTCGCGGTAGATGTCCGCAGCCTCGGCCGAGCGGCCCGCGAGCCGGCAGACGTGCGCCCGGACCTGTCGGACCTGCAGCACCGGCTCGGAGACGGCACCGTGCTCTGCGATCGCCTCCAGTTCGAGGGCGAACGCCAGGTCGGTGGCGGCGGCATGGTCACCCGCGTCGGCGCTACGGACGATCCGCCCGATGACCTCGCGGTAGTCCGGCCGGGGCGGAGCCGCCGCAGCGGCCTCGTCGGCCGGTGCTTCGGAAGCGCTGTCAGCCGGGCTGTCGGCCGGTGCTTCGGAAGCGCTGTCAGCCGGGCTGTCGGCCGGTGCGGATGGCGAGTCGGCCGACCCTTCGTCCTGCGGCACGGCGTCGGCGGGCTCCCCGCCGGTCGGCCTCTCGTCGGTCGGCGTCCCGTCGACCGGCGTCGACTCGGCGGGCAGTTCCTCCGCTTCCCTCGGCTCCGGCGGGACGGCGTCCCCGGGCTCATCCACAGCCTCTGGCTCTGCCGCGATGAGCTCCTCGGTAGCGTGCTCGCCCGGCTCCTCGCCCGGCTCCTCCGCCGACGGCTCCACCATCGCCTCGATCGCCTCGATCGCTTCGATCGCTTCGATCGTCGCGGCCTCAGCCCCAGCCGCAGCCGCAGCCGCAGCCAGGTCCTCGACCGTCTCCGCCTCAGCAGCAACCAGATCCTCGACCGTCTCGGCCTCAGCCCTGGCAAGAACCTCGACCGTCTCCGCCTCAGCCGCGGCCTCGTTGGCCACCACGGCGTCCTCCTGCGGGAGTTCGGGCTCGGCGACGACGACGTCCGCGGTCTCCGGCCGGAACTTGAGGAGCGTGACGCCCGCCGGGGGCGTGCCGTCCTGGGGCGTGCCGTCGACCGGGACGGCCTTGAGCAGGGTCACGCCCGCGGCCTCGGCGGCCACGACCGCCTTCAGCAGGCTCACCGGGCGGGCCGGCCGCGGCGGAGTGGGCGGTACGCCCGGCTTGACCAGGCTCACCGGGCCGCCCTCGGTCGCCGGATAGCCGACGGCCGCGCTCGACGGCTCGGGCACCGCGGTCGGCACCGGCAACGGCCGCCCCGGGACGGCGTCCCGCGGCTCCGTCGGGCGCGGCAGCGGCGGCGCCGCGGGCGGTGGCACGTCGGAGTGCGCCGCCCCGGCGGCCGGCACCGGCGGCACGTCGGCCGGCAGGCCCTCGCCGCGACGGGCGGTGTTGCGGAAGAACGGCCGGTCCGGGGCGTGGGTCGCCAGGATGACCACGTCCGGCCGCAGCACCGAGTACACCTGCTGCCGCAGCTGCTCGGGCGCGAGCACCTCGCCCGCGCCAGGCCGTCCGCCGTGCAGCGCCTCGATCAGCGCGCGGGTGAAGGTGCCGATCTGCTCCGGGTCCGGGCTGACCACCGCCCACAGCGGGATGCCCTCGCTGAGCGGCGAGACGGTGCCCTGGAGGTACGGCCAGGCGTTCTGGTCGGCGCTCAGGTCGGCGATGACGAGGGTCTGCCACTCGGCCGGACGGTGGCTCAGCTCGGCGGCGACGGCCTGCCAGGGGAGGCCGTCCTGCTTGGCGTCGCGCAGGGTCAGCTGGAGCTGTCCGCCGCGCTTGTCGGCGACGACGTGGCCGCCGAGGTGGATCAGCAGCGGTCCCGGGTGGCGGGAGGCGGCGCGCAGGTGGGCGAGGACGGTGTGCGGGTCACCGGCGCCGGGAAGGTGGACGGCGTCCACCGCGTCCGCGGCGAGCAGCACCTGCGGCGAGACGGCGGCGAGCATCGCCGAGAGCACGGGTGCCTGGGCCGGTCCGCCACGGCCCCAGGTGCGGCGGCCGGAGTTGCCGTACCCGCCCTCGATCACCAGGATCCGCCCGCGCGGCGCGGTGCCGAGTCCACCCGCGCCGGGCCCGCCCGCGCCGACGACGGCGGCGGCGGCGGGCGCCGTGCTCTGGACCGGGAACGGCGGCGGGGTCGCCGAGGAGGCCGCCCCGGCGGCGGGCATCCCGGTGAGGGTCCATCCGGTGGGCGGGACGGGCGGTGCGGCCGGGGGCGCGGGCGGTGGCGTGGGCGCCTGCCCGACCGGCTGCACGCCCCCCTGCGCGCCCACCCCGGAAGCCGGCGCGGCGCCCGGAACCGCGCCCGGGACCGAAGCCGTGCCCGGAACGGGGGCGGGGGCCGCCGGGGGCACGGGCGGCGGCTCGTACAGCGCGGCCGGGCCGGGCGGGTGCTCCTCGGCCGGGAGGCGCGGAGGCGGCGGTACGGCGTCCCAGGGCCCCGAGCCGCCTGCCGGGTCGGGACCTCCGGAAACCGCTGTCGTCTCCGCCATCTCCTGGTCACCGCCCCGCCCCGCCGCTCCCGCGGCGTCTGATGCCCTCGCCTGCGTGGTGCCTGCCACCACACTCCGTGCGCGCCACCCTACGAGATCCCGGCTCACCCGTTCCAGGCCGGGTGGCCGATCGGCGCGCCACACCACCCGCACCGCCCGACTAAGGTGCCGTCATGATCGATGCCGATCGCCCCCTGCTGTTCCTCGACGTGGACGGCCCGCTGATCCCCTTCGGCGACCCGCCCCCCGGCGGATACCCCACCTACCGCAGCCCGTACGTCCGGCCCGGCGCGGCAATGGGCGGGAACCCGCTGATCGCCCGCGTGGACCCGGAGTTGGGGCCGCGACTGCTGAGCCTCCCGTGCTGGCCGGTGTGGGCCACCACCTGGTTGGAGGACGCCAACGAGTGCCTCGCGCCCTGGCTCGGTCTGCCCCGACTCCCCGTCGTGGACTGGCCGGTGGACGACGCGGATGACACTGACGACGCGGGCGCCGTGGAAGCCGTGAAAGCCGTGACCGCCGTGAACGCCGTGGAAGCCACGGACACGAAGGACCGAATGGACATCACGAACCGGCCGGACGGCCCGGACCGCGTGCACTGGAAGACCCGTACGCTGGTCGCATGGGCGAACGGGCGGCCGTTCGCCTGGGTGGACGACGAGATCACCGAGCCCGACCGCCGTTGGGTCGCCGCCCACTCCCCCGCCCGCGCCCTGCTCCACTGGGTGGACCCCCGACGCGGGCTCACCGAGGCGGACTTCACCGCCCTGGACGCCTGGCTGCGGGCAGCCTGAGCGGCCTCAGGCCTGCCGATCCGCCAATCGACCGACCGCATCGGCCCCTGGCCCGTCAACACGACTGCCCGGCCACCCCCGTGGGAGCGACCGGGCAGTCGGCGATCCGCGTCAGGAACCCGCGAGCAGGTCCCGCAGCAGGGCGACGGTGTCGGCGTCCAGGTCCCGGCCGGTACGGCGACTGAGCGCGTCCAACCGGTTGACGGCGCGCAGGAGTTGGTCCCTGGCGCCGGCCGAGGCGTAGGCGTAGAAGAGGTCCCGGTGCAGCAGTTCGACGTCCGGGGCGACGGCGAGGCCGCGGAAGACGGCGGCCTCGGCGCTGCGGTGGTCGCCGTACTGCAGGCGGCGGGCGGCCAGTTCGTGGGCCGTGTCGACGATCGCCGCGATCATGTCCTGCCGTTCGGCCTCGGCCCAGCCGTACGAGGCCGGCGGGGCCTCGGCGAACGGCGCGCCGCGGACCAGTGCCAGGGCGTGGGCGAGCGCCGCGTCGGCGCTCGCACTGGTGCTGCGCATGCCGCGCCGGTAGAGGCCGCGGAACTCGTCCCAGTCGCAGGTGACCGCCGGGGTGAAGGAGTACCCTTCGGCCCCCTCCGTCGGCAGGAAGGCGCGGCCCTCCGGCGAGGCGCCGAACCAGGCGGCCAGATCGGCGAGTTTGGCCGGCAGCGGGCTCCTGGCGTCGGCCGTGGTGGGGTGCGGGTCGAGGTGCGCCGCACCGGGGTGCAGATCGTGGTCGAGCGCGTGGTGGTCGGAGCCCGGACGCAGCGCCAGGTAGACGGCCAGTTCGGTGAGCCTGGACAGAGCGCCGGGTGCGGCGGTGCCGTGGACTCCCGCGACGTCCACCGGGCCGAGCAGCCGGATCCGGGGGGCGTTGCGAGGGGCGTGCGCCTCCGGGGAGCGGAGGATGGCGAGCAGGTCGTCGCTGTCGCTGCGCCCGGGCGTGGTCCGGGCGACCGGGGCCGCGGCGGCCGGGCCCGGCTCGACGGCGGGCTCGGGCTCCTCCGTACCGACGGGGTCCGCGATCCCGGCCGGCCCGGTCCCGGCCGGCCCGGCCCCGGCGGCGACGGCAGGCTCCGGAGCGGACTCGGCCGACGGCGTCGGCTCCTCGACCGTCTCCGGCGCGGTCGGCTCCGCCACGACCGGCTCAGCCGCGACGGGCTGTGGCACGACCGGCTGGACGGCGAGCACGACCGTCGTCGTGGACTCCGAGGAGGTGTCCCCCGACTCGTCCGCCCCCTCGCCCTCCGGCAGACCGGGCCGCCGCAGGTCCCGGGTGCTCTCGTCGCTGCCGGCCTGCCGCCCCTGCCCGTTGACGCTGAACCGCGCCGGCCCGGCCGGAACCGGCGCCGGCACGGGAGCCGGAACCGGGGTCGCAGCCGAAGCGGCGGGCGGCAGGGCGGCTGGAGCCGGGGCCGGCGTCACCGGATCGGTACCGGCGAACGGGCTCGCACCGGTGCCGATGACCCGGGCGAGCAGCCGGGGACCGGCGGCCGCGTCCGCGCCCTCCTCCGCCCGACCCGCCGAAGCCCCACCGACCGAGGCCCCGCCCGCCGAAGCCCCACCCACCGAGGCCCCGACGGCGGCCAGCACCGGTACGGCGGCGGGCAGGTCGGTGGTGTCGGTGTCGTCCTCCGGCCCGTCCAGGGTCCAGGCCGGGGCCGGGTGCTGGGTGGTGTCGTCGGCGGCCCGGAGCAGCTCGGCGACCTGGTCGTACTGCTGCCCGCTGAGCCGCTGGAGCTCGACGGTGAGGTGCAGGCCCGGGATCGCGGCCTGGCCGGAGGTCGGCAGGGTCCACCGGGCGACCGGGCCGGTGCCGCGCTCCGGGGCCCGGGTGATGACGGCGACGCAGGTGCGCGGGCGGGCGTCGAGCAGGCGCCCGAGCTCGGCCGGGATGTCCCCGCCGGGCTGGTGGGCGCAGAGCACGATCTCGGGCGTCCAGGACTCGTCGGCCTGGCCCCGGCTGCGGGCCTCGCGCGGGCTGATGGCCTCGGCGGCGACCAGGGTGGCACGGGCCTTGGCGGTGCGCGGGCCGAGGGCGGCGAGCGCGGCCTCCAGGGTCGGGTGGCGGTGCACCCGTTCGGCGGCCGGGCCGCTGATCGGCACCTCCTCGGCGAGGTCCACCAGGTGCAGGTGGAGCCGGTCGGCCAGCGGGCTGTGGGCCAGTTCGATGGCGAGGGTGCGCAGCACGTCCCGGGCGTCGTCCGGGTGGCCGGACAGGTGGAGCAGCCGGACGGCCTCGAGGTCGGCGAGGACCACCGAGCCGTCCGGCGAGGTGCCGAGGGTGACCAGCGCGGGGTACGGAGCGGCGGTCTTCCGGGCCTGGGCGGGGCTGAGCAGGTCGCCCGAGTCGGCGCTGCACCACCACACGTTGGCGGCGTGCGCGGCGCGGAACGGCGCGATCGGGGTGGCCGGGCCGGACAGGTGCAGCTCGATGGTCTGGCCCTGGGTGATCCGGGCGGCGACGATGGCGGGCAGCCGCTTGCCGCCGCGCACGGTGTTGCGGGCCAGGGTGCGCAGGGCGCGGTCCAGCAGTTCCAGTCCGGCCTGGTCCTGCCGGGCCATCAGCTCGTTCTCGAAGGCGGCGGCCCCGGCGCCGGGCATCGCGATGCGGTGCCGGGGGCGGCGGGCGCGCTGCTGGCCGCCGCGCTTGTGGGCGACGGCGCCGACCATGATGGCGGCGAGCAGGACGCCGACTGTGGAGGCCGAGAGGGCGACGGTGTAGTCGTCGTCGGAGTCCTGGTCGGCGTGCGCGGCGGGAGCGGGGGCGTGGGCCGGTGCGTGGGTGGGCGCGGGCGCCGGGGCCGACTGCGGCGTGCCCTGCGCGGGGACGCCCGGCGCCGGGGCCTGGTCGGCGGGAGCCGGTGCCGGAGCCGGAGTCTGCGCCGGGGCCTGATCGGCGGGAGCCGGTGCGGGCGCCGGAGCCGGGGGCTGATCGGCCGGCGCCGGAGTGGCGCCACCCGCCCCCGGTACCGCGAGCACCATCCCCGGCACCACCACGTCCGGGTCCGTCAGCTGCTCGCCGTCCGGGGCCTGCGCCCCCTTGTTCGCCTCGAACAGCGTCGGCCACTGTTCGCCGTCCCCCAACTCCCGCTGGGCGATGGCCGACAGGCTGTCCCCGACCTGGACGGTGACCGTCCGCTGCCCGCCGGATCCGCCCGTACCGCCGGCGCCACCGGGCCCCCCGGCCTCCGTCCCGGACTGCGGGGCGTTCTGCGGCGTCCCCTGCGGAGTGCCCTGCGCCGCGTCCCCGGACGGAGCCGGCGCGGGTGCCGGAGCGGGAGCGGGTGCCGGCGTCCTCGCCTCGTCCGGCTTGGCGTCCGCCGGCATCAGCAGTTCCCAGCCGGGCTGGATCGGGCGTTCGGCGTCGAAACGGGTGCCCGAATCACCCATCACCCGGCCCTCGTTGAGCTTGGCGATCTCCACCCACCGTTCCCCCGAGCCCAGTTGGCGCTCAGCGATGGACCAGAGGCTGTCGGCCGGCCGGGCGTCGCGCACCGTGTAGGTGCTCTGCTGCTCGGCGGCCGGGGTCAGGGCCGGTGCGGCCTGCGCGGCGGGCAGTGCGGCGCGCTGCACGCCCGGCGTCAACTGTGCCTGGACGACCGGCCCCTGGGTCAGTTCGGGGACGGCCGCGAACGCCGAGCCCGCCACCGGCAGCAGAGCGAGAACCGAGCCGACCAGTCCGGCCGCGAGCCGCTGGCTCCAGCCGAAGGCCGGGATGCGGCGGGCGATCCGGCCGCGCAGCTGGGCGGGGATCTCCAGCAGGACGGAGAGCGCGAAGCAGGCCCAGGCGATCCAGCCGACCACCACCAGCGCCCACAGGAACAGGCTTCCGTCGTCCGGGCTGGTGAGCGCCTCGCCCACCCCGCCCGAGGCGACCTCGCCCATCCCGGCGACCGCCTGAGTGCCGTACAGCAGCAGGGCGGGAACGCCGATCAGCAGGGCGAGCAGGGCGACCAGCGCGCCGAGCGCGGTGACCACGGCGCGCCCGCGCCCGCGGGGTGGTCGGGGCGCCGGGGCGGCCGGCCTTCGGGCGCCGCCGGCGCGATGGGACGTCCCGGCCCGGCCGTTGCGGGCCTGGGCGGTACGGGCCTGGTCCTTGGCACGTGGCGCGGCCATCAGTCGGTCTCCGCTTTCTCGACTCCGTGGACGAGGGTCGCACTGCCCTTGCCCGTTACCTTCCGTTCCCCGAGTGCGCCCAGCAGGACCGGGCGGTAGTCGGCCTGCACGGTGACGGTGACGACCTTGCCGTCACCGGAGAACCCGATGTCGCCCGCCCGCAGGCCGTACAGGCGCAGGTAGGCGTCGGCGGCGTCCCGGACGTACTCCTCCTGGACCTTGAAGCCCTTGCCCTGCAGGACGGCCGCCCGGTCGAGCTGCTGGCCGCCGACCCGCGCGGCCTCCAGGGCGTAGGCGTCGGTCCGCTCGGCGACCCGCAGTCGGCCGCCGGCGTCGATCACCAGGGCGATGACGAGCACGGTGTAGGCCGCGCAGATCGCCACGAAGAGGGCCACCGCGCCCCGGTCGGACCGGCGCGCCGACAGCCGTCGCCGCAGACGGCTCACCACTCCCGTCCCCTCCCCCCACTTCGCACGCTGCTCTCCCCACCGGCCCCCACCGGGCGCCACTCGGTTCTGCTGTGTCATCCCCCGGGCGCTCTCCGCTTGCGTCTCCCCCGCACGGGCCGTCTCCAATCCCCCGTCTTGCCGGCGACGACGCCGCGCGCCGTCATGTGCCCCGGTAACGGTCCACCACCGAGGTGAACTCGCCGACGAGGTGCTTCGTCACGGGTATCCCGGACGGTCCGCCGATCAGGTCCGCCAGTTCCACGTCGCAGATCACCGTGACGGTGACGGTCGTGGCCGGTCCGCCGGGCAGGTTCAGCTCCCCCTTGTCGACCCGCACGTCCCCGTTGCGGCAGGACACGCCCTGCTGGCGCAGTGTCGCGAGGGCGGAGTCCCTGGCCGGCTGGTCCATCCCGTCCACGCTGCGCTGCAGGGAGGCGGTCCTGGCCCCGGCCCGGGCGGCGGCCTCCACGGTGCCGGCCGTGGTCTGCACCCGTCCGGCGGCGATGGCCACCAGGACCAGTCCGACCACCCCCGGAACGACGATCGCCGCCTCGATCGCGATCCCGCCCCGGTCGCGCCTGCGCAGGCGCGACCGGAACCGCGGCCGTGGTGGCCCTGGCCGCACCGGCCCCCGCCACCGGCCCGGTGCCCGCGACGCGCCCGTCACGGCTTCACCCCCGGCACCCCTCGCAGCTTCACCCTCGGTGTCCCTCACGGCTTCACACCCGGCGCCCCTCACGGCTTCACCGCCGGCGCCACGAAGCGCTCGCGCGGCGCCTCGGCGAACTGGGTGACGGTGGGCGCCCTGAGTCCGGGTATCAGCAGCGGCGGGGTCAACTGGACGGTGACCCGGATGGTCTCCGCCGTGCTGCCGTCGGTCCGCACCGCGTACCCGTGCACGCCCTGCCGGTCGAGGAAGTCGCGGGCCTGCCGCTCGGCGGCCTCGTTCTTCTCGCCGTCCGTCGCGCTGCTCTGCACCCGTCCGGCGTCCACGCCCTCGCGGGCCGCAGTGAGCGCGACCTGCCGGTCGTACCAGAGCAACGCGGCCTGGACGACGAGCAGCAGGAGCAGCAGGACGACCGGGAAGACGATGGCGAGGCTCACGCTCATCGACCCCCGGTCGCCCCTGCGGCGGAGAGCAGGACGCATCACTGGGTGGCGCCGCCCGCGCCCGCGCCGCCCGGCATGTTCGGGTCCTGCTCGACCTTCTTGACGACCTTGTCCTTCAGCAGGTAGAGGGCGGTCGCCACGGCACCCGCGACGAAGACCAACGCGATGATGGCGAGGGCCAGTTCGATGCTGATCGCACCGCGGTCGCCGCGCACGCGGGCGGCCCGCAGCCGGCCGAGCCGCAGGGTGAAGAGCATCAGTGCGAACTGGACCGGTAGCAGGGCGGGTCGCAGCGCCCGGACTGCCAGTCGGGCGAGTCGTACGGTCATCGGGTTCTCCCGGAGGATGTGGCGGTGTGGTGTGGTGGTGGCGCCTGCTGCTCCGAGACCGGCGGGTGAGGCTCGCGAGGGCCGGTCGGGTACGGCAAGTGGTCGTGGAGATCGTTCAGTTGAGCATCTGGTGCAGGGCGGGGAAGACGATCAGGACGGTCATCAGCAGGGTCAGTGCGGCCCCGGGCGCGACCATCCGCTCGCTGTCGGCGTTCGCACGGGCGAGGTCCTCGGCGAGCAGTTCCCCGCGCAGGCCCTTGGCGCGGGCCCGCAGGGTGTCGTACACGGCGGCGCCGTCGGTGCCGGACAGCCGCATGATGTCGGCCACGTCCTGGAGCGGACTGAGCCCCAACTCCTCGGCGAGTGCGTCGAGTCCGGCCCACGGGGGGAGCCGGTCGGTGGCCGCGCGCTCCAGGGCGTCGCGGATCCGCCGGAACACCGCACCCTGCCCGACCGAGGCGGCCCGGCGCAGCGCCTCGGCGGGGCCGCAGTCGGCGGCCCGCTCCATCGCGACGAGTTCCAGGTAGGCGGCGATGCCGTGCAGGTACTCGGTGCGCGCCTCCTTGGCCTCGCCGCGCACGATGGCGTCCGGGACGAACCAGAGCAGTCCGGCCAGCAGCGGCCCGGCGACCAGCGGCAGCGCGAACGGCAGGCCGGTGTCCATCAGCACGGCCATCGCCCCCAGGTAGGCGGGCAGCAGCAGGCCGAGCGCGGCGAACAGCAGCTTGTGCACCATGAACCGGGCCGGACTGCGGCCGATCAGGGCGAGCTCACGGCGCGGGACGGAGACCCCGCGCAGGTGGACGGACCGCTCGCCGATCCGGTCGTACCAGCGGGGCCGCTCGTCCGGGTCCTGCTCGCGGTCGGCGGGGGTGGCGTGCAGCCGGTCCAGCGCCTGGCGCAGGTCCGGCGGCGCGGGCCGCAGTTCGGCGACCAGGAGGGCGAGGCCGCCGGCCGCGACCGCTCCGGCCAGCACGGACCAGGGCGAGATCACCGGACCTCCCCGAGCTGCTCGGTCGGCTCCGGCGTGGTCGCCGGTGCGGCGGACCGTCGCCCGCTCCTGCTGCGCCGGTCCGGCGCCAGCAACCGGGGTACCGGCGGATGGGAGGCCAGCGCCCGCATCCAGGCGATGATCGCCACGAACAGGGCGGCCACCACGGCGAGCACCACCTGGCCGAGGAAGGTCCCGTACGGCCGGGTGTACTCGGTGTTGAAGGAGCCGACGGTGACGACCAGCACGATGATGCCGACCAGCCAGCGGATGGTGGTCCGGTGCTTGGCCCGGTCGGCCTCGATGGCCCGGCGCTGGCGGACCTCCTCGCGCACCGAGTCGGCCATGTCGGAGAGCGTGCGGGCCAGGCCGGGGCCGCTGTCCCCGGCCCGCAGCACGAGCGCGGCGAGCACCTTGTCGGCGGTGGCGTCGGCGAGGCTGTCGGCGAAGGCGCGCAGCGCCTCCTCGGGCCGCCAGCGGGCCTGCAGTCGGGCGGCCAGTTCGCCGATCTCGTCCTCCAGGGCGGCCGGGGCGGTGCGGCGGCTGGTGACGATGGCCTGGTTGAGGCCGACGCCGAGCAGCAGCACGTCGGCGATCCGCTGGGTCCACTCGGAGAGCGCCTCCAGCCGCTCGATCCGGTGGGTGTCCGGGCGGGTGGTGTCGAACAGCCAGGGCAGGCCGAAGACGGCCAGCGGCACCAGCAGCGCGGTCAGCGGGATGCCGGTGAAGAGCCAGGCCAGCGGCGCGCCGGCGAGCGCGAGCGGCAGCTGGACGCGGCGCAGCCGCACCATCCGGTGCGCGGCCGTCCCGGGGGCGCCGTACCAGAACACGTGGAGCCGGCCGGCCAGCGGGTTGGGCTCCCGCTCGGCCCCGTCCTCGTCGCCGGGCTCGCTGCCGCGGGCCCAGACCACCAGGGCGACCAGGCCGCCCGCGACCGCCAGCCCGCAGAGGGCGAAGAGCAGCATCACCGCGCGCCACCGCCGATCCGCAGCTGGAGCGGGGTGGCCCAACTCCCGTACCGGGAGCCGAGCAGCGAGGCGTCGAAGCCGGCCCGGCGCAGGTCGTCCAGGCACTGCGGCGGGGTGTGCGGGACGGCCCGCGGCTCACCGAGGTCCGGCCGGGGGCCGAAGACGGTGTTCAGCGCGGGCCGGCCGCTCTCCCCGAGGCCGGTGACCTCCAGGACGTGGGAGACGAAGCGGTGCCGGCGGCCGCCGACGGCGGTCTCGTCGACCATGGTGACGTGCACGATGAGGTCCAGGGCGTTGGCGGTGAGCCGGTAGGCGAGTGAGTCGGTCATGTGCGAGCCGTACTCCAGGCAGAGTTCGGCGATGCGGTCGACGACCATGTGCGGGCCGCGGGCGTGCAGGGTGCACATCGACCCGCCCTCGCCGTTGGTCATCACCCGCAGCATCGGGACGACCTCGCCGGAGCGGACCTCCCCGACGATGATCCGGGAGAGCGTCATGCGCAGCGCGGCCGGGATGAGGTCGCCGATGGTCAACTCCCCGGCCAGGCGCCCCTCGACGCGCTCGCCGTTGCCCTCGCGGGCCTCCATCGGGACGACCTGGCGCAGGTGGCCGAGGGTGTGCAGCCAGAGTTCGAACTCCGACTCCAGGGTGCCGATCCGCTCGTCCGGCGGGATCTCGGCGGCCATCGCGCGCAGCAGGCTGGTCTTGCCGACGCCCTGGGTGCCGGTGATCATCACGTTCTTCCGGGCCCGGATCGCGGAGGCCAGGAAGGCCGCCAATGTGGCGTCCAGAGTGCCGAGTTCGACCATCTCGGGCAGCGTCGCCGAGGCCACCCGGTGGCGCCGGATCGCCACGTACGGGCGGGGCGTCACCTCGGTGAGCGCCTGGAGGCGCATGCCGCCCTCGAGCCGCAGCGCGAGGGTCGGGCTGGCGGTGGACAGGCTGCGCTCGCCGCCGCCGTGCTGGCGGGCCAGGTCCTGGAGCAGTTCGATGAGTTCGGCGTCGCTCTCGGCCACCGGCGGCACCTGGCGCAGGGGTTGGTGCACCTTGGAGACCCAGACGTCGTCGCAGCCGTTGATCAGGATGTTCTCGATCTCCGGGTCGTCCAGGTAGGGCTGGAGCCGCCCGGCCCGGAACAGCAGGTCGAAGACGGCCTCGGCGAGGGCGCGGTCCTGCTCCCGGGTGGGCGGGATGCCGTGGGTCTGCGCATACGCGTCGGACCACCGGGCGACGGCCTCCTCGATCAGCGCCCGGCCGCGCTGGCGGCGGGTGGCACGGTCCGGATCGGAGCCGGAGGCGGCGGTCAACCGGGTGATCTGCTGGTGCAGTTCGGCGGCGACCTGGCGCTTGAGCTCGCGGGCGACCTGCGGGTCGACGGCGGGCCGGGTGGCGGAGCCGCGCAGGTCCAGCGAGGGCAGCTGGGAGGGCACGGCGGTGGGCCCGGAGGCCGACCCGGCCGCGCCGGACGGAACGGCCTGGGGCACGACGGGCTGCGCCGGTACGGGCTGGGGCGCGACCGGGCCGGGCTGGTACCCGTGCGGCGGGACGACCGGGCCGGGCAGCGGTGCGCTCCAGGGCAGCGCGGCCGGATCGGAGGCGGGACGCTGGTGCAGGGGGCTACCGCGCACGGAGCACCTCCCCGGGGTTGTGCGGGTACGGCCCGTTCACTTCGTCCTGACCGTCCGTCACGATCGGTTGCTGGAGGTGGTACTGGTCGTCCTGCTCGCCGTACGGCGCGGACTGGACGTGCGCCGGGAACGGCGCCGGCGCGGCCGGCTGCGGCGCCAGCCCGGCCAGCGGCGCCACCGGGCCGGTGGTGATCACCGGCGGTACGGGCTGCGGCGGGGTGTACGAGGGCTGCTCGCCGTCCATCGGCCCGTAGCCGGGGCCGCCGGGCACGGACTGGCCCTGCACGAACTGGCCCTGCGCGAACTGGCCGTGGCCCGCCGCGCCGTACCCTCCGGGCGGGTACGGCGCCTGGCCGTGCCCCGGCTGGGCGTACCCCGACTGACCGTGCCCCGGCTGGGCGTACCCCGGCTGCCCGTACGGGCCCGGCCCGGGCGAAGGCAGCGGCCCGGCCCCGACCCCGGGCGCGGGCATCGACGGCTGCGGCGCCATCGACACGGGCGGGGCCGGTATCGGCGGCGTCGGCACCGCCGCCGCGACCGGGCCCGCCGCCGGGCCGCCCGCCGTCAGCTGGGCCGGCGCCGCGTCCTGCACGGCGCCCGGCGCGAGCCGCTGGCGCCGCCGGCGGATCAGCAGCTGCACCTCGTCCGCCGCCGACCGCGCCGTCCGCATGAGCTCCGAGCGGACGAACCGCCGGTCGGTGGTGTCCCCGCCGTCGGAGAGCACCTTCGCCGTCCGGGTGGCGTGCGGCAGCACCCCGAGCACTGGCAGCCCGAGCTCGCGGCTCACCTCCGCCCTGGTGTACGGGCCCTCGGCGACCAGCAGCAGTCCGAGCGCGTCCGCCCCGGTGCCGGCGGTGGCCAGGTCCTCGGCCAGGGCGGCGAGCCGGGGCCGGACCGAGCTCAGCCCGCGCAACGTGGTGCGCACCGTCGCCACCACCGCGTCGGCGCGGCGGGCCAGCACCGCGCTGTGGCCGGTGGCGCCGGAGCGGCCGAGGTCCACGATGACGTCGTAACCCTGCTGTTCCACGCCGTGCAGCAGTTCGGCGAGCGGCTCCCAGGTGTAGGCGAGGCCGGGTGCCTGGACGGGGTCGGTCAGCCCGGGCAGCAGCAGCCGTTCGGCGTTGCCCTCGGGCGAGAGGTCGATCAGTTGCTCCCAGATGGTCTGCGTGAGCAGTCCGCGCCGGTCGGCGACGGCCAGGTTGCGCAGCCCGTACACCGCCTCGACCCGGCCCTCCAGGGCGCCGGCGAGCACCGCGCCGCCGTCCGGGTCGGCCTCGACCAGCAGGATCCGCCGGCCGGGCGGCAGCGGCCAGGACAGCAGCAGCGCCAGGGCGGTGGTGGTCGCTCCCGGTGCGCCCGGGCCGCCGACCACCGCGATCACGGCCATCAGGCTCCGCCCGTCGCGGCCGGGGCCCCGGGTGCGGCGGCGCCGGGCGTCGCGGCCCCCGGCGCGGTGGCTCCGGGTGCCGCGCCCCCGGGCGTGGTGGCGCCGGCCGAGGGCGCACCGCCCGGTGCCGGGGCCGGCGCGGCGGCGCCGCCGGCTGCCGCACCGCGCGGCGCGAGCAGTACCTGGATCCGCCCGCTCGCCACCCACTGCGCCAGCCGGGGACCGTCCGCGGCGCCGACCGCCACGTCGATCACCTGGCTGCCGTCGGTGTCCACCCGGCCGACGGTGATCACCGTGGCCGACAGCGAGTCGGCCCGGCCGTTGTCGGGGGTGAAGACCACGACCAGCTGCACGCCGGGCTGGAGCCGGCTGGCGGGCAGCTGGGTGCGCTTGGCCGACACCCCGACCACGATCTGGCCGGGCTGCACCGACAGGCCCTGCGCGAGGTCGGAACCGGTGAGCATCGCACCGCGCTTGAGGTCGGTGGCGGCCCGCATGCCGACCGCCTTCGCCCGGTCCTGCGCCGACACCGGGCGCAGCGCGGGGTCCCCCGCGATCCGGGCGACCACCAGGTCGTCCTCGGTGATCACCTGGCCCCAGGGCACGTCCCGGGCCAGCGCCAGCACCGCGACCCGCTGGCCGGTGCTGTTGTAGAGGACGGCCCCGCCCAGCCCGCCGGCGGCGATCAGCGCGACCGCCATCGCCAGCACCGCCGGGCGCCGCCGCCGCGCCCCCATGGTCCGCCCCGGCGCGTGCGGGGCCGCCCGGCCCCGGCCCTTGCCCGGGCCCGCCTGCTCCTGCTGCTCCGGGATCGCCACGGACGACGCCGCGCCCGCGGAGGTGCCGGATCCCGGCGTCGCGAACGTACGGTTCTCCACCGGGTTCCGCCCTTCCCTCGTTCGTCTCTGGCTCGTCTGGCTGGTCAGTGTGCGAATCGCCGCGCCGGCGCTCTCAGTTGAGCACCTGCATCTCGGCGACCTTGAGCTCGAAGGGCTTGCTGCTCTGGTTGATCCCCGGGATCGTGAACTTCCGCGGGTTCGGCCCTCCGGTGACCACCACGGCGGCCTCCCAGTGCATCGTCACCGTGGCGTTGAAGACGCCGTTCTTCTCGCGGGCCGAGCTGGTCCTGAACTCGTAGCCGCAGTCCGGGGACTTCGCGTCGCCGTACTTGGGGTCGTACGGCGTGCCGGTCGTGGTGCAGGAGGTCTGGAGGTGCTCGCCGAAGCTCCAGTCCGCCCGGACCAGCCGGGGCGTGACGGTGACCGAGACGCCCCCGACCGACGCGTTGCCCGGGGCGGGCAGGCTGGCGTCGTCCGCCCAGAGCCAGACCGGGGCGTTGACCACCGCCGTGGCCTGGGGCGCGGCCCGGCCCACCGGCGGCCGGAAGCGGACCTGGTCGTAGGCCCTCTGGATGGCCATGGCCTCGGCGTTGACGTTCTGTCCGCCCGGCACGGTGGCCTCGAAGACGATCTCCGCGCCGCCCTGGCCGCCGTCGGTCTGCGGACAGACCTTCGTGTAGAGCATGCCGTCCTTCGGGTCGTGGCCTTCCCACGCCGGGTCGCCCGCGGGCGGCGGGTTGTCCAACGCGCGGAAGTAGCAGCCCTTGTCGCTGTTGAACCAGCCCAGCTGGGGGTCGTGGCAGGCCCACGCGACCTCGTGGTAGCTGCACAGCTGCGGGCCGGTGTCCGAACCGCCGCCACCGCCATGCGTCGTTCCGCCGGGCGTCGTGGTCGATCCGCCGGAATTGACGTCTATGCAGATCACGTTCGGGTAGCACTGCTCGGCGCCGCCGCCCGGCGGTTCGTCCGCGGTCGCGTTGACGGCCGAGGACAGCAGCAGTCCGGCCGACATCGACGCGGCGATCGCGATTCGCCGGGCCGGTTTCCGCGCGTTCAGCATGTCCGGTCCACCTCCCGTTTGAAGTCGTAGATCAGCCAATGCGCCTGGAACCAGCGCAGGGAGGCGGTCCCGACGTACCGGTTCAGACGTGTTCCGGGATCCTTGGCGGCCCCGGTGACGGCATCGACGCGGTGCCAGCCCGACAGGTCGACGCAGTCCTCGATCACGGCGGTTTGCGGATCGGCTTTGAGATCGATGGCCTTGACCACCGCGGAATTGCGCGGAGTCCCGGTCATCACCACTTTGGCGTCGCGCAGTTGCCGGAGGCTGACCAGGCTGTCGGACAGCGCACGACCGGAGGAGTACTGCTCCAGTCCGTAAGCGTCCGAATCCGAGTGCCCGAAGACCTGGGCCTGGGCCTGCCACCAGTCCTGATACGCCTTCAGGGCCAGCCGTCCCATGGCCCCTTCCGGACCGCTGGTCGGCGCGATCGAGCCGTTTACCGGACCACTCGAAGGAGTTAGCGGGTCCACTCCCGCGACAGTGGGCGCGGCCGACCCGATGCGATCGACGGAACCGCCCGCACCACCGCTCGCACAAGCACCGAGCAGCAACACCAGAACCGCCCCACCGACCCCAACCGCCCCTGGGCGCAACACATTTCCGCGCTGCCGCATGGCCCCACCTCGTTGCGACCGACCCGATCCGTGATCCACGGCCGCCAGGAGAATTCCGCCGTCCCGCCGGTGTTTCCGCTGAGGATCGATTCTTCGCCAACCCACCCCATCACGGCAACACCTCAGGCCCCCTGACCTTACGCGGAAGGAGGTTCCGTCGGGGCACTTTCCCGCCACAGAACGGCCAACAGTTCTTCGGAAAGCGACAATCCGGCCAATGCGCCCCGAACCGCGGCCCGATTGCGCATCAGGAGCCGCCCGGCGTGTGGCGGAACGAGCAGGCGCGCGCCGGGCGCACCCGAACTACCGGACGCTTCTCCACCGTCCGTCAGCGCGGCCACGGCCGGCTGGAGATCGAGCGGGGCGACGGCCGCAGGGGCACCCGGGACGCCCTGGCGCAGGACGGTGGTCAGGGCCCGGCTGAACGAGCCCTCCCCGCCCGGCAGGACGGCGTCCCGGCCGCGTCTGCCCGGCGCGTAGCGGCTGCCCGGGGCATGGCGGCCGATCCGGCCCCACAGCGGAACCCTCGAGTAGCTCAGCAGTTCGCCCGCGCCGTCCTCGCCGCGCTCCAATGCCGCCCAGCTGTCGCGGTCGACCACCGCGTCGACCAGCAGCAGCGCCTCCTCCTGGTCCCCGTGCACCATCGCGCTGACCACCCAGTCCCAGGCCAGGCCCCGGCGGTAGGCGTTGTCGGCGGTGCTCCCGGCGGTGACCAGGGCCAGCCGTCGCCCGCGCGGATCGACCACCAGCTGGCCGACCAGGCAGACCAGCAGCCAGCGGCCGGGGTGCTGGGCGGCGTCCCGGACGGCGGTGAGCATCGCGTTGGCGTCCGCGTCCGGCGCCACCGTGGTGACCCGGCAGCCGGCCGCGCCGGTGTCGAAGCACATCCCGGGCAGCACCTCGGCGAGCAGCCGGGCGCCGTCCGGCGCGAGCGCCGCACCCCCGAAGGCTCGGTCGGGCCCGCCGTCCGCCCCGATCACCACCAGATCGACCCCGCCCGCCATCCGGCCGTCCCCCTCCTGCACCATTTCTCCACCCGCCGGGCAGGCTACCGCCCCGAGCCGCCTCCGACGGGGCTCCCGGCCCGCCCGCTCAGGGACCATGGGCCCTATCGATGCGCGCACCGACCGAGGACGATCGGACGCATGGAGCGTGAGGACCGTGTGGAGACCCTGAGCGAGGCCGAGTGCCTGCGGCTGCTCAGCACCGTGCCCGTCGGGCGCGTGGTGTACACCGAGCACGCACTGCCGGCCGTCCTGCCGGTCTCCTTCGAGGTCCTGGACGGGCGGCTGGTGCTCGCCGTACGCCGGGGAAGTGCCACCGCGCGCGGGCTTGACGGCACGGTGGTGGCCTTCCAGGCGGATCTGCTGGACCCGGTCACCCGCACCGGGTGGAGCGTACTGGTGCACGGGCGGGCCGACGTGGTGAGCGATCCCGAGCAGGTCCGACGGGTGCTGCGCTCCGGCCTGCGGCCCTGGGTGGGCGATCCGGAGCCGCTGTTCATCGCGCTGGTGCCGGAGCTGGTCAGCGGCCGCCGGCTGTTCCCGACCGGGCCGGGCGCCCCGGGCCGCCGGACGCGGCGGCAGATGAGCGCCGGGCAGGCGAGCACCGGGCAGGCGAGCACCGGGCGGATGAGCGCCGGGCAGGCGAGCACCCCGTCCGCGAACACCGGATTTCCGTTCGGCTCCTGACAGATACCGGTGGGTAGGCATACGCTTCCGGCGTCCTGATCCCTCCCCGGGCCCGTCCCCACCAGGAGCGCACCGTGACGACCTTCGCCTCCCTCGCCGAGCTGACCGCCGCCGTCGGCACCGAGCTGGGCACCAGCCAGTGGCACACCATAGAGCAGCGGCAGATCGACCTGTTCGCCGAGGCGACGGGTGACCACCAGTGGATCCACGTGGACCCGGAGCGGGCCAAGGAGAGCCAGTTCGGCTCGACGATCGCGCACGGCTACCTGACCCAGTCGATGATCCCGGTGCTGGCGAAGGAGTGCTACACCGTCGAGGGCGTACGGATGGCGCTGAACTACGGCTCCGACAAGGTGCGTTTCCCGGCGCCGGTGCCGGTGGGCACGGCGGTCCGGGCCACCGCCGAGCTGGTCTCGGCCACCGAGGTGCCGGGCGGGGTCCAGGCCGTGGTGCGGTTCACCGTGACCAGCGAGCGGAGCGCCAAGCCGCACTGCGTCGCGGAGACGATCACCCGCTTCTACGCCTGACGCGCCGGAGCCGGACCAGGACCCGGCGGGTGCCGGGGCGGGTGCCGCGGGGAGAGCCGAGCGGGACCCGGGCTCCGGCCCGCGCCGCCCTCCCGGATACGCCGATTGGACCGCGCCGGGCCCTCCACCAGGTCCGGACGGCCCATGGCGAGTAACCTCCGACGAGATGGTTGTCGTACCGCAGCAGCCCCATGAGCCACTGCGCTGCGCGCCCCGGCACGCCCGGTAGCCGTGACCGTCCCTGGAGGAGCCGTGCCCCGCCCCGCCCCGTGGTTCTCCCGCCTCGCCGGTCTGTCCGCGCTGTTCGTCCCGCCGTCCACCGACCCCGCCGCCGAGCGCGCCGTACCCGGACTGGCCGGACTGCCCCGGGCCGCCTGGCACCGGATCCGGACCGACGCCTTCGGCGCCGAGCCCCGGGGCGAGCGGCTGGCCCGCATCCGCCGCTCCCCGCAGTTCGCCGACGGCGCCTTCCGCAACCCGGTGCCCACCCGCCGCCTGGTGTACGAGCGCAGCCCGCTGGAGATCACCCGCGCCCAGCTGGCCGGGGACAAGGCCCGCCGCGCGCCGACCGCCGCCGTGCCGGTGCACCGGCTGCTCCCCGGCGACCTGGCCGCACCGCCGGAATCCGGGCTGCGGCTGACCTGGCTGGGGCACGCCACGGTCCTGGCCGAGATCGGCGGACGGCGGGTCCTGCTCGACCCGGTCTGGGGCGAGCGCTGCTCCCCGTTCTCCTGGACCGGACCCAAGCGGCTGCACCCGGTGCCGCTGCCGCTGTCCGAACTCGGGCCGGTGGACGTGGTGGTGGTCTCCCACGACCACTACGACCACCTCGACATGGGCACCGTCCGGGCGCTGATCGGGACGGGCGCGGTGTTCGCCGTCCCGCTCGGGGTCGGTGCGCACCTGGAGCACTGGGGCGTCCCGGTCGAGCGGATCGTCGAACTGGACTGGTGGGAGTCGGCCGAGGTCGCCGGACTGACGCTGACCGCCACGCCGGCCCGTCACTACTGCAGCCGTGGGCCGCGCACCAGCGCGCTGTTCCTGTGGGCGTCCTGGGTGGTCGCCGGTGGCGGGCAGCGGATCTTCCACAGCGGGGACACCGGCTACTTCCCCGGCTTCGCCGAGATCGGCCGGCGGCTCGGCCCGTTCGACGCGACGATGATGCAGGTCGGCGCGTACAGCGACTTCTGGCCCGAGGTGCACATGACCCCCGAGGAGGGTGTGCGGGCGCACCTGGATCTGGGCGGCGAGCTGCTGCTGCCGATCCACTGGTGCACCTTCAACCTCGCGCTGCACCCCTGGGACGAGCCCGCCGAGCGGGTGGTCGCCGCCGCCCAGGCGCTCGGCGCCCGGCTCGCGGTGCCCCGTCCCGGCAAGCCCTTCGAGCCCGCCGACCCGCCCGCCCTGCGGCTGTGGTGGCGGGCCGTCGCCGCCACCCCGCGCGGCATTCCGCCGCTGGCCGGCGAGCGGTCGGGGACGGAGGCTGCGGGGGCTGCGGGGGCCGCGGGGGCCGTGGGGGCTGCCGATGGGCGCGAACAGACGACGACTTTCAGCGAACAGATTTCAAAATCTGTTCGCTGAAAGTCGTCAGCCGACATCCGTCCGCCGTCAGCCCCCACCCACCCCCTCAGCCCGCGAGAACGTCCCGCAGCGCCCGGGCCTCCTTGACCACCCGGCCCGAGCCCGCGCGCTCGGCCATCGCCGTCACCTCGGCGACCGGCCCGCGGGCGCCCGTACGCCGGGCACAGTCGGCGGCCAGCGCGATCAGGTCGCCCAGCCCGCGCGTCGACGGGTCGGCCTCCCCCAGCAGGCCCGGCAGGGCCGGCCCGAGCACCGACCAGACCGTCGCCCGGGCCCCGGTCTCCGCCGCAAGGGCGAGCGCCGCCCCCAGTCGACCTGCCATCACCGTGCCGCAGGCCACCAGGGCGCCCAGCTCCCGCCCGAGCAGCGCGCCGTCCAGGTCGCCGCGCGCGGCGAGCACCAGCAGGGCGTCCACCGCCGCCGTCCGGTCCTCGGTGTGCCGGGCGCCCAGGCCGTAGGCCAGCGCCAGGTGCAGCGCGAGCCCGGCCGGACCGCCCGCCTCGGCGAGCAGCGGAAGGTGACGGGCGGCGCCGCGCTCGTCCCGGTCGGCGCCCTCGGCGAAGGGGTCGAGCCAGCGCGCGGCCAGCTCCTCCCGGTGCCACGGGAGCATCGCGAACCAGTGCTCGACGGGCCGCCGGCTCCAGTCGTACACCGTGCGGGCCCGGGCGACGCTGGGCTCGGTGCCGTCCAGCAGCGCCCGCAGCTCGGCCGACAGCCGCTCGCCGCCCGGCCCCTTCGGCCCGGCGCCGATGCCCGGCTGGGCCACGGCGATCCGCTCGACCTCCTCCCACCAGCGGTCCCCGTACACGTTGGCGCGCCGCAGCCCCTTGCCGGGCGCGAACAGCACCCGCTCGGACGGCTGCCCGGGCAGACCGCCGGTGCGCAGCCAGTGCGCCACCCGGCGCCCGGCCGGGGAACCGAGCTCCTCGGCCGCCGCCAGCACCACCTCGTCCGCGGCGCCGACCCGCAGCAGGGCCTGGGAGAGGTCGGCCTTCCCCGGCTTGACGTCCGCCGCCTCGTACCCCGCGATCCGCTCGACCAGCACGGCCGCCTCCAGGGCGCCGGTGGCGTCGGTCGGGGTCGCGAGCAGGTACGGCAGCGGGGCCTGGACGGTGTGCCAGGCCACCTCCTCCAGCCGGGCGGCGAGGACCGCCCCGTGCACCGTGGTGCGCGGGCCGCTCAGCTTGTGGCGGCCCGCACCGCCGAGGTAGTCCCAGAGCTTCCAGGGCGGCGTCTCGCCGGCCACCGCGGCGACCACGTAGAGGATCTCCCGGGGCGCGCAGTCCCCCCAGCTGCCGGTGCCGCTCCACGGGTGCGCCCGGCGGACCGGCTCCACCGCCTCGGCCAACGCCTTCCGGTCCAGGTGGGTCAGCCGGACCAGCCCGTCCAGCACCCGTTCGAAGGCCGCCACGCCGGGCTCGCGCGCGGCGAGCAGGGCCGACAGCTCCTCCGCGAGTTCGGCCGCCGAGGCGATCGGCGCGCCGAGCGGGCGCGGCCCGGGGGCCGGGGGGAGGAGTTCGTTCCACCCGGTGTCGGGATCGTCCTCGCCGTCGCCGTCCGGCGCACCGAACAGCTCGCCCGCGCGCCGGTGGTGGACCGGGTTCAACGTCTCGGCAGCGCTTCGCAGCTCCGCCACCACCGCCGTCCCCGCCGCCTTCAGGTGACGGGCCACCACGTTCAGCGCCCGTGCCTGGAGGGCCGTGTCCGGGTGCCCGAAGGCCTCGGCCGCGGCCAGCACCACCGGGCCGGAGCGTTCGGGCGAGCGCCGGGCGGCCTTCTCCAGCCAGGCCAGCTGGGCGCGGACCAGCTTCTTCTCGCTGCGGAACAGCACCACGGCCGAGGCCTCGGTGAGCACCTCGGGCTCGATCAGCCCGGCCTCGTCCAGCCCGGCGAGCACCTCTTGGGCGTGCCCGGCGAGCACCGACAGGCCGTCCACGAGCGCCACCACGTCGCGCACCCGGGCCGCGTACTCCTCGGGCGTCGGGTCGAGCGCCCGCAGCACCTCCAGGAAGGCCCGCTGGTCTGCCGGTTTGCCGCCGCGCAGCAGCCGGGCCAGGCAGCGGTCGAGCAGTTCGGCCCGGTCCACCACGCCGGCCGCGGCCAGATCGCCGATCGCCTCCGTCCAGACGTCGCCGGGGCGCGGGCTGTACCGGCAGGTCAGCTGCCAGCCGACGTCCGCGAGTTCGAACACCTCGGGCAGCAGGACCGGGGTGAAGCCGTCCTCGCGAACCTTCTGGGCCAGCGTCGGACGCGCGCCGCCCAGGTCCTCGGCACGGTCCATCCAGCCCCGGACGAAGGACTCCGAGCGCGGCACCTCGCAGCCGGTGCGCCGGACCACGGCCTCGATCACCGGGTACATCGTCGAACCCCAGGAGCGGGTCGGCCGGGCGGCGAGCCGGGTGACCACCTCGACCTGCCACTCCACCGGCTGCGCCTCGATGACCTGGTGCAGCACGGAGTTCCGGGCCCACTGGCGGCCGCTGAAGTCACTGCCCGCCAGCCAGGTGGCGGCGCCGGCCGGGCCGGCGTGGCAGCCCGCCCCGGCCACCAGCAGCCTGGCCCTGGCCTCGACGGCCTCCCGCGACCACTCCTGGCGCAGTTCCCTGCGCAGCTCCTTGAGGGCGGGCAGGCAGTTCCGCCGCTGGACCGCGTCCAGGGCGGCGAGCAGCTCCGGTATCCGCGCGAGCCGTCCGGACCGGACGGCCGTCAGCAGTTCGTCGACCGGACCGTGCCGGTCGGCACCCGCAGTCGTACTGTCGGCCCGGTTCACGCTGCTGTTCCCGGTCCGACTCACGCTCCGGCCCCCTTCGCCTCCGCGGTCCCGGCGGCCGAGTCCCGCACCATCCCGACCGCCAGCGCGTGCTTGCACGGCCCGCGTCCGCCCCGGTACTTGCCCCACCACAGGCAGGTGCAGCTCAGCCGCCCCGACTCGTCCGTCCGGACCCGCTGGATGTGGTCGTCCACCGTGACGACGGCCGTCGCCCCGCCCGCCTCCACCCGCACCGCGCCCGCCTCGACCAGTGCCCGGGCGGCCCGCAGCCGGGGATTGGCCGCCTCGGCCCGCCCGGCGTCGTACGGGAGCTGCCGGTGGAAGTACGCGGCCTCGGCGGTGTCGTACCCGATCTGCCCGGCGGTGCCCAGCCGGGTGAGCGCGGCGCGGACCCGCTCGGGGCTCAGCCCGGACTGGGCGGCGAGGTCCCCGACCTCGATCCGGGGCTCCCAGGCGAGCAGCACCGCGATCAGCTCGGCGTCCCGCTCGGCCGTTCCGGTGGCGAGCGAGTCCAGCACCCCGCCCTCGCCGGAGAAGCCCCGGGAGGCGTCGGGCGACAGCGTCAGGGTCAGCCGCATGCCGGGCAGCACCGCCTCCCAGGCGGAGGCGGTCGGCTCCCCGGCCGCCACCGGCCCGTACACCCGCAGGGCGAGCGCGTGCCGCAGCACCCGCTGGAGCGCCACCAGCCGCTCGGGCCCGGGCAGGCAGACCGCGCCCGGCACCGGCCGGGTGGTCGGCCGCAGGGCCTTGCCGGCCGGGACGACCCAGCCGACGCCGGCCCGCCCGCCGCGCCCGGAACGCGGAAGCGAGCGCAGGAACCGGACGGCCTCGGCGGCGGGCAGCTCGGCGCGCGGCTCGAAGCCGGCCGCGACGACCTGGGTCTCGGCGAAGCCGCGCAGCCAGCGCTCCGGCAGCGGGACCTTCTTCTCGACCAGCGGCCCGTCGAAACCGGTGACCTCCAGCGCGTCCGGCCCGACCGCGAGGTGCAGCGGGTCGGCGGGGCCGATCCTGGTCAGCGCCTCGCGCAGCGGGTTGTTGACGTCCACGTTGGTGGTGCCGTGGCCGATCTCGTCCCCGTCCAGCCCGGCCCGGAGCACGTCGAGCCGGGCGTAGACGCCGCAGCAGCCCGAGAAGGACTCGAAGCGCAGCCGGTCCCCGTTGGCGGTGACCACCGGGTCGAGCGAGGCGCGCAGCTGCGGCTGGTGGTAGCGCGCGGCGGCGACGTCCGCGACCGCGAGCAGCGCGGCGGCGGCCGGCGCCGGATCGGCCAGGAAGCCCGCGAAGAAGCGCGGGTTGGCGGCGGCGCCGAGCGGGGTGGCACCGCCGGAGGTGGCCAGATCGAGGCTGCGGCCGTCGGCGCCGTCCAGGACGGCGGACGGACGCAGATAGGCGTACGCGTGTGCGGATTGCGTCATGCCGAGCACGCTAGGTGAGGACACTGACAATCCGGCGCACCGACCACCAACTGAAACGTGTTCTATCCACCCTCCAAGCCCCCGGGCGTTACCCAGGTCACATCGCCGCACGGTTGGCTTCTGCCACTATGGGCCCGTGACCGACCTGACTGAACAGCAGATCCCGGCCGAACAGGAGCACAGCCCGGCCACCTCCTTCGCCGGGCTGCTGGAGATCGAGCAGCTGAACGAGAACACGTTCCGGGGCCAGTGCCACGAGGGCGCCCCCACGCGCGCCTTCGGCGGCCACGTCGCCGCCCAGGCCCTCGTCGCCGCCGGACGCACCTGCAAGGCGCAGCGCACGGTGCACTCCCTGCACAGCTACTTCCTCCTGCCCGCCGACCCGACCCGGCCGATCACGTACGAGGTCGAGCGGCTGCGCGAGGGGGTGACCTACTCCGCCCGCAGGGTCCGGGCGGTCCAGGAGGAGCAGGAGATCTTCACCCTCACCGCCTCCTTCAAACGCCCCGAGTCGACCGACGAGCGCCACCGCGGCATGCCCCCGGTGCCCGCCCCGGAGTCCCTGCCCGACGCGCTCTCCGGCTGGCCCGGGAAACTGCGCGAGGCGGCACGGAAGTCGAGCGGGTTCCGCGATCTCGAGCTGCGCTTCGTGCCGCCGGACTCCCCGGGGCTCCCGCCGGCCGTCCCCGGGATGCCGCAGCAGTTCGTCTGGCTGCGCACCACCACGCCGCTCCCGGAGGACGACCCGCTGGCGCACGCCGGTGCCCTCACCTACCTGGCCGACCTCACCCTGGCCTCCACCGCCGGGCTGAACGAGCAGCCGAACTTCTTCCAGCGCCCCGGGCCGCCCCGGCTGCTGCTGGCCTCGCTGGACCACGCGCTCTGGTTCCACCGCCCGTTCCGGGCCGACGACTGGCTGCTGTTCGCCCAGCGCAGCCCGACCTCCTCGGACGGCCGCGGCCTGACGCTCGGCGAGTTCTACGACCTGGACGGCCGACTGGTCGCCTCCGCCGTCCAGGAGGCCCTGGTCCGCAGGCTCGGCTAGCAGGTCCGGCCAGCAGGCCCGGCCCCCGGGGCGCCCCGGTGACTCCCCGACGAACGGAAGGGGGCCGGACGGCGTCATACTCCTGAGCGGCCCCGGCCCGTATCATGGTGCGGGTGACCAAGGTTGACCTGTCACCACGGCCGGTGGAGGCGATGTCTCCGCGTCAGCTCGAACGCCGCGAAAGCCTGATCGCGGCCGCGCTCGCCCTGGTGAACGAGATCGGCGTCGAGCGGATGCAGATGAAGCAGGTCTGCGAGCGGTCCGGAGTCGCCCTGGGGACGGCGTACCGCTACTTCTCCTCCAAGGACCATCTCCTGGCGGCGGCGATCGCCGAGTGGCATCGCCTGCTGCTGGCCGACCTCGTGGCCGAGCTGCGCGGGCCGAGATCCGGGCTGGGGGCCACCGACCGGGCGGTCAGGTTCGTCCGGGGCGGGATGCGGGCCTACCAGCGGCAGCCCGAACTCGCCCGGCTGAGGGTGGCCGTGGCCGCCTCCACCGACCCGTTCGCCAGCGAGGCCCTGCAAGGCATGGCCCGGGCCGACAGCACCGCCCTGCAGGCCGTGACGACCGAGGTGCCGGCCGCCGCGAGCGACCTGGTGCGGCACATCGTCGCCCACGCCTGGCAGGGCGAGCTGACCGCCTGGGTGACCGGCCGCACCACCCTCGGGGACGCCCGGCGGCGTCTGGAGGACGTGGTGCGGCTGGTGCTCACTCCGTACGAGACGCGGTACCCCGCCCCGTACGAGGTCCAGTCCACCGGCTGAGCCCCGACCGGTGGGCCGGGCTCGTCGGCTGGCGGGCCGGGCTCGTCGGCCGGTGGGCCGGCGCGGCCCGGCCCACCGGCACGGCTCAAGCACCGGCGCGGCTCAGACCACCGTCACCGGGTGGGCCACCACCGCACCGAACAGGTAGCCCTCCCGGTTGAACACCGCCCGCTCGGGCTGGGTGTTGCCCCGGCGGTCCGTCGTGCGGGCGCGCAGCTCGTACGGGCCGGGCCGCTCGGGGCGCCAGTCGATGCTCCAGCGCACCCAGCCGTCGGCCCTTGGCTCGTCGCGCAGTTCGGCGCGCCGCCAGGACCGGCCGCCGTCGGCGCTCACCTCGACCCGGCGCACCGCCGCCGCCCCGGACCACGAGCGCCCGTACAGCCGGTGCTCACGGCCCGCCTCCAGCCGCACCCCCGCAGCCAGCTCGAAGGCGCTCTTGACCACCTGCTCGGTGAGCGGGTCGCCGCCGCCCGGCGGGTAGTCCGGGCCGAACATCCGGTAGAAGTCGGTGTTCCACGGCGAGTACAGCCGATGGGCGGCGACCTCCACGCTGCCGACCCACTTGATCGAGGCGATGCCCACCCAGCCGGGCACCACCAGCCGGGCCGGGGCGCCGTGGTCCGGGGTCAGCGGCTCGCCGTTCATCTCGTACGCGAGCAGGACGTCGTCCAACGCCTTGGCGATCGGCAGCGGGCGGCGCACCGGGCCGTAGTTGGTGCCGCCGACGACGTAGTCCGGGTCCAGGCCGGTGGGCAGCACGTCCACCGCCGCCCCGGTCAGCCCGGCGGCCCGCAGCACCTCGGCCAGCCGGACGCCCCGCCAGCTCGCCGAGCCGACGCCGCCGAGCGTCCACGGCGTGCCCGGGACGGACTGGTTCTGCTGCTTGAGGTAGTAGCTGCGGGCGTTGCCGGCGCACTCGATCAGCGCGCTGATCCGGGTGGACGGCAGCTCCCGCAGGTCGTCCAGGCCGAACTCGACCGGGTGCTCGGCCGTCGGGGCACCGCGCAGAGCGCTGCCGAAGAGCTTGAGGCTCCAGGTGTCGGGGTCGATCAGCGGGGTGCTGGTGTGGTTGCGGACGAAGAACCGCTCCACCGGCACGTGGCGGCCGACGACGGCATCGCCTTCGGCGTCGCGGAAGGCGTCCCAGCGCATCTCGGCGTTGGTGCCGTGCGGCACGAACCACTCGGCGGGCAGCGGTTTGACGATCCCGGGCACGGGTCCGGGCACCGCCCCCGGCGTCGCCCTGGCAGCGGACCCGGGTACCGGACCGGGCAAGGGCCTGGACACGGGCACCTCCTCGGCGGCCGCCCGGCCCGCGGTGAGCAGCGGAGCGGCCGGGATCGGCGCGACCAGCACCCCGGCGGCGGAGACCATCCGCAGCACCGTCCGGCGGTTCACCCCGTCGTCGCGGACGGGCTGTGCCGGGGCGGCCGGGATCGGGGCTGCTTCGTTCGGGGTGCGGACCTCGTCGTCCATGAACGGCGTTCCTTCCGTGTCAGCCTAGGCGGTTCGCCGGGGCGCGCAACCGCGGCCGGGGCCCGAAGGCCGTCCTGGCCGGGCCTGCGCTCTCCGGTTTGACCTTCTCAACTTGTGTGAACACCTACCGTGCCCGCCGTCGGCGAAACCCCGGCCCGCAGAGGAGCACCTCATGTCGGCCACCCGGCCCGCCCGGATCGTCCGGGGTTCCACTGCCGGACGGCTTCCCCGGCCGAACTCCCCCGCTGACACCTGCCGGTGGTCGAGGAGCTGACCGAACTGCGCGACGTGCTACCGGAGTTCCTCGAGAGCTTCCCCTCCCCCGGGAACACCCCGGCGGACGGTGCCGTTCGCGACGTCATGCGCATCGGAGAACTCGCCCGCCTGACCGGGGTGTCCACCCGCCTGCTCCGCTACTACGAGGAGCAGGGCCTGCTCCGGCCGGACCGCACGGCGGCCGGCTACCGCGAGTACGGCGAGGGGGACACCGTCCGGGTGTGGCAGATCCGCAGCCTGCTCGCGGCCGGCCTGAGCACCCGGATCATCGCCGAACTGCTGCCCTGCGCCACCGGTCCCGTCCCGGTCCTGGAGGCCTGCCCTCGGCTGCTCACCATCCTGAGCGACGAACTCGCCGACCTGGACTCCCGGATCGAGGACCTCACTCACAGCCGCCGGGCGCTCTCCCACTATCTCGCCACCGCGCGCGACTCCGGGCACGACCACGAGCAGGACCACGAAGCGGGGCAGGCGGCCTGACGGGACGTAGGTCCCGACCCGGAGTCTCCCCGGCGCGCCGTCCCGCCGCTCGCGGAGCGGACTGGACATAGTGCGACATACAGCTTGATTCCGAGCGTCCCGAGCGCCCCGAACGGGTTCCGAACATCCCCAACGGATTCCGAACGGTCCGAACGGTCCGAACGCGCCGAGTATGTCGAGAGGTCCATCCGATGAACAGCCAGCCGCCTCCGCCCGACCAGCCCGTGAAGGAGCCCGACGAACCCGCCGCGACCCTTCCGGCCGACCGGGCGGTGTTCGGCATCGGCGCCGTCCTCGTGCTGGCGGTGGTCGCCTGGGGCGTCTTCGCCGAGGACTCGCTCGGCCGCACCTCCGGCACCGCGCTCGGCTGGGTGCTGCACAACTTCGGCTGGCTGTTCGTGGTGGCCGGTGACGTGTTCCTCGCCGTCGCCGTGCTGCTCGCGTTCAGCCGCTTCGGCCGGATCCGGCTCGGCCGCGACGACGACCGGCCCGAGTTCTCCACCCTCGCCTGGATCGCCATGATGTTCAGCGCCGGCATGGGCATCGGCCTGATGTTCTACGGCGTCGGCGAGCCGCTCCAGCTCTTCGCCGCCCCGCAGCCCGGCTCGGGCCTGGAGCCGCAGAGCTCGGCCGCCGCCCAGCAGGCGCTGGAGTTCTCGCTCTTCCACTGGACCCTGCACCCGTGGGCGATCTACGCCGTCGGCGGCCTGGCCCTCGCCTACACCACCTTCCGCAAGGGCCGGGGCAACCGGATCTCCGCCGCCTTCGTCCCGCTGATCGGACAACGCGGCGCGGACGGCTGGCCCGGGCGCACGATCGACCTGCTGGCGGTGTTCGCCACCGTCTTCGGCTCCGCGACCAGCCTCGGTCTCGGCGCACTCCAGGTCGCCGACGGGCTCGGCTACATCTCCTCCGTCCGCAACACCCAGAACGCCCAGCTGATCATCATCGGCTCGCTGACCGCCGCGTTCGTGGTCTCCGCGTTCTCCGGAGTGCACAAGGGCGTGAAGTGGCTCTCCACCGCGAACGTCGTGCTCGCCTCGCTGATCATGCTCTTCGTCTTCGTGTTCGGCCCGACCGTGTTCGCACTGGACGCGATCCCCTCCTCGGTCGGCGGCTACCTCTCCGACCTGCTCGCCATGTCCACCCAGACCGGCGCCTTCACCGACGAGGCCTGGCTCGGCTCCTGGACGATCTTCTACTGGGCCTGGTGGCTCTCCTGGGCGCCCTTCGTCGGCACCTTCATCGCGCGGATCTCGCGCGGCCGCACCGTCCGACAGTTCCTGCTCGGCGTGCTGCTGGTGCCCAGTGGGGCGACGGTCATCTGGTTCTGCGTGATGGGCGGCACCGCGATCCGGCTGGTCACCACCGGCGCGGCCGACCTGGTCGCGACGATCCCGCAGGGCCCGGAGGCCTCCCTGTTCGAGATGCTGCGCTCGCTGCCGCTCGGCTCGGTGACCAGCGTGGTCGCGGTGCTACTGGTGATGACCTTCTTCATCACCAGCGCCGACTCGGCCTCGCTGGTGCTCGGCTCGCTCTCCAGCCGGGGCTCGCTGCATCCGCACACCTGGCTGGTGGTGGTCTGGGGCGTGCTGATGGGTGGGGTCGCGGCGGCCCTGCTGCTGGCCGGCGGGCTCACCGCGCTCCAGAACGCGACGATCCTGGTCGCGCTGCCGTTCGTGGTGGTGATGCTGCTGCTGTGCGTCTCGCTGGTGAAGGAACTCCGCGAGGACCCGGCCGCCGCACCCTCCCGCTTCCACCCGCCGCACGGCCTGCGGGACGCCGTCCGGGAGGCCGTCGGCGAGTCGACCACGCACCGCTGACCTGGGCATACGCTCCGGCCGGCGACGATCGGGGCGTATGCGGCCAACCGACGCCCAACCCCCGTCCGGACTTCACCCGCGCGTACCGACCGTTCACGCCGCCCTGGAAACCTCCCTGTCATGAACGCCAACCCTCAGGCGCCCTACCAGGAACCGCGCTTCCCCCTGCCCCAGCGGCACCGCCGGCTGCTCGCCGTCACCGCCGTCCTCGCCTCCATCGCCCTCGGCACCCTGGGCGTCGGCGCCACCGTGGAAACCATCGATCACGGCCCCCTCGCCAGCGCCTCCGCCAGCAAGTAGCACCCCGGCACCCACCCCGCCCAGCACCGCGGTCCCCATCCCGGACCCGGTGCTTCTTGCTTCCCGGCCCGCCCCCGCCCCCACCTCGCGCCGGCGGCACGCGGCACGCGGCAGCACGGTGAGCGACAGTCCGATCAACGGCGGGCCGATCAGCGGCGGTCCGATCAGCGGAGGGAACAACGACCCGACGCAGGCGCCGAGCCCCCGCCCACGAACGGCACCCCGACTACGCCCACTGCTCCGCGCGGGGACCGGCCGGCGGCGGGATCAGCGGGCCGGGACGGGAGTGCCGCCCCGTGCCGGGCGAGGGATGCAGGTCGGGCGCCGGGGCGTAGCGGGCGGCCGGGGCGCGCAGGCGCCAGGCCGGGGGGCGGGTGGGGTGGGGGGTGGGGGCGATCAGGGCGAGGCGGTGGAGCAGGTCGAGGGCGTCGCGCCGCAGGGCGGTGCGGTCGGCGAGGTAGCGGGCGGGCAGGCCGTACTCGTCCGCGATGTCGCCGAGGACGCCGTCTATCAACGCGTCCGGGATCGGGACGTCGCCGGTCACCGTCTCGCCGGGCAGCGGGCGGACCTCCTCGACCAGGCGCTCGACCAGCAGCAGGGCGGCCTGGGCGACGGTACCCGCGCCGGGGAGGGCGAGGTCGGTGAGTTCGGCGGCCGGGTCGAGCAGGGCGACGCCCTCGGCCCGCAGCTCGGCCTCCAGCCCGAGGAATTCGGCGAGCGCCGCCGGGTCGCTGAGCCGGTGCTCCTGCAGCCAGGCGCGGTGGCTCTCGGGGAGGTCGGCGGCCAGCACGGCGGGCGTCTCGGCGAGCAGCCGGCGGACGGCGGTGGCGGGCGCGGCGTCGGCGGCGCGGCGGATCAGGTCGGCGGCGTCGTCGGCGAGGGCGGGCGGGCCGGCCGGGACGGCGCGGGCGAGTTCGCGGTCCACGGTCAGCACGAAGGAGCCGTCGGTCGGGTCGGTGGGCAGTTCGCCGAGCACCTGCCAGTCGGCCAGCGCGGCCAGCGCCATGGCGAGGTCGGCCGGTTCGGCGGCGAGTTCGGGGGCGAGTTCGGGGGCGGCGGCGGCCATCGCGTCGAGCAGCCGCCGGCAGTCCAGCTCCTCCGGGGCGTCGACCAACAGGGCCAGCGCGAGAGCGAGTTGGGCATACCCGCCCGGAGTGAACGGCGCTCCGGTGACGGGGTGTTCGAGTCGGCGGGAGGCATCCGGGCCGAGCCCGGCCTTGCAGAGCCGGGCGTGCCAGGGGCCGACCACGAGGCGGTAGCCGAGCAGGGTGTCGAATCGCTCGGCCAGCCAGTCCCGGTGACGGCGGATCAGCGGGAAGCCGTCGGCGTGCGGGCCGGAGGCGGTGACCAGTGGGTGGGCGAGCAACAGCCGGGCGGCGATCCGGCGTTCGGCCACCGGGAGCTCCTCGCCGGAACGGTCCTGCGCCACGACGGTGAGCGGCGCCACCCGCGCGGGTTCGGGCCTGCGGTGCCGGCCCGGCCTGCCCGGCTTGGCACCTGACCGGACGACGGGCAGTGCCGCGTCGTCGCGCCGGGCGCGGCGCAGGCCGCCCTCGCCGCGGTCCTCCCTGGGGCGCAGGGGCGTGGCGGAGTGCGCGGTGGGACCGTGCCACCAGCTGACGCCGGGATCGGCGGCGGGCTCGGCGGCGGCCCCGAGGTGGCGGGCGGGGTAGAGGCCGAAGGAGGCGGCGCAGAGGTCGTCGGCGGTGCCGGGGGTGGCGGCGGCGAACCAGTGGGCCAGGCGCAGCAGCCCCGGGTCGGGTGAGAGCGTCACGTCGACGGCCGCGGGGGCCGGTGTCTGCGGGTCGTCAGCACCGCTCGCCGCGACCGCCCCAGGCCCCCTCTCGGCGGGACCGGTTCCGGGACCGGCTCCGGGACCGGCACCCGGACCGCCGTCAGGACCGGCTTCGCGTACGGCGAGGACGGCGGCGGCGGTTCCCCGTCCTGCCCCGCCCGCGCGTCCGTCCGGCCTGCCGGCCACCCGGGTGGCGCCGACCGCGTAGTCCTGCTGATCCATGTCGGGGTCCAGACTAGACGGTGCCCGGGCCACCCGACGGCAGCAACCGCCTTCCTGAGGAACTCTCCGCAAGAGCCCTCGAAGCGGGGGCCCGCGCTCCGCCGGCCGGCCGGCCCGTCACCGCCGCGTCCCCGTCGTGGTTACGCGCGGGTAACCCGGCCTTCCGCCGCCGGTCCGGCTCCTCTAGGGTCGGGTCCGAAGCAACGGCTCACCGGGAGGCGCACGCATGACTGTCCGTACCACCAACCGCGCCGGCCTCGGGGCCCGCCTGCGCTCGGCCACCGGTCTGCTGGGCGGTTTCGCGGCCACCTCGGTGGCGCACCTGGGCGCGATCGCCTCCGGTGCCTCCGTGCTCCGGAACGCGACCAAGCCGGCCCTGATGCCGCTGCTGGCCGCGCAGAGCGTGGCGGCGGCCAGGCAGGCCGGGCAGGAGGCGCCGAAGCTGCTGGCGCCGGCACTGCTGCTGAGCGCGGGCGGGGACGTGCTGCTCCAGCTGAAGAACGAGCCCGCGTTCCTCGCGGGCATGGGATCGTTCGCGGCGGCGCACGTCTGCTACGTGACGATGTTCGTCAAGCGCGGCGCGCTCACCGACCGCCGCCGCGCCCTGATGGTCGCGGCCGCGTACGCGACGGCCTGGGTGACCCTGGTCGGGCAGCTCTGGCCGGACCTCGGGGACCTGCGCATCCCGGTGGCGGGCTACAGCCTGCTGCTGGCCTCGACGGCCGTCACCTCGGCCGGGCTGGGTTGGCGGACCGGGCTGGGCGGGGCGCTGTTCCTGCTCTCCGACACGCTGATCGCCACCCAGCTGGCGAAGTGGCGGGAGCTGCCGGGCCATCAGTTCTGGATCATGGCGACCTACGTGCTGGCCCAGTACCTGCTGGCCGACGGCACCCTCCGGCACCAGGACCGGCTCCACCGCGAGGCCGGCGAGGCCAGCGAGGCCAGCGAGGGCTTCGGCAGCGCCGGGCCGCGGACCGCGTGACACGCCGCCGCACCGCCGGTCCCGTCGGGTTCCAGCGGCGCGGCACAGGGGCGCGCGGGGAGCGCGGTGGTGAGGCCCTCAGGCACCGCGCCTCCGCAGCAGCCAGAAGCCGGTGACCCCGCCCGCGACCAGCACCAGGCCGCCGGCCAGCTCCGCCGGGTTCGCCGCGACCGAGCCGCCGAGACCGGTCTGCACCGAGCCGTGCGGGGCGACCTGCTGACTGCCGGCGCCGGACTGCCCGAGCGAACCGGCCCACTCCCCCGCGGCCTCGCCCCACTCGCCGAGGCTCTTGTCGGGATTCTTCTGGGGATCCTTGTCGGCGCTCTTGTCCGGGGTGGTGGAGGCTGCGGTGGTGACGGTGACGGTGGTCACGAAGGCGCCGCCGTCCGGGCAGGTGCCGTCGACCTTGCTGTCCCCGGCGTGCTCGCCGGCCAGTCGGGCGGAGCCGCTGTGCTTGCCGTCGGGGCCCAGGGTGAGGGTCGCCGGACCGCCCTCGAAGGCGGCGGAACGGGCGGTGATGGTCTTGGCGTCGGGCTTGTCCGACTTCTCGCAGGCGACCGTGACCGTCACGGTCTGGCCCGGTGCGGCCTGGGACGGGCTGACCGAGGCCGCACCGTCCCTGGCGGATGCGAGGGGGGCCGTCAGGCCGGTCAGCGCCGTCGCGCCGATCAGGGCGGCGGCGGCCGTACGCATGGGGCGCATGCCGGAACCTCCGGGATTCTCGGGTGCGACCGGGGGACTCCCATGTCCACGTGGTCGATCGACCGCACCCGGTCATTCACCGACGGTAGGGACCCGCCCCGGTCCCGGCCAGCGCTCACGACCGTTCGGGTTACGGCCCGTGACCCGGTGTGACGCCCGCGGCGCCGCTCAGAGGTCGAGGTCCACCACGACCGGCGCGTGGTCCGAGGTGCCCTTGCCCTTGCGGGCCTCGCGGTCCACGTAGCTGTCGGTGACGGCGTCGACGAAGGGCTTGTTGGCGTAGGTGAGGTCGATCCGCATGCCCCGGTTCTTGGGGAAGGCCAGCTGGCGGTAGTCCCAGTAGGTGTAGGGGCGGTCGTACTTGAGCGGGCGGGGCAGCACGTCCTGCAGGCCGATCTCGCCGAGCGACGTCAGTGCGGCGCGCTCGACCGGGGTGACGTGGGTGAGTCCCTCGAAGGCGGCGGCGTCGAAGACGTCCTCGTCGGTCGGGGCGATGTTGAAGTCCCCGAGGACGGCGAACGGGCGGGAGCCGGCGGCGTCCTCGGTGGCGGCCTTGCGCAGGGCCTCCAGCCACTCCAGCTTGTACTGGTAGTGCGCGTGGCCGACCTCGCGGCCGTTGGGCACGTAGACCGACCAGACCCGGACCGGGCCGCAGGTGGCGGCGACGGCGCGCGGCTCCACCTCGGGCAGCAGGGCGCCGTCGGCGAGGTAGCCGGGCTGGTCGGGGAGGCCGCGCACGACGTCGTCCAGGCCGATCCGGGAGACGATCGCGACGCCGTTCCAGCGGCCGTTGCCGTGCGCGGCCGTCTCGTAGCCGAGCTCGCGGACCGCCTCGTACGGGAAGGCGTCGGCCGCGCACTTGAGCTCCTGGAGGCAGAGCACGTCGGGCTTGGCGCTCTCCAGCCACTCCAGGAGCTTGGGCAGCCGCGCAGTGACGGAGTTGATGTTCCAGGTGGCGATGCGGACGGTCACGGCGGGCGGCCTTCCCGGGGGTTCGGTGCGGACGGAGGTGCGGACGGACGTGTGGACGGACATGCGAACGGGGTGGGCCGCCCCTCGCGGACGGACCCACCCCGAACATACCGTCCGGCACCGACAGGCCGGGCCGGTCAGCGCGTGGGCCGGACCACCGCGGCCGAGCCGCCGCCGCGCCGCACGGGTTCGGCGGCGGCCACCCAGCGGCCGTCCGGCAGCCGTTCCACGCCGGTGGCGGCGCCGATCTCGGCGACGCTGGTGAAGCTGTGCCCGATGCCCTCCAGCGCGGGCCGCTCGGGCAGCGCCAGGAAGCCGGGCTCGGCCTGGGTCGCGGCGGTGTTGCGCTGGCTGGCGCGCGGCGCGGCGATGGCCTGCTCCAGGCTCAGGCCCCGGTCGAGCCGGCCGAGCAGCACCTGGAGGGTGGTGGTGATGATGGTCGCGCCGCCGGGGCTGCCGGTGGCGAGCAGCGGCTCGCCGTCGCGCAGCACGATGGTCGGGGAGAGCGAGGAGCGCGGCCGCTTGCCCGGGCCCGGCAGGTTGGGGTCGGGGACCCCGGGGAAGAGCGGGGTGAAGTTGAAGTCCGTCAGCTCGTTGTTGAGCAGGAAGCCCCGGCCGGGGACGGCGATGCCGCTGCCGCCGGTCTGCTCGATGGTGAGCGTGTACGAGACGACGTTGCCCCAGCGGTCGGCGACCGTCAGGTGGGTGGTGTTGGTGCCCTCGTACGGTTCGTCGGCAGCCGGCCCGGCGGTCTCGCAGTCGGCCGGGTGGCGCGGGTCGCCGGGGGCCAGTGGGCTGGTGAGCGCGTGGTCGGGGCTGATCAGGCAGGCCCGGGAGGCGGCGTAGCGCTCGGAGAGCAGCTCCCTGGTGGGGACGTCGTTGAAGGCCGGGTCGCCGACCCAACGGTTGCGGTCGGCGAAGGAGATCCGGGAGGCCTCCAGGAAGTGGTGGTAGTACTGGGTGCCGCTGTACGTCGAGACGTCGCCGCCGTCCTCCAGGATGTTGAGCGCCTCGCCGACGGTGGTGCCGCCCGAGCTGGAGGGGGCGATCGAGTAGAGGTCGTAGGCGCCGTGGGAGACGTGGGTGGGCGCCTGCTCGCGGACCCGGTAGGCGGCGAGGTCGGTGGCGTCGACCTTGCCGGGGCGGGCGTTGCGGCCGGAGGCCGGGTCGACCGGCGGGTGCTGCACGGTGTTGACGATGTCCCCGGCCAACTCGCCCTGGTAGAAGGCCTTGACGCCGTCCTTGGCGAGCAGCCGGTAGGTGGCGGCGAGGTCGGGGTTGCGCAGCAGGGTGCCGGTCTCGGGGGGCTTGCCGTTCGGCAGGTAGAGCGCGGCGGTGGCCGGGAAGTCCTTGAACCGGGCGTAGTTGTCGGCGGTCTGGCCGCGGAAGGTGTCGTCCACGACGAAGCCGTTGTCGGCGATCCGCTCGGCCGGTTCCAGGTTCTGGGCGAGCGAGCGGGTGCCCCACCTGCGCAGCGCGGTGTCCCAGGTGGCGGCGGTGCCGGGGACTCCGACGGACAGGCCGCTGGTGACGGCGTCGGCGAAGGCCAGCGGTTTGCCGTCCTCCAGGAACAGGCCCGTGTCGGCGGTGCGGCCGGTGGTCTCCCGGCCGTCGATGGTGTGCACCCGGCCGGTGGCGTGGTCGTAGTAGACGAAGTACCCGCCGCCACCGATGCCGGAGGAGTACGGCTCGGTGACGCCGAGGGCCGCGGCGGCGGCGACGGCCGCGTCCACCGCGTTGCCGCCCTTGCGCAGCACCTCGATGCCGGCGGCGGTGGCGTCGGCGTCGACGGTGGCCACCGCACCGCCCCTGCCCACCGCCTCCGGCACCTTCGAGGGCGGGGCCGCGGCGCCGGCCGGCCCGACGCCGGACCAGACCAGTGCGGTGGTGAGCAACAGAGACGGCGCGAGACGGGCCAGAGCTCTCATGCGAGTCCTCCTGAGTCGACGTCAACTCATCAGTTGTTCCACAGGAGGCATCATCCGACAACCACACCGCGCCGCTACCAACCGGTAGTTGACGGATCGACGGGGGCAACGGGGCTCGGCGAGGACGGGGAGCACGGGGAGGACAAACAACCGACAGCTTTCAGATGACAGAAAATGAAATCTGTCATCTGAAAGCTGTCGGCTGAACTCTGTCAGTGCAGCGGCGCCCCTCGCCTGCGTTACAGCGCGGTGCGCTCCACGCGCCGCCGCTTGATCGTGCGGAAGCGCCGCGCCACCTGCCGGGCGAGGTCGGCCGCGCCGACCAGGCCCGCCTCGTTCCCGAGGGCGGCGTGCACGATGGCGGCCTCCGGGCGGAAGCCGCGCCCGGTGAGGGTGCGGCGGAAGGTGTCCCGGGCCGGACCGAGCAGCAGGTCGCCCGCCTCGGAGACCCCGCCGCCGATGACGAAGCGGCCCGGGTCCAGCGCGGCGGCCAGGTTGGCGATGCCGACGCCGAGCCAGGTGCCGACCTCGTAGAGCAGCTCGGTCGCGGTCGGGTCGCCGTCCTGGGCGGCCTCGGTGACCAGCGGGCCGGTGATGCCCTCGACCGTACCGCCGGCCCGGGCCAGCAGCGGCTGCACCACCGGCGACTCCTCGGCGACCAGCTCGCGCGCGTCGCGCACCAGCGCGTTGCCGGAGGAGTACTGCTCCCAGCAGCCCCGGTTGCCGCACGGGCAGCGGTGGCCGCCGGGCACCACCTGCATGTGCCCGAACTCGCCCGCCAGGCCGTACTTGCCGCGGTCCACGTAGCCGTCCCGGACCACCGCGCCGCCGATGCCGGTGCCGAGGGTGAGCATCACCATGTGGTCCTCGCCGCGCCCGGCGCCGAAGCGCCACTCGGCCCAGGCGGCCGCGTTGGCGTCGTTCTCCACGATCACCGGGAACCGCAGCCGCTCGCTGAGCGCCTCCTGGAGCGGCTCGTTGCGCCAGTTGAGGTGCGGGGCGAACAGCACCTTGGAGCGGTCGGCGTCGACCCAGCCGGCCGCGCCGATGCCGACGGCGTGGACGTCGTGGCGGTCGGCGAGCTGGAGCACCAGGTCGACGATGACGTCCTCGACCACCGTGGGGCTCTTGCTCTTGTGCGGCGTGTCCGTGCGCAGCTTCTCCAGCACCTTGCCCTCGCCGTCCACCACCCCGGCGACCACCTTGGTGCCGCCGATGTCGACGCCGATGGTGGGCAACCGCAGTATCCCGGCGGGCAGGGCGCGGCGGCGGCGCTCGGCGCGCGGGCCGAGGCCGAGGAGGGTGGGCAGGACGGGTGGCCGGGTGCTGCCTTGGGAGCTGGTCACGGCTGCGGACGCTCCTCACGGGGGTCGGAATCGGACGGGTCGGAAACGCCGGGCGCGGAGGCGGACGGACCGGAGGCGGACGGACCGGACACGGACGGACCGGAGGCGGCGGGGCCGGGCACGGAGGGCCGGGCCAGCTCGTGCGACAGCTCGGCGAGGTCGGAGCCCCCGGCCATCTCGGTGGTGAGCTGTTCGAGGCTGATCTCGGCACGCGGATGGCTGCCCGCCATCCGGCCCCGCTTGAGCAGGGTGAAGTGGTCGCCGACCAGGTACGCGTGGTGCGGGTTGTGGGTGATCAGCACGACCCCGAGCCCGGCGTCGCGGGCGGCGGTGACGTACTTGAGCACCACCCCGGACTGCTTGACGCCGAGCGCGGCGGTGGGCTCGTCCAGGATCAGCGCCTTGGCGCCGAAGTGCACCGCGCGGGCGATCGCCACGCACTGGCGCTGCCCTCCGGAGAGGGTGCCGATCGGCCGGTCGACGTCGTGCAGGTCGATGCCCATCCGGGCGAGCGCCTCACGGGTGGTGGCGCGCATCCCGTCGGCGTCCAGCCGCAGGCCGCCCCAGCGGCGCATGCCCTGCTCGGAACCGAGGAAGAAGTTGCGCCAGACCGGCATCAGCGGGACGACCGCGAGGTCCTGGTAGACGGTGGCGATGCCGCGGTCCAGGGCCTGGCGCGGGGAGTCCAGGCGGACCTCCTCGCCGCCGACGGTGAAGGTGCCCTCGTCGTGCCGGTGCAGCCCCGCGATGATCTTGATCAGGGTGGACTTGCCGGCCCCGTTGTCGCCGAGCACGCAGCTGATCTCACCGGCCCGCAGGGTCAGCGAGACGTCCTGCAGCGCGCGGACGGTGCCGTAGCTCTTGCCGACGCCCTCGAGCGACAGCAGCTCGTCGCCGGCCGGAATCCCGGTGCTCATCGCGGCCCCCGCTCGGCCCGGCGCTTGACGTAGGCGTTCAGCAGCGCGGCCAGCAGCAGCATCGCGCCGAGGAAGAACTTGAACCAGTCCGGGTTCCACTGGGCGTAGATGATCCCCTTGCTGGCCATGCCGAAGATCAGTGCGCCGAGCGCGGAGCCGACCACCGAGCCGTAGCCGCCGGTGATCAGGCAGCCGCCGATGACGGCCGCGACGATGTAGATCAGCTCGTTGCCGACGCCCTCGCCGGACTGCACGGTGTCGAAGGAGAACAGCAGGTGCTGACCGAGCACCCAGGCTCCGAAACCGACGCCCAGGTAGAGCAGGGTCTTCGTCCGGGCGACCGGTACGCCGACCGCGCGGGCCGCGTCCGCGTCGCCGCCGACCGCGAAGATCCAGTTGCCGAAGCGGGTGCGCAGCAGGATCCAGCTGCCGACCACGAGCAGGCCGAGCCACCACCAGACGGTGGCCTTGATCGTCAGCCCGCCGACGGTCACCTCGGAGGCGAACAGCCAGCGGCAGGAGGCGAAGCCCTCCATGTCGGAGATCGACTTGGTGGAGACGGTGCCGGAGATCGCCTTGGTGACGCCCAGGTTGGCGCCGGTCAGCATCAGGAAGGTGCCGAGCGTGACGATGAAGCTGGGCAGCTTGGTGCGGCCGAGCATCCACCCGTTGAACCAGCCGATGGCCAGCGTGGTCACCAGCGAGACCAGCACGCCGACCCAGGTCACCGCGGTGAGCTGGTACGAGACCATCGAGGAGGTCAGCGCGGCGGTGGTGACCAGCACGCCGGCCGAGAGGTCGAACTCGCCGCCGATCATCAGCAGCGAGACCGGCACCGCCATGATCCCGATGGTGGAGGCCGCGTACAGCACGGTGCCCAGCGAGGTGACCCGCAGGAAGGGCTCGGCGACGGCGGCGAAGACCAGGAAGACCGCGACGGCGGCGATCAGCGAGCCCAGCTCGGGGCGGGCGAGGAGCCGCCGCAGGGCCGCCGGACGGCCGTCGACCAGGCCGTCCTGGGCGAGGAGGTCGGGGCTGCTCACCTGGTCCCCCTCGCGACGTACTCGGCGAGCGCGTCGGCGTTGTCCTTGGTCAGGATCTGCGGACCGGTCTCGACGGGCTTGCCGCCCCCGAGCATGTTCAGGTTGTACTTGTACAGCCAGATCAGGTCGACGCCCGTGTAGCCCTGGAGGTAGGGCTGCTGGTCGACGGCGAAGCCGACGCTGCCGGACTTGAGCCCGGACACCACCTGGGTGCCCAGGTCGAAGGTGTCCAGCTCGACGTCCCGGTGGGCGTCCTGGACGGCCTGGAGGCCGGTGGCGGCCATCGGACCGGAGAGGGTCAGCACGGTGTCGATGGCCGGGTCGGCCTGGAGCTTGGCGGAGATCGCGGCGCGGGCGTCGGGCATGTCGACACCGTTGACGTAGAGCACCTGGAAGGTGCCGCCGGCCTTGGACTGGGCTCCGGAGCAACGCTGCTCCTGGCCGACGTTGCCCTGCTCGTGGATCACGCACAGCACGTTCTTGCGGCCGCGCGAGGCCAGCTCCGTACCGGCGGCCTGGCCGGCGGTGGACTCGTCCTGGCCGATGTGGGTGAGCGCGCCGAACTTCTGCGAGAACTCCTGGCCGGAGTTGATCGTGATCACGGGGATGCCGGCGGCCTTGGCCTTGGCGAGGACGCCGGCCATGGCGTCACCCTTGGCGAGGGTGACCAGCAGGCCGTCGACCTTCTGGTCGATGGCGGCCTGGACGAGCTGGACCTGGTTCTGGGTCTGCGCGTCGTTGGAGTACAGGAAGGTGATGTTGTCCTTGGCGGCGGCCTGCTCGGCGCCCTTGCGCACAGTGTCCCAGAAGGCGTCCCCGGCGCCGGCGTGGGTCACCATGGCGACCTTCCAGCGGGGGGTGGTGACGGCGCTGCCGCCGGTGGCCGCGGCCTTGGCGCGGGCCTCCTCGGCGCGTCTGCCTCCGGTACTGCTGCAACCGGCCGCGGTGACCGCGAGTGCCAGAACGGCGCACACGGGCCAGAAGCGGCGGGACGGGCGAAAGCGGGTGATGCTCATCCCCATAGTCTCCCTTCCCCGGTCGCGCGCCATCGCACCGCCTCGCCCGGCAGGCCGAACGGCCTGGGAGGTAAGGTGCCCCGGGGGACCTTTCCTGGTAGTTCGCTGAACATCTGGTCCGGACGTGCTCCGTCCGGGTGGCAGACTTAGGCGCCGATCCGAACGGGCTCATCACGAGAAAGTGATGTTCCTCTCAGGTTCCGCACAGATTCGGACGGCAACCGATCACCGGTCCACCACCGTCTGATGCCATTGACGTGCGTCCGGGCGAGTGGGGCCCGGGCGGCGTGCGACCCGGATACGAGAACTCGATGGAACTGACAGGTACGCCATTCTTCCTCCTCACCGTCATCCTGGTGCCGGTGTCCATCACGGTGGCGCTGCTGTTCTGGGGGAAGGTCGGCGGACCGCAGCCGGTGCGTTACCTCACCCGGATCGTCATGATCATGTTCTGCCAGGTCACGGCCGTCCTGATGGTCTTCGTGATGGTCAACAACGCCAACCTGATCTACGGCAACTGGGACGACCTGCTCGGCACCGGCAACCACGTCCGCGCGGTGCCCGTGGTGGCGCCGGTCGACCCGGCCGCCGCCGCCACCCCCGGCCAGAACGCCGACGCCGCCAAGGAACCGCCGAAGGTCAAGCAGAGCTTCGGCGGCGTGAACGACCCGCTCGTCCCGAACGACGTCCAGAAGACCGAGCTCAAGGGCCAGGTGTCCGGCGTCGACGGCGAGGTGCTGGTCTGGCTGCCGCCGCAGTACAACGACCCGGCGTTCAAGGACAAGAAGTTCCCCGTGGTCGAGCTGATCCCGGGCTACCCCGGCTCCTCGTCCACCTGGTACGGCACCCTCAAGGTCTCCGAGCAGCTCAAGCCGCTGATGCAGCAGGGCAAGGTCGCCCCGTTCATCCTGGTCTCGCCCCGCACGAAGCTGCTGAACAACCAGGACGCGGGCTGCACCGACATCCCCGGCAAGATCAACGCCGACGCCTGGGTCACCCGCGACGTCCCGCAGATGGTGCTGGACAACTTCCGTGCCGACCCGTCCGCGGACCGCTGGGCGATCGCCGGCTACTCGGCCGGCGCGCACTGCGCGGCCAAGCTGTCGCTGTCCCACCCCAACCGGTACCGGGCCGCCATCGCGATGTCCGGCTACAACGACCCGGTGCAGGAGCCGGACTCCCTGGTCGGCAAGGACGCCAAGCTGCGCGAGGCCAACAACCCGGTCAACATCCTGAAGACCGCCGCGCAGCCGCCGAAGGTCGCCCTGCTGGTCAGCGGCTCCAAGGGCGACGGCTACGAGGACGGCGAGGCGATCCGCGCCGCGGCCAAGGCCCCGACCACCGTCCAGGTCGAGGAGGGCTCCGGCCCGCACACCACCGAGCAGTGGAAGAAGATGGTCCCGAGCGCCTTCCAGTGGCTGACCTCGGTCATCCCGGTCCAGTAGGCCGATCAGCGGGAACGAACCGTACGGGCAGGGCCCGTCGCGACCGTGGTCGCGACGGGCCCTGCCGCGTGTCCGGGCGCGGCGTCAGGACGGTTCTCGTCAGGCCGGTTCCTCAGGCCGGTCCTTCAGGCCGGCCCGTCAGACCGACCCGTCAGGACGGTCCGTCAGGGCGGTTCGTCAGGACAGTTCCAGCGCCAGGTAGAAGTCCACCCGGTCCTCCAGCCGGGAGAGGTCACGCCCCGTCAGCTCCTCGATCCGGCCTATCCGGTACCGCAGGGTGTTCACGTGGACGTGCAGCTGCGCGGCGCAGCGGGTCCAGGAGCCGTCCGAACGCAGGAAGGCCTCCAGGGTGCGGACCAGGTCCGCCTGGTGCTCGATGTCGTACGCGATCACCTTGTCCAGCAGCCGACCGCGGAAGGCGCGGCGCACCTCGTCCGGGACGGCGGCCAGCAGCAGCACGTGCGAGGCGAGTTCCTCGGGGCCCGCCACGCAGACCCGGCCGACCCGGGAGGCGGCGATCCGGCGGGCGTGCCGGGCCTCCTCCAGGGCGCCGCGCAGACCGCCGGCCCCGGAGGCGGGGCCGGAGACCCCGAGGGTGATCCGGCCCTCCGAGCCGAGCCCGGCCTCCAGCGGGGCGAGCAGCTCGCGCAGGGCGTCGGCGGGCACCGGGCCCTCCAGGACGGGCAGCACCACCGCGGCGCCGGTGCCCGTCCCGGCGACCAGGGCGCGGTCGGTCGCACCGCCGAGCGCCTCCTCCAGCACCGCCCGCACGGTGCCCTCCGGCAGGCCGGTGCCCTCGGCGCTGAGCACCAGCCAGGAGCCCTCCTCCGCCTGGGACTTCGACTCGGGGCCCTCGTAGCGGGCGGCCATCGCCGAGGAGGCGTACAGGGTGCGGCTGATCTCGGCCGGGTCCGCGTCGCGGCGCAGCAGGGCGAGCACCTCGTCGGCGAGGCGGCGGCGCAGCCGGCGGCCCTCGTCGCGGCGGTGGCGCTCGGCGGCGACCAGTCGGGCCAGGTTCTCGGCGAGCTGCTGGCGCTTGGCGGTCCACTCGGTGACGTCGCCGGCCACCACGAGCACCCAGTCGACGAGCGGCGCCTCGCGCTCGGCGGAGACCGGGGCGGGCAGCAGCGAGTAGGAGCCGGCCGCCAGCCGGACCCGGTGCGGGGGGCGGCGGCGCTGGCGCTGGGCGGCCAGGTGGGCGCGGACCAGCTGGTCGCGGTCCTGGACGGAGAGCCGGTCGGCGGGGCCCGCGATCACCGCGCCGGTCGGGGTGAGCACCCAGCAGTCCAGGTCGAGGTCGCCGCCGAGCAGGTCCAGCACCGCGTCCAGTCCGCCGCCGCCGGCCGCCGAGACCAGCAGGCGGTGCCGGTCGACCAGGGCGGCGAGGTCGGCCGCGCGGTCCGCGGAGACCTGGCGGCCGATGAACTCGGTGACGGTGCCGAAGGCGATGTCGTCGGGGACGGCGAGCAGTGGCATCCGGTGCCGGCGGCAGGCCTCGACCAGGTCCTCGGGCACCGGACCGACCTCGGCCTCGCCGGCCGCCAGGGCCACCGCGCCGCCGGCCGCGAGGGTTCGGACGAAGCGCTCGGAGTCGGCCGGGACGGTGCGCCAGAGCATGCCGGTGAGCACCAGTTCGCCGCCGTGCAGGTAGCGGCCGGGGTCCTGGAGGTCCGTCGTCATCACACCGCTGACCTGCCGGTCCAGCTCTTCCTCGGCCGCGAGCAGGCGCAGTCGCGGGGCACCGGGGGCGAGCAGGTCACGGACGCGCATCCGCGGACTCCTTAACGGGGCTTGGGGGAAGGACGAAGGCTTGGAAAGGAGGGACGAAGGCTTGGGGGGAGGGCGAAGGGGTAACGATAGGGCCTGGCCGAGCGGGCGTGTGCGCGGGTCCGTAGCCCGCGCGTCAGGGCCGGATTACGGTCGTAGGTAGCACCCGGCGAACACCTGGGCTGCGAGGTTCTCCTCCTTAGAGGAACGTACAGGATGCCGGGCGGGCTCACAGCCGGGGCTTCATGCCATCGGTGACTGCCAGTGGGCCGCGTCACAGCGGTTCACTGGGCGACACGCCGCCGGACACCCGGCGGGCGACGACTTGAGGAGACACCCGCATGGAGTTCCTTCGGCCCGCCACCTGGGACGAGGCACTCGCGGCGAAGGCCGAGTACCCGACCGCGCTGCCCCTCTCGGGCGGCACGGACGTCATGGTCGAGCTGAACTTCGACGTGCACCGGCCATCCGCGATTCTCGACCTGAACCGCATCACCGAACTCACCGAATGGTCGAACGACGACGGCGTCGTGAGGCTCGGCGCCGCGGTCCCGTACACCCGGATCATCGCGGAGCTGTCCGGTCCGCTGCCCGGGCTGGCGCTGGCGTCCCGCACCGTCGGCTCGCCGCAGATCCGCAACCGCGGCAGCGTCGGCGGCAACCTCGGCGCGGCCTCCCCGGCCGGCGACTCGCACCCGGCGCTGCTGGCGGCCGGACGGGACGTGTTCGTCGAGGCGGCCTCGGTGCGCGGCACCCGGCTGATCCCGATCGACGACTTCTACGTCGGGGTGAAGCGCAACCGCCTGGAGGCCGACGAGCTGATCCGGGCCGTGCGCATCCCGGTGGCGGACGGGCCGCAGCAGTTCTCGAAGATCGGCACCCGCAACGCCATGGTGATCGCGGTCTGCGCGTTCGGCTTCGCCCTGCACCCGGGGAACGGGACCGTCGGCACCGGCATCGGCTCGGCCTCCCCCACGCCGCGCCGCGCCGTCGAGGCCGAGGAGTACCTCCGGGACGTGCTCGCCGAGCGCGGCCTGTGGGAGTCCGGGGAGCTGCTGGGCACCGAGGTGGTCCAGCGCTTCGGCGAGCTGGTGAAGGCCGCGGCCTCGCCGATCGACGACGTCCGGGGCACCGCCGACTACCGCCGGCACGCGCTCGCCGTGATGGCGCGCCGCACGCTCACCTGGGCCTGGAACGACTACGGCAAGCAGATCAGGAGCGCGGCATGAGGGTCACTTTCACCGCCAACGGCAAGCCGGTCGAGGCCGACGACGTGTGGGAGGGCGAGAGCCTGCTCCACGTCCTGCGCGAGCGGGTCGGCCTGCCGGGCTCGAAGAACGCCTGCGAACAGGGCGAGTGCGGCTCCTGCACGGTCTACCTGGACGGCGTCCCGGTCTGCTCCTGCCTGGTCGCGGCCGGGCAGGTGCAGGACCGCGAGGTGCGCACGGTCGAGGGCCTGGGCACGGAGGACGGCGAACTGGGCCTGGTCCAGCAGGCGTTCGTCGACGCGGGCGCCGTCCAGTGCGGCTTCTGCACCCCCGGCCTGCTGGTGCAGACCGACGCGCTGCTGGCCGACGACCCGCAGCCCAGCGACGACGACATCCGCGAGGCGCTGTCCGGCAACCTGTGCCGCTGCACCGGCTACGAGAAGATCATGGACGCGGTGCGGCTGGCCTCGGCCCGCGCGTGCGCGGGGACGGACGGTGCCCGGTGAGCAGCAGGACGATCCAGGGGCAGAAGAACCTCCAGAACATCAACCAGGCGTCCAAGGACGGCATCGGCGGCTCCCCGCTGCGCCCGGACGGCAACCTGAAGGTCCGCGGCGAGTTCGCCTACTCCTCCGACCTGTGGCACGAGGACATGCTCTGGGGCACGGCGCTGCGCTCGCCGCACCCCCGGGCGAACATCCTCTCGGTGGACATCTCCGAGGCGCTCAAGGTGCCCGGGGTGTACGCGGTGCTGACGCACGAGGACATCCCCGGCTCGAAGTACTACGGTCTGGAGATCCAGGACCAGCCGGCCCTGGCCATCGACAGGATCCGGTACCACGGCGAGGCGATCGCCCTGGTCGCCGCCGACCACCCGGAGACGGCCCGCCGGGCGGTGAAGAAGATCGCGGTCGAGTACGAGGTGCTCCCCCCGATCGTCACCGAGGAGCAATGCCTCGACCCGGAGACCTACGGGTACGTGCACGAGCCGCACGAGTACAAGTCCCATGCGCACGGCAACATCTGCCACGAGCAGCGGCTGGTCTCGGGCCTCGGCGTGAACGACGAGGTGCGGGCGCTGGCGGACGTGATCGTCAGCGGGGACTACGAGGTCGGCATGCAGGACCAGGCCTTCCTCGGCCCGGAGTCCGGACTCGCGGTGCCCGCCGAGGACGGCGGCGTCGACCTCTACATCGCCACCCAGTGGCTGCACGTCGACCGCCAGCAGATGGCGCCGGTGCTCGACCTGCCGGAGGAGAAGGTCCGGCTCACCCTGGCCGGCGTCGGCGGCGCGTTCGGCGGCCGCGAGGACCTGTCGATGCAGATCCACGCCTGCCTGCTGGCCCTGCACACCGGCAAGCCGGTCAAGATCGTCTACTCCCGGGACGAGTCCTTCTTCGGCCACGTGCACCGCCACCCGGCGCGGATGCACTACGAGCACGGCGCCACCCGGGACGGCAGGCTGGTCTTCGCCGACTGCCGGATCGTGCTGGACGGCGGCGCCTACGCCTCCGCCTCCCCCGCCGTGGTCGGCAACGCGGCCTCGCTCGGGCACGGCCCGTACGTCATCCCGAACGTGCGGATGCACGCCATCGCGCTGTACAGCAACAACCCGTCCTGCGGGGCGATGCGGGGCTTCGGCGCGGTGCAGGCGGCGTTCGGCTACGAGTCGCAGATGGACAAGCTCGCCGCCGAACTGGGCATGGACCCGGTGGAGTTGAGGCAGCTCAACGCCGTCTCGCAGGGAGACTTCATGCCCACCGGGCAGGAGATCGACGCACCGGCGCCGGTGGCCGAACTGCTCCGGCGGGCCAAGGAGATGCCGCTGCCGCCGCCGCTGGACACCGAGCACCCGGACGTCCGCCGACTGCCCGGCGCGCTGTCCAACACCTCGCACGGCGAGGGGATCGTGCGCGGCGTCGGCTACTCGGTCGGGATCAAGAACGTCGGCTTCTCCGAGGGCTTCGACGACTACTCCACCGCCCGGGTGCGACTGGAGGCGATCGGCGGCGAGCCGGTCGCCATGGTGCACACCGCGGCGGCCGAGGTCGGCCAGGGCGGCGTCACCGTGCACGCCCAGATCGCCCGCACCGAGCTGGGCGTCGAGCAGGTCACCATCCACCCGGCCAACACCGAGGTGGGGTCGGCCGGTTCGACCTCCGCCTCGCGCCAGACGTACATGACCGGTGGCGCGGTGAAGCTGGCCGCCGAGGCGGTGCGCCGGGAACTGCTCGACCGGGGACGCCGGCGCTACGGCTGGACCCACGACGACCTGGTGCTGACCGGCGGCAAGGTGGTCTCGGCCGGGTCCGGCGTGCTGGTGTCCATCGTCGACCTGCTCGGCGACGACGCCATCGAGCAGACCCGCGAGCACCACCACCGGCCCACCCAGCCCTTCGACAAGGAGACCGGCCAGGGCTTCGGCCACGTCCAGTACACCTTCTGCGCCAACCGCGCGGTGGTGGACGTGGACGTGGAGCTGGGCCTGGTCAAGGTGGTCGAGCTCACCGCCGTCCAGGACGTCGGCAAGGCGCTCAACCCGCTCTCCGTGGTCGGCCAGATCCAGGGCGGCTGCACCCAGGCGCTGGGCCTCGCGGTGATGGAGGAGATCATCGTGCGGGACGGCAAGGTGCGCAACGCCTCCTTCACCGACTACCTGATCCCCACCATCCTGGACACCCCGCCGATCCCGGTGGAGGTGCTCGAACTTCCCGACCCCAACGCGCCGTACGGGCTGCGCGGGGTCGGCGAGGCACCGACCGTCTCGGCGACGCCGTCCATCGTGGCCGCCATCCGCAACGCCACCGGGCTGGCGCTCAACCGGATCCCGGTCCGGCCGGAGCACCTGACCACCGAAAAGCCGCTCTGACGGCCGGAGTTCGCCCTCCCGGGGCGGCGACCCTTCCCCGCCGCCCCGGGACACCCGCCTGCTGCCCTGCCCACGCCGGGGTTCCGCAGTGGTGCGCACCCTCTCAACTCAGCCGCCGGCGCTCCCCCCACGGAGTGCCTCCCGTGAGTCGACAACGTCCCCCTGTGCCAACTTCGTTGACTGGCAGTCAGGTCGGCTCGCCCACCCCAACCCCCTTTGACACTTGGGAGTGGACATGACCCGGATCCCCACGGAGCCCGGCACCACCGAAGCAGACGGAGCCGCCGCGGACGGACCCACCGAGGACATGGCCGACGCGGACGGACCCGACGCGGACGAGACCCACCCCTCGTCCGCGGCAGCACGCCCCGCCGGCGCACTGGACGCCTACTTCAAGATCTCGGCCCGGGGATCGACCCTCGCCAACGAACTGCGCGGTGGACTCACCACCTTCATGGCGATGGCGTACATCATCCTGCTCAACCCGCTCATCCTGAGCGGCGCGGACGCCACCGGCGCCAGGCTGGACCACGCCGCGCTGACCACCGCCACCGCGCTGGCCGCCGCCGTCACCACCGTCCTGATGGGCCTGGTCGGCAACGTGCCGCTCGCCCTCGCCGCGGGCCTCTCCGTCTCCGGCGCCGTCTCCGCACTGGTCGTCCCGCACACCACCTGGGCCCAGGCCATGGGCCTGTGCGTGATCTACGGCCTGCTGATCGTGCTGCTGGTCGTCTCCGGGCTGCGCGAGCGGATCATGAACGGCATCCCGCTGCCGCTCAAGCACTCCATCACCATCGGCATCGGCCTGTTCGTCACGGTGATCGGCCTCTACAAGGCCGGGTTCATGCACACCGGCGGCCCCACCCCGCTCTCGCTCGGCCCCACCGGCGAGCTGGCCGGCTGGCCGGTGCTGGTCTTCTGCGTCACCCTGCTGGCGATCTTCGTGCTGATGGCGCGCGGCGTCCGCGGCACGATCCTGATCGGCGTCGCCGGCGGCACCGTGCTCGCGGTGATCGTCAACCGGGCCGCGCACGTGCCGGCCGCGGCGTGGAGGAACTCGGTACCGGTCTGGCCCGGCAGTCCGGTCTCCGCACCCGACTTCGGCCTGTTCGGCCACATCGACCTGTTCGGCGCCTTCGGCGGTCACGGCATGGGCGCGATCAGCGCCTCGGTCGCGGTGTTCACCCTGGTGCTGGCCGGCTTCTTCGACGCGATGGCCACCATCATCGGCGTCGGCACCGAGGCCGGACTGGCCGACCGGCAGGGCCGGATGCCCGGGCTGTCCAAGGCGCTGTTCATCGACGGCGCGGGCGGCGCGGTCGGCGGCCTGGCGGGCGCCTCCGGGCAGACCGTCTTCGTCGAGTCCGCCACCGGCGTCGGCGACGGCGCCCGCACCGGACTCGCCTCGACCGTCACCGGCGCCCTCTTCGCGCTGATGCTGTTCCTCTCGCCGATCGCCGGGATCGTCCCGGTCGAAGTCGCCTCGGCCGCCCTGGTCGTGATCGGCTCGATGATGATGAGCCAGGCCCGGCACATCGACTGGTCCGACCGCGAGGTGGCCGTCCCGGCCTTCCTCACCTGCGCGCTGATGCCGTTCACGTACAGCATCACGGCGGGCGTCGCGGCCGGCGTCATCTCGTACACCGTCATCAAGGCCGGGGTGGGGCGCTGGCGCGAGCCCGGGCCGCTGATGTGGATCCTCACCGCGGTGTTCGTGGTGTACTTCGCGATCACGCCGGTCAAGTCCTGGCTGGGCGTGCACTAGCCGGTCCGCCCCGCGCCGCCGATCGGGGGCGCCCTCGGGCGGGCTCCGTCGGGCGGCTCCGTCGGGCGGCTCCGTCGAGCTGGCGCCGTCGGTTCGACGGGGTACCGCCGGCTTCCCCGAACGCCTTGGCCACCACCGCCGCCGTACGGGATCGTTTCCCGTACGGCGGCGTCTCCCGCTACTGTCGAAACCGTGTAAGGAGCCTCCCCATGCAGGACATCGCCGAGCAGCTGCGGGCCTGGCACGCGTCCGGGCGGGCCTTCGCCGTGGCCACCGTGGTCGGCGTCTCCGGCAGCGCTCCGCGCGACCCCGGGGCGGCGCTGGCCGTGGACGCGGACGGCGAGGTCGTCGGCAGCGTCTCCGGCGGGTGCGTCGAGGGCGCGGTCTACGAGCTCTGCCAGGCCGCCATCGCGAGCGGCGAGCCGGTGCTGGAGCGCTTCGGTTACAGCGACGAGGACGCCTTCGCGGTGGGTCTGACCTGCGGCGGCGTCCTGGACGTGTTCGTCCAGCCGGTGGTGCCGGGCGCCGACGCCGGACTGGACACCGGGATCGCCCACATCGCGGCCGGCACGCCGGTGGCGCTGGTGCGGGTGATCGTCGGGCCGGGCGCCCTGGTCGGGGCCACCCTGGCGGTCACCGCCGACGACGTCGCCGGCGCGCTCTCGCCGACGCCCTCCACGGTCGGCGGCCTGGAGCGGGCGATCGTCACCCAGGCCCGGGCGATGCTGGAGGCCGGACACACCGGCCGGGTGGTGCTCGGCCTGGACGGACGCCCCTGCGACGAACACCGGCAGGGCACCGTCACCTGCTTCGTCGACTCGTACGTGCCGGCGCCGCGGATGCTGGTGTTCGGGGCGATCGACTTCGCGGCCGCGGTGGTGCGGATCGGCAGGTTCCTGGGCTACCACGTGACCGTGTGCGACGCCCGGCCCGTCTTCGCCACCGTCCGTCGCTTCCCCGACGCCGACGAGGTGGTGGTCGACTGGCCGCACCGCTACCTGGACTCCCAGCTCGGCCGGATCGACGGACGCACCGTGCTCTGCGTGCTCACCCACGACGCCAAGTTCGACATCCCGCTGCTGGAGCGCGCCCTGCGGCTGCCGGTCGGCTACGTCGGCGCGATGGGCTCGCGCCGCACCGACCGGGAGCGCGTGGCCCGGCTGCGCGAGGCGGGGCTCACCGAGGCCGAACTGGCCCGGCTGCGCTCCCCGATCGGCCTGGACCTCGGCTCGCGCACCCCGGAGGAGACGGCGGTGTCCGTCGCCGCCGAGATCGTCGCCCACCGGCGGGGCGGCAGCTGCCTGCCGCTGAGCGCCTCGGACGGGCCGATCCACCACGACGGGCCCGACCACCGCGCCGGGACGATCCACCACGACGGGCCCGACCACCACGGCCTGTCGCGCACGGGAACCGAGGGCGAGGAGGCGGGCACGGCCGAGGGCCCGACACCCCGTCCCCACGCGGCCTGAGGCGGGAGCGCCCGAGCGCCACTCACGTTGCGTGGCCACCGGCACGGCGGGAGGCTGGAGTTGCGGACTCACCCCGAGCCCGGGGAAGGAGCGGGGATCATGCGCGCCCTGCTGGAGGTCGAACTCGACACCGCGACCTCGAACAAGCTGATCAGCGACGGAGCGATGGCGGAAGGGATCCAGCAAGTCCTGGCCCAACTCAAGCCGGAAGCCGCCTACTTCCTCACCCGCAACGGACGTCGCGGCATGGTCATGGTCGTCGACGTCGCGGACGAGGCCTCGCTGCCGTCGATCGCCGAGCCGTTCTGGGACCGGCTGAACGCCACCGTCGACCTGCACATCTGCATGAACGCCGACGAACTCGCGGAAGGGCTGAAGCGCCTCGGCCGCTGAGGCCTCCGGCCCGGCGCCGGCGGACGGATCAGTCCGTCAGCGCCAGCTTCACACCGAAGCCCACCACGACCGCGCCGGTCACCCGGTCCATCAGCCGCCGGGCGGCCGGCCGGCGCAGCCAGCCGCGCAGCACCTGGGCGAAGCCCACCAGGACCGTCGACCAGAGCAGGCCCTCCACGACGTGCACGCAGGTCAGCGCCACGCCGGCGGCGAAGTGCGGGGCCCCGGCCGGGATGAACTGCGGCAGCACGGCCACGTAGAAGACCCCGACCTTGGGGTTCAGCAGGTTGGTCAGGGTGCCCCGCCGCCAGCCGTGCGCGAACCCGCCGTCCTGCGGCTCCTCCTCGGCCGACGCCTCGCCGCCGCGGCTGCGCAGCATCCCGATGCCCATCCACACCAGGTAGGCCGCGCCCGCCCAGCGCAGGATCTCGTACCCGACCTGCGAGGCGGTCAGCAGCGCCGTCACGCCGGCCGAGGTCAGCGTCCCCCAGAGCAGCGTCCCGGTCTGGATCCCCAGCACGACCCCCCACGCCTGCCGGCGGCGCCCCAACGCCGAGGTCCGCAGGATCAGCGCGGTGTCGAGCCCGGGCGTGAGCGTGAGCAGCCCCACGACGAGGGCGAAGGACCACAGAGCCGTTGTCATCTCCATGGGCCTCGATCCTCTCACAGCCCCGGGCGGCCCCCTCGGGCCACCCGGAGCGGCCCCGACCGGCGGCCCGCGTCAGGTGACGTTGAGGCGGGCGGCCAGGCGCAGCAGGCCGGGGCTGAGGCGGGAGAGGAAGCGGGCGGCCTTGGCCTCCGGGGTGACGGGGACGACGGGCTTTCCGGTGCGGACGGCGGTGAGGATCGCGGCGGCGACCTTCTCCGGGGGGAAGCCGCGGCGGGCGTAGAGCTTAGCGGCCCGGGCCTGCTTGGCGGCCTGCTCGTCGGAGGTGGTGGCGGAGAAGGTGGAGGTGCGGGTGATGTTGGTGTTGACGATGCCGGGGCAGATCGTGGAGACGCCGATGCCGTGGCCGACGAACTCGGCGCGCAGGCAGTCGGAGAGCATGAACACCGCGGCCTTGCTGGTGGCGTAGGCGGTGAGCGCCTTGGAGGGCAGGTACGCGGCGGCCGAGGAGACGTTGACGATGTGGCCGCCCTGGTCACGGTCGGCCATCAGGCCGCCGAAGGCGCGGCAGCCGTGGATCACGCCCCAGAGGTTGACGTCCAGGACCCGCTGCCACTCCTTCTCGGTGGTCTGCAGGAACGTCCCGGAGTGGCCGATGCCGGCGTTGTTGACCATCACGTCGGGCACCCCGTGCTCGGCCGCGACGGTCTGCGCGAAGGCGTCCATCGCGGCGCCGTCCGAGACGTCCACCCGGTAGGCGTGCGCCTTCGGCCCGATCAGCGAGGCCAGTTCGGCGGTGCGCTCGGCGGCCGCGAGGTCGAGGTCGCAGACCACCACCCGGGCGCCGTCCTCGGCGAAGGCGAGCGCGGTGGCCCGGCCGATGCCGCTGCCGCCGCCGGTGACCACGACCAGCCGGCCGTCCCCCTCGGCCGGTCGGGCCCGGCCCGTCTCGATGCGGGTGGTGAACTCGCGGACCATCCCGGCCACGGTGGCCCCCTTCTCCAGCAGCGCCGACCAGTGGCCGGCGTGCAACGTCCTGCGGGTCAGTTCGGGCACCCAGCGCTCCAGCCCCTCGGAGAGGTAGGTGCCGACGTAGCGGTCCCGGGTGAGGGTGATCAGCTGGACCGGCACCTCGGTCGGCCGCTCGCGCGGACTGCCCAGGGTGGGGCGGAAGTTGGCCCGGTACAGCTCGATGCCGCGGACCGCGTCGCGGCGCAGGGTGGACTGCGGGTGGTCGGCGCGCGGGGTGACGTGCTCCAGGTCGCGCAGCACCCGCGGCCAGGCCCGGGCCAGGCCGAGGCGCCAGATGCCGGGGGCGAGGTAGGGCAGGTGGAAGGCGGTGATGTACCAGGAGTGCAGGCCCTGGTGCAGCAGTTGCCCGAGGTGGCGGGGGGTGGGGCGGCGCAGCCGGTGGCGCAGCCAGTGGCCCATGTGGTCCAGGCTGGGGCCGGACAGGGTGGTGTACGAGGCGATCCGGCGCTCGGCACCGGGCGCGGTGACGGCCTCCCAGGACTGGATCGAGCCCCAGTCGTGGGCGACGAGGTGCACCGGGCGGTCCGGGCTGACGGCGTCGGCGACGGCGAACAGGTCCTCGGCGAGGTGCTCCAGGCGGTAGCCGGACCGGTCGGCGGGGGCGGCCGACTCCCCCGCGCCGCGCACGTCGTAGCGGACCACGTGGTGGTCGCGGGCGAGGTCGGCGGCGATGTCGTCCCAGACGACGTGGCTGTCGGGGTAGCCGTGCACGAGGAGGACGGTGGGGGCGGCCGGGTCGCCCTGCTCGAAGACGGCGAGCGGGAGGCCGCCGGAGCGGACGGTCCGGCGGCGGATGTCCGCGTGCGGGGGGCGGCTCGTCATCGGGTGGCCTCCAGGGTGGTCGGCGCGGCGGCGGTCGGGGCGGCGGTGGTCGGCGCGGCGGTGGTCGGCGCGGCGGCGGTCGGCGCGGCGGCGGTCGGGGCCGTGGCGGCCGACTCGGTCTCGGCGGTCCAGCGGCGGACGTGCGGAAGGTCGTCGTCGAGCCAGTAGGCGTCGTCCTCGGTGACCACCAGCAGTTCCTCGAACTTGATGCCCACACCGCGGAAGCCGATGTGCGGCTCGACCGCCCACAGGCCCGGGGTGGGCGCGTGCCGGGACGACCGGCCGTCCGCCCAGAGCGGTGAACGGCCGTGCAGGCGCTCGGAGATGAGCTCGCGGCCGAGGGTCTGGAGGGTGCGCACGCCGAAGCCGAAGAGGTTCACGCCGGCCGGGCCGCGCGCCGTGTTGCGGGTGACCTGGTGGCCGATCACCCGGCCCGGGTAGACCTGGTGGCGGTTGTCGTAGCCGTGCGCGGCGATCTGGGCGTCCACCGCCGCGTACACCTCGGCGAGCGGCTTGCGGGCCCGCACCTCCTCGAGGATCAGCCGGCGGTAGACCTTCAGGTCGGCGGCCAGACGGTCCCAGACCCGGTTCTCGCCGACCTTGCCGCCGTAGCCGATGTCGGCGGTGTAGCCGTCCACCACGGGCGCGCAGTCCAGCACGTACGGCATGCCCGTCTCCAGGCGGCGGTTGCCGGCGAAGAACTGCAGCGGGGTGTGGAAGTGCCGGAACGCCGTCCGGTCACCGAACCAGGCGAAGGGGACGTGGAAGAAGTCCTGCACCCCGGAGGCGACCAGTCGGCGGCGCAGCTCGGCGGTGGCCTGCCGCTCGGTGACGCCGGGTTCGATCCAGGCGGCCACCTGTTCGGCGCAGTCGTAGGCGAGTTGCTGGATCTCGCGGAAGCGGGCGAGGTCGTGCTCGGTGTAGCGGAAGGCGGGGGGCGCTGTCGCCATGGCTGGGCTCCTTCTGGCGGTCGAGCACGAGGGTCTAGAGGTCGAGCACGAGGGTCTCGCCCTCGGCGGCCCGGGAGACGCAGGGCAGCAGGGCGCCGGCGGCGCGCTGCTCGGGGGTGAGGCGGCGGTCCCGGTGGTCGGGCGAGCCGGCCAGCACGCGGACCTCGCAGGTGCCGCAGAAGCCCTGGTGGCAGGAGTACGGGAGGTCGGGGCGGGCCTCGCGCAGCACGTCCAGGGCGGAACGGCCGGCGGGGACGTCCAGGGCCGGACCGTCGGTGCCGAGGCGGACGGCGAACGGCTCGCCGTCGACGACCGGGGCCGCACCGAAGCGCTCGAAGTGCAGGGCGGCGGCCGGGGAGTCGTCCAGGGCGCGCTGCACGGCGGTGAGCATCGGCGCCGGGCCGCAGCAGTAGACGGCGGCGCCGCGCGGGGCGTGGGCGAGCAGCTCGGCTCCCGTGGGGACGCCGCCGTGCTCGTCGTCGGTGCGCAGCACCACCCGGCGCGGGTCGAGGGCGCGCAGCTCGTCCGTGTACGGGAGGGTGTCGGCACTGCGACCGACGTGGACCAGGCGCCAGTCCAGGCCGTGCCGCTGCGCCTCGCGGGCCATCGGGAGCAGCGGGGTGATGCCGATGCCGCCGGCCAGCAGGAGGACGGCGGGCTCGGCACAGAAGGCGAAGCCGTTGCGCGGGCGGCGGGCGGCGAGCCGCGCGCCGGGGTGCAGGGCGTCGTGGACCTCGACGGATCCGCCGCCGCCCTCGGGCAGCCGCCGGACGGCGATGCGGTAGGTGGTGCGGTCGGCCGGGTCACCGCAGAGGGAGTAGTGGCGCTCGCGGCCGGAGGGCAGGACGAACCTCAGGTGGGCGCCGGGCTGCCAGCCGGGCAGCGGGCCGCCGGAGGGGTCGGCGAGCCGCAGCTCCACGACGTCGACGGCCGGTTGGCGGCGCTCGACGACGACCAGCTGGAGCAGCGGGGTGGGGCGGCTGAGCGGACGGCGGGGGTTGCGGCGCAGCAGCGGGCCGCCGAGGGCCGGGCTGTAGCAGTCGCCGAAGGCGGTGAGCCGGCGCATGAAGCCATCGGCGCGGGGGCGGCCGTAGAGGTCGGGGGGCGGGGTGAACAGGTCCATCCGGCGGGGTCCTCGGGGTGGGGAGCGGGTGGCGGGCGGGACGGCTGACGGCTGACGGCGGGCGGCGGGCGGCTGACGGGTTTCAGATTTCAGATTTCAGCGAACAGATGACGCTTTCTGTTCGCTGAAGCCCGTCATCCGTCATCCGTCATCCGTGAGCCGTCATCTGTCATCTGCCGCTCGTCACCCGCGCCCGGCGGCCGCGCGGGCCGCCGGGGAGGTGGCGAGGTAGCCCAGCGCCTGGCTGGACGAGCCCTCCTGGGTCGGGTGGTAGCCCGGCCGCAGGTAACGCAGCCCGGAGCGGATCGACTTGACCGGGTCCGGCAGCAGTCCGCGCTTGGCGATGCGGCCCGCCTCCCGCCAGGTCGGCTTGAGCCGCCCCCGCAGGGTGGGGTCGGCGGCGAGCAGGAAGCGCGCTCCGCGCACCCAGAGGTGGACCAGCAGCGGCCCGGACATCGCCATCCCGCGCACCCGGCGCAGGTAGCCCGGGTCCAGGTGGACCATCAGGTCGTAGGCGACGCTGCGGTGCTCGACCTCCTCCGCGCCGTGCCAGCGCAGCAGGTCCAGCATCGTCGGGTCGGCCTTGGCCCGGTCCAGGCCCGGGGAGTTGAGCGCCCAGTTGCCGAGGAAAGCGGTGAAGTGCTCGATCGCCGCGATGAAGGCGACCCGCTCGATGACGTTCTCGCGCTGCCGAGCCGGCGTCAGCCCCGGCTTGTCGCCGAGGACGCGCTGGAACAGCCAGGAGATCTGCCGGACGTACGGCCTCGGGTCGAGCCCCTGGCCGAGCAGGTGGTCCAGGACCTCCTGGTGCGCCTCGGCGTGGATGGCCTCCTGTCCGATGAACCCGAGGACCTCCTCGCGCAGTTGCTCGTCCCGGATGAGCGGCAGCGCCTCCTTGAACACCTTGACGAACCACCGCTCGCCCTCGGGCAGCAGCAGGTGCAGCACGTTGATGACGTGGGTGGCCATCGGCTCGTCCGGGATCCAGTGCAGCGGCAGCTGGGCCCAGTCGAAGCGGACGTCCCGGGGTTCCAGGACGAGGCCGTCGTGCACGCGCGCGGCGGGGGCGGCGAGGGCGGGGACGGGGGTGGAACGGGGCATGGCAGGCCCTCCTGACCTGGGGGCGGCGGCTCGGCTCCAGGGAAACGTACTCGCGGGTAGCCGCCAGGACAAGGGTTTCGGCAGCCCTTATCGACATCGAGTCTAATAAGTGGTGTGCATCGGCGAACGCCACGGGAAACGCGGGAGGCCCCACCGGCTTCCCGGCGGGGCCTCGTCGAACTCATGTGCGCGACCGTCGGCTTCCCGTCAGACCGCCATCGCCAGCATCAGCGGCGCCGCCCGGGCCGCCAGCAGTTCGGCGGCGGCCTTCAGCCTGTGGATGCTGTCCGCCGGCATCGAGGTGGCCAGACAGCCGACCGTGCTGCCCGCCGTGATCGGCACCGCCGCGCACACCGTGCCGAGCGCGTACTCCTGGATGTCCAGCACCGGCACCGTGGCCGGCTGCCGCTCCAGCCGGTGCATCAGCTGGTCGGCGTCGGTGACGGTGCGGGAGGTGAGCCGGGCGACGGGGTGCCGGGAGAGGTGGTCCCGCCGGGCATCCACGTCCAACTGGCTGAGCAGGCACTTGCCGATCGCGCTGGCGTGCGCGGTGGCCCGGAAGTCCACCCACTCCTGCACGGCCGGCGCGTAGTCGGCGGCCGAGACCGCCTCCACCGACAACTCGCCGTCGTGGTACCGGCTGAAGTACACCGCGGCGCCCAACTCGTCCCGGAGTTCGGCGAGCTTGCGGTTGAGCCGGGCCTTCACCAGCTGCTCCCGGTTGTGCTGGCCGAGCAGGGCGAAGGTGCCGCCGAGCAGCCACCCGCCGTCCTGGCACTGGAGGTAGCCCTCCACCTCCAGGATCTCGGCGAGCCGCCGCACGGTGGGCAGCCCGAGCGAGGTCTCCCGGGCGAGGGCCACCAGGGTGGCGCCGTCGGGGTGGCGATCGACCGCCTCCAGCAGTCTGAGGGCGTGCTGGAGGGAGGTGAACGGGCCCGCCGGACCCTGGTCCAAAGCGGCGTGACGACCCGGGGCTGGTGTCGACATGTCGTCCCCTTCCGATGTCCCCCCACGGAGCGACCGCGGGCACGCACCAGCCTATCGACCCGGTGGCTCCGACGGCTCCCGTCCGTGAATATCCGTGAACAATCCGTGGAGACCACCCGCCGGACCGGCCGGTCACCGGGGATCAGCAGTGCGGCACGTTCCGGTCGTTGCCACCGTGCAGACCCAGGCGTCCCTCACGGGACCGACGGGTCTCCGGCTCCGCTGCCCCGCCGATCACGACGGGCCCCTCCCCCACTGCCCCGGCGGAGGGGCCCTCGCACGGCCCCCCGGCGTGGGGCCCGGCGGCCGTGCGGGGGGTGGTGCGGTCGAAGGGTCGAGCGGTGGTCGGCATCAGGCCTCGTCGCCCGCACGCAGCCTGGCGACGGCAGCGGCCAGCCGGGCGCCGTACTCCTCGTCCGCCGCGTGGAAGTGGGCGAGGTTCTTCTCCACCACGTCGTCGCGCGAGACCTGGGTCAGGGAGCCCGCGATGTTGTCGATCAGGCGGACTCCGTGGTCAGGATCTTGGGCATGGAGGGTCCTTCGGGTGTCAATGAGGGCGGTGCGTGGAGGGAGAACTGACGCTTCGTCATATCTCTGCTCGGTCGGGCTTCCGACGAGCCATCCGCAGCGCCGTCAGCCGCCGAGCAGGCTCCGCACGACGGTCGCGGACGTCGCCGGGTCGGCCACCGGGCGGGCGGCGGTCAGCGCGGCGGCCTCCTCGGCGGCGACACCGGCCCCGGTGAGGGCCGCGACGGCCTCGGCGGCCGGGAGGGCGTTGAACCAGCGCAGTGCGAGGGCCGTGCGGCCGGCCTCGGTGAGGCGGCCGGCGAGCCGGAGGCGGGCCAGGCCGCCGTCCGGGTAGACGTTGATGCGCACATGGGTCACCGGGCGGCCGGCGTCGAGCCGGAAGCGGTGCCGGGTGTCGGGCTGGAGCCTTGTGCGGGGCAGGAGTTCGAACCACGGGCCGTCGGCCGGGTCGGCCCCGGTCGAGGCGTCGAAGCCGACCAGGTCGGCCCAGCCGGGGGCATTGGCGACGAAGCAGGAGGTGTCCACTTCGGCGGCCAGGACCTCACCGCCCCCGGCCAGGGCGATCTGCACCCAGTCGTTGGCCTTGTCGCGCCGACGCCTGGTCTCCCAACCGTCGCCCATGACGGTGGCGCGGCCGGGAGCGTTCAGGTTGTGCGGGGAGGAGAAGTAGCGGTCGGAGGCCGCCTCGGCCACGCCGCCGTACTCCTGGGCGGCCAGGTCGAAGGTGAGGCCGTCCAGTTCGCGGGGGTCGGGCAGCACCTCGCCGTGCACCCGCAGCCGGGCGACGCCGCCGTCCGGGAAGATGTTCAGCCGCACATGGGTGTAGCGGGTGCCGTCCGCGACGGCGAACTCGTGGGCGGTGTCGCCCTTCAGCGCGGTGCGCGGCACGATCGTGGTCCACCGCGCGTCCCGGAGTTCCTCGGGCGAGGGGTGGCCGGGGACGGACGCGGCCTCGACCGAGGCGGACTCCGGGTAGTTGCCGGTGAAGTGGGCGGTGTCCACGATCACGCCGTGGACCACCCCGGCGACGCCGAGCCGGACGATCGTCCAGTCGTGGTCCTCGTCCGTGGGGTGCGGCCGTTCGGCGGAGACTCCGCGACGGCGCTTGGACTCCCAGCCGTCCATGATCTGGCCCTTGTGGCCGAAGGTGTGCGGGCGGAACTCGGCCGGCTTGGCGACCAGCAGGTTCTCGGCGTCCGCGAAGGTGTCCTCGTTGGTGGCGACGACGCCGGCACCGAGCAGTCGGGAGGCCAGGTTGACCAGCTCGGTGAAGGGAGCACTCGGGCTTTCGGCAGTGGTCACTGACTCTCCTTCAGGCGCGTACGGACGGGGTGTTGGCGGTGGGGAGGGAGTGGGGCCGGGCGAGCTGCCGGCCGAGGGGGCGGGCCGCGAGGTCCACCTGGCGGCCGCGCAGCCAGGTGGCGCGCACGGCGCCGGTGAGGGTCCGGCCCGCGTAGGGGGTCACCGGGTTGCGGTGGTGCAGCCCGCTCGCCCGGACGGCGAACTCGCCCTCGGGGTCGAAGGCGACCAGGTCCGCGTCGTGGCCGGGGGCGATGGCACCCTTGGTGCCGGTGAGGCCGACCAGTTCGGCCGGTCCGGCGGACATCCAGCGCACCACGTCGGCCAGGGTGTGGCCGCGTCGGCGGGCTTCGGTCCAGACGGCCGGCAGGCCGAGCTGGAGCGAGGCGATGCCGCCCCAGGCGGCCGCGAAGTCGCCGCTGCCGCCGTACTCGGGCAGCAGCTTGAGGTCGGGGGTGGAGGGCGAGTGGTCGGAGACGACGGCGATGAACTCGCCGTTCGCCAGGGCCTCCCAGAGGGCGTCCCGGTTGGACTCGTCGCGGATCGGCGGACAGCACTTGAAGGCGGTGTCACCGTCCGGCACCTGCTCGGCGGCGAGCGTCAGGTAGTGCGGACAGGTCTCCGCGCTCACCCGTACACCGTCCTCGCGGGCCTGCCGCAGCAGTGGCAGGACGGCGGCGGAGGAGACGTGCAGGACGTGCACCCGGGCACCGGTGCGCCGGGCCGTGTCGAGCAGCCGGGCGACGGCCGCGGTCTCCGCGTCGGCGGGCCGGGAGGCCAGGAAGTCCCGGTAGTGGACGCCGGATCGCTGCGGGGCGGCGGCGAGCACGGCCGGGTCCTCGGCGTGGATGATCGCCAGCGCCCCGATCCGGGCCTGCTCGGCCAGCGCGGCCGTCAGGTCCTCGGCCTCGACGTGCGGGAACTCGTCCACCCCGGAGGGGGCGAGGAAGCTCTTGAAGCCGAACACGCCCTCCCGGTGCAGCGCTTCGAGGTCGGCGACGTTGCCGGGGACGGCGCCGCCCCAGAAGCCGAGGTCGACCCAGGCCTGCCCCTCGGCGGTCTTCCGTTTGAGTGCCAGTCCCGCCACCGTGGTGGTGGGCGGGATCGAGTTGAGCGGCATGTCGATGATCGTGGTGACGCCTCCGGCCGCGGCGGCCCGGGTGGCGGTGGCGAAGCCCTCCCACTCGGTGCGGCCCGGCTCGTTGACGTGCACGTGGGTGTCGACCAGGCCGGGCAGCAGGGCGGTGTCGCCGAGGTCGACGAGCTCGCCCTCGGCGGCCGCGAGCGAGCCGTGCGGGGCCGTCCGGGTGATCGTCCCGTCCTGGATCAGCACGTCCGCGGGACGCTCGCCGTCAGGCAGGACCGCCCGGCGGGAGCGGATCACCGTGGGCTGGCCGAAAGGCATGGGGACCTCCGAAACCTGGAAGTTGAGGCGCGGGGACACGGGTGGAGGCGAAGGATTGCGGGGAGCCTAGGCCCGGCTTCAACAAAACGTCAATGGATGAACGCACGAGGGCTCAGCCCGACAGCAGCTCGACGGCCAGCTTCTCGCCCGCGAGTTCGGCCAGCTCGCCGGCCCGGGTCATGCTCTCCCCCGGCCGCTCGGCCAGGTCGGTCAGGGCCATCGCGGCGGTGAAGCCGGCGGCCCGCCACTCGGGCTCGGAGAGCTCCAGCCGACCCGCCACGGCGGCCACCCGAACCCCCGCCCGGGCGGCCGCCGCGGCGACCCCGGCGGGGGCCTTGCCGTGGAGCGTCTGCGCGTCCAGGCAGCCCTCGCCGGTCACGACGAGGCGTGCCCCTCGCACGGCCCCGTCGAAGCCCAGCAGGTCGAGCAGCAGCTCGATGCCGGGTCGCATGGTGGCGCCGAGCAGGGCCAGGGCGGCGAAGCCCACCCCACCCGCGGCGCCGGCGCCCGGCGCCTCCCGGACGTCCCGCCCGGTGGCCTCGGCGACCAGGTCGGCGAACCGGGTCAGCCCCGCCTCCAGGACCACCAGGTCCGCACCGTCGGCGCCCTTCTGCGGGCCGTAGACGGCCGCGGCGCCACGCGGGCCGAGCAGCGGGTTGTCCACGTCGCAGGCCACCACGACCTCGACCCCGCCCAGCGCCTCGGCCAGCGGGCCGAGGTCGATCTCCGCGAGCCCGCGCAACGCGGCTCCACCGGGCGGGAGTTCGGCGCCGGCGGCGTCGCGCAGCCGCACCCCGAGTGCCTGCACCATGCCGGCGCCGCCGTCCGTACCGGCACTGCCGCCCAGGCCGAGCACGATCCGCCCGACGCCGAGCGACACCGCCTTGGCGATCAGCTGGCCGACCCCGTAGGACCCGGCCGCGAGCGGTGCGGCGCGGCCGCCGGGCAGCCGGGCGAGGCCGGAGGCCTGCGCCAGCTCGACCACGGCGGTGTCGTCCCGGACGGCCAGCGCGGCGTCCACCGGCAGGCCCGTCGGACCGGCCACCTTGGCCGGGACCCGGCTGAAGCCGGCCGCGAGCGCGGCGGCCAGGGTGCCCTCCCCGCCGTCGGCGACGGGCAGTTCGCGCACCTCGGTACCGGGCGCGGCACGCCGGATGCCGGCGGCGATCCGGGCCGCCACCTCGGAGCCCTCCAGGCTGCCCTTGAACTTGTCGGGGGCGACGACCACATGGCCCTGGTGGGGGATGGGGGGCATGGCGCGGTCCTCGCTTCCGTACGGGTCTGGCGGTGGTTCTGCGATGTGCGTCCAGCATGGGCCCGGGCGCACCGGGGGGCCAGCGCCTGGGCCGGGGCGGCCGGGATCGGCTGGGTGGCCGGGACGGGCCGGGTGGCCGGGACGGGCCGGGTGGCCGGGACGCTTCGGGTCCGAAGGGGAGCCGACCGAGGTGGCCCGCAGGGGTGCGCCCCCTCCCCGCCCGCTCCCCCGTCCCGCTTCCGGCCCACGGGGGACTCCCCTCGGCGGGGAGGAGGCCGGGCGACGCGTACCGGGCACGACCGAAGTGCCCCTGGGGGACGTACGCGTCACCGGCTTGGATCGACCGACGGGCGGGCGGATGAGCCCCGGCCCGCACGCCGGTCGGACCAGTCCTCCTGGCGGCGCGGGCACGACCGGAATGGGTACACGCCGCCAGGAGGAGCTTGGGCCGGGGGCTCCGCGAGGGAACCCCCGGGTGGGTTACGCGACCTCGCGCCCGGAGAGCCGCTCGACGCCACGCAGGAGCGCCGAGTGGTCGAGCGAACCGTCGCCGTTGGCCCGGGCGGAGGCGACCAGCTGAGCCACCACGGCGCCGACCGGCAGCGCGGCGCCCACGGCGCGGGCGGCGTCGGTGACGATGCCCATGTCCTTGTGGTGCAGGTCGATCCGGAAACCGGGGGCGAACTCGCGGTCCAGCATGTTCGCCTTCTTGCGGTTGAGCACCGTGGAGCCGGCCAGGCCGCCGCCGAGCACGTCCAGCGCGGCCGCGAGGTCGACGCCGGCGTTCTCCAGGAACACGACGGCCTCGGCGAGCACCTGGATGTTGGCCGCGACGATCAGCTGGTTGGCGGCCTTGACGGTCTGGCCGGCGCCGGACGGGCCGACGTGGACGACCGTGGTGCCCAGCGCGTCGAACAGGGGCCTGGCCTCGGCGAAGTCCTCGGCGGCGCCGCCGACCATGATCGACAGGACGGCCTCGACGGCACCGGCCTCGCCGCCGGAGACCGGGGCGTCCAGGGTGCGGACGCCCTTCTCCTTGGCGGCGGCCTCGACCTTGATCGAGGTCTGCGGGGTGATCGAGGACATGTCGATCACCAGGGTGCCGGGCGCGGCGTTCTCCAGCACTCCGCCCTCTCCCAGGAGGACCCGCTCGACCTGCGGGTCGGCCGGGACCATGGTGATGACCACCTCGGCCTCCCGTACCGCGTCCGCGATGCAGGTGGCACCGTGGCCGCCGACCGCGACCAGGGCGTCGATCGGCGGCCGGGTGAGGTTGAAGCCGGTGACGTGGTGGCCGGCCTTGACCAGGTTGGCGGCCATCGGGCTGCCCATGATGCCGAGGCCGATAAAGGCGATCTTGCGGCTCATAGCGTCGAGTTCCTTACGTGTGCGGGCGGGAGGTCGGGTGGTCGGCGGCGCAGCGCGGCACGGCAGAGGTCGGCGACGCGGCTCAGCGGCACCACGGCAGCGGCACGACCGCGGCGGTGTCCCGGTCGGCGGCACTCAGCGGCGGCGCTCAGCGGTTCCGCCGAGCGGCTCCGTCACCGGGCGGCGCGCAGCTCGCGCGGCAGCCACGCGAAGCTGTCCGCGCTGACGCCGGTGGAGGGGCGGTACTCCAGGCCGATCGAGCCGGTGTAGCCCGCGGCCGTGAGCCTGGCGAACAGGTCCTCGAAGTCCAGGTCTCCGGTGCCGGGCTCGTTGCGGCCCGGGTTGTCGGCGATCTGCACGTGGCCGATGCGGTCGGCGTACGTGGCGATGACCGTCGCCGGGTCCTCGCCGTTCCTGGCCAGGTGGTACAGGTCGCAGAGGAACCTGGCGTTCCCCAGGCCGGTGGCGGCGTTGACCTTGTCGACCACCTCGACCGCGGCGGCGGCCGAGACCAGCGGGTAGTCCGGCGACTCGGCCTTGTTCAAGGCCTCGATCAGCAGGATCGCGCCGATCCCGTGGGCGGCCCGCGCGGCGAGCGCCAGGTGCTCCAGCGCGAGCGCGTCCTGCTCGGCCGGGTCGACGCCCGGGATCCGGTTGCCGTACAGCGCGTTGAGCGCGGTGGCGCCGAGCGAGGCGGCGAGTTCCGCGGCGACCGGGACGTTGGCGCGGAAGCGGTCCCGCTCGGAGGGCACCGAGACGGTTCCGCGGGCGCCCCGGCTCAGGTCGTCCAGGAGGTTCAGGCCGCTGAGCCGTACGCCGGCGTCGGTGAACGCCTTGCGCAGCGCGTCCAGTTCGGCCTGCGAGGGGCCGTGTTCCGCTCCGAAGGGCCACCACAGTTCGGCGGCCGTGAAGCCGGCCGCGGCGGCCGCGGCGGGGCGCTCCAGGAGCGGCAGTTCGCCGAACAGGATCGACAGGTTGACCGTGAAGCCGTGCTGGGCGGCCGCCGTCACGTCGCTCACCTCTCATCTCTCTTCCGCCATCCGCAACTTCCACGATCCGGAATAGGGATTCTGTGTGGTGGAAGCATCTCCGGCCCGCGGAGCGAGTGTCAAGGGAGTCGCAACATTTTGTTGAAGCCGACTCATGGGCGCCCCACCCCCGGGGCCGGACTGTTCGATCACCCGACCCCTGCCCGCCCGCACCCCCGCTCGCTACAGTGACCTCGTGCGATTGATGGTGGAGTTCACGACAGAACCGTTCGAACTGGACACGTTCCCGGAGCACGCCTCGGCGGCCCGCAAGGTCGTCGACGAGGCCGGCCTGGCCGTGTCGGTCGGCCCCTTCGGCACCGGCGCCGAAGGCGGGGCCGAACAGGTCCTCGCCGCGGTGACCAAGCTGCTCAGGGAGACCCTGGACGCCGGGGCGACCCGGATCTCGGTCCAGGTCAGCGTTCTGGGCGAGGAGGACGGTACGCCGTGACCGGGAACGTGGAACACCCGCTCGCCGCGGCGGTGAAGCCGCTGCTGGCCGCGGTCGGCGCGACGCCCGTCCCGCTGGACGAGGCGAAGCCCGACGACGTGGTCCTGGAGTGGGAGGGCACCCCGGCCCTGGCCGTCCGGCTGCCGCACCTGAGCAGCGCGCTGGACCGGATGCTCACCGAGATGACCCGCCAGTTCGACGGCCGCCCACTGGCCGAGCTCGACCGACTGGAGAAGCAGCGGGTCGTCGCCCTGCTGGAGGAGCGCGGCGCCTTCACCGTTCGCCACGGCGTGGAGACCGTCGCCTCCGCCCTGGGCGTCAGCCGCTTCACCGTGTACAACTACCTGAACCGGCAAGACGGATCCACTGGCACAACATCCAAATGAACCGCACAAGTTGAGCGAGCCGGTGCCACCAGGCGGGCCGGTTCTCTCACGTTTTCTCACAGACCTGCCCTGAGGCCATCAGGAGTCCAGGAAGGGCCTCGTCGGCCGCAATGACCCCGTGATCATCAAGGCGCGAAGCGCCGCTTAGTGGAGCGTGGTGCCCCCACAGGGGGCATTGGTGAGGCGCGGGGCCAGGCAAGCGGTCGACTCTTGGGCAGCACCCGCGCCCCACAGGTGGTCACTGTACTAGGAGCCCAACCGAACGCTGACCTCAATCGATATCTACTCCGGCAACAGAACCGTCGCACACGTGAGCTTTTCCTGCGCTTGGCTCGGATCACAGTCCGCCCCGTCTGCCGTGCCGTGATCGGGACGGGCCCTGATCGTCAATCGATTGGCACCGTTTGGCTTCAATGAGAAGGAAACCGTGCCGTCGACCTTGCCTGCCTCGTTTGGTCGCAGCACGGCTCGATAGGCTAGATCGTTTCCAACTGGGATCTTGTCTCTATATGCGCCAACTTCAGCAATGATCATCTTGCCGTTTTTCACACCATCGGCGTGCACGTGGAAGCTCACCTCCACGAGAGAATTTGGCCTGACGGATACGTCGCTAAGATTGGGTCGTCCTCCGCCAGTCGCACCAAGGTGGACACTGAACGTGACCAGCAAGACGCCTATCGCAAACGCCGCGGTAGACCCAACGAGAAGCCAGGCCTTGTTCCTATTACCGCTGCTCTCGCCGTTCTGAAACAGTGACCAGATCGCGAGCCCCACGGCAATTGCCATCAGAAGCGCAGTCGCAATATACAGTTGAGGATAGTTGTCGACGGCAGCCACTCCGAAGTCCTCGGACAGGCCGACGATTGCACCCACACCGACAATGACCAGGAAGATAGCAATCAGCAGCAATGCGGCACGGGAAAGGAATCGGTCGAGCCGCGCGTTTCTTTGCTGTTGATCTGTTGGTCCGTGAGGTGCTGCCATTACCTGACCACCCGTTCTACCGCCACCAATTCGACCAGAGGCATACTGCTTCTCATTTTATTGCCCCCACCCCAGTCAACTTTGTTCGCTCCATACATGAGCATGGTAAAGACCCATAAGGCGAGGAGGATGAAGCCGGTAACCACCGTCCACCGCTTCGTAATCTCAGCATTCAACGTCGATGACTCTCTTACCAGCAGAAGCGAGGCCGCGATTGCGGACGGGACAAGGATCACGGCTACATCTCCCGCCCCTATTGTCCGGTTGACACCCGCATTAAACCAATGGAATAGAAATGAAGCGAAGGCGACCAGTGCTGTGCTAGTCATCAGCAGGATGACCCATCGGCTGGTCGAGCCCGACAAGCTTGTTCTCAGGGGAAGATTCAACCAGACTCGATGGGGCCGCCCGCCTTCCCTTTGGGCTGAATAATAGAAGGACAAGAGCTCAGGAGTAGCGGTCTGAAAGTCAGGTCCCCGATCGTGCTTCTCGTACCGCTCATTGAGGATTCTTACCCCTTTCGCGTAGAGCTCGACGTTTGGGTCTGCCACTCGGACGTTGACGTGGTTCGACTTTGCGTCGCCCACCACAACGAGCTGGCTTGATGCTTTTCGCCATGCCCAGTTGCTGCCTCGGACGAGCCCGTTCTGAACAGTCTCTCCCGGCTCGGCCAGATGAAGACCCCGCTTTTCCTGTGTCTTGATCATAAACGGCTCATCAAGAGGGGCGTCACATTCAACCAGGGCATCCCAGTACGATCCGTAGCCCGCGTATGCCGCGACTAGTCTCTTGGCGGCTTCACCCGCCGGCGTTTTACTCAGCGAGAGCTGGTCCGCGTCTTTCACCAGCTTTACTAGCCGATCAAGTAGATCGGCAATATCTCCTTCATCGACACCACTCGCGAAGGGCACCTTGGGCAGTGCTAACAGCGGGTTCTGTGACGCACTGTCAATGTTTGCACCAACGCTATAGGAAACGATATCTCGGATAGGAGCAATTCTTACCGACCAGTCGCGAACGTCATCGCTGCTTGGCACGCCAGGCGTGTATCGCTTAATCCCTTGTTCCAATAAGTATCGAAGGACCATCTCGTCCCGCTCTTCGGCCGAGGAATATCGACTCCGGCGCGCGTCCCCCCACACACGCTGCCAGTCGGCATTCGTAAACGCGAAGATCCATTCAAGAAACTGCTTGAGATCGGAATCCAGCGAGAGACTAGCCTCTGATGCCTGAACCTTGAGGAACTTTGCGTAGATCTTTGCGTGCTCTGTACGTGGCAGCAGATAGGCTGGCTTCTCGTTAACGGTGACACTGAAGTCCAGGAGGTTTCCCTTTGAAAAGTTGCCCACTGGCAACAACATGCTGGCTTGTCGCGGCGTCTCCTCCCCCGGTCGGCGCGCGAACCGATCATGACCCTGTTTATGAAAGTAGTCTCCTAACGGCCCAACATGAAGTGACCGCTTTCGGTCCGCCCAACTGGCGCTAGTCAGGTCGATCCGCTCGACTGCCCTGACTCGCCAGGATCGGCTTGCGAGCAGGGCAATAGCCAGATCTTCCTGTTCTTCTCGTTCAAGTCGGATCACTTCAGGTTCAGGACACATTGTCAAATCTCTAACCGCTCGGCAGCTTTGACCACTCTCGCAGGCCATCACTCTCTAGAGTCTCTCGCAATACTTGCAGGGGGATCCGGAGGCCAACCGAGTGCAAGATTCACCTTGATGGGTTATGCCCGCAAGGATTGCTTCAATTTCTTCCTCTTGCAACCCGCGGACTCAGGATTTATAATGTAGCCGCCCACACTGGGTGCCCATGAAAGAGCGAAATGGAAGCGGTCGTCGCAAGCGCCGCGACAAGCCAGGAGAGAGCGGTAAGGAAATTCACCTATCGTTGAAGGTGACCGTTGTGGTGTTTAATACGTCAGGCAATACGCCTGAGCTACATGAGGATACTCCTCGGCGACTTGCTGAACAGCTTTCGGAGACGAATGCAGAGTCTCGTGGCATTAATTCACCAGGAGGGCTCGCCCAAACCTCTGGGACGGTTAAGCGTCTCATTGCCCCCGATCCCGATGGGGAAATGACGCAAGAGAGGATAGACGGGATTAACGACCTCATAAGAAATTCCGGGAAGAAGCGCACCATTTGGAACCCCGAGCCGGAGGTCGAAACCCCTGGCATCCCAATAGACGGCACCTTCACGGGCCTTAGAGTCATACGCTAGGGAGTCTCCCAAGCGGCAGCTGCCCGATGTGCCGGCGAGCGTACGGCCTCCCCGCTCCCCAACCGCGTCCAGGACACCGGCCAAAGCTTCCAGGGCTTCGAGCCTGCCGGGCGTGCGGCTACCCGCGGCTGGCCTGCCATTGGTTGAACCCGCCGGGAGCATTGTCCGGGGGCACCAGGTCGCGGAGTCGCTTGATCTGCTCCCGACCACCTCGCAGCGGCCTCACGAAGATGCCGAAGCTGTGTACGGACATGATCCGCACCAGCTCACCCGTCTTGACGAGCGCCACCTCCTGACCTGTCTTGGGCACCCCCTGTGCGGACTGCTTTGGGACAACCAACAACGCGGCGTCCTGCTCGTGCGCGGCCTCGCTCATGCGCGTAGCTCCTTGGGGTATCGGGTCGGCAGTTCAGCCGGCGTCTGGACGGTGAGCCCGATCTCGTCCAACACCGTGCGGGTCAGTCGGACGTCGGCCTCGCTGGGGATCACCCGACCCGTCCAGCGCGCAAGAAGCAGCAGCGCGTCCGCGATGGCCTGGGCGGTTCTGGCGTTGCACCCGCCCAGGTACACGTAGCCACCCTCCCGGAGGCCTTCGACCGCGGGTGCCGCTTCCAACGCCGGCAGGGTGGGCAAGTGGTTCACCCGCAGTGCTGTCCGGAGCGCGTCGGCCGCTGTCTCGGCTTCCTGGTGCCGGGCACGCCGGATCTCCGCTTCATTCTCAAGCTCGGTCATTTGCTGCCTGTCCCTTGGCTTGAAACAGCACTGCCTCTTCCGTTTGGACGGTAGGAGCAGGCCGTAGGACGCTTCAACGAACTTGCTTCAACTTGCTCGCGGTTCACCCGAGTGCGTTGATCGCCTTGGTGATGAGCAGCCGAGCGCTTGCCCCGTACACTGCGAGGCTCGCCAACTCGGCGAAGGTGCGGGCATATTCAGCGATCTCGCCGGGCTGGGTGACGGTGAGCCAGGCGGCTACCAGTTCCACGTTGACCTGCGTGTCATCGAAGATCCAGAAGTCTTCGACCGGATGGATACCGCTGCGGTCCGCGGTGTCGGGGATGATGCCCAGGCTGACCGCGGGGAGTGAGCCGGCGGTGACCAGCTGGCCGAGCTGTCCGACCATGACCTCAGGCCCACCGATGAGCTTGTAGAGGACCGACTCCTCAAGCAGCACGGCGAATAGCCGGCCTCGCTCGTTTAGGACGTGCTGGCGCTGCATGCGCACGGCCACTGCTTCTTCCACGTCCTGGGAGAGACCCCGTCGCGTCGCTGTCCCCAGGAGAACGGCCCGGGTATAGTCCGCGGTTTGCAGATGCCCGGGGATGAGCCAGGAGGAGTACGAGCGAAATCGCGAGGTGCGGTCGAAGATCGGCGTTGCGGCTTCTTGGGCCCGCTTGAGCCCTGCCCGCTCGATGCGTCGCCACTCGATATAGGCACCCTCCGTGGCACGGACCGTGGCGATCAGGTCGTCCGCTTCCTCCGGAACACCGCAGAGTTGGGCCCAGGTCCTGATGTCCTCGTCGGAGGGGACCGTCCGGCCGCTCTGGAGCTTGGAGCACTTTGACTCGTGCCACCCGACGGCCTCGGCCATCGCTCGTGCGGTGAGGCCCGCGTCTTTGCGGAGCTCACGTAACCGCTGGCCGAGGTCCCGCCGTGCTTGCTCGGTGTTGGAGTACTGCGACGACACGGGTCCGTAGGCGCCCTTACCGTGCCGGTGTGTACGTGGCGTGGGGTACGCCTCGTTCCCAGACCGCCGCAAAGGCGGTGGCACACAGCTCCGTAACGGCCGGATCATCGACCAACTCCGGCGCCGTGGGTTCACCGTCGCCGTCGAAGTGGTTCACCAGGACAAGCTTGCCGTCGAACAACCAGAAGTCATTGCCAGGCAACGCCAGATCCGTTGCCTGCCGGCGGGAGAGCCAGCGGACGTCTTCCCCTGCCGCGAGGTTGAGCCCCTCGGTGATGGCATGCTCGAACTGCACGTAGTCACTGAGGGGTTCAGAGACAATGCGCGCCCGGCGGACCACCACACCCCGGGACACCGCTTCTCCAACCAGCTCGTACCACTGCGGCCACAAGGCCGCGGGGTCGAGCACCTCCCCTGCCTGCCACTGGATGAAGGCCGGGTCGGAGCGCATGTACCCGTCCCGCATCTCCAGGTGCACAGCCGAGTGCTTGGCGAGCTTCAGCAGTTCATCAAACCTGGTCGGGTCCAGTGCCACCGCTCACCTCCGGGAAGAACTGCATCATGCGCTTGGGGAACTCGACCACGTCCTCGTGGTCGGGCAGGTCCAGCTGGGAACGCCGTTTCCCATCCAGCACCTTCCAACCCTGGATGAGGTAGTTGTCCGTCTCGTCGTCGTAGTACAGGGTCGGCGAGTTGTTCACCGGCGACTCGGGATCCTTGCCCAACTTGTGCAGTGCCATGGCGCCCTCCCGTTCTCGTGGCTGTCGATCACTGTGATCGAGCTTGCACTATCCGTCACTCCAGCACACCTAACTTGCTCGAGCTTGCTTGGGCTTCGGCCTGCCGAGGTCTGTGGTTTGAAGTGGACGGCGGTGGACTTCACCGCGGGGACGCTGCGGATCGAGTGGACGCGCACGCTGGTCGGAACGCAGATCGACGAGAAGCCGGCGAAGACCCGGGCTGGTGAGCGAGTACTGCCCCTGCCGGCGCCGGTGCTGGTCGCGCTGCGCTCGTTCCACACTCGCCAGGCGGCGGAGAAGCTGCGGGCAGGGGAGGCGTCTCAGGACTCGAGCTACGTCCTGGTGGACAAGTGGGGCCGACCGTTCACCTCGGAGCGACTGCGCTACCAGACCTACCGGCTCATGCGGAAGGTCAACGCCCGCAAGGTTCGCCCCTATGACGCCCGTCACAGTGCCCTGACGTTTCTGGCGACCAGCGGGATCCCGGACACGGTCCTTGCTGCCTGGGCCGGTCACACCAACGCCGCCTTCACCAAGCGGGTCTATGTCACGATCGACCCGGAACATCTGCGCGTCGCGGCCGCGGCCTTTGATCGCCTGCTCGGGTGATCGGTTGGTGGTCCGGCCGTCTCACACATGTCTCACAGACTGGTGAGGATCGTTCCGGGCCCAGGCCGCTGACCTGGACGTTTCCCGGACTGGCTGGACAGGATGGACCGACGCCTTGCGGGTGCGGCTCAAACTACCTGAACCGCCAGGACGGTGCGAAGTCGTCCTGACGCCCCGGTTCGACGTCCTCCGGGGCACGCGCGACCCCCTGCCCCGGGGGCTTCCGAACGGGTGACCCCGCCGACACGGCAGGAGTGGATCGGCCTGCGGCGGGGCACACTTGGCGAATCGCACACGGAAGGGCCCGACATCGGGGCCCGGTTCAAAACGTAACCACCAACCGTTCAACAAAGTGTTGACGGCCGGGTGGGGCCGATCTAGCTTTTCCGGGTGGCACCACTCTTCAGGAGGTCCACTCGTGACCAACCACCCCCACACCCTTGACGCCCTCGCCGCGGCCGACGCCGCGAAGCTGGAAGAGATCCTGCTCGAGGTGTGCTCCAGCCCCCGTTGGGCCGCCGCGGTCGCCGCGGCGAAGCCCTGGTCCGACCGCGAGGCCCTGCTCGCCGCCAACGCGTCGGCCATGGCGTCGCTGACCGCCGAGGACCTGCGCGACGCGATGGCCGGACACGCCCGGATCGGCAAGCCCATGGCCGGCGACGCCACCTCCGAGCGCGAACAGGCCGGAATCCAGGGCGTGGACCAGGCGGTCCTCGACGAACTGCACGAGGCCAACGCCGCCTACGAGGCCAAGTTCGGCCACGTGTTCCTGATCTGCGCGACCGGCCGCACCGCGGTCGGCATGCTCGCCGCCCTGCGCGAGCGCCACCCCAACGACGCCGCCACCGAGGCGGAGATCGTCCGCGAGGAGCTGCGCAAGATCAACGACATCCGGCTCGACCGGCTGCTCGACACCAGCTGACGCTCCGTCACATCCCGTCTCGCACCGACTTCGCCGGACTTCCATCGAGATAACTGACGCATCATCATTTCCGCCATCAGTAAGGTCACTTCACCCATGACTGGCATCTCCACCCACGTGCTCGACACCAGCCTCGGCCGGCCGGCCGAGGGCGTCCCGGTCGAGCTCGCACTGCGCACCGAGGGTGGCTGGCAGGTGCTCGGCACCTCCGCCACGGACTCCGACGGCCGGGTCAAGGACCTGCCGGCCGTGGAGGCGGGCTCGGTCGTCCGACTGCTCTTCGGCACCGGCGCGTACCACGCGCTCGATTCCGCCGAGCCGCCGTTCTTCCCCGAGGTCTCGATCGTCTTCACGGTCGCGCCCGAACAGCACCACTACCACGTGCCGTTGCTGCTCAACCCGTTCGGATACTCGGTCTACCGCGGAAGCTAGGGGACCGACCTTGAAAAGCTTAGGAGCCACGTCATGGCCCACGTGCTCGGCCAGAACCAGTACGGCAAGGCGGAGAACCGCATCGTCCGGATCCACCGCGACTCCGCCCGGCACGAGATCAAGGACCTGAACGTCTCGGTCTCGCTCCGCGGCGAGTTCGAGGACGTCCACCTCACCGGGTCGAACGCCAACTGCCTCCCCACCGACACCACCAAGAACACCGTCTACGCCTTCGCCAAGCAGTACGGCATCGAGTCGGCCGAGGCCTTCGGCATCCTCCTGGCGCGCCACTTCGTCGACGACACCGAGCGCGGTGTCGTGCACAGCGCCCGGATCCGGATCGAGGAGTACGCCTGGGAGCGGATCCGGACGCCGGACAGCTCGGCCCGCTTCATCGGTTCGGAGGAGGTGGGCCACTCCTTCGTCCGCAAGGGCCAGGAGATCCGCACCAGCGAGATCGTCTACGACGGGCAGTCCGTCCAGGTCGTCTCCGGCCTGAAGGACCTCGTCGTCCTGAACTCCACCGACTCGGAGTTCTGGGGCTACATCAAGGACGGCTACACCACCCTCCAGGAGGCGTACGACCGCATCCTCGCCACCCAGGTCACCGCCCGCTGGAGGTTCGGCTACGGCGGGCGGGACGGCGAGGCCCAGCCCGACTGGAACCGCTCCTACACCCAGGTGAAGCGGCACCTGCTGGAGGCGTTCGCGGAGACCTACTCCTACTCGCTGCAGCAGACCCTGCACGCGATGGGCACCCGGGTCCTCGACAACCGCGCCGAGGTGGACGAGGTCCGCCTCGAACTGCCGAACAAGCACCACTTCCTGGTCGACCTGGAACCGTTCGGCCTCAAGAACGAGAACGAGGTCTACTTCGCCGCGGACCGCATGTACGGCCTGATCGAGGGCACCGTGCACCGCGAGGGCGTCGTCCCGGTCATCCCGGTCGCCTGACCTCCCCCACCAGGTGGACGCCGTCCGGAATCGCCGCACCCTCCGGCCCCCGTGGGCCGGTCGGGTCCGGGCGGGCCGCTCCGCCCGCTCCGCTGCTTCCATCCGCTCCACCCGATCCACCCGCTCCAGCGGTTTCTCCATCCCACCCCCACCCACCGGAGTTCGTGTCTGCCTCGCGGCGGCCGGCCCGGGGCACTGGAGGGACCGGCCGAGGGATCCTTGCACCGCCGTCCCGCCCTCGGTCACACCGGCACCAGCCGCACTCCAGCGCCACGGGCGCGCCGGGAGCCACGGGCACAAGAGGGGCTCGACATGGCACCCAGCAGCACCAGCAGTACAGACGGCGGATCCACCCCGGCAAGAACGCACGACCCGGACGGCGCGTCGGCCCACCTCCCCGGCGAGTCGGCCCGGCCCGGAACCCACCCCGTGGACGAGTTGCTGCCCCCGGTGAAGCTGTTCTCCACCGGACTCCAGCACGTCGCCGCGATGTACGCGGGAGTCGTCGCACCCCCGCTCATCGTCGGCGCCGGCGTCGGGCTCTCGCCCGCCGAACTCGCCCTGCTCATCTCGGCCAGCCTGTTCACCGCCGGACTGGCCACCCTCCTCCAGACGCTCGGCATCTGGAGGATCGGCGCGCGACTGCCGTTCGTGAACGGCGTCTCCTTCGCGGGGGTCGCGCCCATGATCGCCATCGCCAAGGAGCACGGCCCGAAGGACGCCCTTCCCGTGATCTTCGGAGCGGTGATCGTCGCGGGGCTGCTGTGCTTCCTCGCGGCGCCGTACTTCTGCAAGCTCATCCGGTTCTTCCCCCCGGTCGTCCAGGGCACCGTGATCACCCTCATCGGGGTGTCCCTGCTTCCGGTGGCGGTCAACTGGGCGCGCGGCGGCTCGCCGGGCGCCCCCGGGTACGGTTCCACACGGGCCATCGGCCTCGCCGCGATCACCCTCGTCGCGGTGGTGCTCTGCAACCGGCTGCTGCGCGGCTTCTGGCAGCAGCTGTCCCTGCTCATCGGTCTGGCGCTCGGCACCCTGATCGCCTTCCCGCTGGGGCTGGCCGACTTCGGCGCGGTCCAGGACGCGAAGGTCTTCGCGCTCCCCTCCCCGTTCCACTTCGGCGCGCCCGTGTTCGACGCCGCCGCGATCGTCTCGATGTGCATCGTCATGGTGGTCTCGATGACCGAGTCCACCGCCGACATGCTCGCCCTCGGCAAGATCGTCGACCGCGAGGCGGACGAACCCACCCTCGCCGCCGGCCTGCGGGCCGACGGCCTGGCCACCGCGCTCAGTCCGGTCTTCAACGGCTTCGCCGCCAGTGCCTTCGCCCAGAACATCGGGCTGGTGGCGCTGACGCGGATCCGCAGCCGCTTCGTGGTCGCGGCCGGCGGAGGCATCCTGGTCCTGCTGGGGCTCTTCCCCGTGCTGGGCTCGGTCGTCTCCGTGGTTCCTCAGCCCGTCCTCGGCGGCGCCGGGATCGTGCTCTTCGGCACGGTCGCGGCCAGCGGCATCCGCACCCTCGCGGAGGCCGGCATGGAGTCCAGCTCGCACACCATCCTGGTGTCGGTCTCGCTCGGTGTCGGCATCGTCCCGATCGCCGTACCGACGTTCTACGACTCCTTCCCGGAGGCCGTCCGGACCCTGATGCACTCGGGAATCTCGGCCGGCTGCGTGTTGGCCGTCCTGCTCAACCTGCTCTTCCACCATGTCGGGGCCGCCCGCCGGTCCGGGTCCGGCCAGGCCCCCGGCGCGACGGTTCCGGCGGTTCCGACCGTTCCGACCGTTCCGACGGTGACACCGTCCTGACCAGCGCGGGACGGGGCGTGCGCCATGCGGTGCGCGCCCCACCCGGCCCTCCCCCTAGGAGTCACACCATGGCAGTCCAGCCCCCGCCCGCCGACCGGCGGATCGTGATCGAGAACGTCGCGATCGCCACCGTGGACGCGAACGACACCGAGTACGCCCGCGGCCACGTGGTCATCCTCGGCAACACCATCGAGGCGGTGGGCGACGGCCCCGCCCCCGCGTGGCTGGAGAACGTGGTGCGCCGGATCAACGGCGAGGGCCACCTGGTCACCCCGGGCCTGGTCAACACCCACCACCACTTCTACCAGTGGATCACCCGCGGCCTGGCCCAGGACCACATCCTGTTCGACTGGCTGGTCGCGCTCTACCCGACCTGGGCGCGCATCGACGAGAAGCTCGTGCACGCCGCCGGCCAGGGCTCCGCCGCCGCACTGCTCAAGTCCGGCTGCACCACCGCCGCCGACCACCACTACGTCTTCCCGAAGGACGGCGGAGACGTCCTCGGCGCCTCCATCGAGGCCGTCCGGGAACTCGGACTGCGGTTCACCGCGCTGCGCGGCTCGATGGACCGCTCCCGGAAGGACGGCGGACTGCCGCCGGACCACGCGGTCGAGGACCTGGACGACATCCTGACCGCCTCCGAGGCCGCCGTGGACCGGTACCACGACTCCTCCTTCGGCTCGATGCTGCACGTCGCCCTGGCGCCCTGCTCGCCCTTCTCCGTCTCCACCGACCTGCTCCGCCAGTCCGCCGAACTCGCCCGCCGCAAGGGCGTCCGGCTGCACACCCACGGCTCGGAGACGGCCGAGGAGGAACAGTTCTGCAAGGAGCTGTTCGGCATGGGGCCGACCGACTACTTCGAGTCGGTGGGCTGGCTCGGCGAGGACGTCTGGATGGCGCACTGCGTGCACATGAACGACTCCGACATCGCCAAGTTCGCCGAGACCGGAACCGGCGTCGCCCACTGCCCCTCCTCCAACGCCCGCCTGGCGGCCGGGATCGCCCGGGTTCCCGACATGCTCCGGGCCGGCGTACCGGTCGGGCTCGGCGTCGACGGCACCGCCTCCAACGAGTCCGGCGAGCTGGGTACGGAGCTGCGCAACGCGCTGCTGATCAACCGGTTGCACGGCTCCCCCACCGCGCTGACCGGGCGGCAGGCGCTGCGCCTGGGCACCATGGGAGGCGCCCGGGTGCTCGGCCGGCAGGACGAGATCGGCTCGATCGAGGCCGGCAAGCTCGCCGACCTGGCGCTGTGGAAGGTCGACGGGATCATGCACTCGTCCATCGCCGACCCGGTCGCCGCGCTCACCTTCGGGGCGCTGCCGCCGCTGTCGGTGCTGTTCGTCAACGGCAACGCGGTGGTCGAGAAGGGGCTCCTGACCACCGTCGACGAGGATCGGATCGCGCGCGACTGCGCCCGCGCCGCCCGCGAGCTGGCGGCCCGTCCGGTCTGACGCCCACCCCGGACTCCGGGGGCGCCCAGGGACGGTGCGCTCCCGGACTCCGTACACCCCGGCGGGTGTACGGACCGCGGCCCCGGATCCACGGCGAGGGTCCGGGGCCGCGGCGTGCCTGGGGGGGCGGGGCGCCTGGGAGTCGGGGCGGTGAGCGGACGGATTTCAGCGAACAGATGATGAAAGTTGTCATCTGTTCGCTGAAATCCGTTATCTGAAATCTGTTCGAAGTTCGCTGTTCGCCGCCGACCCGTTCCCCGTCAGGCCTCGCGTCCGATCGTCGCGAGGTAGGCGCGCCAGCCACCGTGGTGGGTGATCTCGCGATGCACACCGCGCTCGACCTCGCCGCGGGCCAACAGCATCGACAGGCAGGCCGAGCCGTCCTCCAACTCGATCACGCCCAGCTCCAGTTCGCGCGGCTCGCCCGGCAGGATGACGTCCCGCAGCCGCTCCAGGGGAATGTCGTAGAGCTCGCCCTCGATCGCGGTGTCCGCCTCCGGGTCTGCCAGCAGCCCCGGGCAGACGTCCGTCCCGCCGCTGTGGTCGATGGAGAAGAAGCGGTAGCCGGGGGCGGTTCGGGCCGGCCCGATCAGCGAGTCGGCGACCTTGGCGTGGAAGGGGCCGCCGACCATCGCCTGGCCGTTGAAGAACATGCGCGCCATGGGTGAACTCCTTACGTGGAAAAGACCGTTCCGCACGGCGACGAGAGGACGGAGGGATGCGTCGCCGTACGGAACGCAGGGGTGGGCCGCCGGAGTACCTCGCCCTGACGGAGGGCGGTGGTGGCGCCGGCGGGCAACTGGGGATCAGCCCAGCAGGGGCAGCGCGGGGAGGGTCAGGAAGTCCACGAACTCCTCGGCGAGGGCGACCTGTTCGAAGAGCCGGGCGGCCTCCCGCCAGCGGCCGGCACCGTAGGCCTCTTCGCCCAGCTCGGCGCGGAGTTCGGCCAGCTCCGCGGCGACCAGGGCGCGGACCAGGTCGGCGGTGGCCTTCTCGCCGGTGTCGGACAGCACGACCCCGTTGTGGATCCACTGCCAGATCTGCGAGCGGGAGATCTCGGCGGTGGCGGCGTCCTCCATCATGTTGAAGATGGCGACGGCCCCGAGTCCGCGCAGCCAGGCCTCGATGTAGCGGATGCCGACCTGGACGGCGTTGTGCAGCCCCGCACGGGTGCAGTTGCCGCCGGCGCCCGCGATGTCGAGCAGCTGGGCGGCGGTGACCGGCTCGGCCGGGCCGGGGTCGTCCTTCTGGTGGGGCCGCTCGCCGAGGACCGCGTCGAAGGAGGCCCGGGCGACCGGCACCAGGTCGGGGTGGGCGACCCAGGAACCGTCGAAGCCGTTGCCGGCCTCCCGGTCCTTGTCCGCCTTGACCTTCTCCAGCGCGGCCGCGTTGACCTCCGGGTCGCGGCGGCTCGGGATGAACGCGGCCATGCCCCCGATCGCGTGGGCGCCGCGCCGGTGGCAGGTCTGCACGAGCAGCCGGGTGTAGGCGGCCATGAACGGCGAGGCCATGGTGACGCTGTTGCGGTCCGGCAGGATGTAGTGTTCGCCGGCGTCGCGGAAGTTCTTGACGATCGAGAACAGGTAGTCCCAGCGCCCGGCGTTGAGGCCGGCCGCGTGGTCGCGCAGCTCGTAGAGGATCTCGTCCATCTCGAAGGCCGCGGTGATGGTCTCGATCAGCACGGTCGCCCGGATCGTGCCGTACGGGAGGCCGAGTTCGGCCTGGGCGTGGGTGAACACGTCGTTCCACAGCCGGGCCTCGAGGTGGCTCTCGGTCTTCGGCAGGTAGAAGTACGGGCCGGAGTTCGGGTCCTCGGCGCCCTTGGCCAGCAGCCGGGCGGCGTTGTGGAAGAAGTAGAGGCCGAAGTCGACGAGCGCGCCGGCCACCGGAGCGCCGTCGACCAGCAGGTGGTTCTCGTCCAGGTGCCAGCCGCGCGGGCGGACGACGACCGTGGCGAGTTCGGCGGCGGGCTTGAGGGTGTAGGCCTTGCCGGCCGTGCTGGTGAAGTCGATCCGGCCCTCGAAGGCGTCGATCAGGTTGACCTGGCCGCCGACCACGTTCTCCCAGGTCGGGGAGGTGGCGTCCTCGAAGTCCGCGAGCCAGATCCGCGCCCCGGAGTTGAGCGCGTTGACGACCATCTTGCGGTCGGTCGGGCCGGTGATCTCGACCCGGCGGTCCTGGAGGGCGCGGGGCGCCTCGGCGACCTTCCAGTCCGCGGCCCGGATCCCGGCCGTCCCGGGGAGGAAGTCCAGCGTTCCGGCGGCGGCGATCTCGGCGCGGCGGGTCTTCCGCCTGGCCAGCAGCTCCTGCCGGCGCCCCTCGAAGGCGCGATGGAGCCCGGCGACGAAGGCGATCGCCTCCGGGGTGAGCACCTCCTCCGCCCGGGGGACGTGCGGACCGGCGACAGTGACGACCGGAGCGGCGGGGAAGGCGGTTGGGGGTACCCCCGGCCGGAGGCTGGGGGAGGGCCCCTGATCTGCAGCCATGAGCAGGACACTCCTAAGACGGTTGAGCCTGGCGAAGGGAGCTCCGGCAGGAACCTCCCCGGGGAACTTCCTCGATCGGAACGCGCCTGTCGGCGAGTTCGATTCTGTAAAGTGGAGACTAGTTTCCGCGATACAGAATTTCAACGATTTGTTGAAGAGGTCGCCGGGACTCCACTCCTCCCCGACAGTGAAGGGAACGCAGGTGGTTGCGACCCCCGACCCGGCTTCGACGACCGGCACGGACCGCCCGGGCGGCGGCGTGCAGTCCGTCGAGCGCGCCTTCCAACTCCTGGAGGCACTGGCCGACTCCGGGGGCGTGGCCACGCTCAGCGAACTCTCCACCACCTCCGGCCTCCCGATGCCGACCATCCACCGACTGGTTCGTACCCTCGTCCAGCAGGGCTATGTCCGCCAGGACACCGCGCGCCGCTACACCCTCGGCCCCCGGCTGATCCGCCTGGGCGAGACGGCCGGCCGGCTGCTCGGCAGCTGGGCCCGCCCGTACCTGGCCGAGCTCATGGAGGCCACCGGCGAGACCGCCAACCTGGCGGTGCTGGAGGGCGGCGAGGTGGTGTACGTCGGACAGGTGCAGTCCCGCCGCTCGATGCGGATGTTCACCGAGGTCGGCCGACGGGTGCAGCCGCACTGCACCGGCGTCGGCAAGGCTCTGCTCGCCCAGCTCCCCGAGGACGAGGCCCGCACCGTCCTCGGCCCCAACCCGCTGCCCGCGCACACCGAGTACACGGTCACCGACCCGCAGGAGCTGATGCGCCAGCTCGCCGAGGCGCGCGAGCGCGGTTACGTGGTCGACGACCAGGAGCAGGAGATCGGCGTCCGGTGCATCGCGCTCGCCGTCCCGGGCGCGCCGACGCCCACCGCCCTCTCGGTCTCCGGGCCGGAGGCCCGCATCCGGGCCCTGGAGGAACAGACCGGGGGCTCCTCGCTGGTGCCGGTGATGCACCGGATCGCGGCTCGACTGGGGCAGGTCCTCGCTCCCTGAGGTCCTCACCCCCCGAGGTCTTCCGTCCCTGAGGTCCTCGCACCCCGAGCTCCTGGCGCCCTGAGGTCCTCACGCTCTGAGACCCTCACGCCCTGACGGGGCGTCAACCACCGTTGCCGGTCGACCCGGTCGGGGCGGCGCGGCGCGTCATCCGTTCGAGCGGACGACGGGCGGGTTGCCACCGGGCTCCGGCGGCTGCTCCGCCACCCTGGTGCCGACGCGGCCCGCAACGGCGCGGGCGGCCGGGACGCGAGGGCAGGGTGAACGGGGATGGAACAGCAGCACCGGGACGTACGGGGCGGCGTTCAAGGCGGTCGGGGGCGGGGTGGCGGCGGCCGGCGTGCCGCGAGGGGCAGGGGGTTCGGCGGGGCCGGGCTGGTCGCGGCCGTGGCGGCAGGGTGCGCGGTGACGGTGCTGGCCACCGACCCGTCCTGGGCCCTGCTGCGGCCCGAGCCCCGGCCCGCGGTGGAGGTCGTCGCGACGGGCACGCCCGGGGCGTCCACCCTGCCCGCGCCGGCGACGGCCACCGCCTCCACCCTGCCGGCTCCGGCCAAGCCCGCGGCGGGGGCCACGGCCGGTTCCGGTTCCGGCTCCGGCTCCGATTCAGGTTCCGGTTCGGGGGCGCACGGGGCCTCCACGCTGCCCGCGCCGGCCGCCGCTCGACCGTCCGACTCCGACCTGGAAGTGGTCCGGATGGACCCGGATCCGGCCACACCCGGCGGCACCACCACCATCCACGCCTTCGTCGACAACCGGGGCCCGGACACCACCGCCTCCCCGTTCACGGTCGTGATCACCCTGCCGGAGGGCGTCAGCCCGCAGGGCCCGTACTTCCCGTCCGACTGCCGGGTGACGGGCCACGGCCGCGTCGTGCGGTGCGTGTTCGGCGCCGGGCTGCGGGAGGGGCGCAGCGCGACCGCGCTCGTCCCGGTCCGGCTCGACCCTGAGCTGCCGGTGGGCAGACTGAGCGGCGGCTCGGTCACGGTGCGCAGCGCGGACGACCGGAACGAGGACGACAACCGGCAGCCGTTCGACATCACGGTGGCAGAGACGGCTGCCGGCGCCTGAACCGGCCGTATCCCGCCGGTGGGACCGGGCCGACCGGCGGGACCGGCCCGGCGGTGACCCCGGTCCTACCGGAAGACGCGGACGTAGTCGGCGGCGAACGTGATCGGGGCGGCCCCCTGCGGCGCCGGATGGTACTGCCCCGCAGACACGGAGAGGTTGAGGATCAGGTACGCCGACCAGTTGGCGCCGACGCCCCTGCCGTCCGAGAAGACCTTGACGCCGTTGACGTACCAGTCCACCGAATTGGCGCCGTAGTGGGTGCCGATGGTCACCCACCGGCCCTTCGCGACGGCGCTCGCGTCGGTGTGGTATCTGGCATTGCCCGGGTTGACGTGGTTGGTCAGCTCCAGCAGGTTCGGGTTGTCGGGGTGGTACTCGAATGAGTCGATCTCCCCGTTGCCGTTCTTCCAGGTCCACAGGGCCGGCCAGGCGCCGCTGTCGGCGGGCAGCTCGACCCGGGTCTCGGCGTAGTCGCCGGTCCTGACCTGGAAGCCCTCGTCGGAACCCTCGGTGGTCAGGAAGCCGGTGTTCCAGGACCGCTTGCCGTTCTCCAGGGCCGGACCGCCGGGCGTGGCGGTGAAGGTGGCGACCCCGTTGGCGACGCTGACGTTGTTCCTGTTCAGCCAGTCGAGCTTGTTGTCGCCCGGGTTGTGATTGGCGTACCGGTACGCGGTGCTCTTGTCGCCGACCCAGCGCCGGCCCCAGCTGATCGCGCCGTTGAACTCGTCCGACCAGGTCAGCGACTTGCCGGCGACCGGGGATGACGGCGCCGCGGTGCTCGGGTTCGGCGTGGTCGGCTTGGTCGTCGGATCGGTGGTCGGGGCCGGGGTCGGGGCCGGGGTCGGGGTCGGGGTCGGGGTCGGCGTGGACGTCCCGGCCGCCGAGACCACCAGCCGCTGCGAGGACAGGTTGTGCCAGGTGCCGCCGAGGTCCTGCCAGAAGCCGAACCGGGTGTACGTCCCGGCAGGCAGGGCACGCGCGCCGCTGGTGAAGTCGAACCCGCTCGGGCAGATCTGCACGTCGGAGGCCTTGCCGGGGAAGTCGAGGTTGTTGCCGCGCGCGTCGCGCACGCCCACGCCGACAGTCCTCGCGGTGACGCAGGCCGAGGAGTGCAGACCGAGCGAGGCGGCGGTGGCCTTGCCCGCGACCATGGTGGCGGGGCCGAGCCGGTCCTGGGTGACGGTCGGCGCGGAGACCGTCGGCACGGCGGTCACGGTCGGCGCGGTCACGGTCGGCGCCGTGACGGTCGGCGCCGTGACGGCCTGGGCCCCGCTGACGGACGACAGGCCGAGCAGACCGGCACCGCTGATGGCGAGCGCCCCGGTGGCGGCGAGGGCGGCGTTGCGGCCGCGGCGGGACGGACGGGCGTGGCGTGGACCGCGACGGCGGGCGGGCGCGAGCGCGGGCCGCGGCATGGAGCCGGCAGGCTTGGGCATGGGGGTGACCTCTGCGACGCCTGCGAGGTGAGCTGTCGGGTTCGGGCTGAGGCTGCCCGGCCACCTGGGGAGCGGCTTCACCCCTAGCCGCGGCCCGTACGCAGGGGCGTACGGGCCGGGCGCTGACCTTGGTTCCCCCGCTCCCGTCCGCTGTGGTGCTCGGTGACCCGCCCACGGGTGGACAGGACTCGGCGTCCCGGCGGCGGGGTCCGCGAGGGCGGACGACCGTTGCAGGCTAGGCAGGCCGTACGTGAGCGGACAACTCGGCCGGGCGGGTTGTCGCGCAGCTCACAGCGGTGTCGATCAACGACGCTGCGTGGCAGCCGAGTTGATCACGGACAGGGCGGGAGGAGTAGGACGGGGATCACCCAGCCGGCCGGGCGGCAGGAGCGGTGTGCGGCCCTGCCCATGTGCCGGTCGCACACCCGGGCGGCCGCGTGATGGCGGACCGTACCGTGGCGACTGCCTGACCGAGTGCACCCGGTCGGATAAATTGGAGGTCGGACATCATCCGCCGTGCACAAGAGCGGCGAGCCCGACCGGATGCTCGCCACGACCTGACAGAGACGAGGACCCGCCCCACCATGACCGCGCCCCTGCCCGCCTTCGCCGGCCGCACCTACCTCTTCCAGGCCGACAACGGCGCGGCCTTCCGCAACACCTACTCGGCCGACGGCACGCGGCTGCGCTGGGAGGGCCTCGGCGAGTCCGCGGGCCAGTGGGAGGACGTGCGGCTGCACGTCGCCGAGGTCGCGCCCGAGATCTACTTCGTCAGCTGGACCGAACAGAGCGGGATCACCGTCAGCCACGTGATGGACCTCGGCAAGCTGACCGTGCGGGCCTTCTGGACCTTCGAGGGCGAGGGCGGCCGGGTCGGCGAGCTGCACACCGGGACGCTGGAGCGGGTGGCCTGAGCGCTGGGACCGCCGGACGGGGCCGGACGGCTCCTGAACGACCTGGACGACCTGGACGACCTGGACGACCTGAATGATCGAACCCCCGGGGCTGAGGCTCCGGGGGTTCGATCATTCGGCCGGTCAGGCTCGGCCGGGTCCGTTCAGACGGTCTGGTTCGGCACCTTGAGGTGCTGGGACAGCCACTCCAGCGAGGAGGGCAGCAGGGCGCTCCAGGTCTCGAAGTTGTGGCCGCCGTTGTCCAGCATGCTGTACGAGACCTTCATCGGGCTCTGTACCGCGTTGACGAAGGCCTCGGTCTCCTGCCGGTAGTTGCCGTCCCCCTTCTTGGTGCCGGCCAGCAGCACGGACACCTTCGGCTGCGGCAGGTTCTTCAGCCGCCACATCAGGTTGGCCTCGTCGCGGCGCTGCTTGCTGCCGCCGAAGAGGTCACCCGTGGTCGGGTCGTCGGCCGCGTCGTAGTAGGCGGAGAGCGCGACGGCGGTCGGGAAGACGTCCGGGTGGCGCATGGCCAGCTTGAGCGCGCAGTAGCCACCGGTCGAGTTGCCCATGAAGGCCCAGGCCTGCGGGTCCGAGGAGACCCGGTAGCTGGCCTGGATCGCCGAGGGCACGTCCTTGGTGAAGTAGGTGTCGGACTGCGGGCCGTTCGGGATGTCCTCGCACTCGGTGTCCTGCGGCAGCGCGGGCGAGGGACGCACCAGGACCATGACGGTCGGCTGCATCCGCCCTTCCTGCAGCAGCTTGAGCGCGGCACCCGGGTAGTTGAAGCGGGTGATCAGGTTCTCGGCGATTCCTGGGAATCCGGTGCTGACGATCACGGCCGGGAACTGCTTCTGGGCGTACTCCGGCTGGAAGTACTGCGGGGGCAGGTAGACGTAGCCCTCGGTGGACAGCCGGCTGACCGCGCCGTCGATCCGGACCTTGCGGATCTCGCCGGACTGGCTGGGCTCACGGCCCATCGCGCCGCCGCCCTTGACCGCGGCCTGGCCCATCGTCTCCACCATCAGCCGGCCGGAGGCGTCCGCCTTGTTGTGGATGACCACCGGTCCGGTGTCGCCGATGCCCAGCAGGTCGCCCCAACTGCTGTAGAAGGCGAAGTAGTTGTTGGCGACCAGGCCGAGCGTGGCGAGCACCGCGAGCTGGGTGGCGAGCAGTGCGCCGATCCGGCCGAGCACCGCCCGCCAGCTCTTCTTCGCGAGTCTGGGCCACAGCCAGACCGTGCCGACCATCATTGCGACCGCGATCAGTGCGGTCAGCGCCAGCACCTTGTGGCTCGTCAGACCCATGCCCTGCTTGCTCCCACGCCTCGAACTCCAGTCCCCTCCGCTGGGGACATCCGAGGAGGTCACCCCGGTTCCCCCTGCCGGGGCGCGAGGATCAACCCTAACCCCAGCTGGGAGGAAGCTGACGGCGGCTGGGAGGTCACGGGGAGCGGGGCGGAGCGATGACAACGTTCAGATAACAGATTTCGAAAGTTGTCATCTGAAATCTGTCGGCTGTCGGCTGTCGGCTGTCGGCTGTCGGCTGTCGGCTGTCGACCACGGTCACCCCCCTGACCCCCGGCCCGGGCTCAGCCGACCCGCCCCCACAGCCGTAGCCCCGCTGCGAGCTCGCGCATGCAGCGCGCGCCGAGATCCTGCGGGGAACCCGGACCGGCGAGCGGCGCATCGGAGGAGGCCCACTGCTCCAGGGCCACCCGGATCGCCGCGGTCGCGGCGGCGGCCGCCAGCCGGATCTCCAGCGGGTCGGTGCCGTCCGGGCAGCGCTCGGTGAGGGCGGCCCGCAGCCGCTCCTCCGAGTCGGCGTGGACGCGCTGCCAGGTGGCGTTCAGCTTCGGGTCGCGCAACAGACCGCGGGCCCACCGCATCATCTCCGCCCGCGCGTCGTCGGCCGGGGTCAGCGACGCGACCGCCGCACGCTCCAGCGCCTCGAGTAGCGGCAGGTCCGCGGGGCTCGCCGCGAACAGCTCCACCCACTCCTGCCCGCCCGACGCGAGCAGCGGGGCGACGGCGTCCTCCTTGACGGAGAAGTACCGGTAGAAGGTGCGCAGCGAGATGCCCGCGGCGAGGGCGATCTCCTCGGCGGTGGTCGCGTCCGTGCCCCGTTCGGCGAAGAGCGCGGCGGCGGTACGGGCGATCTCCAGCCGGGTGGCCTCACGGCGGCGCTGGGTCAGGGTCGGGCGTCCGGTCACGGGGTCAGCCTACGCGTGCGGATGCCAAGGCGGCACGTCGCGACGGTTCGGCACGAATGGACTTGTTGGCACAACGTGTCACCTAGGCGTACCGTGCCTCTTGAGGTCGAGAGACCACGAACGAACGGAGTACCACCATGGACCGCTTCAGCGGACGGAACGTGCTGATCACCGGCGGCGGCTCTGGCATCGGCCAGGCCACCGTGCACCGGATCCTCGCCGAGGGCGGGAAGGTCGTCGCCGTCGACGTCGACGAGGACGGCCTGAAGAGGACCCTGGACCGCGCCACCACCGAGGGCACCGCGGACCGCCTGACCACCCAGGTGCTGGACGTCTCGGACGAGGCGGCCGTCGTCGCGGGCGTGGCCGAGGCGGTCGCCGGCCTGGGCGGCCTGGACGTGCTGGTCAACGCGGCCGGCATCCTCCGCTCCTCGCACACCCACGCGACCAGCCTGGAGTTCTGGAACAAGCTCCTCGCGGTGAACCTGACCGGCACCTTCCTGATGACCCGCGAGGCGCTCCCCGCGCTGCTCGCCGGCGGCAAGGGCGTGGTGGTCAACTTCAGCTCCACCTCCGCGAGCTTCGCCCACCCCTACATGGCCGCGTACGCCGCGACCAAGGGCGGCATCCAGTCCTTCACCCACGCCATCGCCTCGGAGTACTCGAAGCAGGGCCTGCGCGCGGTCTGCGTCGCGCCGGGCAGCATCGACAGCGGCATGACCCACAACCCGGGCCTGCCCGCCGACGCCGACTTCGGCCTGCTGGCCAAGCTCTCCCCCGCCCTCGGCCAGGGCTTCGCCGGCCCGGAGACGGTGGCCGGCGTGATCGCCATGCTCGCCTCCGACGACGGCGCCTTCGTCACCGGCACCGAGCTCCGCATCGACGGCGGCACCCACATGTGACGTCGGTCGACCGATGGGGCGACTGGCTGGGCGACCAGTCAGTCGCTCCGCCGGTCGCCCTGCCGTCCCCCTTGAGGGCGGGGCCGGGACCAGCCGACCGCCGCCCCGATGCCGAGCCGGGGGCCGGAGCGGCGGTCACCGCAAGGGCTTCGCCAGGAGGAGTTCGCGGCTGAGCCCGTCGGCGAGCAGGTCGCCGGGCTCCGCGAGCGGGGTGAAACCGTGGCGGCGGTAGAGGGCGAGCGCCGGGTGGTTGCCAGGGAGCACGGCGAGGCGCAGCGTGGTGCCGCCGGTGGCCCGCGCCCAGCGCTCGACCTCCTCGACGAGACGGTCCGCGACGCCCCGGCCACGTGCCCGCGGGGCGACCCACAGCGAGCGCAACTCCCGTACGCCGTCCGGCGATCCGGGCAGTCCGCCGACCAGTCCCACCGGATCGTCGTCCAGCAGGGCCGCGACGTGGAGGGCGTCCGGCAGGCGGAGCCGGTCGTGCCAGCGGTCCTCGCCGCCCTGGTGCCAGTCGGCCAGGCCGGCCTTGAAGGCCTCGGGCGAACCGGTCAGGGCGGCGAGGCGGAGGTCCCGCCAGAGCGGCCAGTCGGCGGTCGTGAGGGTTCGGAGCGTCAACGTCACCATGTCCGGCACCGTAGAGGACGCGCCCGGCACCCGTCGGTTCGTTCCCGTAGTCGGTGGAGCCGGCGGTGCCCTACGGCGTGCGCCAGTCGGCGGCGAAGGCGGCGGCCGGGTTGGCGACGAGGAGCAGCTCGGGCAGGTCCGGGCCGTAGCTGCGGGCGAGGCGCGGGACGAGGTCGGTGAGCAGGCCGACCGGGCCACCGGCGGCACGGGCGGTTCGGGTGGTGGTGTCGGCGCCGAGCAGCAGTCGGGTGGCGTGGCCCGCCTCGACCAGGTCGGTGATCACGTCGAAGGCCTGGTGGTCGCCGGGGTGGCCGGCTCGGGAGGGACTGTCCAGGGCGAGATGGACGCCTTCGGCGGCCAGGGCCCGGTGCAGCGCGCGATCGGGGAGCCGGGTGAGGTGGCCGAGGATGATCCGGTCGGGCCGGACGCCGTGCCGATCGCGCAGCCGGTGCAGGACCCAGCGCGGATCGCCGTCGGCTTCGAGGTGGACGGCGATCGGGGCGCCGGTGGCGTGGTGGGCCTCGGCCGCCGCGGCCATCGTCCACTGGGTATGCCGGCCGGCGGGCCCCCGATCGTCCGCGACCTTGATCAGCCCGGCGCGGACGCCCGCCGGCGCGCCGGGCAGACCGGTGGTGAGTTCGGCGACGAAGCGCTCCGCGAGGCCGGCGTACGCGCCGGGGCGCTCGGCCGACTCGGCGCCGGATTCCGGGAAGAAGCCCGGCGCGTAGTGGACCGCCTGGTGCGCGCCGGTGGCGGCGACGACGTGGACGCCGGTCGCACGGGAGAGCGCGGCGAGGGAGTCCGCGCCCCGGCCCAAACCGAGCGGGGTCCACTGGACGAAGGTACGGCCGCCGCCGGCGGCGTAGGCGCGCAGGACGTCCTCGGCGGCGGCCGGATCGTCCAGCTCCTGGCCGGGGAGCAGCGGGCTGCGGATGAAGAGGTGGTCGTGGGAGTCGGTGACCCCGAGCTCGGCGGGGTCCAGGTCTCCGAGGACCGTACGGACGGTAGGGCCGGTGCGGCTCATGCCCGGGCCTCCTCGGTGGCGCTCTCGGCGACGGTGTCCGACTCGGTGTCGGCCTCGGTGTCGGCGGCGTTCCCGTCAGTCCCGGTGTCGGCGGTGTTCCCGTCAGTCCCGGTGTCGGCGGTGTTCCCGTCAGTCCCGGTGTCGGCGGTGCCCCTGTCGGCCTCGGCGAAGGTGGCGGTGGCGACACGCAAGCCCGCCAGGGCCTTGGGGAGGCCGACGTACGGCGCGAGGTGGACGATGACCTCGGTGATCTCCGCCGCCGTCAGGCCGATCCGCCGGCTGTAGCGGACGTGGTCGGCCAGCTGCGGCTCGACGCCGCCGAGCGCGGTGAGGGCGGCCAGATTGGCGATCTGGCGGTCACGCAGGGTCAGACCGGGGCGCTGGTAGGTGCCGCCGAAGAGGCTGGTGACGATCCAGTCGGGAAATCCGGGGGCGAGGGCGTCCAGTCCCCCGAGCGTGGCACCGGCGCCAGGACCCGCGAGTTCGGCGAGCAGGGCGTGACCGGCCGCGCGGTCGAACGGGGCCGGGGTGAGGTCGGTGCCGGCGGGAGCGGTCGCGGGGGACATCGGGGCGGTGGGTCCTTTCACCAGTGGCGGCCGGCCGGCAGCCGGTCGAGTTCGGGGTGGGACAGGTGCAGCACCTGGTAGCGGACGCCGGGCTCCTCCTCGGGGGCCGGGCCGCACCAGAGGGCGAAGCGGAGCAGTTCCCAGCGGCTCGGGTCGACGGCCACGGCGGCGGTGTGCAGGGCCGGGTGCGCGGGCAGGTCGGCGAGCGCCCGCTCGACGGCCTCGGCCGGGTCGGCGGATTCCGGCAGCCGTACGGTCTCGCGGGTGGCGGTGGTCGGCGGCCCGGGTGCGGGCGCCGCTGCCACGGACTCCGGTGCCGGTGCCGGTGCCGGTGTCGCTGTCGCTGTCGCTGTCGACGCCGGTGCCGGTACTGGTGCCGGTGCTGACGAGGCTTCGGACGCACCGTGGGCCAGGCCCGCGCCGAGCCAGTGCCGGACGGTGGGGCGGCCGAAGTCGGCGCTCAGGCCGCGGAAGCCCGGCCCCCAGAGGAAGCCGTTCATGCCCTCGGCGGTGCGCCAGAGGTAGAACGGCGCGTACTGGTTGACGGGCGAGCCCTGTCGGCCGCGCTCGCGGACCAGGTAGGCCTTGAGGCCGAGGCCGGGGTGCGCGTCGAGCAGGTGGCCCTTGTCGGCGACGCGCTTGCGGATGATGCCCATGTCGTAGTCGGCGGGGAGGGTGATCTCGTACTGCATGGCGTGCACGGCGGGGCTCCTCGGGTTCGACGGGTTCGACGGGTACGGCAAGCTGTCCGACGGGCGCGGCCCGGTGATTCAGGCCGTACGGTGGGCCGCGAGCAGCCCGAGGGCACCGCGGACGGCCCGGTCGAACGGCTCGACGCTGTCGGCGGCGCGGGCCAGGACGTAGCCGCCCTGAACGACGGCGACCACGGCGGCGGCGGTGTCGGCCGGGTCGAGGCCGGGAGCGAACTCGCCGTCCGCCTGGCCGTCGGCGATCAGTCCGGCGATCCGGCCGCGCAGCCAGTCGAAGGTCTCCTCGACCGGCGCGCGCAGGAGCGGGTCGGCGACCACGTCCGGGTCCTGGGCCATCCGGCCGATCCGGCAGCCGCGCAGGACGTCACGGTCGCGGTGCAGGTAGGCGGCGATCCGGTCGTAGGCGGTGCCGGGGGCGGCGAGGTCGGCCTCGGCGACGTTCCGCATCTGCTCGGCGCTGCGGCGCAGGGCGGCGGCCGCGAGGTCGGGCTTGCCGGTGAAGTGGTGGTACATGCTGCCCTGGCCGACCCCGGAGCGCTGCTGGATGGCCTTGGGGCTGGTGCCGACGTAGCCGCGCTCCCAGAGGAGGGCCTGGGTGCTCTCGATGAGGCGGTCCTGGGTGCTCATGCGGATCACTGTACATACCAGTAGGTACAGAAGGCCAGGGCGGACTCTGTCCGGGCTCCGACTCCGGACAGTCGGGCGATCTCCGGGCGATCTCCGGGGTTCTTCCGGGTTCTTCCAGGTTCTTCCGGGTTCTCCCGGGTTCTCCCGAGTTCTCCCGAGTTCTCCCGGGTTCTCCCGGGTTCTCCCGGGTTCTCCCGGGGTTCGCTCCCCGCTGGCGAGCGAGAACGGTTGAGGGCCGTGCGCCGCCCCCCGGCGGCCACGGCCCCTCGACCGTTCGTCATCCCCCGCCCCGCCGAACGGCATTCCGGCGCGCCTGGTGGCGCGCGTCACGTCACGGACGGTCGCCGGCGTCACCCCGGGTAGGGGTGCACGGCGCATTGCGCGGGCGGACGAGCGTGGATTCCGAGCCGCTACGGCAGCGCGCGCCGGATCTCCGGCGCCACCTCGCTCGCGAACAACTCCAGTTGCTCCCGTTGCGCCCCTTCGGTGAGCGCGTCGACCCCGATGCCGACCACCTCGTTGCCGAAGGCCTCGTGGTAGCGGTGGATCTTCTCGATCACCTGCTGCGGACTGCCGACCAGCGCCGAGCCGCGCTCCAGCGCGTCCTCGAGCGAGGTGAACGGCGAGTTGTTGTGCCGGCCGGCGGCCGACTCGAACAGCGCGTCCCAGTACGGGCGGAAGCCCTCGACGGCGTCCTGGGAGCGCCTGGCGACGTACAGCCCGCCGAAGCTCGCGCCCACTCGGGCCCGCGCCGGGTCGTGCCCGTAGTGCTCCCAGCGCTCGCGGTAGTGGTCGACCAGTGCCCGGTACTTCTCCAGCGGGTGGAAGGAGTTGGCGGAGAAGAGCGGGTCGCCGTGGCGGGCCGCGAGGTCGGTGGACCGCGTGCTGGTCGCGCTGCCGTGCCACACCGGGATCGGATCCTGGAGCGGGCGCGGCCAGACCGTGGCAGCCGTGAGCGGCGGGCGGGTCGAGCCCTCCCAGGTCACCTGCTCCTCGCGCCAGAGCCTGCGCAGCAGACCGTAGTTCTCCGCGAGCGCCTCCCACTGACGCTCCTCGGGGAGGCCGAACAGGCCGAAGTGGCGCGGGTCGTTGCCCTTGCCGACGATCAACTCGATCCGACCTCCGGAGAGTTGGTCGAGCATCGCGTAGTCCTCGGCGACCCGGACGGGGTCCAGGACGCTGAGCACCGTCACCGCGGTGAACAGCCGGATGGTGGAGGTGCGGGCGGCGATGGCGCTGAGCAGCAGGGGCGGCGCCGGGGAGAGGAACGGCTCACCGTGCCGCTCCCCCACGCCGTAGCCGTCGTAACCGAGCTGCTCGGCGAGGATCGCCTGATCGATGACGCTGTGCAGTTTCTGCTGCGGGGCGCGCCGGACACCGGTGACCGGGTCGGGGGCGTTGGCGACGAGGGACGAGACGGTGAACCGCACGGCGGTCTCCTTGGGCTCTCGGGTCGGGCTCGGGACGGGCCGGGGACGGGCCAGGGACGGGCTCGGACCTGGCCGGGAACGGGCTGAGCAGGGCCGGGGACGGGCTCGGCGGGGCCGTGGCGTCCCCGAACGCGATGAGCCGCGCGGAGAGCGGAGCGCGGGGAGACGGTGCATGGTCCGGCGCTGCGCGCTCACGGGCGGCACCGGCGGAACGGCTGACGGGGCGGGCGGTGGGCCGCTCGGGCGGCGGGGCTCGCGGGTGGTGTCAGCGTCAGCGGTCGGTGCTGCGGAGGCGGCGACAACAACAGCGGGCCGCGGAGACGGCAACGAGCCCGGTCACCGCCACGGTCACGGCCCGGACTGCCATCTCGCCTCCCCCTCGCCTCGCACGCACACGATCCTCCGCGAGCATAGGCACCGGCCAGGAGCGGGGCAAGGCTCCATCCGCCACGGCCGGCTGGCAAGATGTCCGGCATGACCTACCTCCCCGCGGGCGACCGCTACGACTCGATGACCTACCGGAAGGCCGGCCGCAGCGGCGTCCAGCTGCCCGCCGTCTCGCTCGGGCTCTGGCACAACTTCGGTGACGCCCAGCCGCTGGAGGTGCAGCGGGCCGTGCTGCGCCGGGCCTTCGACCGGGGCATCACCCACTTCGACCTGGCGAACAACTACGGCCCGCCGTACGGCAGCGCCGAGCGCAACTTCGGCTACCTGTTCGCCCAGGACTTCCGGCCGTACCGCGACGAGCTGTTCATCGCGACCAAGGCCGGCTGGGACATGTGGCCCGGCCCGTACGGCAACGGCGGCAGCCGCAAGTACCTGCTGGCCAGCCTCGACCAGTCGCTGGAGCGGATGGGGCTGGACTACGTCGACGTCTTCTACTCGCACCGGTACGACCCGGACACCCCGATCGAGGAGACGATGGGGGCGCTGGACAGCGCGGTCCGCTCGGGCAAGGCGCTGTACGCGGCGATCTCCAACTACCCCGCGGAGCAGCACCGGGAGGCGGTGGCGATCCTGCGCGAGCTGGGGACGCCGGTGCTGATGAACCAGTCGGCGTACTCGATCCTCAACCGGTACGTGGAGGACGGCGGCGTGCTGGACGCGGTGGGCGACACCCAGACCAGCCTCATCGCCTACTCGCCGCTCGCCCAGGGATTGCTGACCGACCGCTACCTGTCCGGGGCGGTTCCGGCGGGCTCGCGGATGTCGGTCGGGAAGTTCCTCACCGAGGAGGCGCTGACCGAGCAGAAGCTGGAGCAGCTGCGGGCGCTGGCCGAGGTCGCCGAGCGACGCGGCCAGACGCTGGCGCAGCTGGCGCTCTGCTGGGTACTGCGGGACCCGCGGGTGGTCTCGGTGATCATCGGCGCGAGCAGCGTGGCCCAGCTGGACCAGAACCTCGACGCACTGGCGGCCGGGCCACTGACGGCGGAGGAGCTGGCGGAGATCGACCGGCTGAGCCGCTGAGAGCGGCGGAGGCGCCGACCGGCGGCTGGCGGATACCGGCTGGACGGCTGACGGCTGACGGCTGACGGCTGACGGCTGACAAGCGGCGGATGACAGCTGACAGATTTCAACATCTGTCAGCTGTCATCTGTCTGCCGTCGCCCGTTACTTGTCAGCGGTCATCTGACATCTGTCAGATTCCGGCCTTCGGCCGCTTGATGCCCAGGGCAGGAAGAACCGTTTCTGCAACCCGATGGGCCTCCTCCAGCAGCGGGTTGCCCGAGAGGATGAAGGTGTCGACGCCCAGCGCCTCGAACTCCTGCAGGCGCTCGATCACCTGGGCCGTCGAGCCGACCACCGCCGTACCGGGCCCGGGGCGGAACAGGCTCATCCCCGGCCAGAGGTTGGGGTAGGCCTCCAGCTCCCGGGCCCGCGCCGGCACCTTCCCCCCGTGCTGGCGGAACTGCCGCTGCCAGCCGACCCCGTCCTCCGCCTTCGCGCCACCCAGCTGGCGCGCGTAGGTGGCCTCGCTGGTGACGTCCAACAGCCGGTCGGCGGCCGCCCAGGCCTCGTCCTCGGTGTCGCGGACGATCAGGTGCAGCCGCAGCCCGATCCGCAGGGTCCGGCCGTGGGCGGCGGCCCGCTCGCGGACCAGGTCCAGCTTCTCCTTGAGCAGGTGCGGCGGCTCGCCCCAGGTCAGGTAGACGTCCACGTACTGGGCCGCCATCTCGATGCCGGCCGCCGAGCTGCCACCGAACCAGAGCGGGATGCCGCCGGCCTGCACCGGGGCCAGTTCGCGCAGACTCGCTCCCGCGTCCTTCAGCTCGTAGAACTCGCCCTTGTGGTCGAAGACTTCACCCGCCGTGAGGCGCTTGACGATCGACCAGTACTCTCCGCTGAGCCGGTAGCGGTCGTCGTGCTCGACGTCCAGGCCGTACTCGCGCAGCTGCGCGGTCGAGCCGTTCACCACGTTGAAGCGCAGCCGGCCGCCGTGCAGGTGGTCGAAGCTGAGCGCCATCTTGGCCAGCAGGGTGGGCGAGACCAGCCCCGGATGGACGGCCAGCAGCGGCTTGAAGGCCGGGGTGGTGGCGGCCGCGAGCGCGCTGCCGAGCGTCCAGACGTCGTGCAGGTCGGTCGCGAGCAGGGCTCCGGTGTAGCCCAACCGTTCGACGCTGCCAGCCAGTTGCTGGAGGTAGCCGAGGTCCACCGGGCGGCGCCCGGCCGGTTCCCAGGGGTAGTGGCCCTCGCGCGGAATGATGTACCAGAGGACTTCGGAGGCCACGGATCAGACCGCCTTCGCGAGCGCGGCGGCCACCGGGGCCTCCAGCGCGGGGAGGTGGGCTTCGGCGACGGTCAGTATCCGGTCGATGAATCCCACTCCGTGGAAGATGTCCGCGGCCTCCTGCTGCTCGGCGACGAACCCGGCGGTGGCGGGCTCCAGTCGCCAGGGCAGCGCGACCAGAGCGGACTGCCAGTCGGCGGCCGTACCGCCCAGTTCCTCGGCGGCGATCGCGGCCGCCTCGGCCGGATTGGCGGCCGCCCAGGCGTCCGCCCGGCGCAGCGCGGTCACGATCGCGGCAACCACCTCGGAGCGCCCGGTCGCGAAGTCCCGGCGGGTGAAGAACACCGAGCGGTCGGTGATGACGTCACCGGTGCGGACCAGCTCGCGGAACTCCCCGGTGCGGCGGGCGGCGGCAAGTTCGGCGCCCTGGGCGATCCAGCCGGAGATCTCGCCCTCGCGCAGCCGCCGGGCCTGGTCCTGGCCAGCCGCCGGGCGCTCCGGGGTGACGTCGCCGCCGTACGAAAGCCCCTGCGCGTGCAGGGCCTTGGCGAGCAGGTGGGTCTGCCAGGAACCGACGGCGAGGACGACGGTGGCGCCCTTGAGGTCCTCGACCGCCCGCACCGGGCCGGAGTCCAGCACCAGCAGGGCGCCGTGGTCCGGGCGGGGTGCGGAGACGGCCGCGTAGACCAGGTCATGGCCGGCCGCCTGGGCGGTGATCGGCGGGGTGGAGCCGGTGCCGCCGAAGTCGATGACGCCCTCGGCGAGCAGCGCGCCGGTGCGGGTGCCGTCCGCGTAGTGGTGGAAGGCTCCGGTCTCGCCGAGCGGGGCCAGCTCCTCGTCCAGGTACGGGAGCCGGGCGAGGTAGTAGAGCGAGGGGTTGCTGGCGTGGACGCCGAGGGTGACGGTCATCTGGTCAACTCCGGTGGTGCGGGGTCGGTTTGTCGGAAGTCGGGGAAGTCGGGGAAGTCGGGGAGATCGGGAGGACAGCGGTGGATCCAGGTGGATCCAGGTGGATCGCGGGCGTCAGTGGACGCCGAGGTCGGCGAGGAGTCGGCGACGCAGGTCGGCGAAGGCGGGATCGGCCGGGTCGCGCGGGCTGTCGACGGCGACGGCCTCGTCCCGGGCGAGCAGTCCGTCGCGCAGTACCACGACCCGGTCGGCGAGCCGGACAGCTTCCTCCACGTCGTGGGTGACCAGCAGCACTGCCGGGCGGTGGCGCCGCACCAGGTCACCGACGAGGTCCTGCATGCGCAGCCGGGTGAGCGCGTCCAGAGCGGCGAACGGTTCGTCGAGTAGCAGGAGTTGCGGCTCCCTGACGAGCGCCCGGGCCAGTGCGACGCGCTGCGCCTCACCACCCGACAGGGTGGCCGGCCAGGCCTCGGCATGCCGTTCCAGGCCGACCTCGGCGAGCGCCTTCAGTCCGGTCTCCCGGGTCGCGGCGCCGCGCGACAGGCCGACTGTGACGTTCGCCAGCACCCGCTTGGACGGCACCAGCCGGGGTTCCTGGAACACCACGGTACGGATCGGCGGGACGAGCACGGTGCCCTCGTCCGCCTGGTCGAGCGCCCCGAGGATGCGCAGCAGCGTGGTCTTGCCGGTGCCGCTCGCACCCAGCAGGGCGACGAACTCCCCGCGGGCGATGGAGAGGTCGACCCCGTCGAGCACCGCCCGGGTGCCGAACACCCGGCGCAGACCGCGCAGATGGACGGCCGGGACCGTCTCCTCGGCAGCCGACGGGGAGGACGGCGAAGACGGCGCGGAGGGCGAGGAAGGCGAGGAAGGTGAGGACGTGGTGGTGGTGAACGTGTCGGCGGTCATCGGGCCGCTCCCTGGACGACCTGGCGCCACGGCATCAGCACGCGCTCCAGGACTCTGACGATGCCGTCCGCGGCGAGGCCGAGCAGCCCGTAGATCAGGATGCAGACGGCGAGGACGTCGGTGCGCGAGTAGTTCTGCGCCTGGGCCATCAGGTAACCGATGCCTTCGGTCGAGTTGATCTCCTCGGCGGCGATCAGGGCGATCACGCTGAGCGTCATCGACAGGCGCAGTCCGGACAGCAGCGAGGGCAGCGCGCCGGGCAGCACGACCGTGCGGACGATCGCCCAGCGGCCGAGGCCGAAGCTGCGCATCGCCTCGACCAGCTTGCGGTCGGTGCTGCGGACCCCGCCCGAGGCGGACACGTACATCGGGAAGCTGGTGGCGACCCCGATCAGGGCGACCTTGGCGGTTTCGGTGATGCCGAACCACACCATGAACAGCGGGACGAGGGCCAGGAACGGCACGGTGCGCAGGACCTGGATCGCGGAGTCGAGCAACTCCTCGCCGAGGCGGGTGAATCCGGTGACCACGCCGAGCACCAGTCCGGTGGTCGCACCGAAGAACAGTCCGAGCCCGGCGCGGGTGAGGGAGACGGACAGGGCGTCGGTCAGCTGGCCGCTTCCCCACAACTCCCCCACCGCCTGGGCGACCTGGGCGGGCGAGGCGAGCACGTCCTGGGTGAGTGCGCCGGTGGCGGAGGCGAGTGCCCAACCGCCGAGCAGGGCGAGCGGACCGATGGTGCGCAGGGTCACGGCAAGTGCGCGGGGGCGGGGCCGGCGCCGCCGGCCCTGCGGGGCGACCAGACCGGATGCCAGCGCGGCCCGGGTGTCCTCGGGCGTGAACTTACCCATCGCGGTGGTCACTTGGCACCGTCTCCGAGCTTGTTGACGTCGATCAGGTACGGCTTGACGTCCACCAGCTGCTTGGTGACCTTCTGGTCGGCAAAGAACTGGGCGACCGTCCCGAAGCGGGCGATGTCGGCATCGGAGATCGCGTCGGCCGGGTCGGCCTGCTTGCTGACGTTCACCGCGACGTCCTTCTCCGCAGGGGTGACGGCGGTCGGACCGGCGTCGGTGAACACGTTGAGGTAGCCGGCCGGGTCGGCCTTCTCCTTCCCGCCGTTCTCCCGCAGGTAGGTGTAGAAGGCCTTCACCACCTCGGGGTGCTTGTCGGCGAAGCCGTTGCGCACCGCCCAGACCGCGTAGTTGTCGGATCCCACCTCCTGGCCGTTGACCAGGAAGTGCGCGCCGGCGTTGGCGATGGCGGGCGTCGAGAAGGTGTTCCAGGTCGCCCAGGCGTCCACCTGGCCGGAGTTGAAGACGCCGGAGGTCTGGTCGGCGCGCAGGTAGACCCGCTCCACCTTCTCGGCCGGGACGCCGTTCTTCGCCAGCGCCTTGAGCAGCAGGTACTCGCTGGTGCCGCCCTGGGAAACGGCGACCTTCCTGCCGACCAGGTCCTGGACGGACTTGATGGGCGAGTCGTTCTTCACCAGGATCCCCTCGCCGACGCCGTCGGGCGCGGTCCGGGCGAACAGCTTGAAGCCCGGCTTCTGGGCGAGCGCGGCGACGGCCGAGGTGATCGAGCCCTGCGCGACGTCCAGTTGGTCGGCGGAGAGGGCCTGGGCGGCGGGGGCGAAGGGGCCGGCGCTGCCGGTCCAGGCGACCTTGGCGCGGACCGCGGCCAGGGCCTGGTCCAGCGAACCGTCCTTCTTGCCGCGGGCCAGGAAGCCGTTGTTGCCGGGATCGGGCAGGCGGAGCACCACGTCGGTCCTGCCGCCCGACCCGCCTTCGGCGGAGGCCTTGGCGCCGTCGGCGGACGAACCGCAGGCGGCCAGGGCGGCGGAGGCGAACAGCGCGGTGGCGGCGAGGGCGAGACGAGGAGTCTTCACGGGGTCTCCAAAGGGGTGACAGATGACAGCCGACAGCTGACAACTTTCGAAATCTGTTAGCTGAACGCTGTTACCTGAAGTCTGTGATCCGAACGCCGACGACACCGGAACTCGCACCGGAGCCTGCACCGGAACCCTCACCCGCACGCCGCACCCGCAGCAGCTCACGGGCCGCGCGCAACGGCTCCGGATCCGCCCAGGCCTGGACGTCCACCGGCGCGGCGAGGAAGCCCTGCTCCCCGAGGAATCGTTCCTGCAGCGCCAGCAGCTCCATCCGCTCCACCGACAGGTCCAGCCGCAGGGTGCGATGGCTGCCCGGCGCATAGGCCCCGGCGACACCCTCGGCCCCGGCACCGGTCTCGGCCTGCAGGATCCGGCCCACATCCGCCGGGTGCTCCGCCGCCCAGTCGGCGGCCTCCAGCAGCACGGCGAGGAAACGGGCCACCAGCTCGGGGTGTGCGTCCAACAGCCGCTGGTGGACGGTGATCGGCCGGGGCGTGCCGTTGTTGACCCGGGCCCGGCGGTCCGGCGCCGCATCCAGCTCCACGGCCACCTCCGCACCGATCCGGCGGGCCGCCTCGACGGCGAGCGCCCCCTTCACGTACACCGCGTCCACCGTGCCGTCCCGCAGTGCGGCCAGCTCGGCGGACCACTGCCCGCCGCCCTCGGAGCCGGGGACGTCCACCAGTTCGGCGTCCGCCAGGGTGAGGCCCGCGAGCCCGAGGGCGCCGCGGAGGCCGGCCAGCGCCATCGCCCGCCAGAAGTCGATGCCGATGTCATGATGTGGCGCCGCCAGCCGCAGTCCGCGCAGTTGCCCGGGCTCGGTGATGCCGCTGCCGGCCCGGACCAGCACCACCTGGCGCTCCTCGATCCAGGTGAGGCCGATCAGTCTGGTCGCCTCGCCCCGTGAACGGGCCCACAGTGCGGGGACGTTCCCGCCCTCCCGGAACAGACCGGTCAGCGCGTGGGTGTAGTGGTGGTCCGCGGCCACCTCGGGCGGAGCGTCCTGGAGGGAGCGGACCGCGATGCCGTCGGCGGCGAACTCGCGGGCGAGCCGGCCCTGGTCGGCGGCTATCCCGGTCGCCGTGGGCACCGGGCAGCGGGTGAACCAGAGGGTGTCGGGAGGCGGGGAGGCGTTCTGGGTACGACTGGACAACGGAGTTGGTCCTCTACGGGGGCTCCGACGACGGCCGGAGGAGCTCGGGATCGATGACCGCACCTCGACCCATGAGGCCTGGTGCACACGGGAGTCGTGCGCCACGATGCGGGAGGGGCAGGCGCCGCGGGGAGGGACGGGCGGCGCGGGAGGGATCGTTCAGCGACAACACGCACGGGAGGGGAGACACCGGTGGGACGTCACGGTGCTTCTCCTTCCGCAGAGTCGGGGCCGGCGCCGCCGATGCCGAGTGGCCGTTCGGGGCGATGCCAGGAGCGTTCCACGGCAGGCGAGCCGGAAGCAAGCTTTTGCCACATGGTGGGATCAGTTGTTCATCAACGCCATGCCATTGCAACGTCGTCGACACATTCCCGCAGCACTGGCTGCCCTACGCTGAGACCGCCTCCGGCCGCCCGTCCGGAGTTCCGAACCGAAACGCGAGGTGCCATGGCCGAGGCCGCCACCGCCGTCCAGAGTCCGCCGGCCGGTGCGCAGGCCGTCCAGCGCGCACTCGGACTGCTGCACTGCTTCCACGACAACGGCCCCGACCTGAGCGCCTCGGACCTGGCCCGCCGGATGGGCCTGTCGGTGTCCACCGCGCACCGGCTGGCCCGCACACTGGTCAGCGCCGGCTTCCTGGAGCAGGACGAACAGACCGCCCGTTACCGGCTCGGTCCCGCCGTCGCCGAACTCGGCCAGCTCACCTTCCACCAGCGCGGACTGCACCTGGCCGGGCCCGAGCTGGAGCTGCTGTCCCGGCGCACCAAGGCGACCGCCGACCTGGCGATTCGCAGTGGCACGCACGCGGTGATCCTGGTCGGCGGCTCGGTCCGCCCGGACACCGGACTGGGCCTGCGCCGGCCACTGCACTCCACGGCCCTCGGCAAGATCCTGCTGGCCTGGCCCCGACCGGGCGAGACGGCTGCGGCGGCACTGGGCCCCCTGCCCTCCTTCACCAACCGCACGATCACCGAACCAACCATCCTGGAGGAGGAGTTGGCGAAGGTCCGGGCGACCGGGTACGCGCTCAACGACGGCGAGTCGACCGCCGGGGTGCGGACGGTGGCCGTGCCCGTCCTGGACGGCACCGGGCAGGCGCGGTTCGCCCTCGCGGTCCGCTCGACACCCGCGCACCTCACCGAGGACCGGCTGGACTGGTTCCTCGGCCACGCCCGCAGCTGCGCCGACGCGCTCGCCGTCCTCCTGCTGCCGCCGGACCAGCGCCCCTGACGTCCCGTCGGAGCACGACGAAGCGGCGGGCCGCCCGTCCGCGTTCGGGACGAGCGGCCCGCCGCTCGGACACGACGGTGGCGGGCCGACCGGTGGCGGCCCGCTGGTGACGGGGCGGCCGGTGGCGGGCCGTCAGATGGTTGGCCGGCCGGTGGCGGCCCGCCGTCAGACCGTGGCCGGGGTGTACTTGTAGCCGACCCGGCGGACCGTCACGATGGTGTCCCGGTAGGCCGGTCCGAGCTTGCGGCGCAGCCGGGCGACGTGCACGTCGACCGTCCGACCGTCTCCGACGTGGCCGTAGCCCCAGACCGCGGAGACCAGGTGGTCCCGGGTGTGGACCCGCTGCGGGTGCTCGGTGAGGTGGGCCAGCAGCTCGAACTCCAGGTAGGTGAGGTCGAGCAGCCGACCGTCGACGTAGGCGTTGCGCCGCTCGGTGTCGACGGCGATGCCGCGCCCGGCCGGGCGGACCGGACGGCCCCCCGCGACGACGTGCGCAGCGGTCCCGCCGACCACCGACTGCGGGCCGGGAGCCGGGTGGGCCCCGGCGCCGGCCGGCACCCCGGGCAGCCCGACGCTCCCCGCCGCCGGGCTCTCGACCGGCACCAGCACCAGGTACCCGACCATCGGGCTGCCGCTCAGCCCGCCGTACTGCGCGCCGTACTGGGCGATCAGCCCTTGCGGCAGCACGCCCTGCGGCAGGGTGGCGACGACGGCCGCCCCCTCCGGCAGGGCGGCGAGCAGCGCCTGGGGCACCTGCGGGACCACCGCGCCGGGCTGGGCGCCGGCGGGCACCGGGACGGTGGCCGGGCGGACCGGGCCGGCCTGGGGCGGGCGGGCGTGGGACGGACGGGCCGCCGCGCCGGGCCATCGGTCGGACACCGACGCCGGGGGGACGGTCGGCCCCGCGGCCCCGGACGCTCCGGGGCCGACCGGCACGGTCGCGGGGACGGAGATGACCGGCGGGACGGAGCGGACCGCGCGCAGGTGCGGGGTCGCGGCGGGGAGGGGAAGGGTGGCCGTGGAGGAAGAAGACATGGTGTGCCGCTCATTTCGCGCGTGACGGACGGGGTGGAGTCGTCTGCGCGTCGACCGGGCGTACTACCTGGGCTGGACCGGAGCGAACCTGGTCAGCGGGCGGAGGGCCGGGACGCGCTGGGCGAGCCGGGACACGTCTGATCGAACAGGTGCGGCTGCCGGGACGGCCAGAACGGCTCGAGGTCGAGGCGTCCGCGTCGGCTGTCCGTGGCGCGGCTCCCGCACCGGTTCCACCGTCCGGTCCGTCCGTCCGCGCGCATCGCGGGGGCCGTACCGGTCGTTCGGGTACGGCTGACGATGCCGGGGGCGGTGCTGGGGCAGACGATGTTCACGTGGTCTCTCCGCTGGGCGGGTCCGGGTGGTCGGCCCGCGGGCACGCCGGAGGGCGGTCCGCTGCGGCCTGGTCGACGGGTGTCGGCGGTGCGTCGGGCGGTGGGCCGGGTGGGCCGTCAGCGCCGGGGACGCACCGGGAAGGTCGGGCCGATCAGCGACAACACGCGCTGCAGGTCAGCGCGTGGTCGATGTAGCGGCGGACGGTGAGCGCCGGATCGACGGCGCCGGACACGGCAGCGCCGGGCATGAGGACACCGGGCATGGGGGAACCGGGCACGGCGGTGATGATGCGTCGTCCGTCGACGTTCATCCGACTGCCCTCCCCCTTCGTTCTCCACACGGCGGCGCGCCGGCTCCGGCGCCCGCCGACGATGCCTCGCCGGTTCGTCGAAGGCCGTCCGCCGGTGGCAACACCCGTGCGAACGGGGTGTTTCCGGCATTCCCGACGGCATGGCCGGGCGGCCCTCGTCCACAGAGCCTTCCACGGCCGGGCGGGTCTAGGCAACCTTCCGCACAGTGATCGTCCGGGATGCGGACAGAAGAATGAGACGACGGGTGGAACCGGCAGGTCGGCGCCCCCACCTGCCGACTCCTCGCTCAACCGACGAACGGCCGCCGCACCGCCAGTGCGCGGCCGACGCTCCGCCAGTACGCGGCCGACGCATCATCCGTGCATGCCGCCACACGCCCGACGTCGGGCCGAGCCGTCCTCAGGCGCCCACCGGGGCACGACGATGCCTGAGGACGGCGGCGTGCTCGACCAGCGCGACGAGCAGGTCCTTGCCGTCCTGCCGCAGTCGCGCGTCGCAGAGCAGCACCGGGATGTCCGGGTCGAGGTCGAGCGCCTCACGGACCTCGTCCGGCGCGAACCGCTCGGTGCCCTCGAAGCAGTTCACCGCGACCAGGAACGGAATGCCGCGCTGCTCGAAGAAGTCGACCGACGGGAAGCAGTCGGCCAGCCGCCGGGTGTCCGCGAGCACCAGGGCGCCGAGTGCGCCGCGGGCCAGCTCGTCCCAGACGAACCAGAACCGGTCCTGCCCGGGCGTGCCGAACAGGTAGAGCGCGAGGCCGGGCCGCAGGTCGATCCGGCCGAAGTCCATCGCGACGGTGGTGGTGCGCTTCGCCTCCACCCCCGAGGTGTCGTCCACCGGACGGCCCAGCTCGCTGAGCTCCTCCTCGGTGCGCAGCGGACGGATCTCGCTGACCGAGCCGACCAGGGTGGTCTTGCCGGCGCCGAAGCCGCCGGCGACCAGGATCTTCACCGCGACGGCCGGACCACCGCGCCAGCGCGGGTCGTCGGCGCTCGCCGGGCGGGGCTCGGCGCCGTCCCGGTCGGGCGCGGGGCCGGCCGGTCGGGGGTGGGGGTCAGAGCGCACGGAGTCCATTGATCACGTCTCGCAGCAGGCGCTCGTCCGGCAGCTCGGCGAGCGGAACGGGTCGGGTGACGCTGATCAGCTCGGCGTCGTAGAGGTCGCCGAGCAGGACCCGCACCACACTGACCGGCAGGTCGGTGTAGGAGCCGAGCTCGGCGACGGAGAGCGGCTCGCTGCGGCACAGGGTGAGCAGTGTCTGGTGCTCCGGGTCGAGGACGTGCGCGGGCACGGCCCCCGCGACCGGCCCGGGCTCGACGGCGATCACCAGCGAGATCAGGTCGAACAGCCCCTCCTCGACCGGCCGGGTGCGACCGCGGGTCATCGAGTAGAGCCGCACCACCGGGCCGGCCTCGTCGTCGAACCAGCGGTCGTCGACCGGGGTGCGCGGCCGGAAGAGGTCGACCTCGGGCCCCTCCGGGTCCGCCTGCCCGTCCTCGGCCGACACCCCCGGGCGGTCCGGGCCGCCCGTACCACCCGTACCGCCGTCGCCGGACGGCCCGGCCGTGCCCACCGGCACCTGGGGGCCGTCCGACGTCTCCGGGCCGTCCGGCACATCCGCCATCGGATCCGCCATCGGACCGCTCATCTCACCGGCGGGGCGGTTTCGGTGCGCGGCTCGGCGGCCATGTGCTCGCCGACCCGCTTGACCAGCAGCGCCATCTCGTACGCGATCTGGCCGATGTCCGCCTCGGCCTCGCTCAGCACGGCCAGACAACTGCCGTCGCCGGCGGCCGTGATGAAGAGGAAGGCCTCGTCCAGCTCCACCATGGTCTGCCGGACGCCACCGACCTTGAAGTGCCCGCCGGCGCCCTTCGCCAGGCTGTGGAACCCGGCGGCGACGGCGGCCAGGTGCTCGGCGTCCTCACGGTCGAGGTCGCGGGAGGCGCCGGTGGCCAGGCCGTCGTTGGAGAGGATCACCGCGTGCCGCAGGGCAGCGACGCGCCCCACCAGATCGTCCAGGAGCCAGTTGAGGTCCCCGGACGACTGCATCGACGTGGTCATGAATCAGTTCCTTCCGCTGGAGCGGGTGGTGCGTGTGGAGCAGGTGAAACGGGTGGAGCAGGTGAAACGGGTGGTTCGGGTACGGCGGGTGGCGCGGGTGCGCCGGTGTCCGGGCTCCGGCGGACCGGCTGCCCGGGCGGCACCCGACGGGCGAGCGGTGCCCGGCCGGTGTCCTGCGGCGCGGGCAGCGCCGCCGGGGCGGGCGCCGGGCTGATCGCCCGCCGGGACCGGTCCGGCGGCTGCCAGGCCGGTACGGCGGTGGGTCGCCCGTTCCCGCGCACGCCACGATCGTCGGGCGTGCCGGGACGATCCGTCAACGGAGCGCCGGGGCGGTCCGCCGGCGCACCGGAGCGACCCGCGGAAGCGCCCGTGCGGTCCGCCGGGGCCGTGGCGCCGCGGCCCCGGGTGAAGCCGCGCTGGAACGAGGCGAAGGTGGCCCTGGCCTCCTCGGGCGAACGCTCCCGGACCTCCCGGGTCTCCTCGCCGTTGCCGGGGGCCCGGCCGTCCCGCGCGTTCCGGGCGTCCGTGGGCGACGCCCCGCCGGCCCCGCCGTCGACTCCGGTCCCGTTGCGGAACCGTTCCTTCAGCTGCTCGGTGAGCTGGTCCCTGAGCTGCGGTGCCAGGTTCGCCTGCCGGACCCGCCGGGGCAGGCCGCCGACCGTCCGGGGTGCGGCGTCCACGGGCGTGGCCTCGGCAGCAGCCGGGTCGGCCGCCGACCCTGCCCTAGCGGTCCCGGCACCCCCGGCGGTCCCGGCCGTCCCGGCGATCCCGTCCGTCCCGGCGACCCCGGCAGCCTCCGCGGCCGCGACGGCCGCCTCGGCCGCCGCCACCGCGACGTCCTCCCGCCGGTGCCGCCCCGTCCCCGGCGCGTCCTCGGTGTCCGCCGCGGGCGCGGGGACCAGCACCGGCCCGCCCTTCCCCCGCGCGGCACGGCGCGGCAGCCCGCCCGCCGTACGGCCCGCCTCCGGCACGGACGGCCTCGGCCCGCTCGTCGTCCCGCTGTGCCGGCCTCCCGCCTCACCGCCGGCGCCGGTGCCCGTACGGCCTCCGGCCCCCGTCCCGGCAGCGGCACCCGCACCCGCACCAGCACCAGCACCGGCACCGGCACCGGCACCAGCACCAGCGGAGCCGGCCGGCCCGGGCACGGCGACGAGGTCCCGCTGCCCGCGCCGACCGACCGCCGCGGGCCGCTGCCCGGCCGCGCCCGGCTCCGGCTTCCCGTCCGGCGCCTCCGCGAGCAGTTCGCGCGGGATCAGCACCACCGCCGTCGTCCCGCCGTACGGGGACGGCCGCAGGTGCACCCGGATGCCGTGCCGCCGGGCCAGCCGGCTGACCACGAACAGGCCCAGCCGGTCGGTGTCGGCGAGGTCGAACTCCTGCTCCACGGCGAGGCGTTCGTTGATCTCGGCGAGCAGTTGCTCGCTCAGCCCGAGGCCGCGGTCGTCGATCTCCAGCGCGAAGCCGTGCGCCACCACCTCGCCCTGGACGGTGACCTGGGTGGTCGGCGGGGAGAACACCGCGGCGTTCTCGACGAGTTCGGCGACCAGGTGGGTGACGTCCGCGACGGCGCTGCCGAGCAGGCCGGTGCCGGGGAACGGCCGGACGATCACCCGGGCGTAGTCCTCGACCTCGCCGACCGCCGCCCGGACCACGTCCACCATCCGGACCGGCTTGCGCCAGGCACGCCCGGGCGAGCCGCCGGCCAGGATGATCAGGCCCTCGGCGTGCCGGCGCATGCGGGTGGTGAGGTGGTCGACCTTGAAGAGGTCCTCCAGCTCCGCCGGGTTCTCGGTACGGCGCTCCATGGTGTCGAGCAGGGTGAGCTGGCGGTGCAGCAGCACCTGGCTGCGCCGGGCCAGGTTGACGAACACCGCCGAGACCCCGCGCCGCAGTTCGGCCTGCTCGACGGCGGCCTCGACGGCGGCCCGCTGCACCGCGTTGAACGCCTGGCCGACCTGGCCGATCTCGGCGTTCCCGAAGTGCAGCTCGGGGGCCTCGGTGGCCACGTCCACCGGCTCGCCGCGGCGCAGCCGCAGCATGACGGACGGCAGCCGGGTGCCGGCCAGCTCGTCGGCCGCGTTGCGCAGGCCGATCAGCTCGCGGGCCAGGCCGCGGCCGATCCGGAACGAGATCATGATGGACAGCACCACCGCGACCAGACCGACCGCACCGGCGATGCCGCCGCGCCAGAGCATCCCGATCGCCGCGGACCGCGCGCGCTCGTCCAGCCCGGCGGAGATCCGGCTGTTGATCGAGGCGAGGTCACCGAGCGCCCGGTCGGCGGTCTCCCGCCAGGAGTCGCTGTTGAGCGACTGGACCACCCGGTCGGGGCCGCCGGCGCCGACGAAGTCCGCCTCGGCGCGGGCCAGCGCTCCCCAGGCCTCCCCGCCGCGCAGCGCGGCGTAGTCGGACTGGTCGGCGGGGTCGAGCTCGGCGACGTAGACGGTGAACAGCGCCTGCTGGTTGTGGAGGGCGTCCAGCGCGACCTGGTACTGCTCGGCGGTGGGCTTGGCGGCGCCGGTGCGCAGGCCCTCCATCGCCGCGTCCTCCTGCGACAGGTACTCCCGGGCGCGCACCAGCTCGATCAGGATGGTGCCCTGACGGGGGAGTTGGCCGCTCTGCCGGGCGACGTAGGCGGACCGGAAGCCGAACACCGGCTTGACCAGGTCGCTGTACTGGCCCAACGCGAACTCCCAGTTCAGCGCGGAACGGCCGACCTGGGCGCGCAGCGGTCCCAGCTGGTCGGCGGCGGCGATGATCTGCACGAAGCGGCCGCGCTGGGGTGCGGAGAGCTTGCCGGCGGAGCTGTCCTTCTTCTGTCGCAGCACGTCCAGGCTGCGGTCGGTGGCGGCCTTGGAGCGTTCGTAGGCCTCCCTGGCGGCCGGCGAGCGCGGGTCGGCCAGCCGCTGGACGGCGGCGCGGCGCTCGTTCTGCAGGTCGCCGGTGTACTGGTCGACCGGTCCCGCGAACTCCTTGTACGTACGACTGATCCCGAGCTGGCTCCAGACGTCCCCGGTGGTGGCGATCGTCGCGTACGCCCACAGCGCGGTGAGCGCGACGATGGGCACCAGGAGCAGCGCGATGATCTTCGCGCGGATCGAGCTGCTGCGCAGACGCATGGAGTCCTCGGTCGGGATGTGCCAGGCGCGGACGGGGAGCGGTGGGAGTGGTGGGAGCGGTGGGAGCGGGGAACGGCAGGAGCGGGGGCAGGACGGGCGTGGCGGGGGCTCGGAGGATGTCGGGGAAAGGTCGGAGGAGGGGCTCCGGGCCACAGGTCTGCGAGACTCTACTACGCCCTCACCACTCGTTCGAGGGGCGAACCAGTCCGCCCGCCGGTCTCGTCCCGCACACGTCAGAAACCGGTCCTCCCCTCCTCCGCTTCGCGTCCGGAACGTCCACCGATGACCGGAATGCGGGATTGACACCGGACCCCCACACCCTCCGCGATTCCTCCCCGGCGCCTCCCTCGCGCCTCCTCCGTGCCACCCCCGGGCCGTCCCCGGGCCACCCCGGACCGCCCCGGGCGCGGCACCACCAGAGGGGACCGGTGCCGATCTCGCCGTGTCACCATCACAACCCTGGGCAGTGACAGGGCGATCCGATAGTTTCGGCGCACCCGTACCAACGGCACCGAACTGGGGAGGACCGTGCGCGAGTTCACCACCCCCGCCCCGGCCGCGCCCGAGGCCACCGGAGGACTCGCCGACTCCCTCTACGACACCGCGGAGCGCACCCCCGACCTGGTCCAGCTGTCCTGGCGGGCCGAGGACGGGCAGTGGCAGGACGTCACCGCCAGGGAGTTCCGGAACCAGGTGCTCGCGCTGGCCAAGGGCCTGCTCACCCACGGGGTGCGCTACGGCGACCGGGTCGCCCTGATGTCCCGCACCCGCTACGAATGGACGCTGTTCGACTACGCACTCTGGTCGATCGGCGCCATCACCGTCCCGGTCTACCCCACCGCCTCCCCCGAGCAGGTGCGCTGGATCCTCGCCGAGACCCAGGCCGTGGCCTGCCTGGTCGAGGACGAGGACGCCGCGATGACGATCGGCGCGGTCTGCGACGCCCTGCCCGACCTCACCGGCATCTGGCAGCTGGACCGCGACTGCGTCGCCGCGATCACCGAGGACGGCCTCGGCGTGCCCGACTCCCTGGTGCACCGCCAGCGCCTCGGCGTCGCCGCCGGGAACATCGCCACGGTCGTCTACACCTCGGGCACCACCGGCCGCCCCAAGGGCTGTCTGCTCACCCACGCCAACCTGGCCGCCGAGGCCGACGCCCTGCTCGCCGGCTGGGGGGACGTCCTGCGCGAGAGCGGCGGCGGCCACCCCTCCACTCTGCTGTTCCTGCCGCTCGCCCACGTCTACGGGCGGGCCGTGCAGATCGCGGCGATCCGCGGCGGCTTCCGGATCGGACACTTCCCCGAGGTCTCCACCGCCGCGCTGCTGCCAGCGCTGGAGACCTTCCGCCCGACCTTCCTGCACGCCGTTCCGTACGTCTTCGAGAAGATCTTCCAACAGGCCCGCAGGGCCGCCGAGGACGCCGGCCGGGGCGAACTCTTCGAGCAGGCGCGGCAGGTGGCCGTCGACTGGGCCGCCGCCCGGGAGCAGAAGGCCTTCGGCCGCGGCCCCGGCCCGGGCGCGGCCCTGCGGCTGCGCCACCTCGCGTACGAGCGGACCGTCTACCCGAGGCTGCGGGCGGTGCTCGGCGGCAGGGTGCGCAGCGTGATGTGCGGCGGCTCGACGCTCCGGCGCGAGCTGGGCCTGTTCTTCACCGGCGCCGGCCTGCAGTTGTACGAGGGCTACGGGCTGACCGAGACCACCGCCGCGATCACCGCCAACCCGGCCGGACGGCAGAAGCTCGGCACGGTCGGCCGGCCGGTGCCGGGCGCCTCGGTGGCGATCGCCGACGACGGCGAGGTGTGGGTGCGCGGCGGCTCGGTCTTCGGCGGCTACCTCAACCATCCGCAGTGCACGGCCGATTCCCTGGTCGACGGCTGGTTCGCGACCGGCGACCTGGGCCGCCTGGACGAGGACGGCTACCTCAGCATCACCGGACGCAAGAAGGACCTGATCGTCACCAGCAGCGGCAAGAACCTGGCCCCGGCAGCCCTGGAGGAACGGGTCGGGGCCCACCCGCTGGTCTCCCAGTGCCTGGTGGTGGGCGACGACCGCCCGTACGTGGCCGCACTGATCACGCTCGACCCGGCGGCACTGGCGCACTGGCTGAAGACCCGCGGGCGGGAGCTGCCGGACCCGTGGACGGTGCTCGCGGACGAGGAACTGCACGCGGAGATCCAGCGCGCGGTGGCGGCCGCGAACACGGCCGTCTCACGAGCCGAGTCGATCCGCGCGTTTCGGCTCCTGCCACGGGAGTTCGGCGAGGACCAGGGGCTGCTGACCCCTTCGCTCAAGCTGCGGCGGACGGCGATCGCCGAGCACTACGCGGCGGACATCGAGGAGCTCTACCTGTCCTGAACCAGGCTTGTCCGCCTTGTCCTTGACGTAGCGTCTTGTCCCTTGTCTCCCAGGCGCGGTGACGCCCGGGCCCCCGGCCGAGGCCGCGGGTTTCACCCGCCATTCCCTTGACGACCCTATTGGTCTAGTCCATTGTTGCGACGATCCGGGGATCCACATCCCGGAGTTCCGCGACTCCTCTTGTTCCACGCTCAGTGTTCCACGCTCAGTGTTCCACGCTCAGTGTTCGACGGTCCGATTCCGCTCACGTCCCCCCACGGGCGTGCCCCCACCTGCTGGAGTCCTCACGTGTCGATGTCCACGCGCGGCCTGTCCGCGCGCCTGTCCCCGCGCCTGTCCGCGTTGGCCGCCTCGGTCGCGCTGCTCACCGGCCTCGCCGCACCGGCGGCCTCCGCCGACGCTCCCCCGGCCGGCGGTCCGAACGCCCAGGCCGCGCCGACCGTCAACCTCGCCACCAACCCCGGCTTCGAACTGCCTTCCCCCGACCTCGCCGACTGGGGCAGCGTCCCCGGCTGGAACTGCACCGGCGGCCCGGCCGAGGCGTCCGTCTCCGCCACCGCCCCACACGCCGGCGCCGCCGCGCTCACCGTCACCCCGGCGAACGCCGATTCCACCGGCGAGTGCGCGCAGACCGTCGCGGTCCAGCCCAACACCACCTACACGGCCTCCGCATGGGTCCGCGGCAGCTTCGTCTACCTGGGCGCCACCAGCACCGGCAAGGACGTCGCCCCCGCCTGGACGGAGACCACCGGCGGCGGCTGGCAACGGCTGAGCACCCGCTTCACCACCGGCCCGAACGCGCGCAGCATTCGCCTGTACGTGCACGGCTGGTACCAGCAGGGCCCGTTCTCCGTGGACGACGTCCGGGTGGACGGCCCCGCGCCCGCCCCGTCCGTGGCCGCCGGCTCCGTCCCCACCAGCGACAAGGTCGTCTTCTTCACCGTGGACGACGGCTGGCAGCGCACCCCCGAGGCCGAGCGGTTCATCGCCGACCACCGGCTTCCGATCACCGCCTTCCCGCTGCCGATGCCCGCCGCCACCGACCCGGCCTTCTTCCGGCGGATCACCGCCGTGCCCGGCTCCTCGGTCCAGGACCACAGCGTCTCCCACACCGACCTCAGCACGCTTCCGCTGGAGCGGCAGCAGATCGAGATCTGCGACGCGCGTGACTCCATGACCCGCCTCTTCGGCACCGCGCCGACGTTCTTCCGTCCGCCCTACTTCTCCTGGAACGCCGACACCCTGCAGGCCGCCGCCAACTGCGGCATCCGCACCGTACTCACCGCCGACGCGGACTTCAGCTGGGGCGCCACCAACATCTGGCACCCGGGCCTGCTGCAGCCCGGCGACGTCGTGCTGATGCACTGGACCGACACCCTCGCCGCCGACCTCCAGCGCGCCCTCGCCGCGGCCGACGCCGCCGGACTCAAGCCGGCCGGCCTGGTCGACTACCTGCGCTGACCGGCACCACCCGAGCCCGCCGTGCCGCCACCCCCGACAGGAGCGGCGGCACGGCGGCTTCGGTGTCCTTCGGTGTCCTTCGTCGCCGTTCGGGCGCGGGGTGGGCCTCCCGCGCGGCCCCGGTCCGGCGGCCGTGCTGCCCTGGTCCGATGCCCCGCGACCCGGTCCGGCGGCCGCTCAACCGCCGAAGACGTCCCCCATCCAACCGATCAGGCGCGCCTCGAAGTCCGCGGCGGAGGTGATGTTCCGAGCCGGGATCGCGCCAGGTGAGCGGGCTCACCGTCAGCCGGGCCTCGCGCCACCGCGGAGCCCGGGCGGCGATCCGCGCCGCCGCGTCGTCGAGGTCCACTATGCGTTCCACGGCGGTTCCGGCTCCCCTCGGGGGTGATCACGCTCGTTGACAGCGCGTCCGATACCCGACTCTAATGGGGGCGTGCAGCGCGGCGTCGGCCAAAGAGCAGTGGGCCGGCCGACAGCCGAGCGGGCACCCTTCCGAAGGGACGATGCGCGATGAGCACTCTCTCCGCTTCCCTGATCTGACGCCAGGCGGTCACCACGGTGCCCGCGTGCGCGTAGCGCGTCGTGCGTTCTGCGTTCTGCGTTCTGGACTCCGCGTCCTTCAACGGACGCGCCGGAGGCGCGACCAGCCGCACCTCCGGCTCCGGCACCGACACCGCGTGTGGCCGCGCCCCCCTTTCTTTCCGGAGACCCATCACCCACGCATGCCCATGTCCTTCAACCTGAACGTCATCGAGGAGTTCCGCGCCAACGGCGGGCGGGTCGGCGGCCCGTTCGAGGGCGGCGACCTGCTGTTGCTGACCACCACCGGGGCCCGCTCAGGGCGGCCGCACACCGTGCCGCTCGGGTACGTCCGGGCGGAGGGGCTGCTCCTGGTCGTCGCCTCGGCCGGCGGGGCGCCGGAGCACCCCCAGTGGTACCGCAACCTCCTCGTCCACCCGGTGGTCCGGGTCGAACTCGGCACCGAGGCCTTCGACACCGTCGCCTTCGACACCGTCGCCGTGCCCGCCGAAGGAGCCCGCCGGGAGCGGCTGTTCGCCGCCGTGGTCCGGAAGGCTCCGGGCTACGGGGACTACCAGGCCCATACCGAGCGCGAGTTGCCGGTCGTCGTCCTGGAACGACTCGAACCGCCCGCCGACGGCCCGGCCCCGGTGGTGGTGCGCAGCCTCGCCGACAAACTGCTGGAGGCGCACACCTGGCTGCGGGCGCAGCTGCGCCACGTACGGCAGGAGGCGCGCTCCCACGTCCCGGGCCGACCGGCCGCACTCGGCCTGCAGCTGCGCCAGCACTGCCTGGCCTTCTGCGACGGGCTGACGCACCACCACACCGGTGAGGGCTCCGCGATCTTCCCGGCCCTCGCGCGCAGCCGTCCGGAGCTGGCCGACGTCCTGACGCGGCTCGACGAGCAGCACCGGGCCATCGGACGGATCAAGGAGGAGCTGGTAGCCCTGTTGGCCGGGATCGCGGTCACCGAGCCGGAGCGGCTCCGGACGGAGCTGGACCGGATGTCCGCCGAACTGGAGGCGCACCTCGACTTCGAGGAGGCGGAACTGCTGCCGGTACTCGCCGGCATTCCCTTCCCGCCGAGCGGTCCCGTGCCGAGCGGTCCCGTGCCGAGCAGGCCCGGGCCGGGCGGCTCAGCGCCGGGCCCGTCCGCACCGACCGGCGGCTGAAACGGCGTTGCCGCCGCTCCCTTCCCGAGGGGTGGGAGGGAGCGGCGGCACCGGTCCGTCCTGCGACGACGCAGTCCGTTGCGGAAGTCCTTACAGCGCCGAGAACACCGGGAGGTAGCCGCCGGACTGGCCGGCCGCCTTCGGGTGGTAGCTCTCGTCGACCGGCAGGGTGGTGCTGTTCAGCCAGGTGGTCAGCGAGCCGCAGATCTCGTGCTCGTTGAAGATGCTGCGGACGTCGCCGAAGGCGAAGCCGGCGTTGGCGGCCCGCTTGGCGAGGACGCCGTCCAGGGTGTCCGCGGCACCGTTGATGGCGGAGCGCTTGGTGTCACCGATGCCGAAGATGCAGCTGCCGCCGACCTTGTAGATGTGCGGGTAGCCCATCACCACGACGTGGGCGTTCGGGGACTTGGCCTTGATCGCCGAGTACACCTTGTCCAGCTGGCCGGGCAGGGTGGTGGTGGCGTAGTTCTTGGCGGTGTTGACGGCGTTGATGCAGTCGGCGTCCGAGCCGAGGACACAGGTCTGCATGGTGTCGGCGAAGCCGGCGTCGTTGCCGCCGACCGAGATGCTGACCAGCGTGGTGCTGGCGTCCAGCGCCGAGATCTGGCTGTTCAGGACGTCGCCGGTCCTGGCACCCGAACAGGCGACGAACTTGAAGGAGGACGGCGCGTGCGCGTTCTTCCAGAGGTACGGGTACGCGTTGGTGCTGCGCTTGCAGCTGCCGCTGTCGCTCAGGTAGCTGCCGGCTCCGACACCGGACGAGTACGAGTCGCCGAGGGCGACGTAGTTGGCACCGGCGGCGTTCGCGGAGGTCGCGGTGAAGAGCGTCGTCATGGCGAGGCCTGCCGCTATGGCGGCGACGGACAGAGCGCGGGCAGGGCGGATCATCACGGCTCCAGTGGGGTGGGGTGGTGAGGGTCACAGAAGTGATACCAGGCGGTAGCCCAACCCGGAAGCGGTCATGCCAAGGATATTGACGGGGCGTCGCACGGCTCGGAGATGAATTGCCGCTGACGCTCCGTGATTTCGCGCAGGTCAGCAGGGGTGCCTGATGACGCGCGTAGCGCAGCGCGCATAGACCGGCAACTTGCAGAAATTCCGTGCAAGGCAAGCGGTGGGTCGCCGAGCGGCCACCGCCGGGTCAGATTCGAAGATGGCGTCAGCCGACCCAGGGGGGGCTGACGACATCGGTGAACGATCGTCAGCAGGTGGGCCGAAGCGGGCATCGGCGGCACCACGGGAAATTCACCGATGCGGCCGATCGACCCCGGGCGGCCGATGTTGACTCCCGCCGTGGCGACGCGTCAGGACGGCCCGCGCCGGAACCTCGCATCGGGCATCGCACCGGGCATCGTGTCGGGAAGCCCCGCGGGGAGTCGCCCGGAAGTACGGCGACGCGCGAGGTCAGCCCTGCGCGCCGGGGCGGCCACCACTGGGGTGCACGGCGCCCGGGTACACGATGCCCGAGGAGACCGTGCAGCCCTCGACCGGCAACTCCTCGATCACCTCGTTCGCGGCCGCGGGCACACCGAGCCAGCGGGCGGCGATGGCGACCGCCGCCCGGGCCTGGCGCAGCCCGGGCGCGCCCCAGCCGAGCAACTCGACGGCGAGTCCCGGTGCCACCAGCAGCCGCCGGTAGTGCCGGCCCGAGGCCGGATCGGCCACGCTCGGGCCGACCGAGCGCAGCGCCGCCGCCATCCGGACCCGCGCGCACTCGTGCCCGCCGTTCGCCGAACCGACCCGGTCGTAGAGGTAGCCGAGGTAGTACGGCCGGCCGACCAGGGCCTGGGCCTCCTCGGCCGCCTCCCGGGCCAGGGTGGCCGCTGGGTCCCCACCGTCCTCCGGCTCCAGGGAACCACCGGGCAGCGAGCAGATCCCGTCCCGGGGGTTCACCAGCGTCAGCACCCGCCCGTCGGGCGCGAACAGCCACCCCCAGGACTGCTTGACCGGCAGCCCGTCCGGCACCTGCTCGCCCGGCCGCCAGGGCCAGCCCGCCGTGGGACGCCGGCGCACCTTCCCGAGCAGCTCCGCGATCTCCGCGCTGTACTCGATCGGGCTCATGCTCCGGCCCCGCGAACCTCGACGGGGACGCTCGCCCCCGCGCACCACCTGGCGCCGAGCTCGCTCCGCGCGCTCATCCGTCCCCCTCTCGCAGTCGGGCTTCGCCGGACCGGCGGTGCACTGGGAGGACCTGCAGAGCGCGGTACGGGGCGGAGCGGCCGGAACGGCGGCGTGGGGCACCGCACGCTCCTGCTGTTGATCTTCTCCGATCTTCCCCGAACACGCGGTCGATGAACAGCCCCCAGCGCCGCATGGTGGATTCGGAGGCGACGAACGCGCTGGCTGCGGAGGCGGTGAACGCCCCGATCACCCCAGCGGCCCACCCCCTTCCCAAGGGCCCTGGAGGCCGGGCAGCGGGAACCCGGGCCGAGGATCCACCCCGGGCGGGAAGGGGAGCCCCCGCGCGGCGTCGTCGGCCAACTCGTCGAACACCTCGTGCGCCGTCATCGGCCGCAGCCGCCCGCCGGTCAGCGCCCAGCCGTGCACCGGCGGGCGGGGCCGGGCATCCCGGGCCCGGTCGTCGCCCGGCCCGCCCACCGACGGATCGCCGTGCAGCAGCAGCGCCCCCTCCCCCCGCAGGGTGACGCCCGCCGCGAGCGTGACGCAGAACGCCTCGGCGTCCCGCCCGGCCGGGTACAGCCGCCCCTCCTCGACGCAGACGTCCACCGCGGAGGTGAGCTCCTCGCCGTCCTCCGGGCCGTGGCAGCGCAGCGTCAGCAAATGGCACCCCTCCCCCGCGCCCTCGGCCAGCGCGAGGTAGACCGAGGTCACGTACCGCATCACGGCCGCCATCCGGAGCTGCCCGGCAGGGTCGTCACCAACGGCGCTCAGCAGGGCTGCGCAGGCCACGGACATCCGCACCCGCGCCCGGTGGTCGTCCAGCAGCACCGGCACCAGCTCGGCCAGCCGCTCCCCCGCGTAGACGAACGGCTCCCCGGCCAGCTCCGGATCGCCCGCGTAGGCGACCCTGGCGGCGGGCATCCGGGGGTCGAGGCCGAGCGCCTCGCAGTAGTCCTCGAAGTCGCCCGCCTCCAGGACCCGCAGGTGCACCTCCAGCCCCTGCCGGTGCAGGGCCGTCAGCTGCTCCTCCGCGCTCCGCAGGTAGGCCTGGTGCCCGAGCCCGCCGAACAGCCCGTACTGCGCGAGCCCGGCGAAGTCTCCGGCGTCGACGGCCAGGGCCACCGCCACCGGCTGGGGCGGCGGCGCGCCCCGGACCCGGCCGCCACGGCCCGCCGCCCGCGCACCTCCTCCTCCCGCCCGGGCACCCGGCGGCCGCCCGCCCCCGGGCGGGGCCGCCCCACCGGGCCCGCCCGCCGAACCCCCTCCGGCACCGCCGCCCGGCCTCCGCCCGGCCAGCACCAGCACCCTCCGACGGCCCCGCGACGGCCGCCCCGCCTCAGCGCCCAGCACCTCGCGAACCTCGCGCACCGCTTTCCGTACAGCAGCCATGGCTCCTCCTCCTCACTCATCCGACACCGGATCGCGCCGACCTCCCCGCCGGGGAGTGGCCGACGCCGAGGAACATACACAGAGCCACTGACAATGCACCCCGAGTAATCGAACAAGTTCAGCGCCACCCCACCCCGACCGCCGACCGCTCCCCGCGCACTGCCCGAAACCCGCCCACCTCCTGGGGCGCCCGGGCCCGCTGGTTCCACCGGGGCGGGCGGGATTGTCAGTGCTGCGGGTTAGGGTCGGGGACCATGCGACTGCTGCATACCTCCGACTGGCATCTCGGGCGCTCGTTCCACCGGGAGAGCCTGCACGACGCCCAGCGCGCCTTCCTGGACCACCTGGTGGAAGTGGTCCGGTCCGAGGGCGTGGACGCCGTGCTGGTCGCGGGGGACGTGTACGACCGGGCGCTGCCCGGGCTGGAAGCGGTCGCGATGTTCGACGACGTGCTGCACCGGCTGGCAGACCTCGGGGTGCCGACGGTCTTCATCAGCGGCAACCACGACTCGGCCCGCCGCCTCGGCGTCGGGGCGGGGCTGATCGGCCGGGCCGGCATCCACCTGCGGACCGACCCGGGCGAGTGCGCCGAGCCGGTCCTGCTGGCGGACGAGCACGGCCCGGTGGCGGTGTACGGGCTGCCGTACCTGGAGCCGACCCTGGTGCGCGAGCGGTTCGGGCTGGCGAAGGGCGGGCACGCGGCGGTGCTCGGAGCGGCGATGGACCAGGTCCGGGCGGACCTCGCGGCACGCCCGGCCGGCACCCGGGCGGTGGTCCTGGCGCACGCCTTCGTCACCGGCGGCGCGCCGAGCGACAGCGAGCGGGACATCGCGGTCGGCGGCGTCGCCTCCGTACCCGCGTCGGTCTTCGACGGCGTGCACTACGCCGCGCTCGGCCACCTGCACGGCTGCCAGACGCTCGCCCCGCACCTGCGCTACAGCGGCTCCCCGCTCGCCTACTCCTTCTCCGAGGTGAACCAGCGCAAGACCATGTGGCTGGTCGACCTGGCCGCCGACGGCTCGGTGACGGCCGAACGCGTCCCCTGCCCCGAGCCGCGCCGACTGGCGACGCTGCGCGACACCCTGGACGCGCTGCTCACCGACGAGGGGTACGCCGAGCACGAGCAGTCCTGGGTGCAGGCCACGCTCACCGACGCGGCGCGGCCGAGCGAGCCGATGGAGCGGCTGCGCCGCCGCTTCCCGCACACCCTCCAGCTGCTGTTCGACCCGGAGCGGAGCGACACCGAGCCCTCGCGGTCGTACGCGGCGCGGGTCAGCGGCCGCGGGGACCTGGAGATCGCGGAGGGCTTCCTGCGGCACGTCCGCCCCGGTGCCGAGCCGGAACCGGACGAGCTCGGCTGGCTGCGGGAGGGCTTCGAGCGCGTGCGGGAGACCACCGACCGGAAGGCGGACCTGCCCCGATGAGGCTGCACCGGCTCACCGTCACCGCCTTCGGCCCGTTCGCGGGCAGCGAGACGGTGGACTTCGACGCGCTCGCCGCCGGCGGGCTGTTCCTGCTGCGCGGCGCGACGGGCGCGGGCAAGACCAGCGTGCTGGACGCGGTCTGCTTCGCCCTGTACGGCGAGACACCGGGCGCGCGCCGGGCCAACCGGCTGCGCAGCGACCACGCCGACCCGAAGCGGCTGACCTCGGTGGAGCTGGAGCTGACCCTCGGCGGGCGCCGGCTCCGGATCACCCGGCTGCCGGAGCAGCGCCGGCCGAAGAAGGTCGGCACCGGCACCACCGTCGAGCGGGCGCAGACCCTGCTGCGCGAGTGGGCCCTCGACACGGGCGACGGCACGCCCGGCTGGCGGGGGATCAGCAAGTCTCACCAGGAGGCCGGGGAGGAGATCCACCGGCTGATCGGCATGAACCGGGAGCAGTTCTGCCAGGTGGTCCTGCTGCCGCAGGGCGACTTCGCCCGCTTCCTCAAGGCCGATTCGGAGGAACGCGGCAAGCTGCTGCGGCGGCTGTTCGACACCGAGCGGTTCCAGCACGTGGAGGCCTGGCTGGCCGAGCAGCGCCGCGGCCAGGAGGCCGCCGTCCAGGCCGGCCGGCGCCGGCTGCGGGACCTCGCCAGCAAGGCCGAGCAGGCGGCCGGTCCGGGCGCCGAACCCGCCGCGGGCTGGGTGCCGGCCGAGGACGACGAGGGTCTGGCCGCCGGGGTGCTCGGCTGGGCGGCGGTCCTGCGCAGTGGCGCCGCCGAGCAGCTCGCCGTCGCCGAGGCCGCCCTCGCGGGTGCCGGGGCCGCCCAGCACGCCGCGCAGGAGCGCCGGGAGGCCGCCGAGGAGCTGGCCGGGCGCCAGCGCCGGCACCGGGAGGCGCTGGACCGGGCCGAGCGGCTGGCCGGCTTCGAACCCGCCGCAGCCGCGGACCGGCAGCGGCTCGCCGCCGCGCAGGAGGCCGTCGGGGTGGAGTCGGCCCTGCGACTGCGGGAGAGTGCGGCCGAGGCGCTCGGGCGCGCACGGCAGGTGGAACGCCGGCACCGCGAGGTGCTGGCCGGATCCGGCGGCGAGGGCCGGGATCTCGCCGGGGCCGACACCACCGGGCTGGCCGAGGCCGAACTGCGGCTGCGGGCCGGGGTGGTCCGGCTGGAGGCGGCCCGGGCGGAGGAGCTGCGCTGCGCCGAACTCGCCCACGAGCAGCGCTCCCTGACCCGGGACCGGCGCGCCGCCGAGGAGCTGGCCGAGGAGGCCGAGGACTGGCTCGCCGAGTTCGAGGGCGAGCTGGGCCGACTGGAGCAGCAGCACACCGAGGCCCGGTCGGCGACCACCCGGGTCGAGCAACTGGACGGTCAGCGCACCGAGTTGACCGTACGCCTCGGCGCGGCACGGGAGCGTGACGGCCTGCGCGCCGAGATCGAGGCGGCCGGGCCCCGGGCCGTCGCTCTGCGCACCGCCGCGCTGGACGCCCGGGAGTACAGCCTGGATCTGCGGGACCGCCGGCTGAGCGGCATGGCCGCCGAGCTGGCCGAGCAGCTGCGCGCGGGCGAGGCCTGCCGGGTCTGCGGCTCGCCTGAGCACCCGGCGCCCGCCGAGGCCGCGCCCGGCGGCCGGGTCGGCGCCGAGGACGAGGAACGGGCCCGCCGGGCGCACGCCGACGCCGAGCGGCTCTGGACGGAGGCCGACCAGGCGCTCACCGCGCTGCGGGTGCGCGAGGCCACCGCCGCCGGCGCGGCCGGGCCGGAAGCGACGGCGGCGCTCGCGCAGGCGCTCGCCGGGCTGGAGCGCGAGCACCGCGAGGCGCGGCACGCGGCGGAGGCTCTCGGCCGGGTCGAGCAGGAGATCGCCCGGCTGTCGCAGGACCGCACCCGCCGGGTCGAGGAACTCCACGAGGCCAAGGAGCGCGCCGCCGTCCTCTCCGACCGGCTGCTGGCACTCGGCACCGAGCAGCGGACGCTGACCGCCCGGGTGGCGGCCGCCCGGGGCGAGGCGGCCTCGGTGGCCGACCGGGCGGCCGCGCTCACCCGGCTCACCGAGGCGGTGGCCGCCGCGGCGACCGCCGCCCGGGCCCGCACGGAGGCGGCGGCCCGGCTCGACGAGGCCGAGGACGTGCTGGGCAAGGCCGCCGCCGCGGCGGGCTTCCCGGACGCGGCGGCGGCCCTGACCGTGCTGCTGCCGCGCGAGGAGCGCGAGCGGCTGGAGGCCCGGCTGGAGCGGCACCGCGTGGAGACCGCCGCCGTCCGCCGGGAGCTTGCGCTGCCGGAGCTGGCCGAGGCCGCGGACCGTCCACCGGTGGACCTGCCCGCCGTCGCGGCCGAGCTCGACGCCGCCACCGACCGGCTCGGCCGGTCGCACGCCGCCCATGCGGCAGCCCTTGAGCGCTGCGGGGCGCTGGCCGCGATCGGGCGGCAGCTGACCGCGCTCGCCGCCGAACTGGCCCCCGCGCTGGACCGGTACGGGCGGATCACCCGGCTCTCCGCGCTGACGGCCGGCACCTCCGCCGACAACCGGCTGCGGATGCGCCTGGAGTCGTACGTCCTGGCAGCCCGGCTGGAGCAGGTCGCGGCGGCGGCCAGCGACCGGCTGGTCCGGATGTCCGGCGGGCGCTACACCCTGGTGCACAGCGACGACCGGGGCAGCGGCACCAAGCGCTCGGGCCTGGCCCTGCGGGTGGTCGACGCCTGGACGGGCACCGAGCGGGACACCGCGACGCTCTCCGGCGGCGAGAGCTTCTTCGCCTCGCTCTCCCTCGCCCTGGGCCTGGCCGACGTGGTCACCGACGAGGCCGGCGGCATGCCGCTGGACACCCTCTTCATCGACGAGGGTTTCGGCACCCTCGACGAGCAGGCCCTGGAGGAGGTCATGGACGTCCTGGACGGCCTGCGCGAGCGGGACCGCGCGGTCGGCATCGTCAGCCACGTCGCCGACCTGCGCAGCCGCATCCCCGCTCAGCTGCTGGTCCGCAAGGGGCGGCACGGCTCGACCCTGGCGCTGGCCGGGCGGGAGGACGCGTAGGCCGGTCCAGCCGAACCGGGCCGAGCCGAGCCGGGCCGGCGCGAGGCCCGGCCGGCGCGAGGCCCGCCCCTCGAGCCAGGGGCCGGGATCAGCCCGAGCAGGCGATCCGCTGGGCCTGCTGCCAGGCGCACACCGGGCAGAGGGTGCTGCCGGGCTGGTCGGCGGGCAGTTCGGTCGGCTCGCCGCACAGCACGCAGTCGGCGCGCGGGCCGGTCGCCGCCGGGTCGTGCCGCAGTGCCGATTCCGCTCCGATCTCGGGCACGAGCTCGCAGACGGCCGCTTCCTGGTTCGTACGGGTGTCGTTCATGCCGCCTTCCTACTCCGCTCCCCGCCCAGCTGCAACAAGCCCGACCCGGGCCTGCCCGGCCTTGGCGGACGAGTGACACCGAACGCCGAACAGCGAACAGCGAACAGCGAACAGCGAACAGCGAACAGCGAACAGATTTCAGAAAACGTTCGCTGAAATCCGTCATCTGAATTCTGTTCGCTGAAAGCTGTTCTCTGAAAGCTGTCCGCTGAAACCCGTCCGCCCCGCCGCCGGCCCCCTCGCACCCAACGGCTACCGTGACCGGCATGCCCACCGACCTGCACCGACGCCTCCTCGCCGCCCGCGCCACCGCCCCGTCGTACCCCGAGGTGGGCGCGACCCGGGGCGGGGGCGGCCGACTGCCGGACGGCTACGCCCACCTGCGGCGACGCGTCCACCTGGGGCACGGGCCGGCGGTTCTGGAGCGGGCCGGCCGGTACGTGCTCGACTGGGGCAGCCAGCTGGGCACCGGCTTCGCGGTGCACCCCGCCGGCCCGGCCCGGGAGGGCGGGACGGTACTGCTGCGGCTGAACCTGCCGGGGACCAGGCGACCGCGACTCGTGATCCCGTGCCGGGTGGTGTGGACGGTGGACGAGCCGGACCGGATCGGGTTCGGCTACGGAACCCTCCCCGGGCACCCGGAATGCGGCGAGGAGGCGTTCCTGGTGTCGATGGACGCGGACGGCGAGGTGTGGTTCGAGGTCACCGCGTTCTCCCGGCTGTCCGCCTGGTACGCCAGGCTCGGCCGCCCGGTGGCCCTGCTCTGCCAGCACCTGGCGATCGAGCGCTACCTCGCCGCGGTGGCCGCGCACGTCCGCTGAGTTCGCGCAGCCCGCCAGGGCCCCGCGCACGACACGCCGCCCGGACGTCAGCCGAGGAAGGACAGCCGGACGGTCCGGCGCGGGTTGTCCCCGTTGGTGTCGATCAGCACCACCGACTGCCAGACGCCGAGCGCCAGTTGACCGCCGAGTACGGGCAGTGTGGCGTGCGGGGCGACCAGCCCGGGCACCACGTGGTCCCGGCCGTGACCGGGGCTGCCGTGCCGGTGGCGCCAGCGGTCGTCGGCCGGGAGCAGCTCGCGCAGGGTGGCGAGGAAGTCGTCGTCGCTGCCGGAACCGGTCTCCAGCACCGCGATCCCCGCGGTGGCGTGCGGGACGAAGATGTTGAGCAGGCCGTCACGTCCGGTGGCCCGTTCGTCGAGGAACGCCGCGCAGCGGTCGGTGATGTCGAGCGCGACCTCGCGATTGCCGGTGGTGATCTCGATGGTGCTGCTCTGGAAGGTGGTGGCCGGGAAGGAGCCGGTCCGGGTGGAGTGGTTGTTGTCCGCCATGGCGCCATCCTGTCCCAGGTCAGCGGGCCGGGCGTACTCCCTCGCCGACTCGCCGTGCCGGGGAGGCAAACTCGCGTAGGGTGAAAGGTTCAGACCACAGCACGCCGGACGGCGAGAGCCCTGACCGAGGCGCCCGCCGGGCCCTGGCCGGCCGCGTCCGGACACACCGAAGACCCGGCGGACCGAACGGCCCACCGGGTCGGTCCTCGACCGGGCGGCGGGGAGGGACCCGTACCGCGCCGGTCGAGCTAGCCGCGCCCGCCGAAGAGGCTCCGCCGCAGCCGACGCAGCGGCGTCAGCAGCGAGATCCTGGTGTGGCGACGACGGATCGTCGGGGCCTCGGCGCCACGCGGCGTGAGCTCCCTTATCAATCCGAGCGCTTCGGCGGTGTCCACCGCCGGGAGTGCGGGCGCGCCGAGCACGGCCAGGTGTCGCTCGATCCGGCGGCCGGTCGTGCCGACACCGCACTGGATCGCCGGCACGCGGGGCCGAGTCCGCACTTGCATGTGTTCCATCAGTTTTTCCCACCCCTACGAGGCGCCAGGGCCGTGAGGCGAAGACTATCCGTGACGGACGGCCTTCGCGCAACCGTCCTTGGTGTTGTGCCACCGTATCGTGCGGCGTCAACTGACGAAGCACCAGGGGCCACCCGGCCGGTCACGACTAGGCATCAATGATGGTGCACGACCAGCCGTCCGTCACCGGGTCCGGCAGACGCGGATGCGGCGACCGCTCGCGGGACACGCGCCCGGCGCACGGCGACACCCCGGCCGAACCGCGCCCCGAACCGCGCCCCGAACCTCAGACCCCCGCCCCGAACCTCAGACCCGCACCCCCGCCTCCACCCCCACCCCGCTCGCGTCTCCATAGAAGGGGACAGCCGCCACATCGACAAAGCGATCATCGGGGCTTCCGCCGCACACCACTCGACCGAACGGCTGGCCGTTCGGCGCCGTGACGGATCGACTTCAGGAAGTGAACACATACGAGGGATTGACTCCCGCCAAACCTCCAAGCAATATTCTGATGCACGCGCCAGTGCTCGCACCGCACTCAAGCGCGTGTTCGATTGATGAAGAACTCCGGTTCCCGCGAGCCACTGCCCGGCCGCCTCGACGCTGCGGCGGCCAGGCTCGCACGGGTGCCCGGACCGGCGGTCGGCCGTCGAGGGTCGGCCGGACCGCCACCTGACTGCCGGTGCCGCCCCGTGAGGGGCCCGGCACCGGCGGTTCCGGGTGCACCGCGGCCTCACCAAGGCCTCACGGCTGCCCCACCAAGACCCCACCGCGACCCCCTGTCGTGCACCCCGCACCGCCGGCCGCCACCAGACCGCTGCGCCCCGCTGCGCCTCGCGGCACCACCGCCACCGCCCCGGAAGCCCCGCACCGGACGTCCGCGCTGGTCGCACCCGGTGGATCGGTACACTCGGCCAGCGTGTCCCTCCTCCTCAGCATCGTGCTCCCGGTCCACGGCGTGGAGCGGTACCTCCCGCACTGCCTCGACTCGATCCTCGGCGACACCCCCGCCGCGGAGACCCGCTTCGAGGTGATCGCGGTCGACGACCTCTCCCCCGACGGCTCCGGCGCGATCCTGGACGCCTACGCGGCCCGCGACAGCCGGCTGCGGGTGCTGCACCTCACCGAGAACCAGGGCCTCGGCGGCGCCCGCACCGCCGCCCTGCCGCAGGCCCGCGGCGAGTACGTCTGGTTCGTGGACAGCGACGACTGGGTGCCCGAGGGGACGGTCGGCGCGCTGCTGGACGAGCTGGCCCAGGAGCGTCGCCGGGAGATCCCCGCCGACGTGCTGATCACCGATTTCACCCACGTCTACCCGGACGGCGGGACGGAACCCAACCCGTGGCGCCACGTGCTCGTCGGCTCCCCTCTGGTCGAGGGCTGCACCCTGGCCGAGCACCCGGCGCTGTTCCAGACCGTGATGTCGGTGTGGAACAAGCTGTTCCGCCGCGCGTTCCTGGACGGCCTCGGCGTCTCCTTCGGTCGCGGCTACTACGAGGACATCTCGGTCACCTACCCGGCGCTGCTGGCCGCCGGGCGGCTGCGCTACCTCGACCGCCCCTGCTACTTCTACCGGCGCGGCCGGGACGGCGCGATCACCGCCACCGCCTCCCCCAAGCACGCCGACGTGTTCGCCCAGTACGACGCGATCTTCGCCTTCCTGGACCGCCCGGACCGCCCCGGCCGGCCCGTCCCGGACTCGCTGCGCACCCTGGTCTTCGACCGGACCGTCCGCCAGGCGCTGAACGTCTACGACACCCCCGGCCTGGTCCCCGCCGACCTGCGCAAGGACTTCTTCCAGCGGATCGCCCGGCACTTCGACCGCCACCGCCCGGCTGGCTACCGCTTCCCCGGCGGAGTGCGCGGCGTGCAGTACCGGCTGGCGGCCCGCGGCGCCCGGATCGCGTACGCGGAGCTGCGCCGCACCGGGCGGCTACCGCGCGAACTCAAGCGCGGGGCAAGGGCGGTGGCGCCCGCGGTGAAGAAGGGGATGCGCAGCGGTGCCCGGTTCACCGCGTACAACGCGTTCCGCCGGCTGCCGTTGGACGAGAACCTGGCCGTCTACGCCGCGTACTGGCACCGGGGTTACGCCTGCAGCCCGGCGGCGATCTACGAGAAGGCGAAGGAACTCGCCCCGCGGATCCGGGGCGTGTGGGTGGTGGAGAACCGCGCCCAGGCCACCACGCTGCCGCCCGGGGTTCCGCACGTGATCGTCAACACCCCCGCCTACCTCAAGGCGATGGCGACCGCCAAGTACTTCGTCAACAACGTCAACTTCCCTCGCACCATGACGAAGCGGCCGGGCACGGTGCACGTCCAGACCCAGCACGGCACCCCCCTCAAGGCGATGGGCATGGACCTGCGCGACCACCCGGCGGCGGCCGAGGGGATGGACTTCGAGCTGCTCCAGGAGGCCGTCGACCGCTGGGACTTCCTGGTCTCCCCCAACCCGCACACCAGCGGGCACTTCGCCCGCGCCTTCCCCGGCCGGTACGAGATGCTGGACACCGGATACCCGCGCAACGACCGGCTGGCGAACGCCACTTCGGACGAGGTCCGGGCGATGCGCGAGCGGCTCGGGCTGCGGCCGGACACCCGGGCGGTGCTGTACGCACCGACCCACCGCGGCAGCAAGGGCGGCTACGTGCCGCTGCTGGACGTGGCGGCGCTGGCCCGGCGACTGGGCCCGGACTTCACGCTGCTGGTGCGCACCCACTACTTCCACACCGACGGCCCGGGCGATCTGACCGGGGCGGGCGCGGAGTCGGCGCGGATCGTGGACGTCTCGACGCACCCGACCGTCGAGGACCTCTACCTGGCGGCGGACGTGCTGGTGACGGACTACTCGTCGATGATGTTCGACTACGCGGTGCTGGACCGGCCGGTGGTGATCTTCGCCCCGGACTGGGAGGAGTACCAGCGCGAACGCGGCGTCTACTTCGACCTGTTCGCGGAGCCACCGGGCGCGGTCACGGTGGACGAGGACGGGCTGGCGGGGGCGCTGCTGGCGGGCGACCCGGAGCCGGCGGCGCGGACGCGGTTCCGGGAGAAGTTCTGCGTCTGGGACGACGGCGGGGCCTCGGAGCGGGTGGTGCGCCGGGTCTTCCCGGTGGAGAAGTAACCTCCGTCGAGGAGCAGCACCGGTCGAGAAGCGGCCCCGGCCCGAGGCAGTGGCCCCGGCCCGAGGGAGCGGCCCCGGCGGAGAAGTGGCGCGCAGCAGCCGCGGGAGCTCCGGACGGGGCCGGTGCCGCCGGTACGGCGACCGGCCCCGTCGGCGCGAGCTCAGCGCCGGCGGGCGGCCAGGAACTCCTCGAAGGTCAGGACACCGTCGTGGTTGGTGTCCATGCTGTTTATCAGCGCCTCGGCCATCGAGATGGTGACGTCGTGGTCGCCCATCTCGTTGGCCGCGAGGGCGTACTCGGCCGCGGTGATCTTGCCGTCGCCGTCCTCGTCGTAACGGTCGAACATGGCCTTGATCGCCTCGGTGCTCTCCATCGTGCCCTCCTGGGTACTGCGGGGTGTTGCTGGGTTCGGACGGCCGTACACTACCCGGCCGTGGCGCGCACCACGGTCGCCGGGAGTGGACGTGCGCGGGGGTGGGTGTCGTAGTCTGCGGATCTGAATTGCAGGCCCGGGCTCCTCCCGGGCGTTCGTTCGTCCAGGGAGGGAATCGTGCTCGACCTCGTCACCAAGCTGGTGCTGAAACCGGTCTCGCGGGGAATCTGGCGGCCGGTCATCGAGGGAATCGAGAACGTGCCGCGCAAGGGCGGGGTGATCCTCGCCAGCAACCACCTGTCCTTCATCGACAGCGTGGTCATCCCGCTGACCGCCCCGCGCCGGGTCCACTTCCTCGCCAAGGCCGAGTACTTCACCGGCACCGGGCTCAAGGGCCGGCTCTCCAAGGGCTTCTTCGAGGCCATCGGCGCCGTGCCGGTCGAGCGCGGCACCTACCGTTCCGCTCAGGCCTCGCTGGAGTCCGCGCTGGCGATCCTGGAGGACGGCAAGGCCTTCGGCATCTACCCCGAGGGCACTCGTTCGCTGGACGGCCGGCTCTACCGGGGCAAGACGGGCGTCGCCTGGCTCGCGCTGACCGCGGGCGTGCCGGTCGTGCCGGTGGCGCTGGAGGGCCCGGAGCAGATCCTGCCGGTCGGCAAGCGGATTCCGCGGCTGAAGAAGGTGACGGTCCGCTTCGGCGAGCCGCTGCACTTCGACGAGCTGCACGGGCAGGCCCGTTCGCTGAAGGCCCGTCGGCAGGTGACCGACGAGGTGATGGCGGCCATCCAGCGGCTCTCCGGCCAGGAGGTCGCGGAGAGCTACAACGAGGTCCCGAAGGCGGCCTGACCGCCGGACCGTCCACCCACGGGCACCCGAGCGCGGGTCCGGACCGAGTCACGGGTCCTGGGCCCGAACACGGGCCCGGGCCGGACGCCGGTCCGGGGTCCGTCATCCCTTCCCGAGCCGGGCCGGCTCCGACCGACCGACGGCCTCCGCCGACTCCGGCACGTCCGACGACTCGGGCACGCCTGGCACCTCCGGCGCGTCCGGCTGCTCGGGCGCGTGCGGCACGTTCGGCACCTCACGGCGCAGCAGCGCCGCGTAGCGGCCGTCCAGCGCCACCAGCTCCTCGTGGGTGCCGAGCTCGACCACCTCGCCGTGGTCCAGGACGGCGATCTGGTCGGCGGCGCGCACGGTGGAGAGCCGGTGCGCGATGGTGATCGTGGTGCGGCCGGCGGCCAGGGTGTCCACGGCCTGCTGGACGGCGCGCTCGGTGCGGTTGTCGAGCGCGCTGGTGGCCTCGTCGAGGATGAGCACCGGCGGGTTGCGCAGGATCGTCCGGGCGAGCGCGAGGCGCTGCTTCTCCCCGCCGGAGAAGCGGTAGCCGCGCTCGCCGACCAGGGTGTCGTAGCCGTCCGGGAGGGCGGCGATGGTGTCGTGGATCTGCGCGGCCCTGGCGGCCTCGACCAGTTCGGCGTCGTCGGCGCCGGGCTTGGCGAAGCGCAGGTTCTCGGCGACCGAGGCGTGGAAGAGGTAGGTCTCCTGGGAGACCACGCCGACCGCTCGGGCCAGGGTGTCGAAGGACAGCTCGCGCACGTCCACGCCGTCCAGGGTGACCTGCCCGCCGGTGACGTCGTACAGCCGCGGCACGAGGTAGCTCAGGGTGGTCTTGCCCGAGCCGGTCTCGCCGACCACGGCCAGTGAGCTCCCGGCCGGGACGGTGAGGTCGACGCCCGCCAGGGTCGGGCGCTCCTGCCCGGGGTCGTAACGGAAGTCGACGTCCTTGAAGCGGACCTCGCCGCGGATGCCCGTCAGGGTGACCGGCTGGGCCGGCTCGTCGATCTCCACCGGCAGGTCGAGGTATTCGAAGATGCGCTGGAAGAGCGCGTGGGAGGTCTGCACGTCCACGCCGGTGGAGAGCAGGCTGACGGTCGGGCGGAAGAGGCCCTGCTGGAGGGTGACGAAGGCGACCAGGGTGCCGACCGAGACGATCGGCGCTCCGGCGGCGGAGGTCAGCCCGGCCGCCCAGTAGATCAGCGCGGGCATCGCGGCCATCACGATCTGGATGGTGTTCATCCGCCAGCGCCCGGCCATGCTGGCCCGCACCTCCAGGTCGGCGAGCTGGTCGGACTGCCCGGTGAACTCCCGGGCCAGCGAACCGGAGCGTCCCATCGTGCGGCCGAGCAGGATGCCGCTGACCGAGAGCGACTCCTGGACCGCCGAGCTCATCGCGGCCAGCTGCTTCTGCCGCTCGGTGGTGATCTTCTTGCGCTCCCGGCCGACCCGGCGGCTGATCCAGACGAACACCGGGAGCAGCAGCAGCGAGACGACGGTCAGCCGCCAGTCCAGGGCGACCATGGCGACGACGGAGGCGACCACCGCGGTCAGGTTGGAGACCAGGCTGGTCGCGGTGGAGGTCACCGTGGACTGCATGCCGCCGATGTCGTTGGCGATCCGGGACTGCACCTCGCCGGTGCGGGTGCGGGTGAAGAAGGCCAGCGACTGCCGCTGGAGGTGGCCGTAGACGGCGGTGCGCAGGTCGTGCATCACCCGCTGGCCGACGGTGGTGGAGATCAGCGTCTGGAAGACGTTGAACACGCTGTTCACCACGGCGGTCAGGATCATCCCGAGCGCGAGCAGGCTGAGCAGCCCGGTGCGGCCCTGCGGGATGGCGGTGTCCAGGACGGCCCTGAGCAGGAACGGGGAGACGACCGAGACCACGGCGGAGGCGGCGACCAGCAGCCCGACGGCGGCCAGGCGGCCCCGGTACGGGCGGAAGAGCGCGAGGATGCGGCGCCATTCGGCCGGCGGGCGGGGTTCGCCTTCGGCGCGTGTGGGCGGGGTCCAGTCGATGGCGGGCCTCAAGGACGGGCCTCCCTGGGTGGGACGGTCGGGCGGGCGGTCGGGCTGGGGTCAGCATAGCGAGGGTAGCTCATAGTTAGACAAGCTAATAGTGAGGGTTGCTCTATTCCTCGGCTCGCACCCCGCCAGGCTGCCCGCCCAGCCCGACACCCGGGCCCGACCGCCCCGACGCCCCGACCGCCGACCGCCGACCGCCCCGACCGTCAGTTGGTCCGGTAGGTGCGCGCCGCCTTCGAGGAGAGCCCGCCGAGCTTGCCGGAGGGCAGCACCCGGGCGATGGCCACGGCGACCTTGTACCGCTTGCCCGGCACGGACACGGACCGGCCGCGGGCCAGGTCGCGCATCGCCTCGTCCACCACCCGCTCGGCGCTCAGCCAGGACCAGGAGGGGATGTTGCCGGTGCCCATGCCCGCCCGCTGGTGGAACTCGGTCCGGGTGAAGCCCGGGCACAGCGCCATCATGCGCACGCCCGTACCGCCGAGGTCGCGCAGCACGCCCTGGGTGAAGCTGACCACCCAGGCCTTGCTCGCGCCGTACGTGCCGCGCGGCAGGAAGGCGGCCACCGAGGCGACGTTGACGATCGCACCGCGGCCGCGCTCCCGCATGCCGGGCAGGGCGGCCGTGGTCAGCCGCAGGATCGCCTCGATGTGCACCTTCAGCATGGCCAGCTCGTCCTGGAGCGGAACCGTCCCGAAGGCGCCCTTGTTGCCGAAGCCGGCGTTGTTGACGAGGAGGTCCACCGGGCGGGTGGAGTCGGCGAGCCGGGCCTCCACGGCGCTGATGCCCTCCTCGGTCGCGAGGTCGGCGGTCAGGACCTCCGCCTCGATGCCGTACCTGCCGTGCAGGTCGGCGGCTGCGCGCTCCAGGCGCTCGGTGTCCCGGGCCACCAGGACGAGCCGGTATCCACTACGGGCGAGCCGGCGGGCGAAGGCGGCTCCGATGCCGGCGGTCGCGCCGGTGATCAAGGCTGTGGTCATGCCCCGACCGTACCGACTCGCCGCGACCGGGCCCACATCCAGGGCGGGAACGCAGCTCGGCGGGCTCCGGATGCAGGTCCCCGGAGGTGCTCGTAATCTCGAACGGGGGCATCGTCCGACCGGGCGGTGAAATCCAGTTGAGGAGGCACATCTGATGCTTACTCAGTTCCGGACCGAAACGGCTACGACGTCACACAGCGCGACGCTTGAGGCCGAGACACTCGCGAGCCTGATGGTGGAGGACGAGGCCGTCGTGTCCGACGCGCCCACGTACCTGCCCGAGGCCGCCGGCGCGGTGCTGCTCGCCGCCCTGCTGCTCCTCTCGCCGAAGGGCCCGAAGGAGAAGCCGACCCGGTAGGGCCGCTCCTCCCCGTCGGGCCTCGCGCCCGTGACCAACCCTCCTGAAGGGGGACCCGATCGCCATGCCAACCGCCGAGACCCCTCTCCGTGACGAGTACGCCGCGGCGGTCGAGCGGGTGGCGGACCGGACCCTCGCCGTCCTCCGGGACGGCGAGGGCACGGCCGCACTCGCGGACCCCGACAGCCTCGTGCCCCGCCCACTGCTGGCCGCGGTACGGGTGCTCGGTGCGGACCTGTTCGCACCGCAGCTGCTCACCGGCGCGGAGCCCGACGGCACCACCGCCGCCCTGCTGGCCGAGGCACGAGTGGCCTTCCCCGCACCCGCCGCCTCGTCCGAGGAGGCCGCGCTGGTGATCGGGTGGCAGGACTGGGCGGCCGGTCGGCCGCTCTCCCGCACACCGTACGGGGCGGACGTGCCACCGCCCGCGCCGCTCTCCGGCCCGGAGTCCGTCGGCTGGCAGGCGTGGTCGAGGCGGATGGCCCAGCTGTCCTCGCTGGCGCTGCCGACACTTGACGGCCCGATGCACGAAGCCGCCCGCGCGAACACGCTCGGCCTCGCCCGCGGCACCGTCCGCAGCATGCTCCGGCGCGACCCCACCACCGCCGTCCGGCTCGCCCGGTGGCTCGCCTGGGCCCACGCCGACGGCCGACCGCTCCGGCTGGAGCTCGAACCCGTCCTGGACCGGATCCGCCTGGCCGGCGACGGAACCGCCCGATCCGTCCTCGAACTCACCATTGCCCAGCGCCTGTTGAACGATTCGAACGGGGCGACGAGATGACCGACACCGAGGTGCTCGCCACCGCCCAACAGCTCGGCTCCCGGTCACTTGCCTGGTTGCACGCCGGATACCAGCGCGGCTACAGCCGGCTGGAGGAGAGCACCATCGTCGACCTGGCAGACCCGGAGGACGTCTACAAGCCGCTCTGCGAAGCCGCGTTGGCCTCCTCCCTGGTCCTGCGCGACGGCGTCACCGGCCCGCACGACGCCCGCCTCGCGCGGGAACTCCTCGAAGCCGCCTGGTCCCAGCTGGGCGAGGGCGACCTGCTGCTCGAACGGCAGCTGCGGCACGTCACCCTCGTCGACCCGCTGGAGACGTACGGCCACTTCGCCCGGTCCGGATACCGCCACGCCGCCATGGAGGAACTGCTCACCTCGATCGGCCGGCTCCGGGCCGTGCACGCCGTCGAGATCCAGGGCAGCCGCCACCTCGCCCTCGCCAACGCCCGGCGGATCTCGGGCCTCGAACCCCAGCCGGACTGGCCCGGGCTGGCCCGGAACACCTGGCTCGGCGCCCTCCCCGAACCCTGGACCATCGCCTGGGTGATCGCCTATCAGGTGACCCACACCGTCTTCCACCTCACCGACTGGGGCGCACGGCCCGAGTGCCTGCCCGAGCCGATGCGCGACTACCTGCGCGACTGGCTGCCGGTCTGGCTCGACATCTGGCTGGAGATCGAGCAGTGGGACCTGGCCGGCGAACTGCTCATCGTGGACTCGTGCATCGGGGACCCGGTCACCGGCCGAACCGGCTGGGAGGCGCTGGCAGCGGCGCAGCAGACGGACGGAATGATCAAGTGCGAGGGCTCCGCACCCGAGAACGACGACCCGGAGGAGGACTTCCGCCAGCACTGCCACACGGCGGTGGTCGGGGTGGTGGCCGCCACCGTCACGCTCTCCCGGGCGCTCGGCGGGACGCCGGTGGCCTCTTGAGCGGGGCGGACGCCAGTGGGACGAACTCCGGCAGGCACGGCTCTCGCGGGCCCGACGCGTACGGGACGAACTCCGGCAGGCACGGCTCTCGCAGGCCCGACGCGAGCGGGACGGACTCCGGCAGGCACGGCGCGAACGGCGTGAAGACGAGGAGCCTGGACTCCGCGGTCACGGCGGTGGTGCGGGCGGCCCGGCCCTACGCCACCGCCGTGACGGTCGCCCTGGCCCACGGCGACCAGGCCGACGTGCGCTGCTTCGGCCGGGTCGGACGGGGCCCGGGCGCCGCGCCCTGCACGCCCGAGACCGTCTTCGAACTCGGCTCGGTCAGCAAGACGTTCACCGCTCTGCTGCTCGCGGAGATGGCCGCGCGCGGTGAACTCTCACTGGACGACCCGGTCGAACACCGGCTGCCGCACCGCTGGCGCGCGGCGAAGGTCCGTTCGACGGAACCCATCCGGCTGCTGCACCTGGCCACCCACACCTCGGGCCTGCCCGGACTCCCCCCGGGACTGCTCGCGAAGGCCGTCCCGGCCTGGTTCAGCAACCCGTACGAGACATTCGGCGACGAGCAGTTGAGGGACGGACTGGCCCGAACCACGGTACGGGGAACACCTGGTAGCCGGTACGGGTACTCCAACTACGGAGTCGGGCTGCTCGGACGGGCGCTCGCCGAGACGGGCGGGCTGCCGTACGGGGACCTGCTCACCGAACGGGTCTGCCGGCCCCTGGGCCTGCGGTCCACGACCTGCGCCCCGGACCCGCCCGGCCGGGCGATCGGGTACCGGCGCGGACACGCGCTCCCGCCCTGGCGCATCCCCGGGCTGCCGGGAGCCGGAGCGGTCCGGGCCGACGGGGCCGACCTGCTGCGCTACCTCCGGGCGCACCTGGACGGCGGGCTGTCGGCGGTGCGGGACGGCGAGCGACCGGCGGTGCCGAACGGCGGGCCGTCGACGGCGCCGGGCGGCGGACTGTCGGCGATGCCGGGCGGCGGGCTGGGAGCCGCCCTCCGGGACGTCCAACGGCTGCGGCTGCGGCTTCCGCACTCGACCGACCGGATCGGCCTGGTGTGGATGCACCGCCGCTCGGGTGGCCGGGACCTCTACTTCCACAGCGGCGGCACCCGGGGGTTCACCGCCTTCGTGGGGTTCTCGCCGGAGGGTTCGGCGGCCGTCGCGGCCGTGGCCAACACCGCTCCGGCGCTGGACGGCCGGTTCGTCCAGGCCGGGTACGAGGCGCTGCGAGAGGCCAGCCGTACGGCCTGACCGGATCTGACCGAGTCTGCCCAGGTCTGCCCAGGTCTGACCGGGCGGGCCTGACCACGGCGACCTCACACGGCGACGGCCTTGGCCCGGTCGGCGGCGATGTGCACGGCGAGGCCGGCGAGGACGGTGCCCATCACGTAGCGCTGGATCCGAAGCCAGCCGGGGCGGCGGTTGAGGAAGGCGGCGATGCTGCCCGCGCTCACCGCGATCAGGCCGTTGACGGTGATCGCGATCGTGATCTGGGTCAGGCCCAGCAGCAGGCTCTGCACGGCGACGTGGCCGCGCTCCGGGGCCACGAACTGGGGCAGCAGCGAGATGTACATGATGGCGATCTTGGGGTTGAGCAGGCAGGTCAGGAAGCCCATCGCGAACAGCCGGCGCGGCGGGTCCGGCGGCAACTCCTGCGGGGCGAAGACCGCCGTGCCGCCCGGCTTGACCGCCTTCCAGGCCAGCCAGAGCAGGTATCCGGCGCCGGCCAGCTTGATCGCGGTGTAGAGGGCGGGCACCACCGAGAACACCGTGGCCACACCCGCCGTCACCGCGACCAGGTAGACCAGGAAGCCGGCCGCGACCCCGACCAGCGAGACCAGCCCGGCGCGGCGGCCCTGCGCGATCGAGCGCGAGACCAGGTAGATCATGTTGGGCCCGGGCGACAGCACCATGCCCAGGGCCACGGCGGCGATCCCGAGCAGGGCCCGACCGTCCACGGCTGATGTCAACGCGTCCATGCGAGGAGGCTAGGACGGGCCATCGGGTCGATGCAATGATGACTTTGCACTCGGTGCAATGCTGGTCGTCACCGTTTGCGATGGCGATGGCAATGGCGATGGCGATGGCGATGGCGCGCTGCCACGAGGGATCTCTGGAGGGCCGACCGCCGATGGACGACTACCGACTGATCGCCGACCGGATCGCCGCCGAGATCGCGGACGGGCTGCTGCGCCCCGGCCAGCAACTGCCCACCCAGCGCGCGTTCGCCCGCAGCCGGGGCATCGCCAACTCGACGGCCGGGCGCGTCTACCGGGAACTGGCCCGGCGCGGGCTGACCGTCGGTGAGGTCGGACGCGGGACCTTCGTCCGGGCCGGTCGCGCACCGGACGGCGGCCGGGTGGCACTCGCGGAACCGGCCACCGCGCCCGTGGACCTGGAGCTCAACTACCCCTCCGTCCCCGGGCAGGCCGAGCTGCTGACGGGCGGGCTGGCGCCGCTGCTGCGTCCGGACGCGCTGGGCGACGCGCTGCGGCCGGTCGGCGCGGCCGGGACGGGAGCGGCCCGGCGGGCCTTCGCGGGGCTGCTGTCGGCCGGCTCCCGGGAGGTCGACGCGGAGCACCTGCTGTTCGCCGGCAACGGGCGGCAGGCCATCGCCGGTGCCCTGTCCGCGCTGGTGCCGCCCGGGCAGCGGCTGGGGGTCGAGGAGTTGACGTATCCGGTGGTCAAGGCGGTGGCGGAGCGGCTGGGCATCGTGCTGGTACCGCTGGCCCTGGACGAGCACGGGCTGGTGCCGGAGGCCGTGGCCGCCGCCCACCGGGCCGGGCCGCTGCGCGCGGTGTACGTCCAGCCGCGCCTGCAGAACCCGCTGGGCGCGAGCCTGCCACAGGAGCGGGCGGTGGCCCTCGCGGCGGTGCTGCGACGGCTCGACCTGCCGGTGGTCGAGGACGCCATCTGGTCCTTCCTGCGGCCCGAACTCGCGCCGCTGGCCGCGCTCGCGCCGGAGCGCACCGTGCTCGTGGACAGCCTCTCCAAGCGGCTCGCCCCGGGGCTGACCACCGGGTTCGCGGTCGTCCCGGCGGTACTGCGTGAGCGGGTGGCGGGGGCGCTGCGCTCGGGCGGATGGACGCCGAGCGGCTTCGCGCTGGAGGCGGCGGTGCGCTGGATCGGGGACGGCACGCTGTCCGCGGTGGAGGCGGCGAAGCGGGCCGACGCGACGGCCCGGCAGCTGCTGGCGCGCGAGGTGCTGACGGGGCGACGACTGCGGTCCGACCCCTGCTCGTACTACCTGTGGTGGGAGCTGCCGACGGGCCGACGGGCGGAGGCCTTCGTCGCGGAGGCCGCGCGTGCCGGGATCTCGGTCACGCCCGCGGCCGCCTTCGCCGTCGACCCCCGGCGCTCGCCCTCCGCCGTCCGGGTCGGGCTGGCGTCGCCGCCGCTGCCGGTGCTGGCGCGGGCGCTGCAGACGCTGTCGGAGATCGCGGAGGGAGGCGGGTGAGCGGCGAACGACGAACAACTGACAGCTGACAGCTTTCGAAATCTGTCAGCCGTCAGTTGTCGTTCGTCATCCGTTACCTGTCGTCCGCCACCCGTCACCCATCAGCCGTCAGTCGCCCGTGCCGCTCCGGCTCCCCCGGACCGCGGTGTCCGCCGCACCCCCGGCGCCGACGGCGCGCAGGCGGCTCGCCGCGGTGGCGGCGAGCTGGGGTGCGATCCGGGCCACGTCCCGGGAGCCGACCACCGCGATCAGGGTCGGCAGCAGCCAGCGGACCGGCTGCATCCCGCGCAGCCAGGCCTGCGCGTAGACGTGGGCGGACCGACGGGCGATCCCGGCGACGATCCGGTCCACCGCGGGCTCCAGCGGATACGTCTTGTTCGCCGGCCACGGCAGCCGGGAGCGCATCTGCTTCAGCACGGCGTCCTGGTCTGCCCCGCGCACCATGTCCGTGTCGGTCCAGCTCAGATACCCGACACCGACCTTGACTCCTTGGTAGGCCACCTCCGCACGGATCGAGTGGGCGAAGGCCTCCACCCCGGACTTGCTGGCGCAGTACGCGCTCATCAGCGGCGCGGGGGTCAGCGCCGCGAGCGAGGCGATCTGGAGCAGGTAGCCGCGGCTCTCGGCGAGCGCCGGCAGGAAGGCCCGCGCGGTGGCCACGCTGCCGAGCAGGTTGACCTCGATGACCCGGCTGAACGCCTTGTGGTCGCTGTCGGTCAGCGGCCCGCCGATGGCGATCCCGGCGTTGGCGACGACGGCGTCGATCCGCCCGTAGTGCTCCTTGATCCGGCGGGCGGTGGACTCCAGGGCGTCGAGGTCGGTGACGTCCACCTCCCAGCTGCTCGCGGACGGGCCGCACTGCGCGGCAACGGCCTTCAGCTCCTCCGGTTCCAGCCCCAGCAGGGCCACCTTCGCCCCGCGCCGGGCGAGCTTGCGGGCCAGCGACGCACCGACGCCGCGCGCGGCCCCGGTGACGACGACGACCTGCGCGGACAACGGCGGGATGGCGTTCATGCGACAGCGGTCCTCTCATCGGCGGAAGCGGAAGCGGCGCCGGCGGGCGCGATGGCGGAAGCGGCGCCGGCGGAAGCAGCGCCGGCGGGCGCGGTGGCGAGGTGCGCGGTGGCCATCCGGTGGATCTCGGCGGCGACCTCGTCCGGGCGCTCCAGCGGCGACATGTGGCCGACCCCGGGCAGCAGCAACAGCCCCTGCGGGTCCTGGAGTTCGGCGACCATCCGGTGGGCGTGCACGGGTGGGGTCAGCCGGTCGTCGGTGCCGACCACCACCGCCGTGGGCGCGGTGAGCCGGGCGAGCCCGGCACGGACGTTCAGCCGGTCCAGCACCGCGGCCCAGTTGGCGCGGACGGCGGTCGGGCAGGCGTGCACGATCCGGGCCGTCGCCTCGACCTGCCCGGCGGGCGAACCGGGCCCCATGGTCGCGTACTTGAGCGCTGCCCGACTGACCGGCGAGACCGGCCCGAGGGGCATCCGGGAGCGCAGCAGCTGCCGATGCAGGAAGCGCCGCAGACCCCGGGACCGTACGGATGGTGGCAGCACGGTGAGTTCGGCCACGAGGTCGCCCGGCCCGGTGGAGATCAGGACGGCCGCGGCGGTGCGCTCGGCGACCTCGGGACGGCCACCTGCGGCCATGATGGTCATCCCGCCCATGCTGTGCCCGGCGAGTACGGCCCGCTCGCCCGCCGGAACGGTCCGTGCGAGCACGGCGGACAGGTCCTCGGCCAGCGCCCGGGTCGAGTAGCGGGCCCGGCTGGGCGGGATCTCGCTGTGCCCGTGGCCGCGCTGGTCGTACGCCACCACCCGGTAGCGGTCGGACAGTCGGCGGATCACCGGGGCCCAGAAGGCGGTCGAGCAGGTCCAGCCGTGCGCGAGCACCACGGTGGGCGCGCCGGGCTGGCCGTGCACCTCGACGTGCAGCCGGATGCCGTCCGCCGAGCGGACGGTCAACTCCTCCGCCGGAACCAGCGGTTCGTACTCCTCGGGCAGCTGGATGCCGTTCACGCGGAGACCTCCAGGGCGGCGGCGCGGGCGCCGGTCGGTGCGGCGCGCATGATCAGCTCGTACTCGCCGAGGTCGACCTTGCGGGTGGCGCGGCGGAAGGAGGTGGTGGAGCCGGGCCAGAGCACGGTGTTCTTGCCGCTCGGGTCGAGGTACCAGCTGAGGCAGCCGCCGGTGGTCCAGACGGTGCGGTCCATCCGGTGCTGGAGTTCGAGGTTCCACTGCCGCTGGGCGCGCGCGGTGGGCTGCATCGCGGCGGCACCGATCGAGCCGAGCGTGGTCAACGCGTCGATCATGTAGTTCAGTTGGGACTCGATCATCAGGATCATCGAGCTGTTGCCGAGGCCGGTGTTGGGCCCGATGACGAAGAAGAGGTTCGGGAAGCCGCGCACGGTCGAGCCGCGCAGCGCCTCCATGCCGTCCTTCCACTCCTCGGCCAGGCTGGTGCCGTCGGCGCCGAACACCCGGGCGCCGATGGGCATGTCGGTGACGTGGAAGCCGGTGCCGAAGACGATGGCGTCCACCTCGTGCTCGCTGCCGTCGGCCGCGACCAGTGTGGAGCCGCGCAGTTCGCGCAGCCCGGAGGAGACGACCTCGGTGTTGGCCGCCGCGAGCGCCGGGTAGTAGGTGTTGCTGAGCAGGATGCGCTTGCAGCCGATCCGGTAGTCCGGGGTGAGCCTGGCGCGCAGCTCCGGGTCGCGGACACCCTGGGCGATGTGGCGCTCGGCGATCCGCTGGACCAGGCGCAGCAGCCCGGGGCGGCGCACGAAGGCGTCGACCTGGATCTCCCGGAGGGCGAACAGGGTGCCGCGGCGGACCTTCGTGGTGACCGGCAGGCGGCCGTGCAGCCACTTCTCGAGCTGGGTGATCTCTCGGTCGCGGCGAGGCAGCACCCAGGCCGGAGTGCGCTGGAAGACCGTCAGCTTGCCCACCTTGGGCTGGATCGACGGGATGATCTGGGCGGCGGAGGCACCGGTGCCGACCATCGCGACGCGCTTGCCCGCCAGGTCGAAGTCGTGGTCCCAGCGGGAGGAGTGGAACACCTTGCCGGGGAAGCCGCTCAGCCCGGGCAGGTCGGGGATCTGCGGGTCGGCGAGCGGTCCGGCCGCGGAGACGATGGCGTCGGCGGTCCACTGGCCGGCCGAGGTGGTGATCCGCCAGCGGGTCTGCTCGCTCTCCCAACGAGCCTCCAGCACCTCCGTGTTGAAGCGCAGGTGGGGGCGGAGGCCGAAGACGGTGGCGACCTTCTCCAGGTAGGCGCGGATGTCCGGCTGGCCGGAGAAGCTGCGCGGCCAGTCGGGGTTGGGCGCGAAGGAGAAGGAGTAGAGGTGCGAGGGCACGTCGCAGGCGCAGCCGGGGTAGCTGTTGTCCCGCCAGGTGCCGCCGACGGAGTCCGCCCGTTCCAGCACCACGAAGTCGGTGATCCCGGCGCGGCGCAGTCGGACCGCAGCGCCGAGGCCGCCGAAGCCGGAGCCGATCACCGCCACCCGGACGTGCGGGACGGGCTCCGGCACCGCGGTGGCGTCGCTCGCTGCGGACGCGCCGGAGCTGGGGCGCTTGCTGCTGGGTGCCATGCGGCAAACCTCCTGAGGGTGGGACGGTGATCGTCGCGCTCTCCCGGGGTCTGCAGCCCCGGAACCTCCCGGGGGCTCGCCTCCGGGACCCTGCCAATCGCGCCAGTAATCACTGGCATGGTTGGCAGGGTAGCCCTTGCTGACACCGGATGGAAGAAGCGCGACGACTCCGGTTCGGGGAACCTACCGAGCCGACGGTCCTATGCTGATCGCCGTGGACAAGGTCAGAGCTGCTGCGGGCGACAGAAAACGCGAGTACCGGGTGGAGGAACTGGCCGAGGCCGCCGGCATCACCACCCGCACCCTGCGCTTCTACCGCGAGCGCAGACTGCTTCAGCCACCCCGCAAGGAGGGCCGCATCGCCTGGTACGGCGAGGAGCACCTGGCCCGACTGCGGATGATCGGCGAGCTGCTCGAACGCGGCCACACCCTGGGCGGCATCGCCGAGCTGATCGGTGCCGGGGAGAGCGGGCGGGACGTCGCCGAGCTGATCGGACTGGAGGCGGCGATCGTCGCACCGTGGTCCGACGAGACGCCGGTGCGCCTGGACTGGGACGAGCTGAAGAGCGTGTTCGGCGACCAGCTCACCGAGGAGAACACCGACGAGTCGATCGCCCAGGGCTACATCACCGTCGGAGAGGACGGCATCACCCACGTCAGCCGCCGGCTGATGGACGCCACCAGGGAGCTGGTGGCGGAGGGCGTGCCGCTCTCGGCCGTGCTGGAGGCCAGCCGGCGCACCCGGGAGCACGTGGACGCCATCGCCGAGATCTTCATTGAGGTGGTCAGCGAGCACCTGCTCAGCGCACTGGCCGCCGACACCCCGCTGCCGCCAGGCGAGGCCACCCGGCTCACCGAGCGCATCCTGCGGGTCCGGCCGCTGGCACGGACGGTCGCGGACGCCCAGTTCACCCTGGCGATGGACCGGCGGGTGCACGTCGAGTACGCCGAACTCCTGCGCCAGCGACGGGAGAACGGCTCCGAGGCGTAGCCGGGCCGCCGCGCGGGCAGGAATCCCGCGTCCTGCCCGCACGTTGGAGGTACCGCCGATGCCCCGACCGCTCAGCCGCCGCGCCGCCCTCGGCCTCGCCGCCGGACTCGCCCCCGGACTCGCGCTCACCGCGTGCGGGCCCGGCTCCCCGACGCCGAATGCCGGCTCGTCCGGCTTGTCGGGCTCGTCGGGCTCGTCGGGCTCGTCGGGCTCGTCGGGCTCCGGCGGGACCCGTACGGTCCGGCACGCGCGCGGCGAGAGCACCGTGCCGGCGCGGGCGAGCCGGGTGGTGGTCCTGGACACCGACGCACTGGACTCGGTGGTCACCCTCGGCCTCAGTCCGGTCGGCGCCACGACGGTCGCCACGGGCGCTCCCTTCCCCGCCTACCTGCCCGCCGAACGGCTGTCCGGGACGAAGCCCGTCGGGGCGATCGGCCAGCCAGGCCTGGAGACGATCGCGGCGCTGCGGCCGGACCTCATCCTGAGCAACCGGGTCCGTGACGACAAGCGCTACGACGAGCTGTCGAAGATCGCGCCGACGGTGCTCTCCAAGACCACCGGGCCGACCTGGAAGGAGAACGTCCGGCTGCACGCCGAGGCCCTGGGCCGCCAGGCCGAGGCCGAAGCGGCGGACGCGGCGTACCGGACCGAGCTGCGGGAACTGGTGACCGCGCTCGGCGGACCGGCCAGGACGGCGGCCACCCGGGTCGAGATGGCCCGCTTCCTGGCGGGCGCGCCGACCAGGCTCTACCTGAACGACACCTTCGTCGGCTCACTGTTCAAGGACCTCGGACTCGGCCGACCCGCCAACCAGGACAAGCCCGGTTTCTCGATGGAGATCAGCCCCGAGCAGGTGGACCAGGCGGCGGCCGACGTCATCTTCTACTCCGTGTACGGGGACGCGGCCAAGTCCGACCGGGAGAAGATCACCGGGGGTGCGCTCTGGAAGGGCCTTGACGCCGTACGCAGCGGGCGGGTGTTCGCGGTGGAGGACAGTCTGTGGATGCTCGGCATCGGCTACACCGGGGCCGGGCTGATCCTGGACGAGATCCGCAAGGACCTGGTGCCGGCGGGCGGGTGACGGACGACGGGCAGCACGCGACGGACGACAGGCCAAGTGCGCTGCCGCTCCGGGGAGTTGTCCGCTACCACCACGACGGTCGAGTTTTCCCGGTGCGCAGGGACCGGACGGAGGCGCGGCTTCGCGCCCGGCGCTCCGCCGCCCGCCACCCACCGCGCCGCGCATCACCACGGAAGCTGCACGGAACGGAAAATTGACGTATCGTCAGGCGTCGCACGGCGGAAGCGACGGTGGTCCGCTCACCGTCGCCCCCGCCGTACTCCCCCGCCGGCCGGCACCAACGGCCCGGCGGGGCCTCGACACTGTCCCGGGCCCGGTCCTGATCGGTCCAGGCCCGGGCCCGGTTCGGTGCCGGGTTCGACTCAGTTGACGTTGACGGCCGTCCAGCCGGCGGCGACCGCGTTGTACTCCGCACTGCCAGAGCCGTACAGGTCCGCCGCCGCGCTGAGGGTGCCCGCACGGGCGCCCGCGTAGTCGGTGGTGGAGGTGAAGTAGGTGGTCAGCGCGCGGTACCAGATCTGCGCGGCCTTGTCCCGCCCGATGCCCGCGAGCGTGGAGTTGTCGTACGTCGGGCTGTCGTAGCTGAACCCGTTGATCGTCTTCGCGCCGCTGCCCTCGGACAGCAGGTAGAAGAAGTGGTTCGCCACCCCGGACGAGTAGTGCACGTCCAGGTTGCCGACGTTCGCGTCCCAGTAGTCCGCCGAGGCGCCGTCCTTGCTCGGCTGGTCCATGTAGCGCAGCGGGCTGCCGTCGCCGCGCAGGTTGATCAGCTCACCGATCCAGTAGTTCGGCGGGTTGGAGGGCAGGTTGGCGTACCACTCGACCATCGTGCCCATGATGTCCGAGGTGGCCTCGTTGAGACCGCCGGACTCGCCCGAGTAGTTGAGGTTCGCGGTCGCGGCGGTGACGCCGTGGCTCATCTCGTGGCCGGCCACGTCGATCTCGGTGAGCGGCGCGGTGTCGTTGCTGCCGTCGCCGTACGACATGCAGAAGCAGCTGTCGTCCCAGAAGGCGTTGACGTAGTTGGAGCCGTAGTGCACCCGGCTGAGGGCGCCGACGCCGTCGTTGCGGATGCCGCTGCGGCCGAAGGCGCTCTTGTAGAAGTCCCAGGTGGTGGCGGCGCCGAACTGGGCGTCCACGGCGGCGGATTCGCGGCTGTTGACGGTTCCGTCGCCGAAGCTGTTGCTGGTGTTGGCGAACAGCGAACCCGTCCCGTCGGTGCCGTTGTTGAGGTCGCTGGTGGACTGGCCGCCCCGGCTGTCGTCCTTCAGCCGGTACTCGGAGCCGCTCTGGGTGGTGGTCAGCGGGACCTGGCCGACGAAGACGCCGTTGCCGGTGCCGGCCGCGGTCTGGACGGTCTCGTGGGTGGCGAGGATCCGGCCGTCGGCGGCGTCGGTGACCAGGATCTGACGGCTCGGGGTGCCGTCGGCGCGCCGGCCGGTGACCGTGGCGCGGTACGCCAGGCGGGGGGTGCCGTCGGTGGCCCAGACCACCAGCTCGGCGCCGCCGGCCTGGTGGACCTCGGTGAGCGGGGACTCGTCGGCGTCGGTGGTCACCCCGACGGTGGCCTTGACCGCCGCGGCGACCTGCGCGGCGGCCTGGTCGGCGGCGAGCTTCGGGGTCAGGTTCGGCAGCGCGATCCGTGCGGCGACCGCCTTGTCGACCGCCTTCACCGAGCCGTCGGCCCTCTGGTGGACGACCAGGTCGCCGCCGATCACGGGCAGACCGGCGTAGGTGCGCTCGAAGCGCAGGTGGCGGCTGCCGTCCTTGTCCACCACGGCGTCCTTGGCGACGAGTTGCTCCTTGTCGCCGAGCTTGAGCGCCTTGGCCAGCGGGCCGGCCTGACCGGCCGCCAGCTTGAGCACGGTCGTGTGCTGCTGGGCGACCTGGGCCTGCGGCGAGGGGGCGGGAGCGGCCTGGGCGGCGGCGCTGACCTGGATCACACCGGTCAGGAGGGCCGTGGCCGAGAGTACGGCGACGGCCGCGAGCTTACGCTTCACGTGCGAGTCCTTCCGGGAAGCCGCGTCTGGGCGCGGTCGCACCGCGTCCCGGGGGCCGGGTCGGCCCTGTGGGGCGGGACGGGCGCTGACGTGCGGGAACCCCGTGCAGTCGAGCGGCTCGCCACCGAGGGGTGGGGGTGGGGCTGCCGCTGGGGGATGACCAGAAGCATGACAATCCAACAGGTGAATTGACAGGTCTGCTTCAGCGATTGGCCGGGTCCCGCCATCAGGTAAAGAGCTTCCAATCGACGGGCGGAACGGGGCGATTCACCGCATTCCACCGAGGGCTTCGCCCCGGGGTCACGGCCGATCGCCTGCGCCTACGGCCCTCCGCTCGCCGCGCATCGGCTCGACGAGCGGGGCAGGCCGGCCGTCGATCGACTTTTACATGTGTGTAGAAGATTCCATACGGTCCCTTGACGAGCGGGTGGCGAGGTTCCGCCACCCACTCCTCCTTGTCCACCCGGAGGGTGTCTGCTACCCAGTCGCCCGCCGACATCAGCGGGACCCGGCGGACCTCGACCCGGTGAGGCGCCGTTCCAGACCGGCCCGGCAGGACGGCCACTCCTCGTCCGTGATCGAGAAGACCGCCGAGTCCCGCAGCTTCCCGGCCTCCCCCGGTGCCCAGGACCGTGACCAGTTCCGCAGCACGCCCTCGAACGTCGCCCCGGCCTTCGCGATCGCCGCCCGCGAACGGCCCTTGCGGGCATCGGTCTTGAGATCGAGCCTGGCCACGCCCCACTCCTCGAAGGCGTGCCGGAACAGCAGGTACTTGGCCTCGGTGTTCAGCCCGGTGCCCTGCGCGGAGGCCGCGAGCCAGGTGAACCCGACCTCTATCGCGAACAGCGAGCCGTCCTCGGGCCGGCGGCGCGGGTCCCAGTACGCCGTCGCCCCGACGGTTCCGGTCGTCGGGCCCGGCCGTCCGACGGGCCCAGTCACTGGAGCCGCCACTCCTGGGCGGTGTTGCCGGGGGTGCAGGCGACCATGGTGACCGCGCTGCCGGGGCCGTTGTTGGTCATGCAGCTCTGGTTCTGGTAGTCGCCGAGCGTGTACGAGCCCGCCGAACCTCCGCTGCGGACCGTCCAGTTGGTGAGGAAGCTGAACCCTCCGCTCAGCACGACCTTCCCGTCCATGGTCTGGACCATCTGCGGGCCGCCGTTGTTGCAGGCGTTAAAGAGGATCCACGCGCCGGGGTTGGTCGAACGCACCCAGCCGTACTGCGCGTGACCGCCGACCACGATCGGGTTGTCGCCGTTCAGGTTGTCGTCGCGCATCCCGACGGTGCGGCCGTCCTTCACACTGACGATGGTGCTCCAACTGTTGCCGCCGCAGGACGCGGGCCGGCTCGGGTTCTGCGGGGCGCCGGTGGTGTCACCGCCGGTGGTCTGGGCCGGGGGCTGCGGGTTCTGGTTGGCGGGCGGGTTGGGCGGGTTGCCACCGCCGGGCTGGCTCGCCTGACCGGCCGACGATCCGCCCGCAGCCGTACCCGCGCCACCGGTCCGGCCTCCGCTCGAACCGCCCTGGCCGCCGCTGCCGCCCTGCCCGGCGGCCGGGACCGGAGGGACCGGGACCGGAAGCTGTCCCTGGACGGCTCCGGGTGCCGACTGGTCGGGGCCCGGGGTTGCTGCCGGGGTGTCGGTCGGCACCGGGGCGGCCGGCGCGGTCGTGGCCGTGGGTGCCGGGGTGGCGGTGCCCGGGTTCGCCGGCACGGTGACCACCACGGTCGGCTGGACGGCGGGCGGCAGGGCCGCGTCGGAGCCGCCGGCACCGCGGTCGACCAGCAGCACGGTCGCCGTGCCCATCGAGATGACGACGGGAATGACGATGGGTACCAGCAGGGTGCGCCGCGAGCGCTTGCGACCGGGCTCGGTGAGAGCCTGCGGCTCCACCTTCGCGACCTCGTCCGCCGCCGGGGCGCCGCCCTTGACCGGCTCCTTCGCGGCACCCCTGACCAGCTCCACCGCGCCGCCCGCGGCCTCGGCGCCCGCACCGGGTCGGAGCGGGACGGTCCGGCTGTCGGCCGCCCCGGCCTTCCCGGCCTTCCCCGCCTTCCCGGGCGCCTGCGTGCCGCCCGCGGCACCCTCCACCGCGCCGCCCTCCTGCGCGACGCCTTCCCCGGCAACGCCTCCCCCCGCAAGGCCTTCCGCCACGCCGACCTCCGCCGCGCCGACCTCCCCCGCGAGTGCCGCACGGGCCGCACGGGCCGCCGCCGCCATCGCCGCGGCGTCCGCGTACCGCTCCTCGGGCTTCTTGGCGAGCGCCCGGGCGACCAGCACCCGCACTGGTGCCGGGAAGGTGTCCGGCAGCTCCGGCACCGGCTGGTTGACGTGCTTGAGCGCGATCTGGAGCGGCCCGTCACCGGAGTAGGGCGGCTTGCCGACCAGCAGCTCGTAGCAGACCACGCCGATCGAGTAGAGATCGGTGGCCGGTCCGATGTCCGCACCCTCCGCCTGCTCCGGGGACATGTAGAGCGCGGTGCCGATGATCGCGAACGGAGCGGTGAGCTTGGTGCTGGCGAGCGCCCGGGCGATGCCGAAGTCGGTGATGGCCACCCGCCCGTCGACGCGCACCATCAGGTTGGACGGCTTGATGTCCCGGTGCACGATCTCCCGCCGGTGCGCGGCGTGCAGCGCGTCCAGGGCACCCGCCACCAGGTCGAGGGTGCGCCCGACGGTCATCGGGCCGGTGTCCTTGAGCACCCTGTCCAGCGGACGGCCGTCGATCAGCTCCATGACGATGTAGGCGCAGCGTTCCTCGCCGTCCCCGCCGCTCTCGCCGTAGTCGTGGACGCCGACCACGCCGGGGTGGTCGACCGCGGCGACGAGCTGGGCCTCACGGCGGAAGCGCTGGGCGGAGGTCTCGTCCTCCAGCAGCTCCGAGCGCAGGATCTTGACCGCCACCCGGCGCGCCAGCACGGTGTCCTCGGCCTTCCAGACCGAACCCATCGCGCCGCCACCGATCTTCTCGACCAGCTCGTACCGCCCGCCGAGTACGGTGCCCGCCCCGCTCATAGCCCTGCTCCCCGTGTTTCGTGACCCGCCCCGACGGGTCATCGGCACACAGTGTGCCAGAGCATGTCACAGGCTCGATGATTCAGGTCCGGACAGGAATTGAGCACGAATCATCACTCTTTGAGGAAATACCGGGCATGCTCCGAAACCTCTCGGACAGCCGCGACGACCGCCCGGGGCCGGTCGGCCTGAATGACGTGACCGGCGCCGTGGACCGTGCCGTGCGTTCCCCGGACGGCACGCCTCGCGACGCCCGCCTGCAGGGCGGTCCAGCGGACGCGCACCGCGCCCGGCAGACCCCGGGTCGCGCTCAGGACCGCCAGCGGCACCCCGACCGGTCGCGCGGCGGAACGGCGCCGCCGGATCGCGGTGGCGGCGAGGGCGGTCAGCCGCTGCTCGGCGAGGACGGCCCGCCGCTGGTGGCGGTGCCCGATCACGGCCGCCTCGGCCCGGACGAGCGGCTCCCCCGGATCGGGGGACGTCGGCCGCGACGCCGCCGACGCCGACGCGACCCGGTACAGCCACAGCCGGGTCAGCACCGCCTCGGCGAGCCGGATGGACCGTGGCTGGAACTCCTCGTGCGCCGGATCCACCAGGACCAGCCCGGCCACCAGCTCCGGCCGCTGCCAGGCGAGGAGTTGGGCCAGCTGAGCGCCCCAGCTGTGCCCGACCAGGAGCGCCGGGCCCGCGTCCAGGTGCCGCACCAGGGCGGCCAGGTCGGCGATCTGGCCGTCCAGGGTCGGGGCGGCGAAGGCCCGGTCGGGATCGCTGGCGCCCAGCCCGGCCCGGTCGTACGCCACGACCCGCCCGTACCGGGCGAGTTCGGGCAGTACGGCCGACCAGCTGAGCGCCGTGGTGCCGCACCCCGCGATCAGGACCACCGGCGCGACACCGCCCCGGCCGGCCTCCACCCAGCGCAACGCCCGTCCGTCACGGTCCAGTTCGCCGGTGCGCACGCCGCCGGGCAGGTGCTCGCCGAGCGCCCGCGCGATGGCCTCCTGGACGCTCCGCAGAGCCCGCCCGGGAGGCGCCCCCGCCCCCCGCTCGTCCCGGCTGGCATTCATGTGCCGTCCCCCCGAATCGCCGTCCGGCCCCTCCCCCGGGGCCTGGTTCCGATGACCTGCGCCCGGCCGGGCGCTTGCCCGGCCGGGCAAGCGCCCCGTCGCACGCACCCGTTCGTCGTGCCCGCCGGCCGCATGGGTCAATCGGCCGGCCGGAAGCCGGCCTCAGGCCGGCAGGACCCGCTTCAGCAGGCCGAGCAGCGCCTCCCAGTGCCGCTCGGCGGCCGCGGCGTCGTAGCGGCTGGTGTCGGCCTGGGTGTATCCGTGCGGGGCGCCCGCGTAGACCTCCGCCCGGTACCGGACGCCGGCGGCGGTCAAGGCCTCGGCGAGTCGGTCGATCTGCTCGGGCGGCAGCGCGGGGTCGTCGTCCGCGTGGCCGAAGTACAGCTCGGCGGTGATCCGTTCGGCGCCCAGGTGAGGGCTGTCCGGGCTGTCGGTGGCGAGGCCGCCGCCGTGGAAGCCCGCCGCGACGGCGATCCGGTCCGGATGGCTGGCGGCCGTGCGCAGCGCCAGCAGGGCCCCGAGGCAGTAGCCGGTCAGGCCGACCGGGCCGTCCTGGACCAGCGGGGACTCGTCGAGCCAGCGCAGGTACGCCTCCGCGTCGGCGGCGGTCGCCTCCGGGGTGAGGGTGCCGAGCAGCGGGACTATCCGGCCGAAGAGTTCGTCGGCCTGCTCCAGGTCGATGAGCTCCGGCAGTTCGACGACCGGCGCGCGGCCGGCCCGGTGGAAGACGTTGGGGACGAGCACGGTGTACCCGGCCGCGGCCAGCCGGTCGGCCATGCGCTCCAGATGCGGCCGGAGCCCGAAGGCGTCCATGTAGAGGATGACGCCCGGGTGGGCCCGGCCGTCGTCGGGATGGGCGAGGTAGGCGTCGGCGGTGCCGTCCGCCGTCGGAATGTCCACGAGGGTTCCGCGCACGGGCATGGTGAGCGCTCCTTCCGGTTCGTCCGGCAGCGTAACCGGTGGGTCTGCGGCCGGCCCATACGGTGTTCGCCACAGTGTGCCCGCGGTGCCCGCCATTCCCGCCATGCCCGCCGCGTCCACAGCGAGCGCGTCGAGGTGCGTCCTCGCCAGCGCCCGGGGGAACGCTTCGGCCCCGCCGCCGCGTTGAGTGGGCATGGGGTGGATCGTGGGTGTGGCGGCGACCGTCGTGGCGGTGCTGGGGCTCGTACTGCTGGCGGCGTGGCAGGTCCAGGACGAGGCCTCGTCGCGGCCGCGCAAGCGCGGGCCCGGGGCCGGGATGGGCGCTGGTGGACTGGACGAGTTGCACGCGCTGTTCAGACCGGGCAAGCAGGTGCAGATCGAACAGAAGCGGGAGCAGCTCGTCCTGCGGGACGACGCGCAGGCCGGAGCGCCGCCGCACTTCGGTGTGGACCTGGACCAAGGCGTGGCGGTGCTGCCGGGCGGGGCCGCGGGGCGGCCGCCCCGGCCCGCCCCGCACGCGGAGAGCCCGATGGGTACGGCTGCCCGGGCAGCCCGGGTCACGGCTGGTCAAGCACCGCGGGAGACCGGGGCTCAGGCGTCCCAGGTGCGGGAGCAGAGCACCAGCTGGTAGCCGTCCGGGTCGGCTACCGTCACGCCGAACTCGTCCCAGTACGGGTTGTGGGCCTTGACCCGGGTGCCGCCGGCCTCCTCCAGCCGGGCGATCAGGGCCTCGTCCACCGGGGCGCCGAGGTAGACGACGAACAGGTCCTCCGCCGTCGGGGTGGGCTCCATCGGCCGCTCCGGGTCGTGCGTCAGCTCGAAGTGCCAGCTGCCGCCGGGCGGTCCCACCATCAGCAGGTCGTGCTTGCCGGGCACCCGCTCGGTGCTGCGCCACTGCACGGCGAGGCCGAGGCCGCCGACGTAGAAGCGCTCGGCCGCCGCGAGGTCGAGCGAGGGGCGAGCGATCCGGACGTGCACGGTGGAGTCGATCATGTCGGCGACCATAGCCGACGCCGCTGACACTCGGCCCCGCCAGGGCGGCGGCGACTCCTCGCGGACGGTTCGTCAGAGCCGCCGCAGGCGTTCCTCGTCGGAGATCCGCGGGCAGGTCAGGCAGGCGGTCGCCGCGGGCCCGACCGCGTAGTAGAGGCAGCAGCCGAGCCGGGTGCGGGTGTGGTGGGCGCACCCGTCGGGGGTGTGCAGGCGGCGGAAGTCGGCCCCACCGGGAAGCGGCAGGGTGCCGCCGGGCAGGACGGCCTCGGCGGCGGCGACGGAGGCGTCCTCCTCGTCGAGCATCCGGCCGAGGTACCAGAGGGCGGAGGCGAGGTCGTCCGTCACCATGCCCCAGAGGGCACGGTCGCGGCGCCGGGTGGGACCGGCGAACGCGGCGAGCACCGGCCCGAGGTGCGCGACCACGGCGGTCCGCAGTTCGGCGCGCAGCTCGTCGTCGCCGGGCAGGGTGACGTGGCCGCGCGGGCGCAGGGCGAGCGCGCCGGTGGGGGCGTGCAGCCAGAGGTCGGCGGGGTCGACGCCCGGCACGCGGCGGGAGAGGTGCCAAGGACCGGCGATCAGCAGGCAGGCCGACCAGGCGTAGTGGTGGAGCAGCCGGGAGGCGGTGACATGAGGTCGCGGGGCGCGGCCGTGCTCGTCGGCGATGCGGGCCTCCGCACCGGCCAGGACAGCGGCCAGCGCCCTTTCGTCGGTGGCGAGTTCGACTCCGGAGTACCAGCCGTCGGCGGTGTCCGGGTCGGGCTCGTCGGCGGCGACCAGGCGCAGTTCCAGCACCGGGCAGAGCTCCGTCAGCCGCCGGTAGTCGGCGACGAGCGCCGGGGCTGCGGCGGGTACGCCGGGCGCGACGGCCACAACCGGCACCACGGGCGCGTCCGGCACGGCCGGCACGGCGGGCACGACGGACACCGAGGGCGCGACGGACACTGAGGGCGCGGAAGGCGCGACGGACACGGGTGTTCCGGGAACCATTGACACTCCCGAGATCGATTCTGCATGATCGATTAAGGTGAGGCTCACCTTACAATGCATCACGGCGCCTGGCGACGGGGGTCGGCACCGACGCCCCACCCGTCGACCCCACCCGTCGAGCCCATCAGCCGAGCCCGCCGGCACTTGACGAATTTAGGTAAACCTAACCTAAGATATTGCCTCGTGCTGAGAACCGACCCGCCGGCCTCCACAGCCCCGGCGACGCCTCGTGCGCCGGCGATCAGGCGGCCCCTGCTGCTGCTCGCCGGCGTGTGCGCGCTCGTGCTGTGTGCCGCTCTGAGCCTTGCTCTGGGCTCCCGCTCCATTCCGCTCTCCACCGTGGTCGACGCCCTCACCGGTGCCGCTCACGGCGGTGACGCCGACGTGGTGACGGGCCTTCGGGTTCCGCGCACGCTCATCGGACTGGCGGTCGGGGCCGCGCTCGGCGTCGCCGGGGCGGTCGCCCAGGGCGTCACCCGCAACCCGCTGGCCTCCCCGGTCACCCTCGGCATCAACGCCGGGGCGAGCCTGTTCGTGGTCGCCGCGATCTTCACGCTGGATCTCGCCCGCCCGGTCGAGTACGTCTGGTTCGCCTTCGCCGGTGCGGCCGTCGCCGCCGTCGCCGCGTACGCGATGTCCCGGCGCGGCGGGGACCTCGACCCGGTCCGGCTCGCGCTCGGCGGCACCGTGCTCACCGTGGTGCTCACCTCCTGGACCTCCGCGCTGATGCTGGCCAGTCACCGCACCCTGGACGAGGCCCGGTTCTGGCTGGCCGGCTCGATCGCCGGGCGGCACCTGGACACCCTCGTCCCCGTCCTGCCCTTCCTCGTGCTGGGCCTGGTCGGCGCCCTCGCCATCGCGCCCGCGCTCAACGCGCTGGCGCTCGGCGACGAGACCGCGCAGGCGCTGGGCGTGCCGGTGGCCCGGATCCGGGTGGCCGGCGGGCTGGCCGTGGTGCTGCTCGCGGGCAGCGCGGTCGCCGTGGCCGGACCGGTGGCGTTCATCGGACTGGCCGCCCCGCACCTGGTCCGTCCTCTGCTCGGAAACGACCACCGCTGGCTGCTGCCCGGCTGCCTGGTCACCGGCCCGCTGCTGTTGCTCACCGCCGACGTGCTCGGCCGGCTGGTGGTCCGCCCGTCCGAGATCGAGGTCGGCATCGTGACCGCGTTCCTCGGTGCGCCGCTGCTCGCGGTGCTGGCCCGGAAGGTGGCCAAGTGAGCGCGATCGCCCTGCCCGTCCGGGCACTCGGCCGCCGCCGCGCCCGTACCGCCGTCTGGTCGCTGGTGGCCGCCGCGCTGCTGGTGCTGCTGACCGGGATCGCCCTCGGCACCGGGCAGCTCGACATCTCCGCCTGGGACGCGCTGCGCGCGCTGGCCGGACAGGGTGAGCCCGGAAACGTCCTGGTGGTGCAGCAGTTCCGCGCCCCCCGGGTGGTCTCGGCACTGATCGCGGGGGCCGGGCTGGCGATGGCCGGCTCGACGCTCCAGCGACTGTTCCGCAACCCGCTCGCCGCGCCCGACACCATCGGCATCACCGGCGGCGCCTCCTTCGGCGCGGTGCTGATGCTGGCCACCGGCGCCTCCCAGCAGCTGATCCCGCTGGCCGCGGTCGGCGGCGGGCTGCTCGCGGCACTGCTGCTCGGCGGCTTCGCCTGGCGCTCCAGGATGGCCGTCACCCGGCTGGTACTGGTCGGCCTGGCGGTCCAGCAGGGCCTGGCCGCCGCCGTGAACCTGATGATCGTACGGTTTCCGGCCGAGCTGGCCTCCTCCGCGCTCCAGTGGACCACCGGCTCGCTCTACGGCCGCAACTGGACCGAGGTGTGGATCGGCGGCACCGCCATCGCACTGACCGCCGTCGCCCTACTGCTCTGCCAGCGGCGGATCGCCGTGCTCGACCTCGGCGACGACTCCGCCGGCGGCCTCGGCCTCAACCCGGCCCGGGACCGGCTGTGGCTGCTGCTGCTCACCATCACCCTGGCCTCGCTGGCCGCCGCGCTCACCGGGCCGGTCGCCTTCGTCGCGCTCGCCGTCCCGCACCTGGTCCGGCTGCTCGCCGGTCCGCCCACCCTCGGCACGCTCGGACTCACCGCGCTCACCGGCGCCGTGCTGCTGCTCTCCGCCGACCTCCTCGTGCTGCACGTGATCCCCGTCCACGGCCTGCCGGTCGGTGCCGTCACCGCCACCCTCGGCGCGCCCTGGCTCCTGGTGCTGATGATCCGCCAGGGCCGGCTTCCCCAGAGGAGCAGCTGATGACCTCCGTCGAGACCACTGCCGGGACGACCGCCGGGACGACCGCCGGGACGACCGCCGGGACGACCAGGACGACCAGGACGACCGGGGCCGCTGGGACCGCTGGGGCCGAGGTGGGCGCGGCTGGCGGTGGCGCCGCGAACCGGCTCGCCGCCCGGGGCCTCGGCCTGCGCTACGGCGACCGGACCATCGTGGACGGGCTCGACCTCGAACTGCCCGGCAACGCCGTCACCGCGATCGTCGGGCCGAACGCCTGCGGAAAGTCCACGCTGCTGCGCGGGCTGGTCCGGCTGCTCGACCCGGCCGCCGGGACGGTCACCCTGGACGGCGCCGACATCCACCGGATGCCCGCCCGGGCGCTCGCCAAGCGGATGGGCCTGCTCCCGCAGCAGCCCGTCACCCCCGAGGCCGTCACCGTCGAGGCGCTGGTGCGGCTCGGGCGCTACCCGCACCAGCGGATGCTCAGCCCGTGGTCCAAGGCGGACCAGGCGGCGGTCGAGGAGGCGCTGGAGCGCACCGGCACCGCCGAGTTGCGCGACCGCCAGGTGGACCGGCTCTCGGGCGGGCAGCGCCAGCGGGTCTGGATCGCGCTCGCGCTCGCCCAGGAGACCGACCTGCTGCTGCTGGACGAGCCGACCACCTTCCTGGACCTGCGCCACCAGCTGGACGTCCTCGACCTGGTCGCCGACCTGCACGCCGAGGCCGGGCGGACCGTCGTGATGGTGCTGCACGACCTCGGCCAGGCCGCCCGGTACGCCGACCACCTGGTGGTGCTCAAGGACGGGCGGCTCGCGGCCGCCGGTCCGCCGTCGGAGGTGCTGACGGCCGAGCTGGTGGAGAGCGTGTTCCAGGTGCCGTGCCGGGTCGTGCCCGACCCGGAGACCGGTACGCCGCTGGTCGTGCCGAGGGCGCGGACCCGGCGCTGACACCCCGCCCTCCCCTGCCCCTTTGGTGAACTCCCCCATCCCATCCCCCTGTTCGGCCGAACGGCTCGAACCGATCCAAGGAACCCCGATGAACCGCCGCCTCCCCGTCGCCGTCCTCGCCGTCGCCCTCTCGACCACCCTGCTCGCCGCCTGCGGCAGCAACGGGGACGGTGCCAAGTCCGGCGGCGACTCCGCGTCGCCCGCGTCCTCCGGCACCGCCGCCGGATTCCCGCGCAGCGTCAAGCACGCCGCCGGAACGGCCGAGATCAAGAGCCAGCCCAAGCGCGTCGTGGTCCTGGACAGCGGCGAGCTGGACGACGTCACGCTGCTCGGCATCACTCCGGTCGGCGCGGTGTCCCCGCACATGAAGACCGAGGGCGGGTTCCCGAACTACCTCAAGGACAAGATCAAGGACACCAAGGACGTCGGCCCGATGAACGAGCCGAACCTGGAGCTGATCGCCTCCCTCAAGCCCGACCTGATCCTCTCCTCCAAGGTCCGCCACGCCAAGGTGTACGACCAGCTGAACGCGATCGCCCCGACCGTGCTGGCCGAGACCACGGGCTTCCCGTGGAAGGAGAACCTCGCGCTGTACGCCCAGGCGCTCGGCAAGGAGGACGACGCCAAGAAGGCGCTGGCCGACTACGAGGCGCGGGCGAAGAAGCTCGGCGAGGCGATCAAGGCGAAGAACAACGGGACCATGCCGACGGCGTCGGTGGTCCGCTTCGTGGCCGGCCCGACCCGCCTGTACGCCAAGTCCTCCTACAGCGGCGTGGTGCTCAAGGACGTCGGCCTGGCCCGTCCGGCCTCGCAGGACGTGGAGCAGAACATCGTCGAGGTCAGCACCGAGCAGATCAACCAGGCCGACGCGGACCTGGTGTTCGTCACCACCGCCGACGACCCGACCAAGACCAAGGAGAGCGAGGTCCAGCAGACCCCGGTCTGGCAGGGCCTGAACGCCGTCAAGAACAACAAGGTGTTCAACGTCCCGGACGAGACCTGGATGTCCGGCATCGGCGTCCAGGCCGCCGACGCGATGCTCGTCGACATCGCCAAGGCGGCGGGCGTGGACGCGCCCAAGTAACCGTCACTGCGGGGGCGAACAGATGACAGCTGACCGATGACAGATCACAGATGACAGCTTTCGAAATCTGTCCGCTGTCATCCGTTCGCCCTCCCTCCTCCGCCCCACCCAAGGACCCTCCATGCGGCTCTACCTGCTCGCGCTCAACCCCACCGACTCCGTCACCTCCGGCTTCCTGCCCGCCGCCGCCCGGCTCGGACTGGACGTCACCGTCCTGACCGACGGCGCCGAAGCCCACCGGCGGGCCTACGCCGAGCTGCCCTTCCCCGCACCCGAGGTCCTGGAATGCGACGTCCGCGACTTCCGCGCCGTCATCAGCCTCGTCTCCCGCCGCGCACTCGCCGTCCCGGACCACGCGCCCGACGCGGTGTTCAGCAACAGCGACCACCTCCAGACCCAGACCGCGCTGGCCGCCGAGTACTTCGGCCTCCCGGCCAAGGACTGGAAGGCCGCGCTGCGCGCCAAGGACAAGGGCCAGCTGCGCCGCCACCTCGCGCTGACCGGTCTGGACACCGTCCGGTCCGCCGAGCTGGCCCCCGGCCAGGACCCGGCCGAGCTGGACGTGCCGTTCCCCTGCGTGGTCAAGCCCCGCGAGGGAGTGGCCAGCGAGGACGTCACCCTGGTCACCGACGCCGACGAACTCGCCCGGCGCTGCAAGGAGATCCAGCACCGCAGAGCCGGCGCCACCCTGGTCGTCGAGGAGTTCCTCGCCGGGCAGCTGTGCACCCTGGAGACCCTCGGCGACTCCCGGCGGCGGCACGTCCTCGGCGGCTTCCGCACCCGGCTCTCCCCGCCACCGGACTTCATCGAGGAGGTGCTCACCTTCGTCCCGGCCCACCCGCAGCCGGTGGTCGACCAGGTGCTCGCCCAACTCGACGCGCTGGGCGTCGGTTTCGGCGCCTGCCACACCGAGTTCGTCGTCCAGCCGGACGGCCGCGCCCGCATCATCGAGGTCAACTACCGGGCCATCGGCGACCAGTGCGACCTGATGCTGGCCGAGATCCTCGGCATACCCCTGTTCGAGCTGATCCTCGGCGTCCACCTCGGCCGCGACCTGCCCGCCGACCTCGCCGAGCGGTGCGCCGCCACCCCGCGCCGGGCCCGCAACGAGGTGGTCTGCGCCGACCGCGCCGGCGTGCTCACCGCCGCCCCCGGCCCGTACGACGAGGAGCGCGACGGCGTCCGGCTCGCCTACCGTCCGCTGCGCCCGATCGGCGAGCGCCACGAGCACTACCGCACCAACCGCGACTACCTGGGCGTCGTCTGGACGATCGGCGCCGACCAGGACGCGGTGGACACCGCCGCCGCCCGCTTCCTCGCCGCCAACCGCTGGGAGATCACCCCATGACCGTCGGAGACCGACCCGCCATGGCCCACGGAGACCGCACCGCCACCGGGGCCCGCCCCGCCGCTCCCACCGGGCAGCCGTCGAGCACAACCGCCCAGGCGTGGAGCGCGACCGAGCAGGCCTGGAGCACGGACGCCCAGGCGTGGACCCCGGCCGAACAGGCGTGGACCCCGGCCGAGCAGCTCACCCTGCGCGTGCTCTCCGCCCTGCTGCGCGAGGACGTCCTCGGCCTGCGCACCCGCGGCACGGTCCAGGACCGCACCGACGGCCCCTGGCTGACCGTTCCCGAGCCGCGACTCGCCCTGCCCGTACGCCCGGAGGGCTTCCAGTGCGAGTACGCGGCCCGGCTGCCGCTGCTGGAGCTGGCCGGCCGGCGGATCACCGGCCCGGACGCCGTCGTGGCGGCGCTCGCCGAGTCGGCCGAGACCGAGGACCGGCCCGGCTGGGCGGCCTTCGCCGAGGAGTGCCGGCAGACCCTCGCCACCATGGAGCTGCACGAGCGCGTCCGCCCCGAGGTGCACGCCCGGCTCGCCGACCTGTACGGCGAGGACCCGGCCGCCTGGACCGGCCTCGCCGCCGCCCTCGGCCACGACACCCTGGCCGCCTACCTCGACCACCCGGTCTACCCCACCGCACGCGGCCGCTCCGGCCTCACCGAGCCGCAACTGCGCGCCTACGCACCCGAGTTCCACTCCCCCTTCGAACTGCGCTGGCTGGCCGTCCCGGCCGAGGCGCTGACCGTCCACGGCGACCGGCCGCTGCCGAGCTGGTGGCCCACCCCGGCCTGGCTCGGCCTCGCCGACCGGTGCCCCGGCGAGGGCTGGGCCACGCTTCCGGTCCACCCCCTCACCGTCGGCGCACCGCTGGACGAGGCGCTGGCCGCCACCGGCCTGGCCGGCCGGGCGGTGCTCGCCGAACGGCCGTACCTGACCGTCGTCCCGACGCTGTCCATGCGCACCGTCGCCGTCGCCGACGACCCCACCTGCCACCTCAAGCTCCCGCTGGCCACCGCCACCCTGGGCCGGCTCAACCGCCGTACCATCAAGCCCGGCACGCTGCTCGACGGCGCCGCCGGACAGCGGCTGATCGAGGCCGTCCTGGCGCGCGAGCCGCGCTTCGCCGACCGGGTCCTGCACGCCGACGAGCAGTCCTGGGCTCACGCCGGGCACGAGCTGCTGGCCGTCCTGCTGCGCCGCTATCCGGCCGGACTGGAGCGGGCCTCGACCGTCCCCCTGGCCGCCCTGCTGGCCCCCGCACCCGGTGGCCGGCTCGTCGTCGACCACCTCGCGGACCGCTACTTCGGCGGCGACGTCCTCGCCTGCTACGACGCCCTGCTGGAGCTGTTGCTCGACTGGCAGACCACACTGTTCAACCACGGCGTGGCCCTGGAGTCGCACCAGCAGAACACCTCCCTGGTGCTCGACCGGGACGGCCTGCGCCTGCTCTACAAGGACGACGACGGCCCGCGCGTACACACCGCCCGGATGACCGCCTCGCTCGGCGAACTCGCCCCCGACCAAGCGGAGTTCGACGACGCGCGGATCTTCGGCGAGGACGACCGGGCGCTCGTCGACCTGTTCGTCACCATCACCGGCCACCTGTGCACCGGCGCCCTCGCCTTCGGCCTCGCCGAGCACGGCCGGGCCGAACTCGCGGACACCCTGGCCCTGTTGCGCAAGCGCACGGCGGAGGCCGTGGAACGGATCGGACCGGTCGGCGAACCGCTGCGGACCGCGCTGCTGGACGCCGAGCGACTGCCGGTCAAGGCCATGGTCACCGCTGGAACGCTGCTCAGCAAGCAGCGCTCGGGCGCCGCCGACATCAACAAGCACTACACCAGCGGGCCCAACTACCTGCGTGAACAGGCCTGCGAGCCGCCGCACGGCCACCGGCACGAACGCCCGCGGGACCACCCGGACAGCCATCCGCACGGCCACCGGCTCACGAACGGGACCGCTCGATGAGTGTGGAGACCCTGCCGCAGCAGGCCCAGCCCTCGGCCGACCGCTCCGGCGGGCTCGCCCGGCGCCAGGTGCACGCCGTCGCGGCCTGCTACTTCGTCGCCTCCTTCGCCGCGCTCGGACTGCCGCCCTACCTGACCGCGATCCTGCCCTCGCTCGGCGACCCGCAGGCCCGCTGGGCCGGCGTGCTGTACATCGTCCCTACGGTGTTCAGCGCGCTCGGCGCCCCGCTGTGGGGCCGGCTGGCCGACCGCTTCGGCCGCAAGCGGCTGCTGCTGCGCGCCCAACTCGGGCTCACCGTCTCCTTCCTGCTGGCCGGGGCGGCCGACAGCCTGACCGCGTTCACCCTCGCGCTGGTCCTCCAGGGCTTCCTCGGCGGCACCTTCGCCGCCACCAACGGCTACCTGGCCGCCGCGCTCGACGGTTCCCGGCTCTCCCGTGCCCTCACCCTCATGCAGGGCAGCGCGCGGGCGGCGCTGGTGGCGGCGCCGATCCTGGTCGGGGCGCTCTCCCCGTGGATCGACCCGCACCGCCAGTACCTCGTGATGGCCGTGCTCCCGCTCGCCGCGGCGGTGTTCCTCTCCCTGCTGCCCGAGCCGAAGCGCCCCGAGGCCCCGGCGGCCACCGCCGACCGGTCGGCCGAGCAGCCCGCCACGGTGTCGCTGCTGCCGCTCTACGCCTTCGAGTTCACCTTCGTCTTCGCGACGGTCATCTCCTTCCCCTACCTGATCGCCCTCGCCGAGCAGCGCCTGCCCGGCGTGGACGGCACCACCACCGGCGTGCTGTTCGCCCTGCCGCACCTGTGCTACCTGGTGTTCGCCTCCCGCACCCACACCGTGTTCCACTCCCGCCCGCACACCGGCATCGCGCTCGGCTTCGGCTTCGTCGCGCTCGGTCTGGCCGGGCACGCGGTGGCGTACTCCCTGCCCGTGTTCATCGCCGTCCGCCTGCTGCTCGGGGCCGGGCTCACGCTGGGGCTGGTCTGCCTGGCCGTGCTCGCCGCCGGTGCCGCCCGAGGGCGACAGCCCGGGCGGATGTTCGGCACCCTCGAACTCGTCTCCAAGGGCGGCGCCGTCGCCGCCGGCGCCGTCGCCGCGCTGGCCAACGGACGGTTCGGCGCCGCCGCCCCCGTGGTGGCCGGAACCGCCGCCGCCCTGCTGGCCGCCGTCGCGGCCACCACCCTCATCCTCCCGTCCCTCCGCCAGCGCTGGAGTCGCCGATGACCCCCGAGCAGTCCACCCACTCGCCCAGGACCGACGAACCCCGCGACACCACCGGCCGGCCCTTCGACTCCGGCAGCCGGACCGTCGGCACCGAAGAACTGCCCTCCGCCGACGAGGCGGTGGTGCACACCCTGCTGAACTGCCTGCTGCGCGAGGTCTCCGCACCCGAGCACCAGACCGCCGCCGACGGGGGCCGCCTGCTGCTGCGCCTGCCGCGCCGCGGCGCCCTGCTGAGGGTCGCCCTGCGCCGCACCTCGCTACTCGGCGCGCACCGCTTCACCGGGCCGGTCGAGATCGAACGGGACGGCGACTGGGCCGAGTTGGGCTGGCAGGAGCTGGCCGACTACGTCCAGCACGAACTGGAGCTGCGCACCGGCACGGTGAACGAGGAGTTCGTCGACCAGGTCGCCTCCAGCCACCACGGCGTCCGCCAGGGCCTGGACCACCGGCCGGACCCCGGCGCCGACCGCTACCTGGAGTCCGAACAGGCCCTGCTGTTCGGCCACCGCTTCCACCCGGCCCCCAAGTCCCGCTCCGCCGCCCGCGGCGACTGGCGCCACTACGCCCCCGAGTCCCGCGCCGCCTTCCCGCTGCGCCATCTGGCCGTCCGCGCCGACCTGCTGGCCGAGGAGTCGCTGGACCGCAGCGCGACCGAACTGCTGGACGGGCTCGGCGAGGTGCCGGACGGCTACCGGCTGCTGCCCGCCCACCCCTGGCAGTACCAACTCGTCGGCGACCACCCGCTGCTGCGCGCGGCCCTGGCCCGGGGCGACGTCCTCGACCTGGGCCCGCGCGGCGAGCGCTTCACCGCCACCGCCTCGGTGCGCACCCTGCACGGCTCCGACGCCTTCCTCAAGTTCAGCCTGAACGTCCGCATCACCAACTGCCTGCGCAAGAACGCCGCTTACGAGCTCACCGGAGCCGTCGCACTCACCCGACTGCTCGCCCCGGCCCTGGCCGACCTCGCCCGCCGCTTCCCCGCCTCGGCCATGCTGCGCGAACCGGCCTTCCGCACCCTCGCGCTGCCCGGCGCCGACGGCCACCCCGACCGGGCACTGTACGAGGGCTTCGGCCTGATCGTCCGGGAGGGCTTCGGCGGCGTGCTGCGGCCCGGCGTCACCCCGCTGCTCGCGGCCGCCGTCGCCGACGAGCACCCGACCAGCTCCGCGCACATCTCCCGCCTGCTGGGCGCGGGTTCGGACGGCGCGGCGGCGCTCGACTGGTGGCGCGACTACCTGCGCCTGCTCGTCCCGCCGGTCCTGGCCGCCTACTTCGACCACGGCGTGGTGCTCGAACCGCACCTGCAGAACGTGCTGATCGGCGTGGACCCCGCCGGCCGGCCCGTCCAGGTGCTCTTCCGCGACCTGGAGGGCACCAAGCTCGTCCCCGAGCAGAACGCCGACATCCTCGCCGCGCTCCCGCCCGAGGTGGCCGGCCCGATGACCTACGACGCGGAGCGCGGCTGGGACCGGGTGGTGTACTGCCTGCTGGTCAACCACGTCGCCGAACTGCTCGCCGCGCTCGCCGACCGCCACCCCGAGCTGGAGTGCGCGCTCTGGCAGGCCGTCCGGGACACCCTGGAGGAGTACGCCGCCGCACACGGCTGCCCGCCCCGGCTGCGCGCGCTGCTCGCCGGCGTCCCACTGCCCGCCAAGGCCAACCTGCTGACCCGCTGGGAGCGCAAGGCCGACCGGGAGGCCGGCTACGTCCGACTGCCCTCCCCGCTGGCCGGTTCCGTCCTCGCCGGGGCCGCCCGCATTCCCGCCCGCACGCCGGCCGGCACGTCGGGTGGCACCGCCGCCAACGCGCCCGCCCGTACGCCCGTCAACGCCCACGCCGACACGCCCGTCCGCCTTCCCGCCGGGAGCACCGCCCGATGACGACCGAGACCGCCCGGCCGACCGAGGCCGTCCGCAGCTTCACCTCCGGCCTCACTCCCGACGAACTTCCCGCCTATGTCCACGACTTGACCGCCCTGCGGGAGCACGCCGCCGCCGTCCGGGCCGCGCTGCCCGAGCGGGTCGAGCTGTACTACGCCGCCAAGGCCAACCCGGAGGCGCCGCTGCTGACCGCGCTGCGCTCGGCGGTCGACGGCTACGAGGTCTCCAGCGGCGGGGAGTTGGCCCACGTCCGGGCCGCCGTGCCGGACGCGCCACTGGCCTTCGGCGGACCGGGCAAGACTCCGGCCGAGATCACCGCGGCGGTGGACGCCGGGGTGCACCGCTGGCACATCGAGAGCGAGCAGGAGCTGCACCGGCTGGCCGCCGTCCTCGCGGACCTGCCCGGCACGACCGTGGACGTGCTGCTGCGGGTCAACCTCGCGGTCGAAACGGCGGCGCTCGACGCAGTGCCGCTCGCGATGGGCGGCCGTCCGACGCCGTTCGGGCTGGACCCGGACCGGGCCGAGGAGTGCGTCCGACTGCTCACCGGCGGCGATCCGGCGGCGCGGCAGCTGCGGCTGCGCGGCGTGCACGCCCACCTGGCCAGCGGGCTCTCGGCGGCGGAGCAGCTGTCGGTCGCGGCGCAGATCGTCGCCTGGTCGGCCGCCCTGGCCGAGCGGCACGGCTTCCCGCTGGCGGAGGTCAACATCGGCGGCGGAATGGCCGTGGACTACGCGGCCCCGTCCGCCCGCTTCGACTGGACGGCCTTCGGCGAGGGCCTGGCCAAGCTGCTCGACGCCCACCCCGGGCTGACCCTGCGGATCGAGCCGGGCCGGGCGCTGACCGCCTACTGCGGCTGGTACGCGACCGAGGTCCTGGACGTGAAGGCGAGCCACGGCGAGGACTTCGCGGTGGTCCGCGGCGGCACCCATCACCTGCGCACGCCCGTGACCCGCGGCCACTCCCAGCCCTTCGCGGTGCTCCCGGTGGACGCCTGGCCGCACCCCTGGCCGCGACCGGCCGTCACCAGCGGCCGGGCCACCCTGGCCGGGCAACTCTGCACCCCGAAGGACGTCCTCGCCCACGCGGTCGAGGGCGCGGACGGCCTGCGGACGGGCGACCGGGTGCTGTTCGCGATGGCGGGCGCGTACGCGTGGAACATCTCGCACCACGAGTTCCTGATGCACCCTCGCCCGGGCTTCCACTACCTGGGCAGCGACGGACCGAGCCCGGCAGACCGATGACGAATGACAGCTGACAACTAACAGCTGACAGATTTCGAAATCTGTCAGCTGTTAGTTGTCAGCCGTGCGCGGTCGGCGGTCACCCGTCATCCGTCAGTCGTGCGCGGTCAGCCGTCAGCCGTTCGCCGCCGCCTCCCGGCTGCCACCACCGCCCCCGGTCCGCCGCCGCCCCGTTCCTCCGCTCGTGGGAGAGTGGTAGGCAGCGAAGGGAGCGCGAACGTGCTGATGGACAAGGTGGCGGAGATACTCGCCGAGGCGTCGGCCGAGGCGGTGGAGCCGCGCTTCCGGGCGCTGGCCGCCGGCGAGGTGATGGAGAAGGCCCCCGGTGAGGTCGTGACGGTCGCCGACCGCGAGGCCGAAGCGATCATCGCCCGCCGACTGCACGAGCTGCTGCCCATCCCCGTGGTCGGCGAGGAGGCGGTCGCCGCCGATCCGTCGCTCGCCCTGGCCCTTCGCGACGAGCCCGCCGCCTGGCTGGTCGACCCGGTGGACGGCACCGCCAACTTCGTCGCCGGTAGACCCGAGTACGCCGTGATGTGCTCCCTGGTCCGCTCCGGCCGGACCGTCGCCTCCTGGATCTGGCAGCCCGCCACCGCCACCACCTACTGCGCCGAACTGGGCTCCGGCGCCTGGCGCGACGGCGTGCGCCTGACCCGCCCACCGGCGCCCCAGGACGTCGCGAAGCTCCGCGGCTCGGTGAAGAGCCGGTACCTCGACGCCGAGCACCGCCGCCGACTCCAGGACAACATCGCGTCCTTCGGTGAGATCTCCCCCGGCCGGCACGCCGCCGGGATCGAGTACCCGGACGTCGTCGAGGGCCGCTGCGACTTCATCCTCTACTGGCGCACCCTTCCCTGGGACCACGCCCCCGGCTCGCTCCTGGTCACCGAGGCCGGCGGCGTCTCCGCCCGCCCGGACGGCAGCCCGTACCGGCCGGAGGCCCCCGGCTGCGAGGACGGTCTCCTGGTCGCCTCCGACCCCGAGACCTGGGAGCTCACCCGCTCGATCCTCCTGGGCGGCTGACCCCGGGGCCCGATCCACCCCATCCGCCCCGAGCACCGGCCCACCCGGACCGCGGACCCAGACCGCCCGCCCGCCCGGACCGCGGACCCCCGACCCGGACCACCATCCGCCCGGACCGCGGACCGCCGGCCGGCCCGGCACCGCCCGCCCTACCCCGCCCGCTCGCCCACCACCTTGTGCCCGGCGCCCACCACCTCCCGCAGCAGCGCGCCGACCTCCCCCACCGTGGTGTGGGGGTTCAGCAGCGTGAGCTTCAGCCGGACCCGGCCCGGACCGTCGCCCGGCAGTTCGGTGCGGCCGACCACCGCCCGGCCGGTGCGCAGCAGCAGGCGCCGCAGCCGGCCGTTCACCTCGTCCAGCGCCGCCTCGTCCGTCACCCCGGGCGGCCGGTAGCGGAAGAGGACGGCGGTGAGCACGGGCTCGGCGTGGAGTTCCAGCACCGGGTCGGCGCGCACGGCGTCGGCGGCGGCTCGGGCGAGGTCGTGGCAGCTGTCGACCAGCCGGCCGAGTCCCTCGCGGCCGAAGGTGCGCAGGGTGACGGCGAGTTTGAAGGCGTCGGCCCGGCGGGTGGTGCGCAGCGATCGGCCGAGCAGGCTGGGGTAGCCGGCCTGCTCGTCGTCGACCGGGTTGAGGTACTCGGCGCGGCGGGCGAGCGAGACGTACGTCTCCGCGCGGCGGACCAGGAAGACCCCGGCCGCGGCCGGCTGCCAGCCGAGCTTGTGCCAGTCGAGCGAGACCGAGTCGGCGCGGGCGATGCCGTCGAGCAGCGGGGCGAGCCGGTCGGAGAGCAGCGCGCCGCCGCCGTACGCGGCGTCCACGTGCAGCCAGGCGCCGTAGCGCTCGGCGAGGTCGGCGGCGGCGGGCAGCGGGTCGATGGCTCCGGTGTCGGTGGTGCCGGCGGTGGCGACCACGGCGATCGGGGTCCGTCCGGCCCAGCTGGCCTCGGCCATCGCCCGTTCCAGTTCGTCCTCCCGCATCCGCAGCCCGCGGTCGACCGGGACGGGGATGACGGCCCGCTCTCCGAGGCCGAGCAGGGCGGCGGCGCGCTGGACGGAGAAGTGCGCGGCCTCGGAGGCGAGGATGCACGGCCGGGCGCCGGTCGGGATGCCGTCCAACTCCACGATGCCGTCGAGCTTCTGGTCGCGCGCCAGCATGAGCCCCATGAGGTTGGACTCGGTGCCGCCGGAGGTGAGGACGCCGGCGGCGCGCGTCGGGTCGTAGCCGACCAGGCCGGCGATCTCCAGGAGCAGTGCGCTCTCCAGGGCGGTGGCGGCGGGCGCCTGGTCCCAGGAGTCCTGGGAGGGGTTGAGGGCACTGACCGCGAGGTCCGCGGCGGCGGCGACGGCGAGCGGCGGGCAGTGCAGGTGCGCGGCGCAGGCCGGGTCGGCGGGGTCGGCGGCGCCGTAGGCGAGGAGTTCGGTGAGCCGGGCGAGCGCGCCCGGCCCCTCGCCCGCGGCCAGCGCGTCGTCGACCAGTGCGGCGATCTCGGCCGGGCTGCCCGCCGGCAGCGGTCCGGAGCGCATCGCGGTGCCGGTCTCCAGGGAGTCGAGGACGGTGGCCAGCAGTGGTCCCAGCGCGGCCGGCCCGGCCGCGCCGCCCGCCAGGGCGTCCGTCGCGACGCCGTCCCGGGGGAGGCCGACGGGGCCGGATCCGGGGCCGGAACCGGGATCGGAATCCGGGCCGCTCACCGCTGGCCCCGAATCCTCGGCGCACCCGCCGGGCCGTTCGCCGAAACGCGCGCCGACCCACCCGACGGCACGCACGACGGCACGCTCGCCGATCCACCCGTCCGCCCGGTCGTGGAAGCTGCGCAAGCCGTGGAAGCCGCCGCGATCGCCTCGGCCAGCCGCTCCAGGACCGCCGCCACCTGCTCGTCCGTGATCGTGAGCGGCGGGAGCAGCCGCAGCACCGCGTCGTGGCGTCCGCCGAGCTCGACGATCAGCCCGCGCGCCAGGCAGGCCTCCCGGACCCGCACCGCGAGCGCCGGGTCGGCCGGCCGGGCACCGCAGGCGTCGGGCTCGGCCGCCGGGTCGACCAGTTCGACCCCGAGCATCAGCCCCCGGCCGCGCACGTCGCCGATCACCGGCAGTTCGACGGCGAGTTCGCGCAGCCGGGCCGCCATCCGCTCGCCGACGGCGGCGGCCCGCTCGGCCAGCCCGTTCGCCGCGACGTGGCGCAGCGTCGCGGCCCCGGCGGCCATGGCGAGGGTGTTGCCGCGGAAGGTGCCGGTGTGGGCGCCGGGCCGCCAGCCGTCGTAGTCCTCGCGGTAGACGACGACGGCGAGCGGCAGGCTGCCGCCGATGGCCTTGGAGAGGACCATGGCGTCCGGGACGATGCCGCTGTGCTCGATCGCCCACATCGCGCCGGTCCGGCCGACTCCGGTCTGCACCTCGTCGACGATGAGCGGGATCCCGCGCTCGGCGGTGATCCGGCGCATCGCGCGCAGCCAGTCGTCGGGCGCGGGGACGACCCCGCCCTCGCCCTGGACAGCCTCCAGGATCATCGCGGCGGGCGCCACCACACCGCCCGAGGGGTCGTCCAGCAGCCGCTCCACGTAGGTCGCGGCGAGCTCGGCGCCCGCGTCGCCGCCGACCCCGAACGGGCAGCGGTAACCGTACGGGAAGGGCAGCCGGGCGACCTCGCCACCGCTCGGCAGCGGCTCCTTGACGGCGACGTTGCCGGTGAGCGCGAGGGCGCCGGCGGTCATGCCGTGGTACGCGCCGGTGAAGGCGAGCGCGCCGGAGCGGCCGGTGGCGGTCTGCATCAGCTTGAGCGCGGCCTCGACGGCATCCGTCCCGGCCGGTCCGCAGAAGTGCACCCGGGCGCGGGCGGCGAGCTCCGCGGGCAGGCTCTCGAACAGCGCGCTGGTGAAGTCGTCCTTCTCCGCGGTGGCGAGGTCGAGCAGGTGAAGCGGGGCGCCGCTGTCGAGGGTGCGGCGGATCGCCTCCAGCACCACCGGGTGGTTGTGGCCGAGGGCGAGCGTGCCGGCGCCGGAGAGGCAGTCGAGGTAGCGCCTCCCGTCGGCGCCCTCGACGGTCATGCCGTGGGCGCGGACCGGGACGATCGGGAAGGAGCGGGCGTACGTTCTGGCGGCGGACTCGCGGACGCGCTGACGGCGCAGGATGGCTTCACCGGCGGCCGGGGCTCCGGAGGCGGCCTGGACGGGTACGGCAGCGAGTGACACGAGAGACCCCCAGGGGAAGTTAGGTTAGCCTAACTTTACTGCCCTTGACCTGGCGGAACGCCGGGGGATCTCCAGAACCACCCATGCGAGTGAACCTCCCCCGGCTCCTCCAACGAGCGCCGCGCGGAATGGTCACGGCTCGCGCCCGCAGCTCTCACCGACCTCCGGGACCGGCCTGCCGACCGTGCCGACCACCGCGACCACCGCGACCGACCCTGCCGACCCTGCCGACCGCCGGCCATGCCCTCGCGCCAGCCCCGGCTCCGGCACTCAGGCCCGGCCCCGCCACCGGTAGCAGAGCTCCGGCCGCCCGACGCTCCCGTACTGCGGCTCGCGCACCGCGCAGCCCGTCTCCACCAGGTGCTCCAGGTAGCGCCGCGCGGTGATCCGCGAGACCCCGGCGGCGGCGCCCGCGGCCGCGGCCGACAGCCCGGTGGCCGCCTCGCGCAGCACCGAGGCGACGGTGTCCAGGGTGGGCGCGCTCAGCCCCTTGGGCAGGGTGCTGCGCTCCGGCGTACGGAGCAGGGCGAACGCCTGGTCGACCTCCTCCTGCCCGGTCGCCTCGCCGGTGCGCCCGAGGCTGTCGCGGTAGCGGGCGTAGCGCTCCAGTCGATCGTGCAGGGCGGCCGCGCTGAACGGTTTCAGCAGGTACTGCACGACGCCCGCGGAGACCGCCTGCCGGACCATGGCGAGGTCGCGGGCCGAGGTCACCGCGATGACGTCGGCGCTGTGGCCGGCCGCGCGCAGCGTGCGGCAGAGCTGGAGCCCGTGGCCGTCCGGCAGGTAGAGGTCGAGCAGGACGAGGTCGACGGGTGTCCCGGCGGCGCGGGCCCGGTCCAGGAAGCGCAGCGCGTCGGCGCAGCTGTGGACCGTCCCCGCAGCGTGGAAGCCGGGCTCGCGCCGGACGTACAGGGTGTGGGCGGCGGCGGCCACCGGATCGTCCTCGACCACCAGGACGGAGATGCCCGCCGAGGCGGCGGTGTCGGCGGTGCCGCTCACACCAGCGCCCCTTCCTGCTCCCGGCCGGTGGACTCCCCCGACGTGCGGAGCTCCCCCGGCTCGACGGCGGCCGCACCCGGCCGCCCGGCCAGCGGCAGCCGCACCGTGAGCACCGCGCCGCGCTCCCGCCCGACCTCGACGGAGCCGCCGTTGCGCCGGGCGGTCTGGGCGACCAGTGCCAGCCCGAGCCCGTGCCCGCGGCCGTCCTGCTTGGTGCTCCAGCCGCGCCGGAACACGTCCTCGACCGCGCCCGGGTCGATCCCCGCGCCGGTGTCGGCGACCCGGAGCAGCAGGCAGTCCCCGGCCGCCACCTGGCCGTCACCGCCGTCGGCACCACGGCCGTCACCAGCGTCACCACCGTCGGCACCGCGGTCCGGGCCTCCGCAGTCCCGGCCGCGGGCGACCCGCGCCGTGACGGTGACCTCCGGCGGGACGGGACTCTCGGCCGCGCCGGCGATGGCGGCGTCCACGGCGTTGTCGATCAGGTTGCCGAGCACGGTGATCAGGTCCCGTGCGGAGAGCCCGGGCGGCAGCACTCCGTCATCGATCCGGCTGTCCTCGGTGAGGGTCAACTCCACGCCCCGTTCGGCGGCTTGGGTCGCCTTGCCGAGCAACAGCGCGGCCAGGACCGGCTCGCTCACCGCCGCGACCACCCGGTCGGTGAGCTGCTGGGCGAGTTCGAGCTCGGCAGTGGCGAACTCCACCGCCTGCTCGTGGCAGCCGAGTTCGATCAGCGAGACCACCGCGTGCAGGCGGTTGGCGGCCTCGTGCGCCTGCGCGCCGAGCGCCTCGGTGAAGCCGCGCACCGAGTCCAACTCGCCGCTGAGCGCCTGGAGTTCGGTGTGGTCCCGAAGGGTGACCACCCGACCGAGCCCGGTGCCGGTGCCGATGGTGGAGGTGTTCAGCACCACGACCCGCTCGGCGGTCAGGTGCACCTCGTCCCGGACCGGCTCCTCCCCCAGCACGGCCGCCACCAGCGCCTCCGGCAACCCCAGCTCCACCACCCGACGACCGTCCACGTCGCCCGCCAGGCCGAGCAGTTCCCGGGCCGCGTCGTTGCACAGCACCACCCGGTGCGAGCGGTCCAGCAGGACCAGCCCCTCGCGCACCGCGTGCAGAGTGGCCTGGTGGTACTCGTAGAGGTGACTCAGCTCGTCCGGCCCCATACCGTGAGTGTGCCGCCGCAGCCGGGAGTTGGCGAGGTAGGTGCCGACCCCACCGACCGCGAGCGCGGCCACCGCCACGCCGACCAGGGCGAGCAGCGGACCGCTCAGCTGCGCGGAGATCGATTCCACCGTGAGGCCCGCGCTGATCAGGGCGACCACCCGGTGCCGGTCGTCCCACACCGGGGTGACCACCCGCACGGACGGTCCGAGCGTGCCGGTGTACGTCTCGCTGCGGGTCTGCCCGGCGAGCGCCCAGTCGATGTGCCCGAGGTAGGTCCGCCCGATCTGCTCGGGCAGCGGGTGGGTCCAGCGCACGCCGTCGGTGTCCATGACGGTGATGAAGGAGACCCCGGTGTCGGCCCGCACCTGCTCCACGTACGGCTGGAGCACCGAGGTCGGGTCCGGACCGACGACGGCGGCCCGGACGGACGGCGAGTCGGCGACGGCGTGCGCGACGGCGGTGACCTGGCGGCGGGCGGCGTCCTCGGCGCGGTCGGCGGTGAAGAGGTACGCGAGCACCGTCCCACCGGCGACCACGGCGGCGACGATCACCACCTGGACGACGAACAGCTGCCCGGCCAGGCTGTGGACCAGGCGCCCGGGCAGGCACCGGACCAGCCGGGAGGGGAAGCGCCGGGGCAGCCGCCGGAGCGGATGCCGGGCCTGGCGTTGGGCCTGGTGCCGGGACGACTCCGGAGACGGCCGCCGGGCTCCGCGGCCCGTCGGCCGGTGCGAACGGCGGCGCGGGGCGGTGGGGGCGGTGCGCTCGGACATGCCTGCCAGTGTGCACCACGCTCCAGGACGTCCCGGGGCCCGTCCGGCCCGCACCTGTCGACGGACCCGCCGTCCGGGCCGCCCGCACCGTTCGTGAACTCTATGAACGCAAACGTGACCTCCGTCACCTCCGGGGCCCATAGTCGGAGCGGCCCATCCCCCGGGGCCGCCAGGACTGCACGGCAAGGGAGCCGCAGATGTCGATCGCTGGAGCCGCCCCGGCGGCGGGACCCAGACGCAAGGACCGGACCCACTACCTCTACATCGCCGTGATCGCCGCGGTGGTCGCGGGCGTGGGGGTCGGTCTGGCCGCCCCCGGCTTCGCCGTGGAGCTGAAGCCGGTCGGCACGGGCTTCGTCAACCTGATCAAGATGATGATCAGCCCGGTGATCTTCTGCACCATCGTCCTGGGCATCGGCTCGGTGACCAAGGCCGCGAAGGTCGGCAAGGTCGGCGGCCTCGCCCTCGGCTACTTCCTCGCCATGTCGACCGTCGCGCTGGCCATCGGCATGGTCGTCGGCAACCTCCTGGAGCCCGGCGGCGGCCTTCACCTGACCGCCGCGCTCGCCAAGTCCGGCCACGCCCAGGCGGCCGCCGGCGGCGCCCAGTCGACCACCGACTTCCTGCTCGGGATGATCCCCGAGACCCTGTTCTCCGCCCTCACCCAGGGCAAGGTCCTCCAGACCCTGCTGGTCGCCCTGCTCGCCGGCTTCGCGCTCCAGGCGATGGGCACGGCCGGAGCGCCGGTGCTGCGCGGGATCGAGCACCTGCAGCGCCTGGTCTTCCGGATCATGTCGATGATCATGTGGGTCGCGCCGATCGGCGCCTTCGGGGCGATGGCCGCCGTCGTCGGCGCCACCGGCACCGCCGCGCTGAAGAGCCTGGCCGTCATCATGATCGGCTTCTACGTCACCTGCGTGCTGTTCGTCGTCGTGGTGCTGGGCGCGCTGCTGCGCCTGGTCGCCGGGGTCAACGTGTTCGCGCTGCTGAAGTACCTCGGCCGCGAGTTCCTGCTGATCCTCTCCACCTCCTCGTCCGAGAGCGCACTGCCCCGCCTGATCGCCAAGATGGAGCACCTGGGCGTCAGCCGCCCGGTCGTCGGCATCACCGTGCCGACCGGCTACAGCTTCAACCTCGACGGCACCGCCATCTACCTGACCATGGCCTCGATCTTCATCTCCGAGGCGATGGACAAGCCGATGTCGCTCGGCGAGCAGCTCTCGCTGCTGGTCTTCATGGTCATCGCGAGCAAGGGCGCGGCCGGAGTCACCGGCGCCGGACTGGCCACCCTCGCGGGCGGGCTCCAGTCCCACAAGCCCGCGCTGGTGGACGGCGTCGGCCTGATCGTCGGCATCGACCGCTTCATGTCCGAGGCCCGCGCGCTCACCAACTTCGCGGGCAACGCCGTCGCGACCGTGCTGATCGGGCACTGGACCGGCGAGCTCGACGCCGAGCGCGCCCGGCGGGTGCTGGCCGGCGAGCTGCCGTTCGACGAGCTGACGCTGGTCGACGCCCACGGTGCGCCCGGCGGCCCCGCCACCGCGTCGGACGGCTCCACGACCGACCTCCCCGAGGCCGTCCCCGCCCAGGGCGCCCCGCAGGGAACCCCTCAGAGGACCTCCCCCGCCGGGGTCTGAGCCCGACGGCACCACCCCGCACTCCCTGGTCCGACGCCTCCCCCCAACCCCCGGAACCGGCGCCGGACCAGGGCCTTCTCTCCCGTCCGTCCGTTTTGCGTACGGACGGCGCCCCTCCGCCCGAACGGCGCTCCGGACCCGAACGGCGCTCCGGACCCGAACGGCGCTCCGGACCCGAACGGCGCCCGGCCGGCTCGTCACAACTCCTGCGAGCCGCTCACCACCCAGGCCACCCCGCCGGCCGGGTCCTCCAGCGCGACGTGCAGATGGTGCAGTCCGGCCGACGGTTCCTGCCAGGTGAAGCAGCGCATCCGGGCCACCAGCGCGTTCACCTCGCCCCGGTCGATCCCGCTCGCACCTTCCGCAGGGTCCGCACGGTCAGGGCCTCCCGGGCCTCCCGGGTCGCCCGGGAAGCCGGAGCCGACCGCCCGGGCCATCGCCGCAAGTGCCCGCCACAGCCCCAGCCGCCCGTGCGCACAGCCCCGCGACCGCCCCACGGCGGCGGCCCGCACCAGCGCCGGGTAGGCGAGCGCGAACGGCAGGTAGCCTCCGACCACCCGCCGGTCGCGGGCCAGCAGGGCGGCCGCCGCCGGGGCCTGGCCGCGGACGCAGGCCGTCGCCGCCCACGGCGCGAGCGCACCCAGCCCGGCCAGTGCCCGGGCGACCCGCGGCCCGTCCGGCCGTCCGGCCGACTGCGCCGCCGCGGGCAGCTCCACCCCGCCCAGGCCCTCCCGGCTGGCCGGCAGGGTCAGCAACGCACTGCGCGCACCCCCGCCGGGCAGGTACTCGCGCACCCGGGCCGTCTCGTCCCAGCCCGCCGCCTCCCACGGCTCCAGACGCAGTGGCACGCCCTCCGGATCGGGCTCGGACCCGTACGAGAGGTCCTCGCCGAGCAGCGCCCGGGTGTGCGCGACCAGCCGTCTTACCGGGGCCGGACCGAGCAGCGGGGCCAGCCGCAGCCAGGAGTGCCGGGTCGCCAGCACCTCCCAGAGCGGACCGGCGTCATGATCGGCCACCCCGGCGGCCGTGCCCGCGCCACCGTCCGGGTCGAACAGCCGGACGGCCAGTTCGGGCGGCGCCGCATAGGCGATCAGGTGGCCGAGCGGAGCCGTCAGCGCCGCCGCGGCCTCCTCCCCCGCCTCCGCCACGGCGGCCGCGCGGCCCTGCCGGTAGGCGGCGAGCAGCTCGGGCCAGCGGCCGTCCTCGGCCAGTGCGCGCAGGCCGCCGCCCTCGTACGTGATCACGATTCGCAGGGTACGGGTCCGGCCGGCGCCCGAGCCGACTTGCCGCCGGTTCGGTGCGTCGGGGCGACGCGGCGATCGCACACCTGCCGCCGCACCCTCAGCTCCACTCCCGCTCGTGTTCCCGGTCCCGCTCCCGCTCGTGTTCCCGGTCCCGTTCCCGCTCGTGTTCCCGGTCCCGTTCCCGCTCGCATTCCCGGTCCCGTTCCCCTTGGAGGACGGCGCGCAGCCGGCCGTGGGCGCGGCGTCGGGTGACGGCCAACGTGCTGCGGTGCAGCCCGAGGAGTTCGGCGGCCTCGTCGACGCTGTAGCCGTCGAGGTCGACCAGCACCACGGCACGGGCCTGCTTGGCCGTCAGGAAGCCGAGAAGTCGCATCACCTCCCAACGCGCCTGCAACTCCGCCATCCCGCCGGCCCGGGGGTCCGGCACCCCGCGGTCGCGCTCGCCGGTGTCGCCCGCCTCCGGCACCTCGGGCATCGACACCCGCCGGCGCTCCCGGCGCCACTGGTCGCGCAGGATGTTCACCATCGTGGTGAACGCGTAGGCGTACGGCTGTGGATGGCCGAGGAACCGCTCCGGCCGACGGGCGATCCTGAGGTACGCCTCGTGGACGACGTCCCCGGCGCCGCCCGTACCGCCGGCGAGCGAGGCCGCCGCCTGGTGGAGTCTGGGCAGCAGATCCGTGAACACCCGGTTGAATTCGGCCGATTGACCGCCGCTCCCGTTCGAACCGAAGTCCCTTTCCCGCCCGCCGCCGCCCTCGTTCCGACCGCTGCAATCCGCCATGCCGCTCTCCCCGGAAATCGGCACCCCGAGAACCCGGTCCGCCCTGGTCGTAGCAGCCATGAGCCAACCGAATTATTTGTGACACAGGTCACATCATAGTTCGTCGTCTCACTGTGCGCATTCATTCGTGTGCAAGACGTCACCAGTCGGGCGCGGAGCGGGACTTCACCTCCGCACGGACGTCCCGGCGGCCGGGACACCCCGCCCGACGAGAACCCCTCAGCAAGGAGAACCACCGTGCGAGGCTGCATCGCCAGGAAGATCGCCACGTTCGGGCTGGCCGCCACGGCCACCCTCGGAGCGCTCGGGACCACCACCCTGCCGGCCGCCGCGGCGACGACGGCCCGGACCAAGTCCGTCACCCCCGAGGCCACCACCGCCTGGAACACCATCACGTCCGAGGCCTACCACTGCGTCATCACCGGCAACTACGACTGGCGCTGGGAGGGCTACTGCAACGTCTACTCCGGACGACTGCGCACCATCACCTACTGCGCCGACGGGTCGCACTCCACCGGCCTGTGGATCGGCGCGCGGCCGGAGGCCTGGGCGGTCTGGGGCAAGTGCCCCGGGTCGACCTGGACGCGGATCGTGTTCCAGTGGCACAGCTGAGCCGTTGACAGCGACGGCCGTCGGCGGCCGACAGATGACAGCTGACAGATTTCGAAATCTGTCAGCTGTCATCTGTCATTCGCCTTCTGTCATCCGTCACTTGCTTGCCGTCCGCCCGCCGACCTCCGCCTCCCTCGCACCTCAGCCCACCGGCGATGCGTCCGCGAGCAGGCGGGCGGCGTGCACCCGGCCCGCGTGCTCGACCAGGTTGATCAGCACCTCCTTGCCCGAGGCGCGGCGGCGCGCGTCGCACAACAGCACAGGCGTACCGGCATCCAGGTCCAACGCGCGGGCGACGTCCTCCAGGCCGAACTCCCGTGTCCCGGCGAAACGATTCACCGCGACCACGAACGGGATGCCCCGATGCTCGAAGAAGTCGACGGCCGGGAAGCAGTCGGTCAGCCGGCGGGTGTCGGCGAGCACCACCGCACCGAGCGCCCCCTGGGCCAGCTCGTCCCAGAGGAACCAGAACCGGTCCTGCCCGGGGGTGCCGAACAGGTACACCGCCAGTCCCTCGCGGATGGTGATCCGGCCGAAGTCCATCGCCACCGTGGTGGTCGTCTTCCGCTCCACACCGTCCAGGTCGTCCACCTCACGCCCGGCCTCGGTCAGCCGCTCCTCGGTGCGCAGCGGCCGGATCTCGCTGACCGCACCGACCAGCGTCGTCTTGCCGACTCCGAAGCCGCCCGCCACCAGGATCTTGAGCGCGAGCACCGTACCGTCGGGATCCTCCGCGTCGAACGGATCCGACCCGCCGTACGGATCGGAGGGGCCGAGGGGATCGGACGGTCCGGACGGAACGCGCGGGTCGGACGGACTGCGCGGTGCGGACGGGTGGTCAGAGTGCGCGGAGTCCACGGATGACCTCCTGGAGGATGCGCTCGTCGGGGAGCAGGGCGGGCGGGACGGGACGGCGGACCCGGATGAGCCCGGCCGTCAGCAGGTCGCCGAGCAGAACCCGCACGACGCCCACCGGCAGGTCGAGGTCGGCGGCCAGCTCGGCCACGGACAGCGGGGTGCCCCGGCACAGTGCGAGGATGTGCGCCTGTTCCGGGCCGACCGGCTCGGCCACGCCGGGCAGGAGCGTCGGGTCGGGCGGCTCGGCGACCACCACGGCGATCAGGTCGAACTGCTGCTCCCCGCCCCCGGTGCGCCCCCTGGTCATCGCGTACGGGCGGACCAGCGGCCCCGCGTCGTCGTCGTACCAGCGGGCCCGGTGGGCGGCGGCGAGCGGGTTGCGGGGCTGTCCGTCGGGGTCGGCCCTCGGATGCTCCCGATGTCGCCCCCGGTACGGGCGGGGCACCGGACTCACCGGCCGCCCACCGCCCGCGGCGGTGCGCTCAGGTGCTCACCGACCCGGCGGACCAGCCTGGCCATCTCGTAGGCGATCAGGCCGAGATCGGCCCTGGCGGTGGCGAACACGGCGAGACAGGTGCCCTCCCCGGCCGCCGCGACCAACAGGTAGCCGCCCTCCAACTCGACCATCGTCTGGCGGACTTCGCCCGCCCCGAAGTGCCGGCCGGCTCCCTTGGCCAGGCTGTGGAAGCCGGAGGCGACGGCCGCCAGGTGCTCTCCGTCCTCACGCGCCAGCCCGGCCGAAGTGCCCATGGCCAGGCCGTCGGAGGAGAGCATCACGGCGAAGCGGAGCTCGGGGGCGCGCTGGACCAGCTCGTCGAGGAGCCAGTTCAGCTCCCCCGCGCGGTGGGTGGTGGCGATCACGGACGCTCTCCTTCGGATCGGGACGGGGGTTGGGGGTGGTGCGCCCGCGGCGGCTGCGGAGGGCCGGCGGGTTGCCCGCCCCTGCCGCCCTCCGGCCGCAGCCCGCGCGCCCAGCCGTTCTGGAACGCGGACATCGCCGCCCGCGCCTCCTCGGGGCTGCGACCCGCGGCGCCGAAGCCGTCGCCGGAGCCGGGCCCTGCGGAGGCGAAGGCGGAGGAGGCGGCAGCCGTACGTCGGTGGTGCGCGGCCGGACGGGCCGGGGCCTCGCGCAGCTGCGGTGCGAGGCTCGCCTGACGGGTCCGGCGCGGCAACTCCTCCGGGCCCTGGCCGAGTTGCTGGCCTTCCGGTCGGACACCGTCCGGTCGGGAGCCGTCCGCGGCCGGTCCGGGTACCGGCGCCGATCGGGGCACCGTGCGATGCGGCTGCGCGCCGTGCGGCCGCGGCGGCCCGGACTGCGGACGGGCGGCCGCACCCGCGCCCCCGTCCGCAGCCGGGCCGGCCCCCCGGGCACCGGAGGCCCGGAAGGGGGTGCGGCGCACCGGCCCGGGGTCGCTGCCCCGGACGCCGAACGGCAGCAGCGCCCCACCCTCCGGCGGCGGCCCACCCACCGCCGGAAGTCCATCACTTGCCCCGCCCTGCGGGTGTTCCCGGTGTCCCTGGTGCCCCAGCTGGTCCGGGTGCCCCAGGTGGCCCGGGTCGCCGGTCGGGACACCCCTTGAGCCGTCGTTCAGGCCACTGCCCGGCGCACGCGCCGGCTCCTGCGTCTGCGCGTGACCGTGCACCGGAGTGAACTCCCGCTCCGGGGTACCGTGCTGAGCCGACCGCTCGACCTGCACCGGTTGCGCCGGCACCGGTTGCGCCGGCACCGCTTCGACCTCCGCCCCGCGCCCCGCCCCGACCACTGCGGCGTCCGACGCGACCGCGTCCACCCCCACATCCGCGCCCACCGCCCGCTCGTCGGCCAGCAGCGTGGTCGGCAGCAGGACCACCGCCGTGGTGCCGCCGTACGCGGAGGTGACCAGTGAGACCCTGACGTCCTGCCGTCGGGCGAGCCGACTGACCACGAACAGGCCGAGCCGGTCGCTGTCGAAGAGGTCGGTCTGTTCGGCGGCGGCGATCCGGCGATTGGCCGTGGCCAACACCTCCGAGCCCATGCCGAGGCCACGGTCCTCGATCTCCAGCGCGAAGCCGTTGCCGACCCGTTCTCCCCGGATGTGCACCCGGGTGTGCGGCGGCGAGAAACCGGTGGCGTTCTCGACCAGTTCGGCCACCAGGTGGGTGAGGTCGGCGACGGCGTGGCCGACCACCTCGGCGCGCGGCAGCGGGTGGACCTCGACCCGGGCGTACTCCTCGACCTCCGAGACGGCCGCGCGCACCACGTCCACCAGCGGGACGGGCCGGCGCCAGCCCCGGCCGGGGGCGGCCCCGGAGAGGATGATCAGGCCCTCGGCGTGGCGGCGCATCCGGGTGGTGAGGTGGTCCAGCCGGAACAGGTCGGCGAGTTCGGACGGGTCCTCGGTGCGGCGCTCCATCGCGTCGAGCAGGGTGAGTTGGCGGTGCACCAGGACCTGGCTGCGGCGCGCGAGGTTGACGAACACCCCGGAGACCCCGGAGAGCACCTCGGCCCGCTCGACCGCCGCCGTGACCGCCGCCCGCTGGACGGTGCCCAGTGCCCGGTGCACCTGGCCGATCTCGTCGCCCCGCCCGACCGGCCGGGGCGCCTCGGTCTCGATCTCCACCTCCTCCCCTGCACGCAACTTCCGCATGGTCTCGGGGAGTTTGCGTCCGGCCAGCTCAAGTGCCGAGTTGCGCAGGCCGATCAGCTCGGTGACCAGCCCGCGGCCGATCTGCACCGAGATCACCAGCGAGGCCACCACGCCGACCAGACCGAGCAGCACGGCCATCCCGGCCGGTGTGAACAGGCCAAGGGCGTAAGGGTCCTGGCGCTCGGCGGCGAGCCGTCCGGCCTGGTCCTCGACGCCCCGCAGGGCCCCGGCCACGTTGCCCGCGACCATCGCCCAGCGGTCGGCCGGCACCGCCGCGACCGCGGCCCGACCGTCGGCGGCCGTCCGCACCTTGTCCTCGTACCCGGCCAGCTCGCGGTGGTCCTGTCCGCCGGTGGCGGCGAGCAGTGCCGCCCGGTCGACGGAGCGCAGGTCCGCGGTGGCGCCCCGCTCGAACTCGCGCCGGGCGAAGGCCGCGCCGGCGAACTCCCGCAGCTGGTCGTCGCCGAGCCCGCCCGACAGCTGGGCGGCGCGCAGCAACGCGTCCTCGCGGGAGAGCAGCTCGCGGGACCGGCCCAGCTCCAGCAGCACCCGCGCGTCGGCGGCTGCCTGGTGCTCCTGGAACGGTGCGACGGCACCGGCGGCGGCCAGTGCCCGGTCCACCGCCCCGCCGTACGCGGCGTACGCCTCGGGCCAGCCGACGCTCCTGGCCAGGACCCGGTCGCGCAGTACGGGCAGGGCGGCGAGCGAACTGCCGAGCGCGTCCAGCCGGGCGGCCGCGTCACCGCCCAGGCCCTGGGCGTCGGCACGGTTGTAGCCCCGGTCGGGGCGGCGGGGGTCCGGGAACAGCGGGGTGAACGCCCGGTCGGTGGCCGCCGCGGACTCGCGCAGGGCGCTCTCCCGGGCGGCGGTGGGCGCGGTCGTCGGGGACGCCAGCAGTTGTCCGACGGCGGTGCGTTCGGCCTGCAGCCCGGCGACCGTCTCCGCGACGGGGGTGAGCAGCGTGCGCTGGGCGTCGCGCTGGCGCATCAGGCCCCAGACGCCCTGGGCGGTGGTGACGGTGGCGAACCCCCACAGGGCGATGACGGAGACGACCGGGACCATCAGCAGGGCGATGATCCGGGCGCGGACGGTCCGGGGGCGCAGCCCGCGCAGCCACGGGCCGGGGCGCGGCGGACGGGCGGGCGGCCCGGCATGGGCACCCCGACGGGTACCGGAGGCGGTACCGCGGTCTTCTCGCATGGGTGAGGAGCCTTTCGGGCGGGGAGGTCGGAGGGCGGGCGGAGGCCGAGTGGTCGGGGGAGGCCGAACGGTCGGAGGAGGGACGGGCGGTGGCAGGGAGCGGCGGTTCAGGCCACGTGGTCGTGCCGCCCGGCGTCGTACCGCCCGGCCCCGGCCGGGGTGAGCTCGTGCCGCCCGGCCCCGGCCGGGGTGGGCTCGTGCCGCGCGCGCTCGGGGTGCGGGGGCGCGTCGGGGACCTCCTCGACGGCCGGTTCGCCCGCCTCCCGGTAGCCGGCGCGCTCCTGGGCGGTCGGGGAGAGCGCGACGAAGGCGGAGGCGAGGAAGAGGAACGAGCCGAGGCCCACGGCGAGCGGGAACACGAACTCCATCGGGCTGGCCCCGCCGAGACCGGTCCGGACCGGCGACAGCCGGACGTGGACGGCGGCCATACCGGTGTAGTGCATGCAGCTGACGGCGAGGCCCATGCCCATCGCGGCGGCCGCGGCCGCGTACACGTTGCGGATGGTGACGGCGGCCCAGAGCGCGGCGGTGGCGGCGCCGACCGCGATCAGCACGGACAGCGCGACCGTCCCGGCGTCGTAGTGCAGGCTCCCGTGCATCCGCAGCGCGGCCATGCCCAGGTAGTGCATCGCGGCGACGCCGAGACCGGTGGTGACGCCGCCGGACAGCAGGGAGAGGCCGCGGTGTCGGCCGTAACAGACCACGGTCAGTCCGAGGCCGGTGACCAGCACCGCGACCACGAGGCTGAGGACGGTCAGCGGCACGTTGTAGCGCAGCTCGGTGCCGTCGACGGTGAAGCCGAACATGGCGACGAAGTGCATGGTCCAGATGCCGGAGCCGATCGCGGCGGCGGCCGTGATCAGCCAGTTCCGCCGGGTCGTGCCGCTCGCGGCCAGCCCTCGCAGCGTGCAGCGCAGCCCGAGGGCCGCGCCGGCGCAGGCCATCAGGTACGAGAGGGCGGGGGTCAGCCAGCCGAGGCTGAGATGGTTGAGGGTGCCCATGGGACCTCCGGTCGACCGGTCGGGCCCGGGGGCGGTACGCGGTGCGCCCGGGCTCCCCGGGCCGGGCGGACTGCACACGAATGGCATATGCCAACCGCATGTGCGCTTCCGGCCTGGGGTGCGTGGGACGCTACCGAGGCACCGGAATCAGCCAGAGAAAGATCTGAAAAGCTGCCCGCAAGGCGCGGCTGGTGTGCTGGGATGGCCCGGTCGTGTATCCAGCGGGCGGCGCACAGACGACAGCGGACAGACGACAGAGTTTGAAATCTGTCATCTGTCCGCTGAAATCCGTCGCCCGTCGGCTGTCACCCGCCACCTGTCGCAGGCAGTCGTCGGCCGTCCGTCGTCAGCCGTCAGCCGTCAATCGCCCCCGGTCAGCGGCTCGCCGTCACCCTGATCCGCATCGGGCTCGCCGCCCGCAGCGTGATCCCCAAGGCGAGCGCCACCCGCCGGTCCACCGCCTCCACCTCGAAGTCCCGCAGCAGCACCCCCAGCGCCAGCACCGCCTCCAGCATCGAGAAGTGCTGCCCGATGCAGGCCCGCGGTCCGCCCCCGAACGGGAACCAGGCGTAGCGGTGCCGGGCCCGTTCCGCCTCCGGCAGGAAGCGGTCAGGGTCGAAGCGCTCCGGGTCCACCCAGTGGTCCGGGTGCCGGTGGGTGACCAGCGGCGCGACGACGACCTGCGCCCCGGCCGGGATCACGTACCCGTCGATGACGGTCTCCTCGACCGCCCGCCGCCCGCCGAGGGCCGCCGACGGGTAGAGCCGCATCGCCTCCTTCAGCACCCGGGTGATGTAGGGCAACGCCTCCAGATCCGCCGCCGTCGGCGCCCGCCCCGCCAGGACGGTCCGCGCCTCCTCCCGGGCGAGCCGCCGGTGCTCGGGGTGGAGCGCCAGCAGGTGCAGCGCGAAGGCCAGCGCGGTGGCCGTGGTCTCGTGCCCGGCGAGCAGGAACACCAGCACCTGGTCGCGGAGTTCGGCCGGGTCCAACCGCTCGCCGTCGTCGTCGCGGGCCCGCGTGAGCAGGGAGAGCAGGTCGTCCGCATCCTCGTCGTCGCCGCGCGCGGCGCGTTCGGCGACGATCCGGTCGCAGACCCCGTACAGCGCCCGCTGCGCCTCGGCGCCGCGCCGATTGGCCGGGGTCGGCCAGGTGCGCGGGAGGCGGACGGGAGCGTAGCCGCGCTCCTTCACGTACTCGCCGAGCACCGGGAAGCTGCGGTGCACCACCGCGATCGCCTGATCCACGTCGGCGCCGAAGAGGATCCGCGCGACCGCCCGCAGCGCGAACCGGGACGTCTCCTCGGCCGCGTCCACCACCCCGCCGGGCACCGCCCGCCAGCGCTCGCCGAGCGACTGCGCCTCCTGCGCGAGCGCGTCCGCGTAGCCGTCCACCCGGCGGCGGGTGAACAGCGGCTGCACCATCCGGCGCTGGCGCTGGTAGTCGGCGTCCTGGCTGGTCAGCAGCCCGTTGCCGACGCTCGTCCGCAGCTCGTCGTAGAAGGAGTTCTCCTTGCGGAAGTTGGCCGCCTCGCCGGCCAGCACCTGACGGACCCCGTCCGGCGAGAACACCCCGTAGAAGTCGGCCCGCAGCCCGGGCGGCCCGGCCTGGAAGCGCACCACGTCGCCGTGGTCGCGGCGGGCCGCGAGGTAGCTGCGCAGCGGCCGTCGGGTGAGGTCGAACAATGATCCGACCAGGGGGTTCCCGGCGGGGACGGGTATCGCCGAGGTGGGGGCGGGCCGCAGCCCGGGGCCGCGAACGGGGATGACTTCGGTGGTCATCGGCACTCCTTCTGCACGGGGATGCGCCCGCCGCCTCTACCGGCGAGCGGTCTGCACCGAACGGAGCCGCGCCCGGACCCACCGACGGGCCGACCTGCCCGGCCGGATCCGGACCCGTCTCACTCGTATTCGGTGCCCCCCTTGCGGGTCAGGTAAGCGTCGCTGACCACCTTGGCGATCGCCCGCCCGCCGAGCACCGGGCTCCAACGCTCGGTGACGGGCCGCACCACCACGCCTTCGCGCAGGTGCAGTTCACGCCCGGAGACGCTCTCCTTGCCCCGGGCGAACCCCAGCACGGTCTCCGGGTCGAACGGACCGCGCCACAGCTCGGGCACCAACGGCAGCTCCCCGTCCAGCAGTTCGGCCGCCGACAGCCAGTTCAGCTGCCCGTTCACCAGGGCCGACACGTCGAAAGCCGCATAGCCGGGCCGCTCGGTGCGCGCTGAGGAACCGTAGCTCAGGTCCTGCACGCCCTCGCCGAAGACCTCGCCGAAGATGCCGACCCGCTCGGCCCCGAGGCGCTCCGCCAGCCGCGCGGCCACCGCCGGTATGTCGTACCCGCGAACTGCCCGCCAGTAGAGGTTGCGCTCGTCCTCGGCCAGCGCCAGCCCCTGCGCGCCGATGCCCTTGGACGACACCCGCACCTCACCGGTGGCGACGACGTACGTGACCAGGCAGCAGCTGCCGTGCAGCTTCTCGGTCAGCACCACGGGCTCGCCCGACTCGAAGGCGTCGGGGTAGCGCTTGAGGTTCTCGATGTCCACCCAGGGCAGCAGGTCCGGCGCGCTGACCACGTCGCCGCTCATCGACATCGGCACCGGCGGCTGCCACTTGACGACCCCGAGCGGCTCGGCGAAGTCCTCGCCGCACTCGGCCGCGGCGGCCAGGTCGGTACCGGCGAGCGCGGCGGGCCGGCAGACGATGCCCTGCGACAGCTCACCGCGCAGCCGTACCGCCTTGACCCGGTTGGCACGGGAGCCGGCCAGCTTGCCGGTCAGTCCGAGCTCCTCGATCAACTCCTCGGGCAGGACGGCCTGTTCGGGGATGTAGACGGCGTGGTCCCCGGTCCGGTACACGCCCTTGGCGACCACCGCCCGGTAGAGGCCGACCTGGGCGAGTTCCAGGGCATCGGCGTTCGGGTGCTCCAGGATGGTCAGCTTCTCCGCGGTGACGCGCAGCGTGGACATGGACGGACCCCTCCCCTTGTTTCGGCCGCGGCGGTGCATCGATCCACCCGGCCGCACGTACGGACGGCGACCACTCTGACCGTCCGGCCGCCCCCGGCGCGACGGAATTTCCACGTGCCCCCCTTCCGTGCCCCCTTCCGTGCCCCCTCCGCGTCTCCTCCCATGCGCCGCTTTCCACCGCCGCTCACGCCACCCCCGTCCCCACCCGTCCCGCCGAGCCCCGCCGAGTCCCACCGAGCCCAGCCGCTCGAGCCACCGGGATCCGTTCGGGCCATCCCACAGCCGCCCGCAGGCCCGCGCCGGCCCTGCCTGTGCAAACGGCCAGGGGATTTATCGCTCGCATATGCGGCACTATGATCGCCATTACGGCCGCACCTGCGACCGGTCCCTCGCGCCCCTTCCGGCGCGCACCCTGGAGGGGAACCACGATGAGCACCCGCACGCCCACCACCCGCAGGCTCGCCGTCGCCACCGCCGCGGCCCTCGCACTCACCCTCGGGGTCACCGCCTGTGGCAGTGACGGTGGCAAGTCCTCCGGTTCCACGGCCTCCTCGACCACCTCCGCGAACGCCTCCGCCCCCGGAAGCGGCGTCCCGAAGGCCTCCGGCACCCTCACCGTCTTCGCTGCCGCCTCGCTCAAGGAGACCTTCACCGAGCTCGGCAAGAAGTTCGAGGCCGCCAACCCGGGCAGCAAGGTCACCTTCAACTTCGGCGGCAGCTCCAGCCTCGCCACCAGCATCAACTCCGGTGCCCCGGCCGACGTGTTCGCCGCCGCCAGCCCGGCCACCATGAAGACCGTGACGGACGCGGGCGGCGCCGGCGCGCAGCCGACGACCTTCGTCAGGAACACGCTCACCATCGCCGTCCCCGAGGGCAACCCCAAGCACATCGCGGGCCTCAACGACCTCACCGCCTCCGGTGTGAAGGTCGCCCTGTGCGCAAAGGAGGTGCCGTGCGGCGCCGCCGCCCAGACCGCGCTCAAGGCCGCCGGCGTCAACCTCACCCCGGTCACCCTGGAGCAGGACGTCAAGGGCGCGCTCACCAAGGTCGAACTCGGTGAGGTCGACGCTTCCCTGGTGTACCGGACCGATGTGCGGGCCGATGCTGCGAAGATCGACGGCGTGGACTTCCCCGAGGCCGACAAGGCCGTGAACGACTACCCGATCGTCGCCCTCGCCAAGGCACCGAACAAGGACGGCGCCGCCGCCTTCGTCGCGTACGTCCAGTCGCCCGAGGCCAAGCAGGTGCTGACCGCGGCGGGCTTCCAGGCGCCGTGAGCGGCCGCACCACCGGCTCCGGAGGGGACCGCCCGGGAGGCGACCGCTCCGGCCGGAACCACCGGACCCGCGTCGCCGCCGGCGGCACGACAGGACCCGCGTCGACCGGACCGACGCCGACAGCAGGCGCACCGACGGGAGGAGGACCGACGGAAGGCACGCAGGCGGAAGGCGCACCGGCAGGATCCGCGCAGGCCCTGCCGCGGCGCCGCCCGCGAGTCCGCCGCGCCCGCACGCACCGCGTTCCGGTCACCCTGCTGCTCCCGGCGCTGCTCGGACTGGCGTTCCTGGTCCTGCCGCTGGTCGGTCTGCTGATCCGGGCCCCCTGGAGCAGCCTGTCCGAGCAGCTCACCGGCCCCGCCGTCTGGGAGGCGCTGCGCCTGTCGCTGATCAGCGCGACCGCGGCCACCGCGGTGTCGCTGGTCCTCGGCGTCCCGCTGGCCTGGCTGCTCGCCCGCACCGAGCTTCCGGGCCGCCGGGTGATCCGGGCACTGGTCACCCTGCCGCTGGTACTGCCACCGGTGGTCGGTGGTGTGGCGCTGCTGCTGGTGCTCGGACGGCGCGGCATCGTCGGATCCTGGCTGGACTCGGCCTTCGGCATCACGCTGCCGTTCACCACCACCGGGGTCGTGATCGCCGAGGCGTTCGTGGCGATGCCGTTCCTGGTGATCAGTGTCGAGGGCGCGTTGCGGGCCGCCGACCCCCGCTACGAGGAGGCGGCCGCGACCCTGGGCGCCTCCCGGCTGACCGCGTTCCGACGGGTCACCCTGCCGCTGATCGCGCCGGGGATCGCCGCCGGCGCCGTCCTGGCCTGGGCCCGGGCGCTCGGCGAGTTCGGTGCCACGATCACCTTCGCGGGCAACTTCCCGGGCCGCACCCAGACCATGCCGTTGGCCGTCTACCTGGCCATGGAGTCCGACCCGCAGGCGGCGATCGCGCTGTCGCTGGTGCTGCTGGTGGTTTCCGTCGCCGTCCTGGTCGGCCTGCGCGACCGCTGGCTGTCGACGCCGTGACCTTGCCTGCGCCCAGGACCTCCGGGACCGTTGTGGACGCGCCCCCGAACACCTCGCACGACACTCCCCCGGGCCCACCGGACCCGCCCGAGCCCGCTGGATCTCCCGGGCCCGCCGAACCGGCTGGATCTCCCGGCCCCGCTGGACTCACCGAACCTCCCGGGCACACTGGACACCTGGACGTCATCCCGATGAACACCGACAGCCACCCCGGGCCCGCCCTGGACGCCCGCCTGCGAATCGAACGCGCCGCGTTCGCGCTCGACCTCGCCCTCACCGCCGCCCCCGGCGAGGTGGTGGCGCTGCTCGGCCCCAACGGCGCCGGCAAGTCCACCGCCCTGCGCGCCCTCGCCGGACTGCTCCCGCTCACCGGCGGCCATCTGCGTCTGGACGGGCTCCTCCTGGAGGACCCTGCGCAGCGCGTTCACACCCCGGCCGAGGAGCGGCCGGTCGGCGTGGTGTTCCAGGACTACCTGCTGTTCCCGCACCTCTCCGCACTCGACAACGTCGCCTTCGGCCCGCGCTGCCAGGGCCGCCCCAAGCGCGAGGCGCGGACGGAGGCGGCCGACTGGCTGGAACGGATGGGCCTGGCCGACCACGCCTCGGTCCGTCCCGGCCGGCTCTCCGGCGGTCAGGCCCAGCGGGTGGCCCTCGCCCGGGCCCTCGCCGTACGCCCCCGGCTCCTCCTGCTGGACGAGCCGCTGGCCGCCCTGGACGCCCGCACCCGGCTCGATGTACGGGCCCGACTGCGGCGCCACCTGGCCGAGTTCGAGGCGGTGGCGGTGCTGGTGACGCACGACCCGCTGGACGCCATGGTGCTGGCCGACCGGCTGGTGGTGATCGAGGAAGGGCAGGAGGTGCAGTCCGGCAGCCCGGCGGACGTCGCCCGGCACCCGCGCACCGACTACATCGCCCGGCTGGTCGGGCTGAACCTGTACCAGGGCCGGGCCGAGGGCACCCGGGTCATGCTCCCGGACGGCACGGTCCTGGCCACCACCGAGGAGCTGGACGGCCCGGCCTTCGTCGCCTTCCCGCCCTCCGCCGTGACGCTGTACCGGGAACGCCCGCAGACCAGCGCGCGCAACCTGTGGAAGGCCGAGGTCACCGGGCTGGAACTGCACGGCGACCGGGTCCGCGCCGAGCTCGCCGGCGACCTGCCGATGGCCGCCGACCTCACCCCGGCCGCCGTCGCCGAGCTGGCACTGGCGCCGGGCGTCGCGGTCTGGGCCTCGGTCAAGGCCACCCAGACCCACGCCTACCCGGCCTGACGGCCTGACGGTCTGACGGCTGGGCGGCGCTGTCGCCTCGCCGGATTCGCTCCGCCGGATCACTGCGCCGAGATCACCTCGCCGGGACTGCGTTGCCGGGATCACGATGCCGGACTCACTCCGCCGGCTCGACGAACCCCGACTCGTACGCCGCGATCACCGCCTGGGTGCGGTCCCGCGCGCCCAGCTTCGCGAGCACGCTGCTGACGTGCGTCTTCACCGTCTGCACGCCGAGGAAGAGCTGCTCGGCGATCTCCCCGTTGCTGAGACCGCGCGCGACCAGCCTCAGCACCTCCGCCTCGCGCTCGGTCAGCGCCGCGCGCTCCATCGCCGCACGCGCGGTCGGGTTGCCGTGCCCGGCCGCCAGGCGCCGGATCGCGGCCGGGAACAGCAGCGACTCGCCCGCCGCCACCAGCCGTACCGCGTGGGCGATCTCGGCCGGACGGGTGCGCTTGAGCAGGAAGCCGTCGGCGCCCGCGCGCAGCGCCTGGTAGACGTAGTCGTCGTTCTCGAAGGTGGTGACCACCAGGATCCGTGGCGGGCGCTCCCCCGGTGCGCCGGGGCGCAGCAGCTCGCGGGTGGCGGCCAGGCCGTCCATCACCGGCATCCGGACGTCCATCAGCACCACCTGCGGGCGCAGCGCGCGGGCCAGGGCGACCGCTTCCGCTCCGTCGGAGGCCTCGCCGACCACCCGGAGGTCGCCCTGGGCCTCCAGGACGGCCCGCAGGCCGGCCCGGACGAGTTCCTCGTCATCGGCGAGCAGGATGTCCGTCTTCCCGGCGGCCCCTCCGGCCGGACCTTCCGTCACAAGATCGTTCGTCACGAGCCCAAGCGTAGGGGCAACCGCACGGTCAGCACCCACTCCCCGTTCCCCTCCTCCAGCGGTACCGCCGCCCCTGCCGCCGCCTCCCCGCCGAGCAGCGTGGCGCGTTCGCGGATGCCGCGCAGTCCCTTGCCGCCCTTGCGCGTTGCGCCCCTGCCTACACCGCCCCCACTCCCCGCACCGCCCCCACCGCCCACCGGGGGCCGCGCCACTCCGGCCGCCGAACGTCCGCCGCCGGGCAGCCGGTTGGCGCAGCGCAGCTCCAACCGGCCGTCCCGTAGCGCGATCCGGATGTCGAGCGGCTCGCCCGGCGCGTACTTGAGCGCGTTGGTGACACCCTCCTGGACAATCCGGTACGACTCGCGGGAGAGCACGCCGGGCAGGGTGCCGGGCGGCACCTCGACGTGTGCCTCCACCGGACTGCCGGCCGCCCGGGCGGTGTCGAACAGCGCGGGCAGCTGGTCGATCCCGGGCTGTTCGGTGGCCACGCCGTTCGCCCCGGCCGGGGTCTCGCGCAGCAGGACGAGGGTGCGTTCGAGGTCCTCCATGGCCTGTCGGCCGGTCTCCTCGATGACTTCGAGCGCCCTGGCGACGAAGGCCTGGTCCCCGACCTCGCGGGCCGCTCCCGCCTGGAGGACCGTCACCGTCAGGGCGTGGCCGATCGAGTCGTGCAGCTCGCGGGCCAACCTGTTGCGCTCCAGCAGCCGTTCGGCCCGCAGCTCGGCCTCGGCCAGTCGCTCGGCCGGGGAGGGGCCCAGCAGCCTCACCGCCATGGCGAGTTGGAGGCGGCCCGCGTACACCAGGAACCAGCCGAGGCCGAGTGCCGCCAAGGGCGCGAACGGGAGGTACCCGAGAGCGTCCGGTCCGGTCAGCCGGTCGTAGGCGGCCGCCGCTGCGAAGACCAGCGTGAAGCCGACCGACGAGCCGAGCACGACCCGCCCGACCAGCCAGCCGGCGGTGCGCCGCCGGTCGGCCCAGGTGCGGGAGGGTTCGGTGGCGATGTCCTCCTCGCGGTCGGGCACCAGCAGCAGCCGCGCCTGGACGCCCTCGGCCCGGCGCGCCGCCGGGATGAGCGCGACCAGCACGAGCAGCACGGCGTCCAGAGCGATGCTCTTCATCAGGATCTCGTCGAGGCTCCTCTGCTCCGTCCCCGGATAGATCATCAGCACGATGCCGGCGAAGATCCACCCGACCAGCAGGTGCAGCAGTCGCGCGTACGTGACACCCGCCAGCGGCGGCCCGACGAGCCTGGGCACCGCACTCCCCCGCGAAGCGGTTCCGGACGCCGCGCTCTTCCATGCTGCGATCTTGGACATTGAGCCATCCTGCCAGGCCGACCGGCGTTCCCGGCTCCCGCGCCGGTCTCCGATCGTCTCCCTCCCGGGAGGGAGACGGCTCCCCGCCCCGGCGGGATCCGCCGTACCGGCCCGCTCCGGTCGAATGGAACCACCGCCCGGGGCCGACCGCGGCGAGCACCGGCGGAGACCGCCAAGACGACGAGACGAGGGGAGCGGGCCGTGATCGAGATCCAGGGCCTGACCAAGGAGTACGACGGCCGGCGCGTCGTCGACGACCTGACCTTCGAGGTCCGCCCCGGCGTGGTGACCGGCTTCCTCGGCCCGAACGGCGCCGGCAAGAGCACCACCATGCGCCTGGTCCTCGGCCTCGACCGGCCGACCGCCGGGCACGCCCTGGTCACCGGTCGGCCCTACGTCGAACTCCCCGCCCCACTGCGGACGGTCGGAGCGCTGCTGGACGCCCAGTCGATGCACGGCGGTCGGACCGCGCACGGCCATCTGCGCTGGCTCGCCGCGAGCAACGGACTGCCGGCCCGCCGGGTGGACGAGGTGCTCGGCCAGGTCGGCCTGGCCGACGCGGCCGGACGGCGGATCCGGGGCTTCTCGCTCGGCATGCGCCAGCGCCTCGGCGTGGCCGCCGCACTGCTCGGCGACCCGCCGGTACTGCTGCTGGACGAGCCGGTCAACGGCCTGGACCCGGAGGGCATCCGCTGGATCCGCACCCTGCTGCGCGATCTGGCCGCCGAGGGCCGAGCCGTACTGGTCTCCTCCCACCTGATGACCGAAATGGCGCTCACCGCCGACCACTTGGTGGTGATCGGGCGCGGCCGACTGCTCGCCGACGCCGCGACCTCCGATTTCATCGACCGCCACGGCCGGACCAGGATCAGGGTCCGCGCCGTCGACCCGACCAAGCTCGCCGCTCTGCTCCGCGACCCGGTCCACGGCCTCGGCGCCACCGAAGTCGGCGGCGGCGCCTGGGAGGTGAGCGGCGCCGAACCCGAGCGGATCGCCGCGCTCGCCGCCGCCCACGGTGTGGTGCTGTACGAGATCACCGTGCAGCAGGACTCACTGGAGGAAGCCTTCATGCGGATGACCGCCGACAGCGTCGAGTACCGTGCGGAGGCCGCCGCATGAGCGCGCCGACGCCTGCTGCGGCACTCACCGCGCCCCACATCACGGCTCCGGCCGCGGCTCCGGCCGCGGGTCCGGCCGTCAACGCGTTCCGCGCCGAACGGATCAAGCTCACCACCCTCCGCTCGCTCTGGATCACCCCGCTGATCGCCCTGGTGCTCACCGCCGGGGTCACCACCGCCGTCGGCGCGGCCCTCGGCGGCAAGGAGGACAACCTCGTCGACGACCCCGGTGTCGGGATCTTCTACGGCCTCAACTTCGGCCAGGCTGCGCTGATCTGCTTCGGCATCCTGCTGGTCGGCCAGGAGTTCAACACCCGCATGATCGACGTGTCGCTCACCGCCGTCCCGCGACGCGGCCGGCTGTACGGCGCCAAGCTCGCGCTCGGTGCGCTGGTCGGGCTGGCGGTCGCCGTCCTCGCCACCCTGGGCGCCTTCGCCGGGTACGCGGCCACCGTCCCGGGTGCCTGGGACGGGCCGGCCCTCCTCCGCAGCGCCGTCGCCGGCGTGCTCTACCAGACGCTGCTGGTGGTGTTCTGCCTCGGGACGACCGCCGTGCTGGGCAACCTCACCGCCGCCATGGGTCTGCTGACCCCCTCCCTCTTCCTGCTCTCGCCGCTGCTCAGCGGCGTGCCCGGGGCCCGCCGGGTGGTCCAGTTCCTGCCCGACCGGGCCGGCCAGTACGCCCTGCGGTACGCCGACGACCCGCAGATCGCCTACGGCCACTGGACCGGGCTACTGATCATGGCGCTCTGGACCGCCCTGGCCGCGTACGGCGGCCTGCGAGCCCTGCGGCGCGCCAAGTGACCACGGGCCAAGAGGACATGGGAGACGGGAGCCGAAAGATGGGAGCGACGATGAGCACGATGGCCGACGCGCTGCACGCCGAACGGATCAAGTTCACCACCCTGCCCTCGCAGTGGGCGGCCCCGGCGGTCGCCCTGGCACTGACCGTCGGCATCACGGCCGCCGTCAACGCCGCCTACGGGGCGAAGGACCACACGGTCGGCGAGGACCCGGCCGGGGGGATCTTCTACGGGCTGCTCTTCGGCCACGTCGCGGTCGCCTGCCTCGGCATCCTGCTGATGGGGCAGGAGTTCAACACCCGCATGATCGGCACCTCGCTCACGGCCGTCCCGCGACGCGGCCGGCTGTACGGCGCCAAGATCGCGCTCGGTGCCGGGCTGGGCCTGCTGCTCGGGCTGGCCTCGACGGCGGGGTCGTTCCTGGCCGTCGGCGCCACCGTCGGCCTGGACCTCTCCACCCCGGGCCTGACCCGCAGCTTCCTGGCCGGTGTGCTGTACCACCCGATGATGGTGCTGCTCTGCCTCGGACTGACCGCGATGCTGGGCAACTTCAGCGCCGCGCTCGGCCTGCTGACCCCGATGGTGTTCCTGGGCACCACCTGGCTGGCCGCCATCCCCGGCGTCCGCGAACTCGGCCAGTTCCTGCCCGACCGGGCCGGCCTCCACGCGATGCGCACCCAGCCCGAGCCGGGCGTCCACTACGGCCACTGGACCGGGCTGGCGATCATGGCGCTCTGGACCGCCCTGGCGGTCTACGGCGGACTGCGGGCGATGCGGCGGTACGAGCAGGGCTGACGGGCGACCGGGTGCAGCGAACAGATGACGGATGACAGATGACAGATTTTGAAATCTGTCATCCGTCATCCGTTCGCTGTCATCTGTCCGCTGTCATCCGTTCTCCGTCATCTCCGTCATCCGCCGGCTGTCACCCGCCGCACTCGCCGTCACCGCAGCGCCGGGTGCTCCGCGATCACGGTGCAGCTGCCCGGCGCGATCTCGGTGAAGCCCGCGTCCTGGACCACCGGCAGCCCGCTGCGAACGAGCTCCTCCCACGCCTCCGGCGAGGCCGTCCGGACCGCGAGCGCGAAGCCGGCCTCGGCCCACTCCTTGCGCTGCGTCTCGTCCAGCCGCCACCACGCGAGCTGGGCGGCGTGCCCGGTCTGCGCCATGGTCTTGCCCGCGCTCATCTCCAGCTCGGGGTTGAGCCACAGCACCGGCAACCCCGGCTCGGCCGCCCCGACCTCGGCCGCCTCCTCGAGGTCCGTCCCGGACACCTGGAGCTTGGCGAGTTCCTTCGGCCATCCGTCCAGCGGGATCGGCGGGAACACCCGCACCTCGGCCTCCCGGCCGTGCACCGTGACGCCCGGCAGCTCGCCCGCCCGGCGCCACTCCCCGCCCCGGGCCCGCCGGACCACCTTGCGGATCCGGGCGTCCTCCCAGGCCGCGACCCGCTCCGCCCACTCGCCGTCCGCCTCGGTCACCCGGGGGTCGGCCAGCAGCGTGAGCACCGCCCGCGCCGAGGTCTCCAGCGCGTCCGTCCGGCCCGGCGGAGTGGCCCGCTCCATCCGGACGACCAGCGGCAGCACGTACTGCGGCCGCTCGTCGCGGTCCTCGCTCTCCTCGGCCTCGCCGGGGTCGGTCACAGGGGCCGGAGGAGTCGCGGCCGCAGTGGGAATCGGAGTCGAAGTCGGAGCAGCGGACGTCGGTGCATCGGAAGGATCAGTCACCCGTCCAGGATGCCAGCCCCGCCCCGACCGACTCGGCCCGCCCCATGCGCCCCGGCGTCCACCTCGGCGCTCGCCTCCGCGTTCACCGCAGCCGGTGCCGCAGCTCGTCCACCGCCGTCCGGATGCTCGCGCTGTATGCGTCCTCCGGCAGCGCGTCCAGACTGCGCACGGCCCGTTCGAGCTGCTCACGGGCGAGGTCCGGCTCGCCGAGCTTGAGGTGGTCCGAGGCCAGGTTGAGGTGCAGCGAGGGGTAGAAGGCGCGCACCTGGAGGGCCGACTCGTACGTCCGGGCACGCTCGGCGCCCAGCGAGTCGGCGGCGACCAGGGCCCGGCGGTCCCATTCCAGTTCGGCACGCGGGTCGTCCTGCAGATCGGCCAGGTAGTGGGCGACGAGGCAGCGGTGGAAGACGTCCTGTTCCCCCAGCGCCTCCCAGAGCGCCTCGAAGCCGGCCCGGGCCTCCGCCGTCCGACCGCGCTGCGCCGCCATCGCCCCGTCCAGCCCGAGTGCGACCCGGGCCAGCGCCGGCTCGTCCTCGCCGGGACCGCCGGGACCGCCGGGACTGCCGGGACCGCCGGGACTGCCGGGGGACGGATCGTGCATGCCACGCACATCGGACATGTCCGCAGCCTAATCGCCCACCCGCCGGACCGCCCGGTCCGGGCGAAAGCCCCGGAACCGGCCGCCCCGCACCCGTCACGCAGCGCCCGGGACCCGGACCGTCAGCGACGGTAGCCGCGCTGCGGGTCCCGCTCCTCCGCGTCCTCATACATCAGGAACCAGCCCTCCGGGTGGGTGGCCGCCAGCAGCGCCTCCGTGCGCTGCTCCGCCCCCAGTTCCGGATCGCCGTCGTCCGGTCCGTAGACCCCGAACAGTTCGTCGTGACAGCCGTCCCAGTCGTAGTCGTAGAGGTCGGCCGGGAGGTCGCCCATCATGTCCGCCACCGACTCGGGCTGTGCGCCGAGCAGCGCCCGGGAGTCCACCAGGGCCATCCGCAGCGCCACCTCCTCGGCCAGGCAGCGCGGCAGCGGCCACTCGCCGAGCGCGAGGTCGTCGGCGAGGTCGTCGAAGGCCCGGGCCATCGCGCGGCGCCAGCCCCGGTGCATCCGCCAGGTGCGCTCGGGCAGCCGGGCGAAGACCGTCCAATCCGCGTCGTCACCGTCGACGACCGGCTCGTCCCCGTGCTCGTCGAAGTCGTCGTACGCGGCGTCGGCCAGGCCGATCAGCTGGGCGTGGAGCAGGCAGGCGGTGCGCGGTGTGAGCGTCCAGTCCGCACCCGCGCCACCGTCCTCCTCGTCGCCCTCCAGCGGGAAGAGGTCGGCGAAGTCCGGCGTGAAGTCCTCCGTGACGCTGATCTCCAGGGTCCCGCCGCTCGCCTCGACCCCGGGGATGGCGGCCACCAGCCGGTCCGGATGCAGCAGCGCGCCGAGCGCCGCGTTGGCGTCCTCGGCGACCTCGCGCAGCATCTCGCGGCGCTGTCCGGCCGGGTCGATGCCCTCGAAGTCCAGCTCCTCGACGGCCCTGATCGCGGCCGCGCGCAGGGCCGGCCAGTCGGTGATCCGCAGGCCCAGCACCACCGTCGCCTCGATCTCCTGCGCGCCGGAGTCCTCCGCCGCGCCCGGCCCCTGTGGATGATCGCTTCGCTCGCCCATGGGGCTAACGGTACGGCCTTTCGGTCCCCCGATCACCGGTCCGGACCAGCTTCCGGAAAGCCTTCTCGGCCACCGCCCGGCCACGCCTCGATCACCCGGACGCACGAGCTGGCAGGATGCGTCCCATGGCTGACATCAACGAGTACGGCGGCGGGCAGGGCCCCAACGCCGACGTCCTGGTCGTGACCACCAACGACGTTCCCGGTTTCCGGGTCGACCACGTGATCGGCGAGGTCTTCGGGCTGACCGTCCGCAGCCGTCACCTCGGCAGCCAGATCGGCGCCGGTCTGAAGTCGCTGATCGGCGGCGAGCTGCGCGGTCTGACGAAGACCCTCGTAGAGAGCCGCAACGAGGCCATGCAGCGGCTGGTCGAGCAGACCAAGGCGCGCGGCGGCAACGCCGTCCTGATGATGCGCTTCGACGTCACGGAGGCGGCCGATGTCGGCACCGAGATCTGCGCCTACGGCACCGCCGCGGTCATCTCCCCGATCTCCTGACGCCCCTCCGTTCACACATCCGCTCACACATTCGCTCGCACGTCCGCTCGCACTTCCGCTCACGCGCGCCCCTGCCCGCCCGCCCGTTTGGCGCTCCCGGCGGGAACAGCCGCCGTCCCCGCGATGTTTCAGGGGCGTGACTGTTTACGGTGCAACGAACAGCGTTCCGGAACGCGTGGACGTCCTGGTGGTGGGCGCCGGGCAGGCAGGCCTGTCCGCCGCCTACCACCTGCTCCGCCGCGGTTTCGCCCCGTACCGGGCGGGCGTCGACGGCGGCTTCGTCGTCCTCGACGCCAACGCCGTACCCGGCGGCGCCTGGGCGCACCGCTCGCCGTCCCTGCGCATGGCCACCGTGCACGGCGTCCACGACCTCCCCGACGCCGAACTCCCGCCACCCGACCCCGACGCCCCCGCGCGCGAGGTGGTGCCGGAGTACTTCGCGGCGTACGAGGTCCGGCACACGCTCCCGGTCGTACGCCCGGTCGCGGTGCATGCCGTACGCGCCGAGTCCGAACGACCGGACGCGCGGCTGCTGGTCGAGACCGACCACGGCGTCTGGTCCACCCGCGCACTGATCAACGCCACCGGCACCTGGACCCGTCCCTTCCTCCCGCACTACCCGGGCCACTTCGCGGGCCGCCAGCTGCACTACGCCGAGTACCGCGGCCCCGAGGAGTTCGTGGGCAGGCGCGTGCTGGTGGTCGGTGGCGGCGCCTCGGCGATCCAGGTGCTGTCGGAGGTGGCCGCGGTCGGCGAGACGGTGTGGGTCACCCGCTCCGAACCCGTCTACCACGACGGGCCCTTCACGCCCGAGTACGGGCGCGCGGTGGTGGCCAAGGTCGAGGAGCGGGTCCGGCAGGGCCTGCCGGTGCGCAGCGTGGTCAGCGTGACCGGGCTCGGCCCGTCCGTCGCCTACCGGCGCGCCGAGGAGCTGGGCGCGCTGCACCGCCGGCCGATGTTCGACCGTCTGACCGAGCGCGGGGTCGCCTGGGGCGACGAGGAGCTGGCGGTGGACGCGATCGTCTGGGCCACCGGCTTCCGGCCCGAGGTCGGGCACCTCGCCCCGCTCGGGCTGCGATCCCCCGGCGGCGGGATCGCGCTCACCGGCACCCGCGCCACCGCCGACCCGCGTGTCCACCTGGTCGGCTACGGCCCGTCCGCCAGCACCATCGGCGCCAACCGGGCCGGCCGCGCGGCCGTCAACGACCTGGTCAAGCTGCTCGGGGACCCGGCGCTCGGGACGCCGACACCGGGAACGCCGATGCCCGGAAGTCCGACGCCCGTGAGCCAGGCGCCCGTGAGCCGGGCTCCCGCGAGCCGGGTACCCGGGGGCCCGGCCTTCGCGGCCCCGGCCGTGGAGCCGGACATGGAGCCCGCCGTGGAGCCCGCCGTGGAGCCGGCCGCCGTCTGAGGCTCAGCGGTCGTAGTCGACGGTCACCCGGTCGGTGACCGGACGGGCCTGGCAGGTCAGGACGTACCCGGCGGCCAGCTCCTTCTCCTCCAGGGCGAAGTTGCGGCGCATCTCCACCTCGCCCTCGGTGACCAGGGCCCGGCAGGTGCCGCAGACGCCGCCCTTGCAGGCGAACGGCAGGTCGGGGCGGGAGCGCTGGGCGCCGTCCAGGATCGAGCGGTCGCGCGGGAGGCAGAGCGTGCTGCCGCGACCGTCGAGGACGACGGTGACCTCGCTCTGCGGGCCCGACCCGCCGTCGGCCGAAACGTCCGCCCGCTCCCAGTCCTCGTCGCGCTCCGGGAGCGGCTCGTCCTCGGCGTGGAACAGCTCCTGGTGCACCCGGTCGCCCGGCACGTCCAGCTCGGCGAGCAGGTCCTTCGCCCCGGTGACCATGCCGAACGGGCCGCACAGCCACCAGTGGCCGACGCTCCCGACGTCCACCAGCGCCGCCAGCAGCGCGCGCACCCGCTCCGGGTCCAGTCGGCCGCTGAGCAGTTCGGCGTCCCTGGTCTCCCGGGAGAGTACGTGGACCAGCTGGAAGCGGCCGAGATAGCGGTCCTTCAGGTCGGCCAGCTCGTCGGCGAACATCACGGTGTCGCTGCGCCGGTTGCCGTAGAACAGCGTGACGGTGGAGCTGCGGTCGGCGGCCAGCACGGAGGCGGCGATCGACAGCATCGGGGTGATGCCGGAGCCGGCCGCGAGCAGCACGTGGTCGGCCGGGGCCCCGAGTTCGGGGGTGAACAGGCCGGACGGGGTCAGCACCTCCACCTCCTCGCCCGGCTTCGCGTCGCGCACCAGCCAGCGTGAGAACAGCCCGCCGGGCACCTCGCGGACGGCGATCCGCAGCGGCCCGCCGACCGGGGCGCAGATCGAGTACGAGCGGCGTTCGTCGGCCCCGTCCACCAGCTTGCGCAGGGTCAGGGTCTGCCCGGGCCGGAAGGCGTACTCCTGCGCCAGACCGTCCGGCACCGCGAAGGTCACCGCGACGGCGTCCTCGCAGAGCCGCTCGACCCGGTCGATCCGCAACCGGTGGAAGGTCGGACGGCGGGCGGGGCGGATGCCGGTCGCCGACCCGGCGGGGACGGAGTCGGTTCCAGCGGCAGCGGCAGCGGTGGAACTGGCGGCGGCAGCGGAGGCGGCGGCAGCGGCGGGCATTCAGATCTCCTTGACGCGTTCGAACGGCTCGCGGCAGGCCCGGCAGCGCCAGAGCGCCTTGCAGGCGGTGGAACCGAAGCGGGACAGCTCCTCCGTGGCGGTCTCGCCGCACTGCGGGCACGGCACGGGGGGCGCGGTGCCCGGCCCGGCCGTGGTCGAGGCTCCGGCGCGGGTCGGGCCGAGGGTGAGCGCCACCGGTCCGGCCACGGCCGCGACGGCGGCGGTCGGGCGCGGCGGGGCGATGCCCGCCTCGGCGAGCTTGCGGCGGCCCTCGGCGGTGATCAGGTCGGTGGACCACGGCGGGTCCAGCCGCAGCCGCACCCGGACGTCCGGGTACCCGGCCGCGCGCAGCCGGCGGTCCACGTCGGTGGCCATCTCGGCGACGGCGGGGCAGCCCGAGTAGGTCGGGGTCAGCCAGGCGGTCACCGTTCCGCTGGCGCCGTCCACCTCGACCCCGGCCAGGACGCCCAGGTCGGCCAGGGTGAGCATGGGCAGCTCCGGGTCCGGGACGGCCGCGGCGACGGTCCAGGCCAGGTCGTGGGTCGTCGGGTCGGCCGTGCCTGCGGTGCCCGTCGGGTGCGCGGTGCCCGTCGCGACGTCGTCCGTCACCATGTCGCCCCCGGGTGGGCCCGGGCCACCACCTGGAGCTCGGCGAGCAGCGGGCCGAGCGCCTCGGTGTGCACGCCGTCCCGGCCGGCCCGGCCGAGGACGGTGGCCAGCGGCGGTACGTCCGGCACGGTCAGTCCGGCCTCGGCGACCACGGCGGCGAGCGAGCGCAGCACCGGTTCGCGCAGGGTCGCCGGGTCGACTCCCGCCCGCAGCTCCACCGGGTGCGCCGTGAACAGCTCCTCCAGCAGCGGCCAGACCGCGTCCAGCCCGGCCTGCATCCGCTCGGCGGAGTACGGCGTGCCGTCGCCGAGACGGAGCGTCCAGGCGGTCGCGTACTCCCGGTGGTAGGCGAGCTCCTTGACGCCCCGGGCGGCGACCGCGGCCAGCACCGGGTCGGGGTGCGCGCTCAGCGCCTCGTACAGGGCGCCGCGCGCGGTGGCGAACAGCAGCAGGCGGGCGATCGAGTACGCGAAGTCGCCGTTCGTCGTCTCCACCAGACGGACGTTGCGGAACTCGTGCTCCTCGCGCCAGTACGCCAGGTCGTCCTCGGTGCGGCCGGTGCCGTCCGCCTGACCGGCCCGGGTGAGGAGCAGGCGGGCCTGGCCGAGCAGGTCGAGGCCCAGGTTGGCGAGCGCGACCTCCTCCTCCAGCTCGGGCGCCCGGGTGCACCACTCGATCAGCCGCTGTGCGAGGACCAGGGCGTCGTCGCCCAGCATCTGGCAGTAGACGGCCAGGTCGGCGCCGTCCAGGCCGGCGGGCAGCGCGGTGTCCACGCCGAGCAGCGGGTCGGCGAAGCCCGTCCCGTACGCCCAGCGGCCCTCGCCCTCGGGGCCGGGGGCGGCGTCGGCGAGGCTGAGGTAGACGTGGTCGTCCGAGTCGGCGCCCTGGCCGGTGCCGGTGGTGGAGGTGGTGTGGTCGTGCACGGTGGCTCCCCCGTCAGATGTGCGGGACATCCTCGGGGATGTCGTAGAAGGTCGGGTGGCGGTAGACCTTGTCGCCGCTGGGCTCGAAGAACGGGTCGCGCTCGTCCGGGGTGGAGGCGGTGATCGCGTCCGAGCGGACCACCCAGAGGCTCACGCCCTCGTTGCGGCGGGTGTAGAGGTCGCGGGCGGCGAGCAGTGCCATCCGGTCGTCGGCGGCGTGCAGCGAGCCGACGTGGACGTGGTTCAGCCCGCGCCGGGGGCGCACGAACACCTCGTACAGCGGCCAGCCGGCCTTGGACCCGGCCGGGGAGCCAACCTGGGGTTCGGTCACTTTCCGTTCTCCTGTTCGGTGGCTTCGGTGAGTCCGGTGGCTCCGGCTGCTGCGGTGCCTGCGGCGGCTTCGGCTGCTTCGGCTGCTTCGGCGGCGCGCTTGGCCGCGTAGGCGACGGCCGCCTCGCGCACCCAGGCACCGTCCTCGTGGGCGGCGCGGCGGCGGTCGATCCGCTGGGCGTTGCAGGGGCCCTGGCCGTGGATGACCCTGGTGAGCTCGGACCAGTCCGGCTCACCGAAGTCCCAGCCGCCGCGCTCCTCGTTCCAGCGCAGCTCCGGGTCCGGGAGCGTGACCCCCAGGTGCTCGGCCTGCGGAACGGTCATGTCGACGAAGCGCCGGCGCAGCTCGTCGTTGCCGTGCCGCTTGATCCGCCAGGCCATCGAGCGGGCGGAGTTCGGCGAGTCGGCGTCCGAGGGGCCGAACATCATCAGCGACGGCCACCACCAGCGGTCCACCGCGTCCTGGACCATCCGGCGCTGGGCCTCGGTGCCGCGCATCAGCGTCATCAGGAGCTCGTAGCCCTGGCGCTGGTGGAAGGACTCCTCCTTGCAGATCCGCACCATCGCGCGGGCGTACGGGCCGTAGCTGCAGCGGCAGAGCGGGACCTGGTTGCAGATCGCGGCGCCGTCCACCAGCCAGCCGATCACACCGACGTCGGCGAAGGTGAGGGTCGGGTAGTTGAAGATCGAGGAGTACTTCTGGCGGCCGGAGATCAGCTTCTCGGTGAGCTCGGCGCGGTCGACACCGAGGGTCTCGGCGGCGGCGTAGAGGTAGAGGCCGTGCCCGGCCTCGTCCTGGGCCTTGGCGAGCAGGATGGCCTTGCGGCGCAGGGACGGCGCCCGGGTCAGCCAGTTGCCCTCGGGCTGCATGCCGATGATCTCGGAGTGGGCGTGCTGGGCGATCTGGCGGATCAGGGTGGCCCGGTAGGCGTCGGGCATCCAGTCCCTGGGCTCGATCCGCTGCTCGGCGGCGACGACCGCCTCGAACCGGTCCTCCGGCGTCTGCGCGGGGACCGCCTCGGCCACCTCTGCTGTCACCACGGTCCCCTCTCGTGTCCTGCCCGGCCGGTTGCCGCAGTACCACCGATCAACCAACCGACTGACCGTTCGGTCGGTACCATTCTGCGCGGCGGAGCAGAGGGATGGCAAGGTGCGCAACAGATAACAGCTGACAGATTCTGAAATCTGTCAGCTGTTATCTGTCGGCTGCTATCTGTCGGTCGCTTGTCTGTCGGCTACCGCCTGTCGATTGCTATCTGTTCGCCAGCGCCTGCCTGCTGTGGCTGCCGACTGTCAGCGGCTCACCGCCGCCTCACCCCTCCGCGCGGTCACGCAGTCGCGGCAGCGGAACGGCGAGCAGGGCCGCCAGCAGGGCGATCCGGGGAGCGATCTGGTCGAGCCGGATGTGTTCGTGCCGGGCATGGGCCCCGGCGCCCACCGCCCCGAAGCCGTCCAGGGTCGGAAGACCGCGCGAGCCCGGCAGGTTGGTGTCCCCGGCCCCGCCCGCCGGGGCGCCGTCCAGCTGCTGACCGAGCATGGCGGCGAGCGAACGCACGTGCCGCAGCAGCGGATTACCGGTCCGCTCGGACCAGGCCGGACGACTGGACAACACCTCCGTGCGAACCCGGGCGCCCGGACGCAACGGAGCGAGCCGGGCGAGGTCGTCCAGCGTGCGGCGCTGCGCCTCGGCGGTGGCGAAGCGCAGCCCCAGCTCGGCCTCGGCCCGGCCGGCGACCACGTTGGCGCGCGAACCACCGCTGATCCGACCGGCGTTCAACTCGATGCCGGGCTGACCTGCGAGATCGCGCACCAGCACGAGCTGGTCCACCAGTTCGTCGACCGCGGACACCCCATCGTGAGCATCGTTGCCCGCATGCGCCTCGTGGCCGGTCACGGTGAGTCGCACCCGGGTGCTGCCGCGCCGCGCGGTCTTCAACCGGCCGTCGGGGTGCGGCGGTTCGAGCCCCAGGACCGCCGCGGCGCCGCGCAGCTGGCGCTCGACCAGGCGCCGTCCGTCCGGGCTGCCCACCTCCTCGTCGGAGACCACGACCAGGCGGACGGTCCGGTGCGGGCGCTCACCCAGGTCCGCGAGCAGCGACAACGCGCTCTCCAGGACGGCGAGTCCGCCCTTCATGTCGACCACGCCGGGCCCGGTGAGCCGACCGTCCTGCTCGGTCACCGGCCAGTCCGCGAGGGTGCCGACCGGCCAGACGGTGTCGTGGTGCCCGACGATCAGCAGGTGCGGCAGGGACTCGTCCCGGCCCTCCCATTCCAGCACGAGGTGGTCCCCGGCCGGTCCGGGCTCACGCCGGGCGGTGGCACCGGTGGCACGGAAGCCTGCCACCAACTCCTCGGCGAGGGCGTCGAGTCTGGGGGCGTCCCCGCTGGGAGACTCGATCCGCGCCAGATCGGAGCAGCGCCGCCGGACGGCTCCGACCAGGGCACGGGCACGGGCGCTGAGCGTCTGAGGCACACCGGGCGGCGCCGTGGCGACGGTGGAGATACCGGAGGCAGCGGTGGCGGCCGGACCGGTCGTGGGCTTTCCGACAGCGGCCCTCGGCACCGCGGTCGTCGCCACCGCGGTCTTCGCGACGCCTGCTCTGGTGAGGGCAGATGTCGTGAGGGCGGACGTGGTTGCCGCCGTCTTGGCGGACGTGGTCTTGGCGGACGCGGTCTGGGCGGGCGCGGCCTTGGCGGACGCGGCCTTGGCGGACGCGGTCTGGGCCACGGCGGCTTTTGCCGAGGCGGTCTTCGCGGCACTGGATGCCACCGCGGCGGCCTGGGCCGAGACGGCCGGAGTCACAGCGACAGTTGCAGTGGCAGTTGCCGCACTGGTGTCAGTGCCCGCGGTGGCGGTGGCGGTCGCCACGGAGGTACCTACGGTGGTGGCAGCAGTGCTTGAGGTCGCGGTGGTCGTGGCGGCTGCGGCAACGGCCTCGCCGTCGGTGGCGGCCGGGACGGTGACCGGCGTCGGGTCCGGTTCCACGGCGGCGCCCGGCACAGCGGGCGACCCGACGATCTGGGGACTCAACGCTCGCCTCCGCGACCACCGCCGGTATACAGCGGACGTACCGGCCGACCGCTCCCTCCCGGGTACCAGGCCCAGCCGGACCGCACCGGTCGACCGGGATGGTGGGCGGCGTCTCGAATCAGCCTGTCTGGCCCAAGTACGGTGGAACGGCTGGGCGGCGTGCTTGGCATGTGCGTCCTCCTCGCTCGATCCGGGGGCCCCGGTCCGCCCGGAGCCCCCGTGGACGGTGGCCTCCTGGCAGCGGGCGCAGTGGCCGGACCGCCGCAGGGAAGCCGAGATGTGAGCCTAGAAGAACCGTTCGGTTTCCTGCGAGGTGGCCCTGCTCCCAGCGTGCCGGTACCGGGCCCCGCTTCGGAGGCCGCCCGTACGCGATCGGCACGGGCGCTCGGCGCGCGGGCCTGGATCGGCGCGCGGACGCGGTCGCCGGATCGCGCCCATCTCCACCATGGACCCGCCGCCCGAGTTCGGCAGCGCAAACGGCCAAGGCACGGCAATTCCACGCCGGATGGGTGACAACGGCTCAGCACGCGGTACGAACCGGGAGCACGCGGCGGCTCAGGGAAGCCCGCTCAGCCGGCCGGCTCGACTCCGGGGAACGACGGGGGAACACCCGCGTGAACACGGGTCGATGCCGTGCCCCGGTGTGCCCCGCCGAGCCTCGACGTGCCTCGGTTGCCCGCCCCCCGGACACGACAGGGCGGCACCCCTGCGCAGCCGGGAGGACGCCCGGCAGGAACGTGCACGACCGATCGGAACCCGGGTGTGCGGCCCCAGTCGCCGCCGCTCTCAACCGTGCGCTCTCAGCCACCGTCGCCCACCAGTCCCGCGTCGCGCGCGAGCAGCGCCGCCTGGACCCGGTTGCCGACTCCGAGCCCGGTCAGGATCCGGCTGACGTGCGCCTTGACGGTGCTCTCGCGCATCCCGAGCACGCCCGCGATCTCGGCATTGGAGAGCCCGTCGGCGAGTTCGCGCAGCACGTCGGTCTCCCGCGGGGTGAGCCCGGCGACCCGGTGGCGGGCGGCCACCGACCGGGGTGCCCCGACCCGGTGGTAGCGGTCGATCAGCCGTCGCGCGGCCGCCGGATGCAGCATTCCCTGACCCCCCGCGACCACGTGGACGGCCCGGGCGATCTCCGCGGGCGGAGTGTCCTTGAGGAGGAAGCCGTCCGCCCCTGCCGCGAGCGCCTGGTACACGTACTCGTCCAGGTCGAAGGTGGTGAGGGCGATGACCCTTGGGGCGTCGGGGAGTTCGCGCAGCCGCCGGGTGGCGGCGATCCCGTCGAGCCGAGGCATCCGGATGTCCATCAGCGCGACGTCGATCCGTCGGCTGCCGGCGATCTCGACGGCTTGCAGCCCGTCGGAGGCCTCGGCGACCACGGTGAGCGCCGGGTCCTGGGCCAGGAGGTCGACCAGGCCGAGGCGAACCAGCGCGTCGTCGTCGACCACCATTGTTCGGATCATGCGGCACCCTTCGGCTGCTGCTTCGGTCCCTGCTTTGGTTCCTGCTTCGATTCCTGCTTCGGTTCCTGCTCTGGTTCCCTCGATTCCTTCGGTTCCTTCGGTTCCTTCGGCGGCTCCGGGTATCGCCCCCCGTGCGCCTCTCGCGCCCCTTCCTGCGACTGCCGTGCCGCTCGTGTCCCTTGCCCCGGCCGCGAAGACGGCCGCCCTGCGTCCGGCAACGCGCTCCCGGGTTGTGGAGCCGAACCGTCGCCACGGGCTGGAGCCGCGTCGGGCGCCGCCCCCGGCGGGCGGTCCGGCACGGGTAACCGGGCCGAGAGCCGGAAGCCGCCGCCGTCCGGACCGGCGTCGAGGTGGCCGCCGAGGGCACCGACCCGTTCGGCCAGCCCGACCAGCCCGTACCCGCCGCCGGTGCCCGGCCCGTCCGGCGTCTCCTGGCCCGGGCCGTTGCGGACCTCGACCGTCGTCGCGGGCGCCCCGTAGCCGACCCGGACGGTGACGGGCGCGGCGGGCGCGTACTTGCGGGCGTTGGTCAGCGCCTCCTGGACCAGCCGGTGCACGGCCAGCCGATGGGTGGTCGGGATGGTCTCCGGGTCTCCGGAGAGGGCGAGTTCGACCCGCTGACCGGCCTGGGTCACCTCGCCGACGAGTTCGGTGAGGTCGCGCAGTGCGGGCGCCTGGACGCGCCCGGCCTCGGCCGGCACGGGCGGCTCGCCTCCCGTGCCGGCCGAGGCCGGTGGGTCGGCCCGCAGTGCGCCCAGGACGTCCCGTAGATCGTCGAGCGATCGGGAGGCGGTCGTGCGCAGCAGTTCGAGGCGGTGGGTGAGGCGATCGGGGTCGGCGGCGACGGTACCGGCCCTGGCCTGGTCGCGCAGCACCCCGGCGTGCAGCACCAGGAGGCTGAGCCGGTGGGCCAGCACGTCGTGCATCTCCCGGGCGATCCGGGCCCGTTCGGCGGCTCGGGCCTGATCGGCGCGCAGCTCGCGCTCGCGGCGCAGCGCGTCGACCTGCTCGTGCAGGGCGCGGATCAGTACCCGTCTGCCGTGCAACCAGAGGCCGACCGCCAGGACGGCGGCCTGGACGAGGAGTTGGGACCCGGTGGTACCGGCCCACCCGACCAGCGAATCCGCCCCCGCCGCGCTGACCACCGCGATGACCGCACCACCTGCCGTCGCCGGGCCGGTCCGGCCGAGGCAGGCGAGGTGGAAGACGCTGAACAGGCCGGGGAAGGCCCGGTTGAACAGCCCACCGGTGAGCACCGGCAGGACGGCCGAGGCCACCGGATGGCGGCGGGTGAAGAGGAGCGCGAGCGCGGCGAGCGCGGCGACGACCGTGCGCGGCAGGCGCAGCGGCCCGTCGGACTGCGTCCACTGCACCGCCGCCTCCTCGATGCTCAGGCCGAACACGCCGAGCAGCAGCAACGTGTCGATCCCGGCCCGGTGATCCGGCCCGTACCAGCCGAGCACACTCCTGGGCATGGCACTCCTCCTTTCCTCTCCTCACCCCGAAAGCCTTCCGCACGTTCGCCGTTCACTACCTCGGGCTCGATGCTAGGGGCGCTCGACCGCGGAACGCCTCTGTCTTCCGGCCAACCGCACCCTCGACTTTCGTCGGGGGTCGGCGACACTGACCGGCCGATTCGCGGTGGCTCCGCCCTGCCTAGCGTCGACGGCATGACCAGCGAACGGCTCCACCACGGCCCAGAATCCCTCTCCCTCCACCACGGTCCGCCCGCCGGCGGGGACCGCCTGCTGTTCCTCACCGAGGCCCTGCGCACCTTCCACGACACCGGCGCCCTGGCCCCGAGCGGCGCGGAGCTGGTGAACGCGCTGGTGGTACCGGTCACCAGCCGCCCGAACCGTCCGATCTCGGTGCTGGAGGTCGGCGCCGGGACGGGCGTGGTGACCCGCCGGCTGGCCCAAGTGCTGCGCCCGGGCGACCGGTTGCACGTCGTCGAGGCCAACCCGCGGTTCGCCGAACGGCTCCGGGAGGACCCTGTCCTGGCCGCGCGCCACCCCGGCGTCGGGCTGCGGCTGTCGGCCTGCCGGGTCGAGGAACTGTCGGAGTGCCACCCGTCGGCGACGGACTCGGCTCGGCCGGAGGGCTGCGCGCAGCGGTACGACGTGATCGTGTCCGGGCTGCCGTTCACCAACTTCGAGCCCGCGCAGGTGCGCGACATCCTCGAGCTCTACCTGCGGCTGCTGGCGCCCGGCGGCGAGCTGACGTACTTCGGGTACCTCGGTACGACGACGGCGCGCACCCTCACCTCGGGCCCCCGCCGCGGCGCCCGCCACCGGGCGGTGGTGCGGCTGCTGCGAGGCTTCGAAGCGGCGTACGGTCTGGGCGAGCGCACGGTCTGGCGCAACGTTCCGCCCGCCCGCGCCTACCTGCTGCGGGCGCCGGGCGGGCGCGAGAGCTGGGCGCCGACCGGGAGCCGGGCCCTCGAACCGAAGGCCGCGGCGAGGGAGACGAACACGGAGCCGGGAACGGGGGCCGGGGCGACCGACGCGAAGGCCACGACCGGCGGATCGACGGGCGGGGCGGCCCCGGCCACTCGATGATGGACCGGGGCCGGGCCCGGCTCCGACTCTCCGGCAGTGAGGAGCCGAGATGACCCTCTCGGTACGTGACGTGGAGGCCCAGAACCGCTTCGAGGCCTGGGAGGACGGCCGGCTGGCGGGCTTCGCCGAGTACCTGCGCAGCGACCAGCTGGTGGTGTACCCGCACACCGTCGTCGAGCCCGCCTACGAGGGCCGGGGCATCGGCAGCGCGCTGGCCCGCGCCGCCCTGGACGACGCCCGCGCCCGCGGCTTGGCCGTGCTGGCGACCTGCCCCTTCACCAAGGGCTGGATGCTCCGCCACCCCGAGTACACCGATCTCGCGTACGAGAACCGCAGCCGGGTCGCCGACTGACGGCAGGGCGGGCGGCCAGGGGGCCGCGGCCGCTCGTCCGAACAAATGACAACCGACAGATTTCAACTTTCAGATAACAGATGACAGCGAACAGATTTTGAAATCTGTTCGCTGTCGTGCCATAGTGATACCCGGGCCACCCTGCCCCCGCCTCCCGGCGCCGCACTCGCCCGCCCCTTGGAGCCCCCTTGTCACCGCACACCCGCCCCACCCAGCGCACCCTCGGCACCACCGGGCCGGTCACCTCGGCCCTCGGCCTCGGCTGCATGGGCATGTCCGACATGTACGGCCCGGCCGACGAGGCCGAGAGCATCGCCACCATCCACGCGGCCCTCGACGCCGGGATCACCCTCCTCGACACCGGCGACTTCTACGGCATGGGCCACAACGAACTGCTGATCCACGAGGCACTGCGCGGCCGCGACCGCGAGAGCGTGCAGATCAGCGTGAAGTTCGGCGCCCAGCGCAGCCCCGACGGCCAGTGGCTCGGCTACAGCACGAGCCCCGCCGCCACCAAGACCGCGCTCGCCTACACCCTGCGCCGCCTGCGCACCGACCACATCGACGTCTACCGCCCGGCCCGCCTGGACCCGGACGTCCCGATCGAGGAGACCGTCGGCGCCATCGCCGAGCTGGTGAAGGCCGGCTACGTTCGCCACATCGGACTCTCCGAGGTCGGCGCCGACACCCTGCGCCGGGCCGCCGCCGTCCACCCGATCAGCGACCTCCAGATCGAGTACTCGCTGCTCTCCCGCTCGATCGAGGCTGCCGTCCTGCCCGCCGCGCGCGAGCTCGGCATCGGCGTCACCGCGTACGGCGTGCTCTCCCGCGGCCTGCTCAGCGGCCACTGGGACCGGGAACGCGCCCTCAGCGGCACCGATTTCCGCAGCCACAGCCCGCGCTTCCAGGGCGAGAACCTGGCCCACAACCTCGCACTGGTCGAGGCCCTGCGCGAGATCGCCGCCGCACGGGGTGCGACCGTCGCCCAGGTCGCCATCGCCTGGGTGGCCTCGCGCGGACAGGACGTCGTCCCGCTGGTCGGCGCCCGCCGCCGCGACCGTCTGACCGAGGCCCTCGGCGCACTCGACGTCACGCTGACCGAGGCCGACCTCCCCGCCGTCGAGGCCGCCGTCCCCGCCGGCTCCGCGGCCGGTGACCGGTACGCTGCCGCACAGATGGCCCACCTGGACAGCGAGCGCTGACCGCACCGCCGGCGCCGCCACCACCACCGTCGCCTGACGACCGACCGCACGACCCGACCGCACGACGCTAAGGACGGACCTCCCCGTGACCACGGACACCACACTCACCGCCGAGCAGATCCTGAGCGCGGCGGAGGACGTCCTCCGGCGGTTCGGCCCGGCCAAGGCCACCGTCGTGGACGTCGCCCGCATCCTCGGGGTCAGCCACAGCAGCGTCTACCGCCACTTCCCCAGCAAGGCCGCGCTGCGCGAGGCGGTCACCCAGCGCTGGCTCGACCAGGCGCACCACGAGCTGGCGGCCATCTCCAACGAGGGCGGCCCGGCCGCCGAGCGGCTGCACCGCTGGCTGACGACGCTGTTCGCGGCCAAGCGGAAGAAGGCGCTGGACGACCCGGAGCTGTTCGCCACCTACATGGTGCTGGTCGAGGAGAACAGCGGCCTGGTGGACACCCACATCGACACCCTGGTCGACCAGATCGCGCAGATCGTCACGGAGGGCACGGAGGGCAAGGAGTTCAAGCTCGCCCACATCCGCAACACCGCCCGCGCCGTCTTCGACGCGACCGGCCCCTTCCACGACCCGGCCTACGCCTCCACCTGGTCCGCACCCGGGATCGACGACCGGTTCGAGGCCGTGTGGAAGCTCGTCCTCGGTGGCCTGAAGGCGAAGTGACGAAGCGTCAGGTCTGAGGGGCCGGTGAGCGGAGGGAAATTCGCTCGCCGGCCGCTCGTCCTTCCGCCAGACTGCCGCACACAGTTGATCTCACTCGGAGGATGACATGCGTGCGGCTCGCCCGGTCCTGGACAGCCTGGAGGGACTCGCCCTCGGCGATGCCTTCGGCGACCGGTGGTTCTCGGTCCCGACGGACGAGGCGCCCGCCGCGCTGGCCGCCCGGCTGGTCAGGCGCGCGCCCTGGCACTGGACCGACGACACCGCCATGGCACTCGTGCTGGTCCGCCACCTGCTCGCTGCGGGAGAAGTCCGACCGGACGCGCTGGCCCGGGAGTTCGCCGCCGAGTACGCCCGCGAGTACGGGCGCAAGTACGGCCCCTCGATGCACCGGGTACTGCGCGGGATCGGCGCCGGTGGGGACTGGCGCGCCATCACCGCGGGCCAGTTCGAGGGCCAGGGCTCGCACGGGAACGGCGCCGCGATGCGGGTCGCCCCGCTGGGAGCGTGGTTCGCCGAGGACCTCGACGCGGTGGTCCGGCAGGCCGAACTGCAGGCGCTCACCACCCACTTCCACCCGGAGGCGGTCGCCGGCGCGGTCGCGGTCGCACTCGCGGCGGCACTGGCGGTCCGGAGCCGGGGCGGAAACCCGCCCGGCCGGGCCGAGTTGCTGACCGAGATCGCCGGACGGCTTCCGGACAGCGAGGTCCGCTCCGGGCTGCGGATCGCCGCCCGGCTGCCCGGACACACCAGCGTCCGGCACGCCGCCACCGTGCTCGGCTCGGGCACGCTGATCTCCGCCCCGGACACCGTGCCGTTCGCTCTCTGGTCCGCGGCCGGGCACCTGGACTCGCTGCCCGAGGCCATCTGGCACACCCTGGAGGGCTGGGGCGACAAGGACACCACCTGCGCCATAGCCGCCGGCGTGGTCGCCGCCCGGACCGGGCTCGCGGGCGTGCCGCCCGGCTGGCTCGCGGCGCGCGAGCAGCTCCCGGGCTGGGTCGCCGGGGCTTCCCGGGCCGCAGACCACCGGCCGAGGGCCGGGAGCGGCGGGGACGCCGGGTGATCCGGGGGACCGGTACCCGGCGGTCAGCGCCGAGTGATGAAGCGGAACACCCGGTAGGCGAGGAGCAGGACCATCGCGCCGCCGATCGCCGAGACCCACGTCGTGACGTCGAGGAAGCCCACCTTCACCGCCCCGTGCATCCAGTGCGAGACGATCCAGGTGCCGATGTAGGAGCCGGTGATGCCGATCAGGGTGCTGCCGATCAGGCCGCGTTCACCCCTCGACATCGCCATCCTGGCCAAGGTCCCCGACACCAGGCCCAGCACGATCCACGCCATCCAGCTCATCCGCCGCCCCTTGCGTCATCGGTGTGACGACCCCGTCGAGCCCCCGGGTCCGACCGGAAGGACGTACGAGAGCCTCCCACCGTTCCAGCGCCCGGAGGGACCGGTTCGAACCGGCCACCCGGGCGCCTCCGCTCCGGGCGACGGACCTCCTCGCGGAACGCCCCGGCAGCCTCGCGGAACGCCCCGGCAGCCTCGCGGAACGCCCCGGCAGCCTCCCGAGACCGCGGACGCAAAGAACTCGCGTGTCAGCGACGCGAGTTGCCGAACAGCAGCCGGTAGACGATCAGCAGCACCAAGGCACCGCCGATCGCCGACACCCAGGTCGCGGCGTCGAAGAAGTGCGCCGTGACCGAGCGGTGCAGGAAGTGCGACGCGATCCAGCCGCCGACGAACGATCCGGCGATGCCGATCAGGGTGGTCACGATCAGGCCGCCCGGGTCCTTCCCCGGCAGCAGCAACTTGGCCAGCCCACCCGTCAGCAGGCCCAGCACGATCCACGCGACGATGCTCATTCAGGCATCCCCTCCCATCGGCGGCGCACGGGCCCCGTCCCGTGCGCTCTGCCCGGAAGGACGCCTCCGCCCGCTCACCCGGTTCCGCCGCCCGGTCCGCCGCCCAGTCCGCTGACCGGCCCGCTGACCGGTTCCGGTCAGGCTTCCAGCCCCCGGGGTAACCGAGGAGGCCGGCCGCCGGGCTCGCCCCCGGCGGGACGGCGCCCGGACCCGGTCTGCGGGGCCGGTGCCATCACCGCGCGTGGCACCCTTCCCGCGGGGCGTCCACGCCGAAATACTGCGGCCATGCGCATCCTGATCGCCACCGCCGGCTCCCGGGGCGACGTGTCCCCCTTCCTCGGGCTCGGCATCCGCCTGCGGGCGGCCGGACATCAGGTGGCCGTCGCCACCCACGACGCATTCGCCGGGCCGGTGCGGGCCGCCGGGCTGGAGTTCCGCCCACTGCCGGTCGACCCGCGCGCCGAACTCGCCTCCGCCGAGGGCCGGCGCCTGCTGCGGGCCGGCAGCGGACCGGTGGGCATCCTGCACCTCCTGCGGCTCGCCCGGAAGTTCATGCCGGCCCTCGGGGATGGCATCGCCGAGGCCACGGCGCTCGGCACCGAGCTGCTGCTGACCACCAGCACCACCAGCGCACTCGGCCAGGTCGCCGCCGAGGCTGCCGGCATCCCCAGCATCGGGCTGTACCTCCAGCCCCTCGCCCCCACCCGGGAGTTCGCACCCGCCGTCACCGGCACCCGATCACTCGGCCGGTCCGGCAACCTGCTGGCGGGGCACGCCGTCCAGACCGCGACCGACCGGCTCTTCGTGCCGGCCGTCCGCGGGCTGCGCCGGCGGCTCGGCCTGCCGCCGCTCGGCGTCGCCCGGGCCCGTCGCAACCACCGCATCCTGCACGGCTTCTCGCCATCGGTAGTGCCCCGACCCGCCGACTGGCACCCCCGGCTGGAGGTGGCGGGCTACTGGTGGCCGCCCGACCATTCGGGCTGGCAGCCCCCGACCCGACTGCTCGACTTCCTCTCCGCCGGGCCGCCGCCGGTCTTCGTCGGCTTCGGCAGCCTGGTCGTCCCCGACCCCGAGCGGCTCACCGCCACCGTTCTCGCCGCCGCCCGCGCCACCCGGGTGCGCCTCCTCCTCCAGTCGGGCTGGAGCGAACTGGCGGCCGAGGACTCGGACTCCGTCCTGACCATCGGCGACACCCCGCACGACTGGCTCTTCCCCCGCACCGCCGCCGTGGTCCACCATGCCGGCGCCGGAACCACGGCCGCCACCCTCCGCTCCGGAACCCCGTCCGTCCCCGTGCCCGCCCAGCTCGACGCACCGTTCTGGTCCGCCCGGCTGTCCCTGCTCGGCGTCTCCCCCGGCCCGGTCCCGCTGCGCACCCTCACCCCCGCCCGCCTCGCCGCCTCCCTCCGCCAGGCCGTCGACGACCCCCGCTACCGCGCCCGCGCCCAGGCCGTCGCCGCCGCCCTGGCCAGCGAGGACGGTGCGGCAAAGGTCCTCTCCGCCGTCGATCGGGCGGCGGCAGCGGCCGGGTGAGGAGCAGCGGGCGGCAGCAGGCAGCGACAACGAGCCGCGAACAACCGACGGCCGACGGACAACAGCCGACAACCAACAGCTGACAACTGACAACTGACAGATTTCGAAATCTGTCAGCTGTTCGCCGCCACCCGTCAGCCCACCCCTTCTCGCGCAGCTCCCCTCCCGAACACCCCGCTCAGCCCCAGGTACACCACGGCCGCCGCCGTGAGCCCAACGGCCCAGCCGTAGTCGGCGAGCGGCTTGAGGACCGGAATCAGGCCGTCCGCCGGGAACGGGCCCTGCTTCGCGCCGTTGGCGTCGACGGTGGAGTACGAGCCGCCGACGGCCAGCACGCCGCCCACCAGCAGCGCCGTGACGGCCGTCCAGTTCCAGCCGGCCGTGTACCAGTACGCCCCGCCCGGCCGGTACAGCTCGGCGAGCCGGAGCCGGGTGCGGCGCAGCACCCAGTAGTCGGCGATCAGCACTCCGCCGACGGTGCCGAGCAGGCCGCCGACCACGCCCAGCCAGGTGAAGATGTACACGTGCGGGTCGGCGATCAGCCGCCACGGGAAGATCGCGATCCCGACCACCCCCGTGATCAGGGCCCCGGTCCGGAAGTCGACGAGGCGAGGCAACAGGTTGGCGAGATCGTAGGCGGGCGAGACGACGTTGGCCGCGATGTTCACCGACAGCGTCGCGACCAGCACGGTCAGCAGCGCGAACAGGATGCCGACGGGATTCTCCATCTTGGCGGCGAGCTGGATCGGGTCCCACACCGGGACGCCGTAGACCGCCTCGGAGCCCGAGGTGACCAGCACGGACAGGAATGCGAAGAGCGTCATCGTGGTCGGCAGGCCGAGCGCCTGCCCGCGTATCTGGGCCCGCTGGCTGCCGCCGAAGCGGGTGAAGTCGGGGATGTTCAGCGCGAGGGTGGACCAGAACCCGATCATGCCCATCAGTGCCGGGAAGAAGACCTTCCAGAAGCCCCCGCCCCACCCCAGCCCGGACGGCTGGTCGAGCAGCGGCCCGAGCCCGCCCGCCTTGACGGTGATCCACACCAGCAGCGCGAGCGCACCGACGATGACGAACGGCGCCGCCCAGTTCTCGAACCGCCGCAGGGCCTCCATCCCGCGCGCGATGATGGCCATCTCGATCAGCCAGAACAGCAGGAACGAGAGCCACTGCGTCCACGGGTAGCCGCCGAACTCCCCGGCGGTGCGCCAGGATTCTCCCAACAGCTTGCCGGCCAGCAGGAAGATGCCCTCGCCGCCGATCCAGGTCTGGATCCCGAACCAGGCGCAGGCCACCGCCGCTCGCAGCAGCGCGGGCAGGTTGGCGCCGCGCAGCCCGAAGGAGGCGCGGGCGAAGACCGGGAACGGGATGCCGTACTTGGTACCGGCGTGCCCGGTGAGCAGCATCGGAACCAGCACGATGAGGTTCGCGAGCGCGATGGTCAGCACCGCCTGCTTCCAGTCCATGCCGAGCGTGACCAGGCCCGAAGCCAGGGTCCAGGACGGGATGTTGTGGGCCATGCCGACCCAGAGCGCGAGGAAGTTGTAGGTGGTCCAGGTACGGCGCGCCACCGGGACCGGCCGCAGGTCCTCGCTGGTGAATCCGTTGGATGGCAACTCCCCGGAGGCCGGGTCGAGTTCGACCCGGCCGTCGGGGTGATGACACTGTCTGCTGCCGCTGGTCTCGCTGCCGGGCACGGACAACTCCCGTCCGCCGCGGCAGGATCCGCGGCTGTTCTCAGGTGGGGGTCACGGGCTGGTTCACAGGTTGGTTCGCAGACGGTTCACAGTCACGGGTTGCTCCACGGGCGACTTCACAAGATGGCTCACGATCCGTGGCGCGGACGGGACGTCACACGCGGGGCGTCGCGGGCCCGTTTCACAGGTGCGGGATGACGTCCGCCCCGTACGCGTCGATGGTGGCCTCGATGGCGTCGTGCATGGCGTAGACGGCGAACTGGTCGACGCCGAGCGAGCGGAGCTCCTCCAGCCGGGCCCGCTGCGCCTCCGCCGGGCCGATCAGACAGAAGCGGTCGACGATCTCGTCCGGAACGAAGGCCGTGTCCGGGTTCCCGGCCCGCCCGTGGTGGCTGTAGTCGTAGCCCTGGCGGCCCTTGATGTACTCGGTGAGCGCCTCCGGCACCAGATCGGAGTGCTCGCCGTAGTGGCCGACCAGGTCGGCCACGTGGTTGCCCACCATCCCGCCGAACCACCGGCACTGCTCCCGGGCGTGGGCGAGCGCCTCGGGCGAGTCGTCGGCGGTGACGTAGGCCGGGGCGGCGACGCAGATGGTGAGCGAGTCCGGGTCCCGGCCGGCCTCGACGGCGGCGGCCCGCACCGCCTTGACCATGAACTCGGTGAGATACGGATCGGCCAGCTGCAGGATGAAACCGTCGGCCTGACGACCCGTCAGGGCAAGCGCCTTCGGCCCGTACGCCCCCATCCAGATCGGCAGCGAAGCGCCGGAGCGAACCCAGGGCAGGCGCATCTCGGTGCCGTCCACCTCGGCGGTGCGCCCCTCGGCCAACTCCTTGATGGCGTGCATGGCTTCGGAGAGTCGGGCGAGGGTGGCGGGGCGTCGCCCGGCGACCCGCATGGCGGAGTCGCCGCGGCCGATGCCGCAGACGGTCCGGTTCCCGTACATGTCGTTGAGCGTGGCGAAGGTGGAGGCTGTCACCTCCCAGGTGCGGGTGCCCGGGTTGGTCACCATCGGGCCGACGGTCATCCGCTCGGTCTCGGCGAGGATCCGGCTGTAGACGACGAAGGGCTCCTGCCACAGCACGCAGGAGTCGAAGGTCCAGCCGTGGCTGAACCCGGCCTGCTCGGCGCGGATCATCCGGTCGATGAGCAGCCGGGCCGGCGGGTCGGTCTGAAGGACGAGGCCGATGTCCATGTGGGGGCTCCAGGTAAGGGTTGTGCCCGCCGCCGCCCGGCCGTCGAGCGGATCGGAGCGGCGGGCGGGCAGCGGGCGAACAGCGAACAGCGAACAGCGAACAGTCAGACGGTCGAACGGTCGAACGGTCGAACGATGAGCAATCGAGCAGCGAACGGTCGAACTGTCGAACAGTGAGCAATCGAGGGGTGAACGGCCGGACGGCGAGCGGGAGAGGGCTCAGACCAGGTACTGGCAGGTGTCCCGGCGCAGGAAGGTCCCGTGCCCGGCCCGGCCGAGCCAGGCTCCGTCGTCCAGCACGATGCTGCCGCGCGACATCACCGTCCTTGCCCGGCCGGTGAGTCGGCGGCCCTCGTAGGCCGAGTAGTCCACGTTCATGTGGTGGGTCGCGGCGGAGACGGTCTGCACCGCGGTCGGGTCGTAGACCACCAGGTCGGCGTCGGCGCCCGGGGCGACGGTGCCCTTGCGCGGGTGCAGGCCGAACATCCGGGCCGGGGTGGTGCAGGCGATCTCGACCCAACGGCGCCGACTGATGTGCCCGTCCACCACGGCCTGGTGGAGCAGGTCCATCCGGTTCTCGACGCCCGGCAGGCCGTTGGGGATCTTCGAGAAGTCGCCCCGGCCCAGCTCCTTCTGGCCGACGAAGCAGAACGGGCAGTGGTCGGTGGAGACCACCTGGAGGTCGTTGGTGCGCAGGCCGCGCCAGAGCGACTCCTGGTGCTCGCGCGGCCTGAGCGGCGTGCTGCACACGTACTTGGCGCCTTCGAAGCCGTCGGCGCCCTCCTCGGCGAGGTTGTCCGTGGAGAGGAAGAGGTACTGCGGGCAGGTCTCGCCGAAGACGTTGAGCCCTTCGTCGCGGGCGCGGGCGAGTTCGGCGAGCGCGGCGGCGGCGGAGACGTGCACCACGTAGAGCGGGCTGCCGGCCACCTGGGCGAGCTTGATCGCCCGATGGGTGGCCTCGGCCTCCAGCAGTTCGCGGCGGACCTCGCCGTGGTAGCGGGGGGCGGTCTTCCCGGCGGCGAGCGCCTGTTCGACCAGGACGTCGATGGCGATGCCGTTCTCCGCGTGCATCATGATCAGCCCGCCGTTCGCGGCGCCGCGCTGCATGGCGCGCAGGATGCGGCCGTCGTCGCTGTAGAAGACGCCGGGGTAGGCCATGAAGAGCTTGAAGGAGGTGGACTCGCCGGAGTCCACGAGGGCGTCCATCTCCTTCAGCACGGCGTCGTTGACGTCGGAGACGATGGTGTGGAAGGCGTAGTCGATCGCGCAGTTGCCCTCGGCCTTGGCGTGCCAGGTGTCCAGGCCCTCGCGCAGCGAGCCGCCGACCGGCTGGACGGCGAAGTCCACGATCGTGGTGGTGCCGCCCCAGGCGGCGGCCCGGGTGCCGGTTTCGAAGGTGTCGGAGGCCGCGGTGCCGCCGAACGGAAGATCCATGTGGGTGTGGGCGTCGACGCCGCCCGGGATGACGTAGTGGCCGGTGGCGTCGATGACGGTGTCGGCGGTCCAGGCCTCGGCGGCGGAGCTGCCGGTGGCGGCGAGGGCGGCGATGCGCTCGCCCTCGATCAGGACGTCGGCGTGGACCTCTTCGGTAGCCGTGATGACGAGGCCGCCGCGGACGACGGTGCGTCGGCGCGGGTCACGGGCGGCGGCCCGCGTGTCGTTGGTGGTCATCGCGCCGCTCCTCACGCCTCGGCGAGCGGTCCGTAGGCGTCGGGCCTGCGGTCGCGGTAGAACGCCCACTGCTGGCGGACCTGCTCGATCAGGTCGAGGTCGAGGTCGCGGACGACGAGTTCCTCCTCCTTGTCGGAGGCGACGTCGCCGACGAACTGGCCGCGCGGGTCCACGAAGTAGGAGGTGCCGTAGAAGTCGTTGTCGCCGTACTCCTCGGTGCCGACGCGGTTGATCGCGGCGACGAAGTACTCGTTGGCGACGGCGGCGGCGGGCTGTTCGAGCTGCCAGAGGTAGGCGGACAGGCCGCGGCTGGTGGCCGAGGGGTTGTAGACGATCTGCGCGCCGGCCAGACCGAGGGCGCGCCAGCCCTCGGGGAAGTGGCGGTCGTAGCAGATGTACACGCCGACCTTGCCGACGGCGGTGTCGAACACGGGCCAGCCGAGGTTGCCGGGCTTGAAGTAGTACTTCTCCCAGAAGCCCTTGACCTGCGGGATGTGGTGCTTGCGGTACTTGCCGAGGTAGCTGCCGTCGGCGTCGATGACCGCGGCCGTGTTGTAGTAGACGCCGGTCTGCTCCTCCTCGTAGACCGGAACGACCATCACCAGCCCGAGCTCGCGGGCGAGTTCCCGCATCCGGCGCACGGTCGGGCCGTCGGGAACGGCCTCGGCCCAGCGGTAGTGCTCGGCCTCCTGGACCTGACAGAAGTACGGGGAGTTGAAGACCTCCTGGAAGCCGATGATCTTCGCGCCCTGGGCGGCGGCCTCGCGGGCGTACCGCTCGTGGAGCGCGATCATGCTCTCCTGGCCACCGGTCCAGCGGGTCTGGACGAGCGCGGCACGGACGATCTGCGACATGGGTACCTCCGCAACTCCGCGGTCCGGCCGTGTGCGGTCGGGCCCGCGGTCTGAGGGTTGACGGGGCGGGTCGGCCCCGCGGCTCCGCTCGGGGAACCGCGGGGTCTACGTGCGTAGAAAGCGATCTGTAGACGGTAGGCCTGGCCTCGGTGGCCTGACAATACGTTGGCGGAAACGCGTCTGGGGCGATCTCGTTGCGCGGACACGCGGGTGGTCCCGGGTGCAAGGAAGAGATGATCTACCCCGGGATTCGCCTCCTTACTCGCAACGGACGGCGGCGGGCTCCCGGCTCGGCTTGACTTCGTCCGGTTCGCTCGGGAAGGATCCGGCGCATGGACTCCGGCGCCACTCTGGTCTGCCGCCTGCACGTCGATCTGCGGCGCCAGGCGAGTTCCATCTGTGCCTGTTGACCTTGCTCTCCCCCGCCGGCACCACCCTGTGACGTCCGCCAGGGCCCGCGCCGTGCACCCGTACCCGCAGTTCTGACTCCCGCCCCGAACTGGCGCACCCACACGTGCCGGGCCGCCCCCGCGGCCTGCGCCCGTCAGCCGTCGCCGGTCGCCGGACACTTCCCACCGACGTTCCCGCCGCACCCGAGGACGCCCCATGAGCCCGAGCACGAGCACCAGCCGCGACACCCGCCCGACCACCGGCGCCGAAGCCCACACCGAAGCCGGCGCCGGCACCACCTCCGCGACCGCCACAGCCACCGCCGCGACCGCCGGCTCCGCGAGCCGGGCGAGCACCCCCGAGCCACCACCGCCGCCGTCCGCCGGGGACGCCCCCGCGCCGCTCACCCCCGGCACGCTGCGGACCATCGTCCGCGACCTGGCCGAGCGGCCCGAGGAGTGGATCCACCACGTCCGCCTCTCCACCGAGGACCGCTGGTACCGCCGACTGACGGCCGACGACGACCACGAGGTGTGGCTGATCAGCTGGCTGCCCGGCCAGTCCACCGGCTTCCACGACCACGGCGGCTCGCGCGGCGCCTTCACCGTCGCCCTCGGCGAGTTGGAGGAACTGTCGCTCGGCGGCCCGGAGCAGGGCCTGCTGATCCGCCGGGTCCCGGCCGGCACCGCCCGCGCCTTCGGCCCCGAGTACGTGCACGACGTGCGCAACACCGCCGTCGGCCCCGCCGTCACCCTGCACGCCTACTCGCCGCCGCTGAGCTCGATGGCGCACTACGACCTCCGGGCCGGTGGGCTCGTCCGCACCTCCGAGGAAGGACCGGAACAATGGTGACCACGATCGACGACCTGGTGGAGCGGGCCCGGGAGGGCGTCCACCGCCCGCGCGCCCGCGAGGCGTACCAGGCCCAGCTGGACGGCGCGCTGCTGGTGGACATCCGTCCGGCGGCGCAGCGGGCGGCCGAGGGGGAGATTCCCGGCTCGCTGATCATCGAGCGCAACGTGCTGGAGTGGCGGATGGATCCGACGGGCAGTCACCGCGTTCCCGAGGCTTCGGGCTACGACGTCGAGGTGATCGTGGTCTGCTCCGAGGGCTACGCCTCCAGCCTGGCCGCCGCTTCCCTGCGGGAGCTGGGGTTGCACCGGGCGACCGACCTGGACGGCGGTTTCGTGGGCTGGGCGGCCGCTGGTCTGCCGACCCGTCAGGGCGGTTGAGGCCGCGGTCGCACCGCGTGCCGGACGGTAAATCAAGGACAGGAGATGATGCAGGTCATAGTCTGATCAGAGTTTCCGCCGGTCCAAAGCTGGGCAGCCACGCGGGCGGAAGTACGCCCGGGCGCTTGAAACCGCCGTCGCCGAACGACCCGACCGAACGACCGAACGACCCAGGCGCCGCCTCCCCGGGGCGCCCTGACGAGGAAACTCCCACGTGATCAGATTCGAGGGCGCCGGCAAGCGCCACCCCGACGGCACCGTCGCGGTCGAGGGCCTGGACCTGGAGGTCCCGACCGGTCGGATAACCGTCCTGGTCGGCCCGTCCGGCTGCGGAAAGACCACCCTGCTGCGCATGGTGAACCGAATGGTCGAGCCCACCTCGGGCCGGGTCCTGCTGGACGACACGGACGTCGCGCAGCTGGAACCCGCCAAGCTGCGCCGCGGCATCGGGTACGTGATCCAGCAGGCCGGGCTCTTCCCGCACCGCAAGGTGATCGACAACATCGCCACCGTCCCCTACCTGCTCGGCTGGGACCGCAAGAAGGCCCGCGCCCGCGCCACCGAACTGCTCGAACTGGTCGGGCTCGCACCGGAGACCGCCAAGCGGTACCCGTTCCAGCTGTCCGGCGGCCAGCAGCAGCGGGTCGGCGTGGCGCGCGCGCTGGCCGCCGACCCGCCGGTGCTGCTGATGGACGAGCCGTTCAGCGCGGTCGACCCGGTGGTACGGGCCGGGCTCCAGGAGGAACTGCTGCGGCTCCAGTCCGAGCTCCACAAGACGGTGCTGTTCGTCACCCACGACATCGAGGAGGCCGTCCGGCTCGGCGACCAGGTGGTGGTGCTCCGCGAGCACGGCCGGATCGCCCAGCTGGCCGACCCGCACACGCTGCTCACCACCCCGGCCGACGAGGGCGTGGCCGCCTTCCTCGGGCGCGACCGGGGCCTGCGCGGCCTCGGCCTGCGCCCCGCCGGCGCCGTCGATCTCCGCCCGGTGGATGACGGACTCCGCTACGGGAGCTGGGAGTTGACTCTGGACGACGAGCGCCGCCCGATCGGCTGGATCGACCGCGACGCCGCCATCGCCGAACTGCAGCCGGCGGCCGGCTTCCGCCCGGACACCGACACCCTGCGCACCGCGCTGGACGCCGCCGTCCTCTCCCCCGCCGGGGTCGCCGTCGCGCTGGACGCCGACGGGCGGGTCACCGGCACCGCGAGCCGTGAGGCCGTCGTCGCCGCGCTGCGGCCCGACGCCTCCGGTTCGCCGGCCGCGGAGACGCCCGCCCGCGCCGGAAAGGCCCTGATCGCCGGAGGCCACCCGGACGGTACGAGCGGCACCGGCGGCACGAACCGCACAGGCAGCTCCGGCGGCACCAGCGACACCAGCAGCACCAGCAGCACCGGCGGCGCGGACGGAGTCGACGGTGGACGATGAACCGATCGTCCGCTGGTACTGGATCGGCGACCACCTCGGCTACCTCGGCCACCTGCTCGCCGACCATGCCGTGATCGCCCTCGTCCCCGTGCTCATCGGCCTGCTGCTGGCTGTCCCGCTCGGCCTGGCCTGCGCCCGCTACCCCCGGCTGTACCAGCCGCTGTCCGCCGTGTTCAACATCGTCTACGCGCTGCCCTCGCTGGCCGTGTTCGTGGTGCTGATCCCGTACACCGGCCTCGCCACCCAGGCGACCGTGATGATCCCGCTCACCTTCTACGCCCTCGCCGTGCTGCTGCCGACCACCGTGGACGGGCTGCGCGCCGTCCCGGACGCCGTCCGGCAGGCCGCGACCGCGATGGGGTACGGGCCGTGGCACCGGCTGACCTCGGTCGAGCTGCCCGCCGCCGTGCCGTACCTGATCGCCGGGCTGCGGGTCGCGGCGGTGTCCAGCATCTCGCTGGCGAGCGTCGGTGCGCTGGTCGGCCGCGGCGGGCTCGGCTACCTGTTCGTCGACGGCTTCCAGCGCACCTTCCCGACCCCGATCGTGGCGGGCATCGTGCTGATCGCCGTCCTGGCGCTGGCCGTCGACCTGCTGCTGGTGACCGCCCGACGGCTGCTCGCGCCCTGGGCCGTCCGGGAGAAGGGAGCCGGCTCGTGAACTGGCTGAACTGGCTGAGCGACTTCTTCACCGCCCCCGACCACCTCAGCGGGCCGGACTCGATCGTGCACCGGGTCGCCGAACACCTGCTGCTCTCCGGCGAGGCCCTGCTGTTCGCGGCGCTGCTCGCCGTCCCGCTCGGGCTGCTGATCGGCTACACCGGGCGCGGCGTCACCGTGGTGACCGCGCTCGCGGGCTCCGCCCGTGCCCTGCCCACCCTCGGCCTGGTGACGCTGGCGGTGCTGCTCGCCGGGGTCGGCGACACCGCCGTGCTGATCCCGCTGGTCGCACTCGCCGCGCCCCCGTTGCTGGTGGCCGCCGTCGAGGGAGTGCGGGGCACCGACCCGGACGTCCGGGACGCCGCTCGCGGCATCGGGCTGACCCACCCCCAGGTGTTGCGGCAGGTCTGCCTGCCCTCGGCCGCGCCGACCCTGCTGGCCGGCTTCCGGACCGCGACCGTGCAGGTGATCGCGACCGCCACGGTGGCCGCCTACGTCGGCCTGGGCGGCCTGGGCCGCTACGTCATCGACGGACTGGCGACCCGCAAGTACGCCGTGACCGTGGGCGGCGCGCTGCTGGTGGTGCTGCTCGCGGTCGCCGCCCAGCTGTTCTTCGTCCTGCTCGCCCGGTTCGCGCTCCCGCCCGGGGTTCGCGCCCAGCGGCCCCACTGACGTCCGTCTCCTCCCACCTCCCGTTCCGGAAGGACATTTGTCATCATGTCGACAATCAACCGAAGCCGCCGTGCCGTCGTCCTCGGCACCCTCGCCGCGCTCGCCCTCGGCGCCACCGCCTGCGGCTCCTCCGGCGGAGACCCGCTCGGCGGGGGTTCGAGCGCCTCGGCCCCGGCAGGCGGGGCGGGCGGCTCGGGCGGGTCCGGGTCGACGGTCGTGGTCGGCTCGGCCAACTTCCCGGAGAACGTCCTGCTCGGATCGATCTACTCGCAGGCGCTCAAGGCCAAGGGCGTCAAGGTCCAGGAGAAGTTCAACATCGGCAGCCGCGAGGTGCTCTACGGTCAGCTGCAGAGCGGCAACCTGACCGTCCTGCCGGAGTACAACGGCTCGCTGCTCGCCTACCTCGACGCCAAGTCCACCGCCGTCACCACCCAGGACGTGAACGCGGCGCTCACCACGACGCTGCCCGCCTCGCTGGGCATCCTCGCCTCCTCCCCGGCCGAGGACAAGGACTCGCTCAGCGTCACCCAGGAGACGGCCGACAAGGACAACCTCAAGAGCATCGCCGACCTCGCCGCCAAGGGCGGCGAGTTCACCATCGGCGGGCCGCCGGAGTTCAAGAGCCGCCGCGAGCAGCAGCTCAAGGACGTCTACGGGCTGACCTTCAAGGAGTGGAAGCCCACCGCCGACACCACCGCCAACGCACTCAAGGACGGCAGCATCCAGGTCGGCAACGTGTTCACCACCGACCCGAAGATCGTCCAGTACAAGCTCGTCCCGCTGGCCGACCCGAAGAACATCTTCGGCGCGCAGAACGTCACGCCGCTGGTCTACAAGGCGGGTGTGGACGCGACCGCGACGGCGGCGCTCGACGCGGTGTCGGCCAAGCTCGACACGGCCGGGCTGATCGCGATGATGAAGCGCGTGTCGGTGGACAAGGAGGACCCGTCGGCGGTCGCCAAGGACTGGCTGAAGTCCAACGGTCTCGGCTGAACCGAACGCCGGTGGACCGTGAACGCGGCGGCCCGGAGGAGCTTCCTCCGGGCCGCCGCCCGTCGTTCCGGAGCTGTTCCGGAGATACTCCTCCAGCCAGCGGAGGGACCTTCCCTTCTACGCCGCGAACATGACACTCTGGGCGCCATGCGCACTCGTCTCCTCGCCGCCACCCTCACGGCACTCGCCGCGGTGAGCCTCGCTGCCTGCTCCAGTTCCGGCTCCGGCTCCAGCTCGGGATCCGGCTCGGACAAGGCCACCTCCGCGGCCGGCTCCCCCACCACCTCCGCCACACCGGCCACCGCATCGGCCACCGCGCCCTCCGACGCCGCCACCACGCCCGCGGCCCCCGCGCCCGGCTCGGCCGCCCCCACGGCCGACGGCGCCACCGGCGCGCCCGTCCCCGACGCCGGCGCCTCGGGAGCCCCCGCACCGGCCAAGCCCGCCCCGCCCGCCGACGCCGGACTGCCCGCCAAACCCGGCACCGACCTGACGGCCAAGCTGGTGTCCGCACTGGACGCGATCGACCCGGCGATCGTCGGCGGCAAGCCGGACCAGGCCGTGGACCGGGCGCGCAACCAGTGCCAGTCGATCTACCAGTCCCCCAAGGACAAGCAGAAGCTGGCCGACCTGGCCAACCAGCGCTTCACCTCCGCCGACCACCCGCAGGGCTTCGGCCCGGACACCGCCGCGAAGATCAACGAGGCGCTGCTCGCCACGCTCTGCCCGCCGCCCCGCTGATCCGCTGATCCGCTGATCCGCTGATCCGACCGATGGTCCGCCCCGCCGATTCGGCCGATGGTCCGGGCCATTGATCCGCGCAGCCGGGTCCACGAACACGCCGCCCGCGGCTTCGGAGACCCGCGGCTTCACGGATCCGTGGGTTCAGGGATCCACGGATCTGCGGCACCATGAAACGCCCGGTGTCCTGAGCGCCGGGCCGCCGTGGCCGCGCCCCCTCTTGGGTGCGCGGCCACGGTCTTCTCGTTTCCGGGGCCGCCCCTCGCCGTGGCCCGCCCGAAAGTGCACCGTCCGCGCCCTTCCGTCGCGCGGACCGTGTGCTGACGAACTGTTAGGTCTCTTGACAGACCAGTGGTCTAGTCCAAACATAAGCATGTCGATCCGACCGGGATGCACTGTGGGGGTGTGACCACCGGCGGCTGAGGCACTGCCCTGCCATGCTCCGCTCCACCCCCGCTCCGTACGGCGCGCGCATCCGCACGCCGCCCGCCTCCGCGCGAGTCGGTGGGCCTTCGCACGCCCGCACGCCCGCACGCTCGTACTCCCGAACTCCTGATATCCGACCCGGTCCCGGAACTGCGGCCGACCCCACGCGACCGCCCTGCCCGGACCGACCGCTCCTCCCCAACGTCCTGCCCCACCAAGTCTGTTGGAGAATCCATGCGCCTTCGCAGAACAGTCCAGGCCGTGTTGACGGCCTGCGCCACGCTGGCCGCCTCGGTCGGCCTGGTCGCCGCCGGGACGAGCTCCGCCCAGGCCGCCACCCCGCTCCCCAGCCGGGTCTTCGCCCCCTACTTCGAGTCCTGGACCGGTCAGAGCCCGGCCCAGCTGGCCGCGCAGTCCGGCGCCAAGCACCTGACCATGGCGTTCCTGCAGGCCGCCACCAAGGGCTCCTGCACGCCGTACTGGAACGGCGACTCCTCCAAGCCGGTGTCCTCCTCCGTCTTCGGCGCCGACATCGCGACCATCCGCGCCAACGGTGGGGACGTGATCCCGTCCTTCGGCGGCTACACCGCCGACAACACCGGCACCGAGCTGGCCGACAGCTGCACCGATGTCAACCAGATCGCCGCCGCGTTCGAGAACGTGATCACCACCTACGACGTCAGCCGGATCGACCTCGACATCGAGGACAACTCGCTGAACAACACCGCCGGGATCGACCGCCGCAACAAGGCGATCAAGATCGTGCAGGACTGGGCCGCCGCCAACGGGCGGAGCATCCAGTTCTCCTACACGCTGCCCACCACCACCTCGGGGCTGGCCAGCAGCGGGCTCGCGGTGCTGAAGAACGCGGTCAGCAACAACGCGCGGATCGACGTCGTCAACATGATGACCTTCGACTACTACGACAACGCCGCCCACGACATGGCGGCCGACACCCAGACCTCCGCACAGGGCCTCTACAACCAGCTCGCCAAGCTGTACCCGTCCAAGACCCCCGCCCAGCTGTGGGGTTCGATCGGGATCATCGAGATGATCGGTGTCGACGACTTCGGCCCGGCGGAGACCTTCACCCTGGCCAACGCCAACACCGTGTACAACTGGGCGGTCTCCAAGGGCATCAACACGCTGTCCTTCTGGGCGCTCCAGCGCGACAACGGCGGCTGCCCGGGCACAGCCGGAAACGACAACTGCTCCGGCATCGCGCAGAACACCTGGGACTTCACCCACATCTTCGCGCCGTTCACCAGCGGCTCGACGGTGAGCAACGACTTCTCGGTGTCGGTGAGCCCGAACTCCGCCACGGTCACGGCCGGTTCGTCCACCTCGGCGACCGTCGCGACGGCGGTCACGGCGGGTTCGGCGCAGAGTGTCAACCTCACCGTCGGCGGCGCTCCGGCCGGCGTCACCGCCACCGTCACCCCCGGCAGCGTCACCGCCGGCAACAGCGCCACGCTCAACATCGGCACCACCGCCTCGGTGACGCCCGGGAGTTACCCGATCACGGTGACCGGCGCGGCGGCCTCCGGCAGCCACACCAGCACCTTCACCCTGAACGTCACCGGCACCCAGCCCGGGAACGACTTCTCCGTCGCCGTGAACCCGAACTCCGGTACCGTCGCGGCCGGTTCGTCCACCTCCGCCACCATCACGACGGCGGTCACCGCCGGATCGGCGCAGAACCTCAACCTCGCGATCATCAGCACCCCGACCGTCGGCGTCACCGCCACCGTCACCCCCGGCAGCGTCACCGCCGGCAACAGCGCCACGCTCAACATCAGCACCACCGCCGCCACGGCCCCGGGCACCTACCAGCTCGGCGTCTCCGCCACCGGGGCCTCCGGCAGCCACATCGCGGCCTACACCCTGACCGTCACCGGAACCGGCCCGACGACCGGCCTGGTCAACGGTGACCTGGAGAGCGGCAGCCTGTCCCCGTGGACCTGCCAGAGCGGCGGTGCCGTGGTCTCCACCCCGGTCCACTCCGGCGCCAAGGCGCTCCAGGCGGCGGCCACCGCCGGCCAGACCGGCGAGTGCTCGCAGACCGTCACGCTGAAGCCCAACACCAGCTACACCCTGAGTGGTTGGGTGCAGGGCAACTACGCCTACGTCGGCGTCAGCGGCGGCGCCACCGCGAGCGCCTGGGCCAACTCCTCCGGCTGGACCAAGCTGTCCGTCCCCTTCACCACCGGCGCCAACGGCACCGTCACCGTGTACCTGCACGGCTGGTACGGCCAGGGCAACGTGTACGGGGATGACTTCTCCATCGCCTGAGTCCGCTTCGGGTGACGAATGACGGATGACAGCTGACAGATTTCAACATCTGTCAGCTGTCATCCGTTTTCCGTTCGCTGTCGTCTGTTCGCTGTTCTCTGTTCCCTGTCGTCTGTTCGCTGTTCTCTGTTCCCTGTCGTCTGTTCGCTGTCGTCTGTTCGCTGTCTTCCGTTCGCGGCTATCCGGCCGTCAGCCGTCGGCCCTGCGCATCCGCTCCGGCCGACACAGTGCCAGGTACACCAGCGTCGCCAGCACCCCGCAGACCAGGACCACCAACGCCAGCAGCACGGCGGACGGCCGACCACCGAGGCTGCTCAGCGGTGCGACCACCGCGCCGCACAGGAAGTTGCCCGTCCCCAGCAGCGCCGACGCCGTACCCGCCACCTGCGGCTCGACCAGGCCGAGCGCCTGGGCGGCAGTGTTCGGCAGCAGCACCCCGAGGCTGCCCATCATCACGAACAGCGGCGGGCAGAACCCGGCCAGCCCGAAGTCCCACACCGTCGTCAGCAGAACCAGCGCCACCCCGGCGGCGACCGCCGCCGCGAGGCTGCCCAGCATCAGCGCCCGCTGCGTGAAGCGCGGCGCCAGCAGCCGCCCGTTCACCTGGGTCATCACCACGATCGAGAACGAGTTCAGCCCGAACAGCAGGCTGTAGGTCTGCGGCGAGACCTGGTACACGTCCTGGAGCACCGTCGACGACCCGCTGATGTAGCCGAACAGCGCTCCGAAGGCGAGGGAGCTGGTCAGCGCCAGCCCGAGGAACGGCAGGTTGCGCAGCAGCCTCCCCATCGTCCGCAGGGCCGCACCGACCCCGCCGCCGTCCCGGGTCTCCGGAGGCAGCGTCTCGCGCAGCACCGCGTACGAGACCAGGGTGAGCAGCAGCCCGAGGGCCGTGAGCGCGCCGAAGGTGCCGCGCCAGGAGGTGAACCGCATCAGTTGCGCCCCGATGATCGGGGCGAGGATCGGCGCCAGCCCGGATATCAGGGCGATCGAGGCGAGGAAGCGCAGCAGCGCGATGCCCTGGAAACGGTCCCGGGAGACGGCGCGCCCGATCACCAGCCCGGCGGAACCGGCCGCGCCCTGGACGAAGCGGCCGACGATCAGCACCGTCAGGTTCGGCGCGAACACGCACACCACGCTGGCCAGGGTGTAGAGGACGAGCCCCGCGAGCAGCGGCCTACGGCGCCCGTAGCGGTCGCTGAGCGGCCCGAAGAGCAACTGCCCGGCCGCGACCCCGAGCATCGAGAAGGTCAGGGTGAGCTGGACGGCGGCCGGCTGGGCGACCAGGTCGTCGGCGATCGCGGGCAGGCCCGGGAGGTAGAGGTCGGTGGTGAGCGGGCCGAGCGCGGCGATCCCGCCGAGGGCGGCGATCACGGCCCAGCCGGGACGGGCCTGACCGCTGGCGGAGGCGGCGACGGGTCCGGAGGCGGACGGGGTGGTGCGGGTGGGGGTGGTGGTTGCGGAAGTGGCAGCGGTCGACGTGTCGTCGGTGGGGCCGACGGTCGGGCCGGGCATGGCTCTCCTTTACGGACGGGTGACGTGGGGTTCGTTCGCGCTCCGTCCTATCGCAGCCCGGGCCGGTTCCGACAGCGGGGGTGCGCGCTGTTCGGCCGTGGGGGTGCGTCCGGCGGTCGCCGACGCCCGGGGCCGCCCCACTCACGCCGACGGCCCGCCCGCACCTTCCGGTGCGCGGCGGGCCGTTCCGTTCCGTGCCCTTCCCCGGCCCGCGAGTGGCCCACGAGTGCCCCCGGAGTGGCCCGGAATGGCCAGGGAAGGGCCCGGAGGAGCCGTCAGCAGTGGCCGACAGGGCTGTCGCCCGCTCGGCGGGTGCCCCGGGGCCGACCGCCGGACTCAGCGCTTGGCGACGTGCTCGGCGCGCAGCGCCGCCTGCACCGCGGCACCGTCCTGCCAGGCGTAGAGCTGGTTGCCGGCCAGGGCCACGTTGTAGTGCCCGCAGGTGCCGCTGGCCTTGGTCACGACGTTCTCGGGGAACCAGCCGGCCTTGAGCGACTCCGGCACCGGGTGCGCGCTCTTGCCCGGCAGTTTGTTGGTGCAGCCGACGGGCAGCCGGCCCTCCGGGAGGGTGGCGCGCAGCAGGCGGTCGTCGCCCGTGGTGGACATCAGGTACTTCACCCCGGAGGCGTTGTCGGGCAGCCAGCCCGGCATCGACCGGCGGTCCGCCTTGGCCTGGGTGCCGGACTCGTACGAGCCCTGCTGCTGGTGGTGCGCGTCGTACCAGTCGGACACCCGCGGGCCGATTGCCACAGCCGCCACGGCGACGGCCATGCCGGTGCCCGCGACTCCCAGCGCGACCTTGCTCACGATGCCCTTCATGTCCGACTGCCCTCTCCGTGTCGTGACCTGCGCGGTCCTTGCCGCTCGTCCGTGCGTCCGTGCGTTGCCACTCGTCCCCGCTGCCGGCGGCCGCTCGGGTCGGCGTCACCGATCCGGCCGGCGTACTCCGCCGACCGGTGCAACCATCGTGGCCCGTCCGGACCCGTCGGATCGTCACCACCAGGTCGCGATCTTGTCTCCGACCCACGGGGTACGTTCTCCACCTTCAGGCGTATGTCCGTCGGCAGGGACCCTGAGGCCCACGGATCCGGGACCCACGGCTTCCGCCCGGGGATCACGGCCCCGCAGGCCCCGGACCGGCACGCCCGGGTCGAGCACGGCCAGAGCCCCGATCGAGCCTTGCTCAAGCCCGGAGCCGCCGCAGCCCGGCCTGCTGCACCCGGGGCACCGGCCGCCGGTCCCGGACCCGCCCCTCGATCCCGACCCCGAGCCCGACCCCGCCCCGGCCCCGGACCTCGGCCCCGGGCCTCGGCCCCGACCGCCGCCGCCGCCGTTCGAGACGCGACCGCCTCAGATCGCCGCCGCCACCGGCCGGGCGACCGGGAACGGGCGGCCGTCGAGGGTCCAGTGCGGGTCGATCGGGCGCAGCAGCGAGGCGTACACCTGCGCGGCGACGTCCGGGTGACGGATCTCGCCGGTGGGCGGGCCGGCCGGGATGTCGTGCCCGGCGCAGGCCACCCAGGCCGTCCGCTCCTCGGTCGTACGGCCGCCGTGACCGCCGGCGTCCACGTGCCCGTGGTCGGTGACGACGATGACCGTCCACTGCTCCTCGGCGTGGGTCGCCCGGCCGCGGACGGCGTCGAGGAGGCGGCCGAGGCGCTCGTCGGCGGTGCGCATGGACGCGCGGTACTCGTCACCGCACCCCAGGAAGTGGGCGGTCTCGTCGACGGCGCCGAGGTAGACGAAGGACGCCTCGGGGTCGGCGGTGCCGAGGACGTGGACGGCCTCCCGGGTGACCTCCTCGTCCACCGCCTCCCAGGCCTCGGGGGTGTCCTCGGCGGGGGCCACGTAGGAGAGCCGACCGGGGGCGCGGAACAGCGGGCCGCCCGACTCGTTGATCATCAGCGGGTCCCAGCCGGCCGCGACGAAGGTGCGGCGCCGGTCGCCCCGGGCGAGGCGGGTGGCGAAGTCGGGGAACACGTCGAGCCGGTTGCCGCCCAGGTGGTTGCCCCACACGCCGTGCTTGGCGGGCTCGACGCCGGTCACGATGGTGGCCCAGCACGGCCCGGACATGGTGGGCGTGCCGTCCGCGACGGTGACCGGCACCAGGAACCCGGCCTCGGCGACCTCCTGCAGGCGCGGCATCGGCACCTGTGCCAGGTAGTCGTGGCGGACTCCGTCGATCCCGACGACGAGCACGCGGGGGCGGGGCCACTGGGCAGCGGACATGGGGGTTCCTTTCGGTCGTGCGCACCCGGCCGCGCCCGCCGAGGGCGCCGCCGACCGCGCCATGGTTCACCGACCGCCGTACCGGTCGGCGTCCCACCGCCGAACGCCAGGTGTCCACGAGGTGTCGGACGGACGTTCGCCCGCCGCCCGGCGGAACTCCGCCGGCTCGGCGCCCGGCCGCCTCACGGCTGTGGGCGGAACTCGTGGACGACCTCGATGCGGCCCACGATGTGCCGGTTGAACTCGGCCACGTCCTCGGCGGGAACCCAGAGTTCGAGGATCGTACGGCCGCCCGCCTGCTGTACGGGGTAGCGCGCGAGGAAGGCGGTGTCGACCTCGAAGCGGGTGACGTAGCCGGCGCCCGACGCGGGCACGTTCCAGTCCCGGGCGATCCGGATCGCGTAGTCCTCGTTGAGGACGGGGTAGAAGATCGGCTGCTCGGGCAGGCGGGGCGGCCAGGCGCGCCAGTCGGCGGCCTCGACCAGGGCCAGCTCCTCCGGGCCGGTGGGGCGCCAGAGGGTGGTGGTCGGGGGCTGCGTCGGAACGGACTGGCTGGTCATGGCGGGGACGGTAGCCGGGCCGCGACGGGCCCGGCCACCGGTTTTCCCGGGCAGGGGAGGAGCCGACGGCGGCCCGTCGGCGGTCGGCGGACGCGTCAGCGGTAGGCGGACTCGCCGGTGATGGCCTCGCCGAGGACCAGGGTGTGGATCTCGCTGGTGCCCTCGTAGGTGAGCACCGACTCCAGGTTGTTGGCGTGGCGCAGCACCGGGTACTCGGTGGTGATGCCGTTGGCGCCGAGGACGGTCCGGGCGCTGCGGGCGATCTCCAGCGCGGTGCGGACGTTGTTGAGCTTCCCGAAGCTGATGTGCGGCGGGCGGGCGGCGCCCTGCTCCTTGAGCCGCCCGATCCGCAGGGCGACCAGGTAGGCCTTCTCGACCTCCAGCATCATCTCGACCAGCTTCTGCTGGGTCAGCTGGAAGCCCGCGATCGGGCGGTCGAACTGGATCCGGCTCTTGGCGTAGTCAAGGGCGGCGGTGTAACTGTCGCGGGCGGCGCCGACGGTGCCCCAGAGGATCCCGTAGCGGGCCTCGTTGAGGGAGGAGAGCGGTCCGCGCAGGCCGATCACCCCCGGCAGCACGGCGTCGGCGGGCAGCACCACGTCGTCGAACGCCAGCTCGCTGGTGACGGAGGCGCGCAGCGAGAGCTTGCCGTGCACGTCGGTGGCGGTCAGGCCGCGGGTGCCGCCCTCGACCAGGAAGCCGCGCACGCCCTCCTCGGTCTGCGCCCAGACCACGGCGACGTCGGCGATGCTGCCGTTGGTGATCCACATCTTGCTGCCGGACAGCACCCAGTCGCCGCCCTCGCCGCCCTTGCGCACCGCCCGGGTGCGCATGTTGGCCGGGTCCGAGCCGAAGTCCGGTTCGGTGAGGCCGAAGCAGCCGATCAGCTCGCCGGCGGCCATGCCGGGCAGCCAGCGCTGCTTCTGCTCCTCGGAGCCGAAGGCGTGGATCGAGCGCATGGCGAGCGAACCCTGGACGGAGACGAAGCTGCGCAGGCCGGAGTCGGCCGCCTCCAGCTCCATGCAGGCCACCCCGTACGCCACCGCGTCGGCGCCCGCGCAGCCGTAGCCGTCGAGGTGCATGCCGAGCACGCCCAGGGCCCCGAGCTCGGGGGCGAGTTCGCGGGCCGGGAAGACCCCGCGCTCGAACCAGTCGCCGATGTGCGGGCGGACGTGCTCCTCGGTGAACCGGCGGACGGTGTCGCGGATCAGCCGCTCCTCGTCGGAGAGCAGGTCACCGACGGCGAGCAGGTCGGACGGGTCGATCCGGGTCGGCTTCGTCACTGAAGCTCCTTGTACTCTCGGCGGAATACCGGCGAGTATTCCGCACCCGGCCGGGCGGTGGACGGGCGTGAACGAGTGAGGATCGCGACACGTCCGGTGTCGCGTACGGCTGACGAGAACGCGCGGGGCGGAAACGGGCCGCACGGAAGGAACGGAAGGAACGGGGGCAGGAGATGGCGCGCTGGGCACTGGTCGTCCAGGAGACGGTGGGCATGGGCCAGGATCGGACCTGGGGGAGCAAGGTGCTCGCCGAGGTCGAGGGAACCCGCGAGGAGGCGGTCGAGGAGCTGAAGCGGCTCGTCCCCTCCTACACCCCGCAGCACCCGTTCAACAGCCGACGGCGGACGCTGCTCCGCGACGGGGACACCTATCTGCTGATCTCGCAGGGGAGCATGCGCGACTACCACTGCGTGTTCAAGGTCTGGGAGCTGCTGTGGGACAGCAAGCGGCCGGAGGTGCAGGCCGAGCGGCTGGCCGAGGGGCCGGGCACGGGGCCGGACGAGCGCCGCTGACGGGCGAACAGGCGGACAAGTGACGGCCGACGGACAACGGATAACGGATAACGGCTGACAGATGACAGATGACAGATGACAGATTTCGAACTCTGTCAGCCGTCACCCCACCCCGCAGAGGCGCAGCAGCGCCGTGGCCGCCGCACCCGCGACGATCACCACCGGGAACGGCGCCCGGCGCAGCGCGAGTACGCCCGCGACCAGCACGCCCGCCGGCCGGGCCCACCCCGCGAAGCCGTGCCCCTGGGTCAGCGCACCGGTCGCCACCAGGGCCACCAGCAGCACGGCCGCCGCGACGGCCAGCAGGTGCCGCAGCCGCTCCGAGAGAGCGAGCCGGCCCGCGAGCAACGGCCCGGCCAGGCGGTAGGCGTACGTTCCGACCGCGAGCAGCAGCACGGCGTACAGCGGCATCATCGGACCTCCTCCTTCCCCGCGTCCGCGGCGTTCCGTCCACCGGCCGCCTTCCGGCCGCCCGTCTCCCCCGCCGCCGACCGCCCGGCGAACAACAGCCCGACCAGGGCGAGCAGTACCGGCAGTCCGGCCGGGACGAACGGCGTCGCCGCGACCGCGACCACCGCACCCACCACCACCGCCGTACGGGTGCGGCGGTCCGCGAGTGAGGGCAGGACGAGCGCGAGCAGCACCGCGGGGAAGGCCGCGTCCAGGCCGAACGCGTCCGTGTCGCCGATCAGCCCGCCCGCGAGCGCGCCGAGCAGCACCGAGACGTTCCAGACCACGAACAGGGCGATCCCGCAGAACCAGTACACGGCCCGGCGCCGACGGGGCTCGCTCTGCTGCAGGGCGAAGGCGGCGGTCTCGTCGGTGAGCAGCTGCGCCCCCACCAGCCGCCGCCACCACGGGCCGTCGAGCACGTCGGCCACGGTGAAGCCGAAGGGAAGCAGCCGGGCGTTGAGCACCAGTCCGGTGGCGACCGCCGCGAGGGCGCCGCCGCCGGAGAGCACCACGCCGACCGCCGCGAACTGGGCGCCGCCGGCGAACACCAGCACGGAGAGGGCCATCGGCACCCAGAGCGGTAGGCCACCGGAGACGCTGATCGCACCGAAGGACGCGCCGACCAGCGCATCGGCCAGGCAGACCAGGGCGACGTCCCGGAGGATGGCACGCTCCAGTGTTCGAAATGGCGAACGCATGTTCATTAGAGTGAACCGACCCAGCATCGTTCGTCAAGGCGAACACGCGGACCGATCGGGCGAACGATGGTCGACGCGACCGGCCGTGGCAGCATGAACGGCGGCAGCAGCCGTACCGGGAGCCATGGAAGGGGCCGGGAAGAAGCGTGAGTGGCGAGCATGAGTGACCAGAGCACCCCGACCACGGACCCCGGCGACCCCGGCGACCCCGGCGGCTCCGGCAGCTCCGGCAGCTCCGGCAGCTCCGGCAGCAACAACAACGGCAGCGGCGGCGGCGAGCTGATCGGCCAGATCGCCGCCTCGATCAGGCGCGAGCGCGAACGCAGCGGGATGTCGATGGCCGAGCTGGCCCGGCGCGCCGGCATCGCCAAGTCCACGCTGTCCCAACTGGAGTCCGGCGCGGGCAACCCCAGCGTGGAGACGCTCTGGGCGCTCGGAGTCGCCCTGAACGTGCCGTTCAGCCGACTCGTCGATCCGCCGCGCCCGGCGGTCAAGGTGATCCGGGTCGGCGAGGGCCCGGTGACCCACTCCGAGCGCGCCGACTACGCCGCCACCGCACTCTCCTCCTGCCCGCCCAACGCCCGGCGCGACATCTACCGGATCGAGGCGCAGCCGGGCGAGACCAGGGCCTCCGATCCGCACATGCCCGGCACCGTCGAGCACGTGCTGATCGGTGCCGGGCGGGCGCTGGTCGGGCCGACGGAGGCGCCGGTGGAACTGGGCCCGGGCGACTACGTGAGCTACCCGGGCGACGCTCCGCACGTGTTCCGCGCCCTGGCTCCGGACACTCTCGCGGTGATCGTCATGGAGCACATCTGACGGACGGTCGGTGACATGGAGCGGGCATCGCTACTTCAACAGCCCGTCCAGGAAGGGATTTCCGAACACCCGGTGCGGATCGTGGCGGTCCAGGACGGCGACCGCCTCATCCCAGCCGGGCCCTCCGCCCACCCGCAGGCTGTCAGGAATGACCCGGCCGATCAGCTCGGGATCGGACCAGGCGGCGGCATCGGTGTACGCCCAGCCCTTGGACCACTCGACCCGCAGGCCCGCCCGGGTGCCGTCGAAGGTGCGCAGCAGCCACTGCTCCAACTCCCGCGCGAAGCGCTCCAGTCCGGGGGTGCCGGGGAAGGCGAGGACGTCCACCCAGACCGCCGTGTCCCACTCCGGACGGTCGGCACGCGGTCGCAGCGCGGACAGCAGCGGGGGCCTGGCACCGGGGACGCCGGAGGAGGCCGGGTCGTCCAGGCCGGTGACCCGGATCTCCACCGCCCCGTTCACCGGGAACTCGCCCCGGGCCTGGTAGGCGGCGAGCAACTCCCGGTAGTAGGCGGCGAATTCACTCACCGCCCACTGGAGGTCGGCGCGCTTGACGAGGATCGCGTAGCCGTTGGCGGTGACCCGCAGGGTGGTCGGGCGGACGTATTGCAGCAGGGTGCGCGAGGGACCCCAGAGGTCGGATCGCAGTCCGCCCGCGAGCAGGTGGGTGAGCACCTCGCCGCTGAGCAGTTGACGCAGCAGCGCGCCGGAGAGCAGCACCTCGGTGATGTCGCCGGTGAGTGCCACCTTCGCGACCAGGTACTGGAGTTGGCCGAACAGTGGGGCCGAGGCCCAGGCGCCGGCGACGATCTCGCCGGCGAGCCGGGCGACCGGTTCCGGGAGGCTGTCCGAGAAGGGGTAGTTGTAGGGATGGTCGACGGAGAGGGAGGCGAGCGGCTTGTTCGGGGTGACGCTCCAGGTCTTGAGCCAGGGGTACTCGGTGTAGGCGAACCAGATCGCCTCGGCCCGGCCGTCGCGTTCCACGAAGTCGGCGAGGGTGCGCGGGCCTCCCCCGCCACCGAGGACGCCTCCGAGGACACCGCCCAGCACTCCCCCGAGCACCCCGCCCGCACCGGCGCCAACGCCGGTGCCGGCCCCGGCACCGGCATCCGGGCGGGCGAAGAGCTCGCTCGCCGGGATGTCGAGCCGGCTGACGCAGCGCAGCGGCCGGTCGGCGCCGGCCCGCAGCACCACCTCGGTGAGGAAGGCCCGGCCCAGGTGGACCAGGAAGGCGGCGCTGTCGGCCTCGGAGCGGTCGAAGGTCCGCAGCGTGTAGCGGCCGGTGGCCGGGTCGAGGACGACGGCGGTGAGCCGGACGACCTGGTTGCTGACCGATCCGAAGCCGTGCCCCTCCGGCCGCACCTCCCCGGCGGCCGGGACGGCGGTGCCGTGGCCGCCGATGGCGAGCACGCCGCCGACGGTGATCTCGCCGGGGGCCGGGCAGGCGGTCAGGCCGAGGCCGCGGTCGGCCAGGTGCGCGAGCAGGGCCTCCATGGTGGTGCCGGTCTGCACCCGGACGGTGTCGGGCGAGTCGGCGCTGATGGCGGTGAGGTGCCGGCTGGTGTCCACGAGCAGCACCCGGGCGCTCTCCGGTGTCCCGGCGGCGACGGTGAGCGGTGCCCAGGTGTGCCGGTAGCCGGAGGCGCGCAGCCGCCAGCCGTTGGCGTGCGCCCAGTCGGCGAGGGCCGGGACCTCCTCGGGGGTTCGCGGCGCGCAGGTCCACAGCTGGTCGGTGCGAATCTCGCCGGACCAGTTCTGGAAGACCCGCTGGTAGAGCTCGGTGCCGACGGGCAGCCCGGGCGGTACGGGCGCGGCGGCCTCGGCGCTGTCCGGGCCGATGGTGCCGCGCAGCAGCCAGGCCGCGCCGCCGAGCGCCGCCGAGGCGCCCAACAGCCGCCGTCGGGTGAGGCCACCGGGGGCGCCCTTCACCCCGCCCGCCGCGACGGTCGAAGAGGCCCTCTCCGAGCCCGTCACCGAAGCCTTCGCCGGGGCAGCCGTCGGGGCACCCTTCGGAGCGTCCTTCGGGGCGTCCACCGGGGCATTCGGTGGGATCATCCCCTCCTGTGCCGCCCCGTCACCCGTTCCGCCCGTCGGGCCGTGTCCTGTGGTCATCCGTCCGTCCGCCCCCTCGTTCTGGTCCCCCGGGCCGAGCTGCGGCGATCCGGGTCGGGCCGGGTTCTGCCCGGCCCGGTCTGGAGCGTAGGGAGGGGCGCACGGCAGTTTGAAGCGCCCGCCCGGGATCTCACTCCTTCGAGTGAGATCGACGCGATCTGCCGCTGGCGCCCCCGTCGCCTGCCCCAGCCCCGTCCCGCGTCGCGCTCCCGCCCTGGTCCGCTCCTCGACCTGGCTCCGTTGCCCACAGCCCCGACGGGCACATAGGTTGATCACGATCACCCCACCGCGCTCCGCCGGAGGCTCCGCCATGCCCTCGTCCACGCCTGCACCCGAGCCCTCGCCCGCGAACGCGCCCGCGGATCCGTCCGCGGGCGGAGCGCTGACCGTCGCCGTCGCCCAGCCCATCTGCGCCGCCGCCGGCCGTCCGGACACCGTCTCCGAGAACGTCGCCCGGCACGCGGAGGCGGTGCGGGAGGCGGGCACCCGGCTGGTGGTGTTCCCCGAGCTGTCGCTGACCGGCTACGACCTGGCCGCACCCGCTGTCGACCCGGCGGACGCCCGGCTCGCGCCGCTGGTGGCGGCCTGCGCCGCGACCGGCGCCGTCGCCCTGGTCGGGGCACCGGTGGCCGAGGCCGACGGGCGCGAGTCCATCGCCACACTGGCGGTCACCCGGAAGGGCGCCGAGGTCGTCTACCGGAAGATGCGCCTGCACGGCGCCGAGGTCGAGCGCTTCGCCCCCGGCGAGAAGCCCGTCGTCCTGGAGCTGGACGGCCTGCGGCTCGGCCTCGCCGTCTGCGCGGACGCCGCGGACCCGGCGCACGCCGAGGAGACCGCCGCGCTCGGCATCGACGCCTACGTCGCCTCCACCCTGTACGGCCCCGGCGCCGCCCAGGCGGAGCGCCGGGACGGCCACTTCCGTGACCGGGCCGCCGCCCACGGGGTGTGGTGCGTGCTCGCGACCTGTGCCGGGGCCACCGGCGAGTACCCGGACAGCTCGGGCGGCTCCGGAGTCTGGGCCCCGGGCGGCGAGCTCGTCGTCCGGGCCGGTACCGACCCGGGAGAGCTGGTCCGCGCCGAGCTGCCCCGCCGGTAGGCGCCGGGAGCGGAGAGCGAGCCAGAGCGAGCGGCACCGGCCGGCCCCGGGCACCGGGCACACCGGCACGGCACGGAGCCGGACCAGCGCCGGACCTGACCGGACCGGACGGAACTGAACGGAGCCGGATCACCCCGACCGGAAATACCCGGGCCCCGTTCGCGGCTGTGGTGATCGAAGATCCGTTCCGGGCCGTTCGGGCCCGTACAGGAGGTGCAGCGCGCGATGGGTGGCGAGCAGGAGAAGGCGCAGGACTACCGGATCGAGCACGACTCGATGGGCGAGGTCCGGGTGCCGGCCGACGCGAAGTGGCAGGCGCAGACGCAGCGGGCGGTGGAGAACTTCCCGGTGTCCGGCCAGCGGCTGGAGCGGGCGCACATCGCCGCGCTGGCCCGGATCAAGGCCGCCGCGGCCCGGGTGAACGCCCGGCTCGGAGTGCTGGACGAGGAGACGGCGGAGGCGATCGCGGCGGCGGCCGAGGAGGTCGCGGAAGGGCGCTGGGACGACCAGTTCCCGGTGGACGTGTTCCAGACCGGCTCGGGCACCTCGTCCAACATGAACACCAACGAGGTGATCGCCACCCTGGCCGGGGAGCGGCTGGGCCGGCCGGTCCATCCGAACGACCACGTCAACGCCAGCCAGTCGTCCAACGACGTCTTTCCGTCCTCGATCCACATCGCCGCGACCGCCGCCGTCACCCATGACCTCGTCCCGGCGCTGGAGCACCTGGCGGAGTCGCTGGAGCGCAAGGCCACCGAGTTCGCCCAGGTGGTCAAGTCGGGCCGCACGCACCTGATGGACGCCACGCCCGTCACGCTCGGCCAGGAGTTCGGCGGCTACGCGGCACAGGTGCGGCACGGGCGGGAGCGGCTGCTGGCCACCCTGCCCCGGGTGGCCGAACTCCCGCTCGGCGGGACGGCGGTGGGCACCGGCATCAACACCCCGCCCGGATTCCCGGCGGCCGTCATCGCGGAGGTCGCCCGCGCCACCGACCTGCCGCTGACCGAGGCCCGGAACCACTTCGAGGCCCAGGGCGCACGGGACGCCCTGGTCGAGCTGAGCGGTCAACTGCGCACCGTGGCCGTCGGGTTCACGAAGATCGCGAACGACCTGCGGTGGATGGGTTCCGGTCCGCGCACCGGGCTCGGCGAGATCAACCTGCCGGACCTCCAGCCCGGTTCGTCGATCATGCCGGGCAAGGTGAACCCGGTGCTGCCCGAGGTGGTGCTGATGGTCGCCGCCCAGGTGGTGGGCAACGACGCCACGGTCACGCTGGCGGGCGCGAGCGGCAACTTCGAGCTGAACGTGATGCTCCCGGTGATCGCCCGCAACGTTCTGGAGTCGGTGCGGCTGCTCGCCAACAGCGCCCGGCTGCTGGCCGACCGCACGGTGGACGGCATCACCGCCAACGTGGAGCGGGCCCGCGAGTACGCGGAGTCCTCGCCCTCGGTGGTGACCCCGCTGAACCGCTACATCGGCTACGAGGAGGCCGCGAAGGTCGCCAAGCAGGCACTGGCCGAACGCAAGACGATCCGTCAGGTGGTTCTGGAGCGCGGCTACGTCGAGCAGGGCAGGCTCACCGGGGAACAGCTGGACGAGGCCCTGGACGTGCTGCGGATGACCCACCCGTAGCGGGGCGGGCGGCGGCCGGGCGCGGCGGGGCACCGTCTTCGCCACGGGACGCGCGCCGGGGCGCGGCGGGCGGTTGCGCCCTCCGCGCCCCGGTCACGGGGCTGTGGGGAAGATCAGCCCTTGGCGCGGCCGGCCCGGCCGCGCCGCATCGACGCTCCGTTCGCCGTCATGGTCGCCATCGAGATCGCCGCGAGGCCGAGCAGGAACATCACGGCGCCCGCGATGATGCAGGTCACGATGTTCTTGCCGTGCGCGACGGACCCGGAGACGACCCACGGGGAGATGATCGTCCAGACACCGAGCGCAGCGGCCGCCCAGGCCCGGGCGTGGGTGCGCTCGTAGGCCGAGCCGTAGCCGGCCATCAGTGCCGTGTAGGCCAGACCCACGATCAGGCAGGTCACGGTCAGGGTGCTGAACGCGGTGAAGCCGACGATCCATGGCGATGCCGCCAGGAAGAGACCGGCCAGGACGGCCAGGGCTTCGACGCCCTGGGCACGGGGGGTCGAGGTGACCCGCTCGTAGCGTTCACGGAGTTCGACGATGTCCGGATGGTGCTCCATGCCCGTCGTCGGGATATGGGTTGCCACCGATACCACCTCCTGTGGTCGGAACCGGTAAGGCGCTTGCCCCGTACCCATTCTGGCGCTTATCCATGCTTTTGCACCCGATCATCCGGAATGAGCGATAACCATCCGGTCACGCCGGTGACCTGCGTCTCAACCATCCGGGCCGCCATTGCCTATGCAACTCGTTGCATAGCAGGATGCGAGCCATGGCACTGGAGCACGCGATCCTCGTCTCGCTGCTGGAGCAGCCCGGTTCCGGCTACGAGCTGGCCCGGCGCTTCGACCGCTCGATCGGACGCTTCTGGACCGCCACCCATCAGCAGATCTACCGGGTGCTGCGGCGGATGGAGGCGGACGGCTGGGTGGCCTCGCAGGAGGTCCCCCAGGACGGGCGCCCGGACAAGAAGGTCTACTCGGCGGCCGGGCCCGGACGGGCCGCGCTGGCCGGCTGGCTGCGCGAACCGGTCGAGCCGGAGACCGTCCGGCACGAGCTCGCGGTCAAGATCCGGGCCGCCGCCTTCGACGACCCGGCCGCACTGATCTCCGAGGTCGAACGGCACCGCGAGGGCCACGCCGCCCTGCTCGCCCGCTACCTGCACGGCGAGCAGCGGGACTTCCCCGACACCACCGCACTCGGTGCGCACGAGCAGCTGCAGCACGTGGTGCTGCGCGGCGGCATCGAGTACGAGCGGATGACCCTCGCCTGGCTCGACGACGTGCTCGCCACCCTGCGCCGCCTCGCCGCCGACAGATGACGGCCCGCAGACAGCGCCCGGCGGATGACGCCGGGCCGATGACGGCCGACCGATGACAGCGAACAGATGACAGCGGACGGATAACAGGCGACAGACGACAAGTAACAGAGTTTGAAATCTGTCATCCCAATCCTGTCGCCCACCCTCCCCACACCCTCGACCCCCAGGAGCCCCTCGATGCTCTTCAACCCGCGCAACTACGACCCCGCACAGTTCGACGAGCCGACCCGCCGGCTGCTGCGCGCGACGGTGGACTGGTTCGAGTCCCGCGGCAAGAAGGCGCTGATCGACACCTACATCGACCGCAGCTGGTACGCCGACTTCCTGGACTTCGCCGCCAAGGAGGGCCTGTTCGCGGAGTTCCTGACCCCCGCCGCGGCCGACCCCGACAAGCGCTGGGACACCGCGCGGATCGCCGAGCTGAACGAGATCCTCGGTTTCTACGGCCTCGGCTACTGGTACACCTGGCAGGTCACCATCCTGGGCCTCGGCCCGGTCTGGCAGAGCGAGAACGAGGCCGTCCGCGCCCGCGCCGCCAAGCTCCTCGCGGACGGCCACGTGATGGCCTTCGGCCTCTCCGAGCGCACCCACGGCGCCGACATCTACTCCACCGACATGATCCTCACCCCGGACGGCGAGGGCGGCTTCACCGCGACCGGCTCCAAGTACTACATCGGCAACGGCAACGTGGCCGGCCTGGTCTCGGTGTTCGGCCGCCGCTCGGACGTCGAGGGCCCGGAGGGCTACGTCTTCTTCGCCGCCGACAGCCGCCACGACGCGTACCACCTGGTCAAGAACGTGGTGAACGCGCAGATGTACGTCAGCGAGTTCCGCCTGGAGGACTACCCGGTGCGCGCCGAGGACGTGCTGCACACCGGCCAGGCCGCCTTCGACGCCGCGCTCAACACCGTCAACGTCGGCAAGTTCAACCTCTGCACCGCCTCGATCGGCATCTGCGAGCACGCGATGTACGAGGCCGTCACGCACGCCCACAACCGGGTGCTGTACGGCAAGCGGGTCACCGACTTCCCGCACGTCAAGCGGGAGCTGACCGACGCGTACGTCCGCCTGACGGCGATGAAGCTGTTCAGCGCACGGGCCGTGGACTACTTCCGCAGCGCCTCCCCCGAGGACCGCCGCTACCTGCTGTTCAACCCGATGACCAAGATGAAGGTCACCACCGAGGGCGAGAAGGTCGTCGACCTGATGTGGGACGTCATCGCCGCCAAGGGCTTCGAGGCGGACACCTACTTCGACAAGGCCGCGAAGGACATCCGCGGCCTGCCGAAGCTGGAGGGCACCGTCCACGTCAACCTGGCGCTGATCCTCAAGTTCATGGGCAACTACCTGTTCGCCCCGGCCGACTACGCCCCGGTGCCGACCCGCCTGGACGCCACCGACGACGCCTTCCTGTTCCGGCAGGGCCCGGCCCGCGGCCTCGGCGCGATCCGCTTCCACGACTGGCGCACCGCCTACGACCGCCACGCCGAACTGCCGAACGTCGCCCGCTTCCGCGAACAGGCCGACGGCTTCTGCGAGTTGCTGCTCCAGAACGCCCCGAGCAAGGAGCAGCAGGCGGACCTGGACTTCCTGCTGGAGATCGGCCAGCTGTTCGCGCTGATCGTCTACGGCCAGCTGGTGCTGGAGCAGGCCGAGCTGACCGGCCTGACCACTTCCGAGCACGGCGGCGACGTGCTGGACCGGATCTTCGACGCACTGGTCCGCGACTTCTCCGCTCACGCCACCGAGCTGCACGGCAAGGCCTCGGCCACCGAGCAGCAGGCCGCCTGGGCGCTGGCCAACGTGCGCCGCCCGGTCGCCGACCCGGCGCGGGACGCGCGGGTGTGGGAGCAGGTCGAGGCGCTCTCCGGCGCGTACGAGATGCAGCCGTAGCGCGGAGGTTGCGGGACCCCGGGGGTGCCGGTCGGCGGGCCGGCACCCCCGGTTCACCTCTCCGGGGCGGCCCGGCCGTCGCCGAGGCCCATGTCGCGGGCCCGGGCGACCGCTTCGGCGCGCGTGGCGACGTGCAGCTTCTCGAAGATGTGGGTGATGTGGTTGCGGACGGTCTTCTCCGCGACCACCAGCTCCCGGGCGATCCGCCGGTTGTCCAGCCCGCGCGCGACCAGGTCCAACACCTCGGCCTCGCGGGCGGTGAGTTCGGGGAAGAGCTGTCCCGCCTCGCGCATCTTCGCCCCGGCCAACAGGGCGGTGATCCGTCCGGCCACCTCGCCGCCGAACACCGCGCCGCCCGCCGCGACCGTCCGCACCGCGTGCAGCACCTCCTCCCGCCCGGCGCCCTTGACCAGATAGCCGCGCGCGCCGGCCTGGAGGGCGGCGAGCAGGTTCCCGTCGTCGTCCGACATGGTCAGCATCAGCACCGGCGGCGGCGCCTCCTGGGTGGCGAGCTGCCGGACGGCCTCCAGCCCGGAGCCGTCGGGCAGCGAGAGGTCCATGATCACCACGGTCGGGCGGTGCCGGGCGACCGCCTCCGGGACATCGGCGACCCGCTCGGCCTCGGCGACCACGAGGACGCCCTCGGCGCTCTCCAGCGCCGCCCTGAGCCCCTCCCGGAAGAGGGGGTGGTCGTCCACGATCAGCACACGGACGGCCGGGCCACCGCCCGGGTCCGTGGGTGCCAGCGGCTGTTCTTCATCCACCCGGACGACACTATCAGCGGCGATAGCATTACTTTCCGTGACATGCTCGTGAAGTTCTCGGCGTGTCGGGGACGGGAGGAGCGGGGCCGGCACCGGAAGGATCCGAACCGGTCCGGGCACTCGGGGCACCCGGCCGTCGGAGCTCGAACCCTGACCCGAGTCACGCTGCGGGCCAGGTCCGCGCTGCCCCGGCCCGCCTGCGAGGTGGCGCCACCCCGTCGGTCGATCGTTCGGCCTCAGCCCTGCGGACCGGTCCGCCCCGAGCGCATGGGCCTGCCGTCCCATTCCGGTCCCAGAAGGGCACCGGGTGCGCCGACGCGGCCCAGCACGGCGGTCACCGGTCCGCGCCGGCCGGCCCGCAGGCCGTACCGCTCCCCGGCCCGGGCGTAGACCAAGTCACCGGAGTGCAGCAGGACTTCACCCAGATCGCCGAGGAAGGCGGCGGCCCCGGAGAGGACCACCAGGAAGGCGTCGGCGGCCCGGTCCGTGTACGGTCCGCAGGTGCCGCCCGGGTCGAGCCGCACGATGCCCACTTCCACCTGCCGCCGGCTCGCGGCGGGCGCGGAGTCCGACCGCTGGGCCGGGATGGCACCCCGGAGCGGCGTCGGGCGGACGGTGAGCACGGTGGTCGGCGTGCCGCGGACGGCGGCGATCCGGCAGGAGGTGCCGGGGCGGTGGTGCAGTGCCTCGCCCGGGGAGAGGATCCGGCCGGCCGCGAACAGCCGGCCGGAGAGCACCACGGTCACCGACTCGGAGGATTCGTAAGGGAGTTGCTCGACCCGGACGCCAGGCGGCAGCGCCTCGACGGTGAGTCCGGCGCGGACGGCCGGCCGCTGCTCGGGGTCGATCAGCCGCTGGAACGCGGGTGCGGTGCGGGGGACGGCGGCAGGGACGAGGATCACGAGAGACCTCCTCCGACGAGGTCAGGCAGGACAGGCTGGACAGGCACGACCGGCCGGGACCCGTCAGGACCCATCAGGGCCGGTCAGGGCCGGTCAGGGCCGGTCGCGGCGGGTGGCGCGGCGCCGGGCCAGGGCGGCCCGGGTGCCGGCGGAGTGCCGGGGGACGGCGAGCGTCAGGCAGAGCAGCTCCGCGCCGAGCGGCCCGGCTTCCAGGTGCAGGGTGCGGCCGCGGCGGGCCAGCAGCAGATCGCCCTCGGATGCCAAGTGGTCCGGCTCCTCGGACAGTTGGCCGACGATGGCGGCGCCGCGCAGCACGTGCAGGACGGTCTCGGTGTCGGGCCGGCCCGGGAGGACGTGGTGGGCGCCCGGGCTCAGCCGCAGGTGGTCGAAGGCCTCGCAGGCGCTGGCGAGCATCCGGCTCCGGGCGAGGGAGCGGATCCGCACGCGCTCACCGTTCGGGCCGATGACGACCATGGCCGCGCCGGTGTCGGTGGTGACGATCACCTGGGGTCACCTTCTTCGGGAGAGGCTTCGGAACGGTGGACGGAGGGGGCGGGGACGGCGAGCAGGGCGTGGAAGTACTCCAGCCCGGCCGTCCCGGCGGTCAGGACGGTCCGCGAGCCGAGCGGCAGCACGACCGCGGTGCCCTCGACCAGCGGCAGGCCCGCGTCGGCGCGCTCCGGGTGGTCCGGGTGCGCGGTGCCCTCGGGCAGTTCGGCGAGCCCGGAGCCGGCGATCACGTAGAGCGCGTGCTCGATGCCGTCGGCGGCCAGCTCCACGCGCCGGCCCGGGTCGAGTCGTTGCAGGCCGACACCGCGCAGCGGTCCGGCGAGCAGGCGGCCGGGGTCGACGGCGCCTCGGCGGCGCAGGTCGGTGATGACGGTGCCCGACATGACGGGCGCTCCTTCCGGTCGCGGGCGGGCTCCGTGGTCCGCCTCTGTGCTCCACCGTGCGCCGCCCGCTGTCCCGGCCACACGGGGGTGTCGTCCCGTCCGGCTCCCGATCCGATCCCGGCCCGATCCCGGTCTGACCCCGGCCCCGATCCCGATCCCGGTCTGCCCCCGGCCCCGATCCCGATCCCGGTCTGACACCGGCCCCGATCCCGATCTGGCCCCGGCCCCGATCCCGGTCCGCCCCACCCGGGATCCCGGCCCGCCGCCGCGCGGAGATCCCGTCCCGTCTCCGCCTCGCCACCGACCCGCACCCGCACCCGCACCCCGAGCGCACCCGAGACGCACACGGAACGCCCCCGCCCGCGAACGCCCCGAGCCGACCGGAACGACGTACGGTGGAACCGGAGGCCGTGTCATGCACGTCACCGGAACCCACTTCACCCGCTTCGCCGACCGCACCGAGGCGGGCCGTCGGCTGGCCGCACGCCTGGGCCACCTGGCCGGCCCCGACACCGTGATCGTGGCGCTGCCGAGGGGCGGCGTGCCGGTGGCCGCCGAGGTCGCCGCGGTGCTCGGCGCGCCGCTGGACATCTGCGTGATCCGCAAGCTCGGCGTGCCCTACCAGCCGGAGCTCGGCATGGGGGCGATCGGCGAGGACGGCGTCCGGGTGCTGAACGACCAGATCATCCGGTTCTCCGCGGTCACCGACGAGCAACTGGCCGAGGTGGAGCGGCGCGAGCGCGCCGAGCTGGCGCGCCGGGCCCGCCGCTACCGGGGCGACCGGCCGCCCACCGACCTGCGCGGGCGCACGGTGATCGTGGTGGACGACGGCATCGCCACCGGCTCCACCGCCCGGGCGGCCTGCCGGATCGTCCGGGAGCGCGGCGCGGACCGGGTGGTGCTCGCGGTTCCGGTCGCGCCGGCGGACTGGGCCGAGCGCCTCGACGAGGTCGCCGACGAACTGGTCTGCGTCGACACGCCGTCCCCGTTCTACGCGATCGGCGAGTTCTACGCCGACTTCACCCAGACCGAGGACGAGGAAGTGCTGCGGCTGCTGGCCGAGGCCGGCGGCGACCCGCCCGCAGCCTCCGCCGGCGTCGACCGCGAGCTGCTGCTGCCCGTCGCCGGGGCCCGCCTCGCGGGCCGGCTGGCCGTCCCGGCCGGCGCGCGCGGGGTCGTCGTCTTCGCGCACGGCAGCGGCAGCGGCCGGCACAGCCCGCGCAACCGGTACGTCGCCGAGTACCTGAACCGCACCGGGCTGGCCACGCTGCTGTTCGACCTGCTCACCGAGGCCGAGGAGGCCGACCGGCGGAACGTGTTCGACGTGGCGCTGCTGGGCGGCCGGCTGACCGCCGTAGCCCGGCACCTGGGCACGGCGCAGGGCGACCCGGACGCCACCGTGCCCGAGACCCGGGGCCTTCCGCTCGGCCTGTTCGGCGCCAGCACCGGCGCCGCGGCCGCGCTGCACACCGCCGCCGAGCTGGGCCCGGCGGTGCGCGCCGTGGTCTCCCGGGGCGGTCGCCCGGACCTCGCCGCACCCGAGACCCTGGCCCGGGTCCGCGCTCCGACGCTGCTCGTCGTCGGCTCCCTGGACCCCACCGTGCTCGACCTCAACCGGCAGGCCCGGAGTCGGCTGCGCTGCGAGACCGGGCTCGCGGTGGTCCCGCACGCGAGCCACCTGTTCGAGGAACCCGGGACGCTGAACCGGGTCGCCGAACTGGCCTCGGACTGGTTCCTGCGCCACCTCCCGCGCCCCACCGGCCTCGGAAGTGCGTGACCGTCCCATTGCGCAGGATTCGTGCATCGTCCCCGGTCAGCAGCGCATTTTGCGCAGCCAATAGCGGGATTTTCTGATCAGCTTGTACACATTGAGCAGTCAAAATCCGACCTGTTGCCCAACCACCCCGACAGTAGCAAGCTCTCCGCAACCACACCGCCCACCCGTTCGCGGTGCGGTCGCGATCCAGCGGAAGCCTCGACGGCGAGGCCCGAAGTGGAGGAACGAGCGATGACCCCGCAGACCCACGCCCTTGAGTTGACCCCCGAGGAGCGCGAGGCCGGTCTTGACGCCGACCAGCTGCGCCGCCTCGTCGGCCTCGTCGAGCACGACGCCGCCACCGACCCGTTCCCCGTGACGGCCCAGGACGCGGTCGTCTTCGTGGTCGGCAACGCCACCCAGACGGCGCAGTTCTACCAGGTCGTCTTCGGCATGGAGCTGGTCGCCTACTCCGGCCCGGAGACCGGCCGCCGGGACCGCAAGGCGTACGTGCTCCGCTCCGGTTCCTGCCGCTTCGTGATCAAGGGCGGTGTCCAGCCGGGCAGCCCGCTGCTGGACCACCACCGCCGCCACGGCGACGGCGTCGTCGACCTCGCCCTGGAGGTCCCGGACGTCGACAAGTGCATCGAGCACGCCCGCGCGACCGGCGCCACCGTGCTGGAGGAGCCGAACGACGTCTCGGACGAGAACGGCACCGTGCGCCGCGCGGCCATCGCCACCTACGGCGAGACCCGCCACACCCTGATCGACCGCTCCCGCTACCACGGCCCCTACCTGCCGGGCTACGTCGTCGCGGAGAGCAAGGTCACCCACCCGGAGGGCTCGCCCAAGCGCCTCTTCCAGGCCCTCGACCACGCCGTCGGCAACGTCGAGCTGGGCCGGATGGACGAGTGGGTGTCGTTCTACAACCGCGTCATGGGCTTCGTGAACATGGCCGAGTTCGTCGGCGACGACATCGCCACCGAGTACTCCGCGCTGATGTCCAAGGTCGTCGCCAGCGGCAACCACCGGGTGAAGTTCCCGCTCAACGAGCCGGCCATCGCCAAGAAGAAGTCCCAGATCGACGAGTACCTGGAGTTCTACACCGGCCCCGGCTGCCAGCACATGGCGCTCGCCACCAACGACATCCTCACCACCGTGGACGTGCTGCGCGCCCGCGGCGTGGAGTTCCTCAACACCCCGGACGCCTACTACGACGACCCGGAGCTGCGCGAGCGGATCGGCAAGGTCCGGGTGCCGATCGAGGAGCTGAAGAAGCGCGGCATCCTGGTCGACCGCGACGAGGACGGCTACCTGCTGCAGATCTTCACCAAGCCGATCGGCGACCGCCCCACCGTCTTCTACGAGTTCATCGAGCGGCACGGTTCGCTCGGCTTCGGCAAGGGCAACTTCAAGGCGCTCTTCGAGTCCATCGAGCGCGAGCAGGACCGACGCGGCAACCTGTGAGCGTCCGACGGCTCCGACGAGCCGGGCACCGGCGATCGGAGCTCTGACGGGCTCCGGCGATCGGAGCTCTGACGGGCTCCGGCGAACGGAGCTCCGACGGGCTCCGGCCAACGGGGCCCGTGACGGGCTCCGCCGAGCTCTGACGAACGGATCTCTGCCAAACGGTCGAGGAGGACCACGGAGATGGCGTACTACCGGCAGCTGGGCAGCATCCCGCCCAAGCGGCACACCCAGCACCGCACCCCCGAAGGCGGGCTGTACTACGAGGAGTTGATGGGCGAGGAGGGGTTCTCTTCGGACTCCTCGCTGCTCTACCACCGGGGCATCCCGTCGGCGGTGGTCAACGCGGTGCCCTGGGAGCTGCCGGACCAGTCCACGGTGCCCAACCACCCGCTCCTCCCTCGGCACCTCAAGCTGCACGAGCTGTTCGCGGACCAGGACTGGAAGTCCGCGGACGTCGTCGGCAGCCGCCGGCTGGTCCTCGGCAACGGCGACGTGCGGATCTCGTACGTCGCCGCCGGGGCCCCGAGCGAGCTCTACCGCAACGGACTCGGCGACGAGTGCGTCTACGTGGAGTCCGGCTCCGGCACGGTCGAGACGGTGTTCGGCTCGATCGAGGTCGGGCAGGGCGACTACGTGATCGTCCCGCGCGCCACCACCCACCGCTGGGTGCCGTCCGGCGACGAGCCGCTGCGCGCGTACTGCATCGAGGCGAACAGCCACATCACCCCGGTCAAGCGCTACCTGTCGAAGTACGGGCAGCTGCTGGAGCACGCGCCGTACTGCGAGCGGGACTTCCGCGGACCGGTCGGACCGCTGGTCGTCGACGCCCCCGGGGACGTCGACGTGCTGGTCAAGCACCGCGGCCCGAACGGGGTCGCGGGCACCCGCTACACCGTGCCGCACCACCCCTTCGACGTGGTCGGCTGGGACGGCTGCCTGTACCCGTACGCCTTCAACATCAAGGACTTCGAGCCGATCACCGGCCGGATCCACCAGCCGCCGCCGGCCCACCAGGTCTTCGAGGGCAACGGCTTCGTGATCTGCAACTTCGTTCCGCGCAAGGTGGACTACCACCCGCTGTCGATCCCGGTGCCCTACTACCACGCCAACGTGGACAGCGACGAGGTCATGTTCTACTGCGGCGGCGACTACGCGGCGCGCAAGGGCTCCGGCATCGGCCAGGGCTCGATCTCGCTGCACCCGGGCGGGCACACCCACGGCCCGCAGCCGGGGGCGTACGAGCGCAGCATCGGCGTGGAGTTCTTCGACGAGCTGGCCGTCATGGTGGACACCTTCCGCCCGCTGGAGCTCGGCGAGGGCGGCCGGGCCGGCGAGGACGCCGACTACGCCTGGACCTGGGCCGGTCGGGGGCCCGGGCGATGAGCGCACTGCCTTCGGGGGGAGTGATCCCCGAGCTGTTCCGCGAACTGTTCGACGACGCGGCGGTGTTCCCGCCGGGGAACCTCCCGGTCGTCGAGGCGGTGCCCGCGCACCGGGCGCACCGCGCTGCCTGGTACGCCGAGGCGGTCGGGCCGTTCCTCTGCGGGGCCGGCCGACTGGGCGAGTTGGCCGCGGCGGTCTCGACCGCCGACACCGACGGGGGCACGGCGGGGGCGGACGGCTCGGCGGTGGCGGGCGACCGGCCGCTCAAGGTCGGGCTGGTGCTGCCGGGGGGCAGCACCGAGCTCGCCCCGGCGCTCGCCGCCGCCGCGCCGTTCGAGCTGGCCGGCGTCGAGCTGGCCACCCGGGACGCCGCCGAGGCGGTGGCCGCACTGGACCGGCTGCTGCCACCGGACGTCCCGGCCGCCGTCGAACTGCCGCGCGAACTCCTGCGCGGGGACGGACTGGACGCCGTCCTGGACGCGCTGGTGGACAGCCCGTACCGGGCGAAGTTCCGCACCGGCGGGCTGGTCGCCGAGGCGTTCCCGGACGAGGACGAGCTGGCCGCCTTCCTCACCGGCTGCGCGCGGCGCGGGCTGCCGTACAAGTGCACGGCCGGGCTGCACAACGCCGTCCGGCACACCGACCCGGAGACCGGCTTCGAGCACCACGGCTTCCTGAACGTGCTGCTGGCCGCACAGGAGACCGACCGGGCCGCGGCCGCGGCGGTGCTGGCGGAGCGCGACGGCGAGGTGCTGGCCAAGGCGGTCCGGTCGCTGACGGATCGTCAGGTCACGGTGATCCGCAACTCGTTCACTGCTTTCGGCACCTGTAGCATCGCCGAGCCCCTGGGTGACCTGGCCGCACTCGGCCTGCTGTCGTCGCCCAGTCCACTGCACCAGGAGGACCGTTGAGCACCACCCCCAGCAGCACCGGCAGCTGGCTCGCCAGCGCCCAGGACTCGCCGTTCGGCGTGCACAACCTGCCGTACGGCGTCTTCACCGCCGCCGACCAGCCGGGCCGGCGCCGGATCGGCGTGCGCGTCGGAGACTTCGTGCTGGACGCCGGGGCGGCCGCCCGCGCGGCCGGCGCGCCGTCGACGCTGCTGGAGGCGGACTCGCTCAACCCGCTGATGGCGGCGGGGCGTCCGGCCTGGACCCGGGTGCGGGCGGACCTCACCACCTGGCTCACCGACGAGTCCTTCCGCGAGGCGCTGTCGCCGGCGCTGCTGCCGGCCGACGCGGTGGAGCTGCACCTGCCGTTCGAGGTCGCCGACTACGTCGACTTCTACGCCTCGGAGCACCACGCCACCAACCTGGGCCGGATCTTCCGCCCGGGCACTGAGCCGCTCACCCCCAACTGGAAGCACCTGCCGATCGGTTACCACGGGCGGGCGGGCACGGTCGTGGTCTCCGGCACGCCGGTGGTGCGGCCGCACGGACAGCGCAAGGCGCCCGCCGACTCCGCGCCGACCTTCGGGCCGTCGCGCCGGCTGGACATCGAGGCCGAGGTCGGCTTCGTCGTCGGTACGCCGTCCGAGCTCGGCCGGCCGGTCGTCCTGGACGACTTCCGCGAGCACGTGTTCGGCGTCTGCCTGCTCAACGACTGGTCGGCGCGCGACATCCAGGCCTGGGAGTACGTGCCGCTCGGCCCGTTCCTCGGCAAGTCCTTCGCGACCTCGGTCTCGCCGTGGATCGTGCCGTTGGAGGCGCTGGAGCACGCCCGGGTCGCACCGCCGGAGCGCGACGTCGAGCCGCTGGCGTACCTGGACGACCGGGGCGGCGAGCCGTGGGGCCTGGACCTGGCGATGGAGGTCCGGCTGAACGGGCACCCCGTCTCCCGGCCGCCGTTCGCCACCATGTACTGGACGGCGCAGCAGCAGCTGACCCACATGACCGTCAACGGCGCCTCGCTGCGCACCGGCGACCTGTTCGCCTCCGGCACGGTCAGCGGGCCGGAGCGGGACACCCGGGGTGCACTGATCGAGCTGACCTGGAACGGCGAGGAGCCGCTGAAGCTCCCGGACGGGACGACCCGGACGTTCCTGGAGGACGGCGACGAGGTGACCATCACCGCCACCGCGCCCGGGCCGGACGGCGCCGTGATCGGGTTCGGCGAGGTCACCGGACGCGTGCGCGGCTGAGCGCTCACGGGTGACAGTCGGCAGCTGACAGCTGACGGACCACGGATCACGGATCACCGGTCACGGATGACAGCTGACAGATTTCATCATCTGTCAGCTGTCATCCGTTCTCCGTCCCCGCTTCCCGATCCGGTGATCAGTGCTCCCCGCCGCCCCCGGTACGGTGGACACCAGGCGGACTTCGAAGGGCTCCGGCGCACTCCATCGGACTCCGACGGGCTCCGACGGATGTCGACAGCACAGAGGAACGGGAGCGGGCCGGATGAGCACAGAGGTGGCGGAGGTCCAGGCCTTCCTGGACGGCGGCGTCGGGCGGCTCGTGCTGAACCGCCCGAGGGCGCTCAACTCGCTGACCCACGGCATGGTCACCGCCCTGCGCGCCACTCTGGACGACTGGGCCGAGGACGACCGGATACGCGCCGTCGTCCTGACCGGCGCGGGCGAGCGCGGCCTGTGCGCCGGCGGCGACATCCGCGCGATGCACGACGACGCCAGGGCGGGAGGAGCGGGCACCCGGGCGTTCTTCCGCGACGAGTACCGGCTGAACGCCCTGATCGCCCGCTATCCGAAGCCGTACGTCGCGGTCCAGGACGGCATCACCATGGGCGGCGGCGTCGGCGTCTCCGCCCACGGCGCGGTGCGGATCGTCACCGAGCGTTCCACCGTCGCGATGCCCGAGACCCGGATCGGCATCGCCCCTGACGTCGGCGGCAGTCGACTGCTCGCCCACGCCCCGGGCGAGTTGGGCACCCACCTCGCGCTCACCGCAACCTCGATGGGCCCGGGCGACGCCCTGCTGTGCGGGTTCGCGGACCACTTCGTACCCTCGCCGCGCATCCCCGACCTGCTCGACGCCCTGGCCCGGAGCACCGCCGCGGCGACCAGCGGCACCGCCGCCGAGGCCGCCGCCCTGGTCGACGGCATGGTCGCCGCGCACGCCGAGCCCGCGCCGCCCGCCGCGCTGGCCGCCCAGCGCAGCTGGATCGACGCCTGCTACGCGGCCGACACGGTCGAGGAGATCGTCGACCGGCTGCTGAACTCCGGTGTCCCGGAGGCGAAGGAGGCCGCCGTCGCGGTCCTGGCGAACTCCCCCACCGCCGTCAAGACCACCCTGGCCGCGCTGCGCCGCGCCCGCACCCTCCCTTCGCTGGAGGCCGTGCTCGACCAGGAGTACCGGATCTCCTGCACCGCGCTGGAGAGCCACGACATGGTCGAGGGCATCCGCGCGCAGGTGATCGACAAGGACCGCGACCCCCGCTGGAAGCCCGGCACGCTCGCCGAGGTGACGGAGGCGGACGTCGCCCGCTACTTCGCCCCGCGCGAGGGCGACGAACTGGGCCTGGCCTGATCCCCGCCCCTCCTCCAGCACCTGGTGACCGGCGTCTCGCATACCAAGACTGGCGCGAGGCGGGGCGCGTCGTAGATCGTTGGGTGGTCAGGGCGCTCCCACGGGCGCCGAGCAGCGGAAATGGGAGTCGACGGCGATGACCGAGACCGAGACCTACGAGACGATCCTGGTCGAGCGCAAGGGCCGGGTGGGGCTGATCACGCTCAACCGGCCGAAGGCGCTCAACGCGCTGAACACCCAGCTCATGAACGAGGTGGTCGCCGCCGCGACCGTCTTCGACCGGGACCCGGAGATCGGCTGTCTGGTGATCACCGGCTCGGAGAAGGCCTTCGCGGCCGGCGCCGACATCAAGGAGATGCAGGGCAACCGGTTCCCGGACGTCTACCTGGACGACTGGCTGGGCCCGTGGGACCGGCTCGGCGCCCTGCGCAAGCCGGTGATCGCGGCGGTGGCCGGGTTCGCGCTGGGCGGCGGCTGCGAGCTGGCGATGCTCTGCGACATCCTGCTGGCGGCGGACACCGCGAAGTTCGGTCAGCCGGAGATCAAGCTCGGGGTGATCCCCGGCATCGGCGGCTCGCAGCGGCTGACCCGGGCGGTCGGCAAGGCGAAGGCCATGGAGCTGTGCCTGACCGGCCGGATGATGGGCGCCGAGGAGGCCGAGCGGGCCGGACTGGTCTCCCGGATCGTCCCGGCGGACCAGCTGCTGTCCGAGGCCCTCGCCACAGCCGAGACCGTCGCGGCGATGTCCGCCCCGGCAGCGATCATGATGAAGGAGAGCGTCAACCGCGCCTTCGAGACCACCCTGGCCGAGGGCGTCCGCTTCGAGCGCCGCCTCTTCCACGCGGCCTTCGCCACGGCGGACCAGAAGGAGGGCATGGCGGCGTTCGCCGAGAAGCGCCCGCCGGAGTTCCGGAACCGCTGACGGCGGAGGGCGTCCGACGGATGACGGCGGACAGTCGACAGCAGACGGCTGACAGATTTCAGCATCTGAAATCTGTCAGCTGAACTCTGTCCGCTGAACGCTGTCCGCTGAAGCCTCAGCCGAGAGCCGCCCGCGGGAGGCCGTCGGCTGTTCGTCGAAGGCCTCCCGCTGTCGGCCGCCACGCTCAGCCCTCCTCCACCGCCACCGTGTTCAGCCGGGCGAGCCCACTGCGGGTGGCGGCGACGACGATCTGGTCGCCCGGGGCGAGTCGCCGGGTACGGTCCGGGAAGTTCCACTGCAGCGACCCGCCGTGGGCGAAGCGCACGGCGATCACCCGGACGCCGCCCGGGTCCTCCAGGTCGTGCCGGTTCAGCCCGATCAGCCCGCTGCCGTCCTCCACCTTCAGCTCGGCGATCAGCAGCACGTGCCGGAGCACCGACAGCGTCCCGCGCACCTCCCGCCCCATCAGCGCCGCCGCGAAGGCGGGCGCGGCCAGATAGGACACCGACCGGGAGGCCGCGTTGTCCAGCGTCTTGTAGAAGTGGCTGGCGAAGTCGTCCTCGAACAGCCGCACCACCACCCGGACCTCGGGTTTGCCGTGGCGCGCCTCCAGGGCCGCCTCCAGGTTGGTGGCGTCGTCCCCGCTGACCGCGACCAGCGCCCGGCTGTGCTTCAGCCGGGCCCGGCGCAGTTGCTGCTCGAAGGGGCCGTCGCCCATCACCACCGGGATCCCCAGCGCCCGGACGGCGGAGATGCCGCGGGCCTGCGGGTCCCGCTCCATGCAGACCACCGGCACGCCCATGCCGTGCAGTTGGGTCGCGACGCGGGTACCGACGTTGCCGAGGCCGACGACGATCACGTGGTCCCGGGTGCCCGCCCCGGGGTTGCGCGGCTGCCCGCGCCGCCCGGAGCCCAGCACCTCGACCGCGATGGCGGTGGCCACCGGCGCGAAGGTGATCCCGCAGATGGTGATCACCACCTGCGCGACGCGTTGCCAGAACCCGCCGGTGCCCGTCCCGGAGGAGATGTCGGAGAGCTGGTCCGGCTGGGCGGCGCCGGCCAGGTCGAGCAGCGTGACGTAGACGGTCCAGCCGAAGTTCCGGTTGAGGTACCAGAGCACCCCGAAGGCCAGCAGCACCGCCGCGAGGGCGGTGAGCAGCACCAACCGCATCCGGGCGCTGGTGAAGAAGCGCATGGTGTCGAGCAGCCGCCAGCGCAGCCGTCGCTTCCAGTCGATCGGTTCCCGGGGCTCCATCCGCAGCATCTGGAGCGCCGCCCTGCCGGCTGGTTCCTCCTCCGCGGCGGGTTCGACCACAGGCGCCGGTTCGCGCCGCACGCCGCCGGGTCGGATCGGCCCGTCGTCGCCGAACTCGCTGGCGAGCCTGACGAATTCGGCCGAGTCGCCCTGCTGCTCGGGCAGCAGCCGGATCCTGCCGAGGTCCTGCCGGTCGATCTGGTCGGCGACCACGCAGATCCGGTCCGAGGTGATGTCGTCGTCGAACGCGATGTGCAGGTAACGCCCGTCGATCTCCACCGAGTTGGGGCGCCCGAGCGCCGCGGAGGCGAAGGCCGGGGCGGCGGTGGCGGAACCGGAGAGCGCGGCACCGTTCCTGAGCAGCCGCTCGATGTTCTCGCCGAGCCGCTGGTTGAACATCCGGAAGACGATGCGGATGTCCGGGTTGTGGTTCTGGGCGCTGAGCGCGGCGTGGATGTTCTCCTGGTCGCTCCCCTCGACCAGGGCGAGGCCGCGCGCGGTGCCGATGGACACCGCACGCAGCGCCTCCTCCGTGATGCTGGCGTACTCCACGACCGCCGCGACGCCGTCGAGTTGCTCGATCTGCGGCGCGTGATCGCGGGTTCGGTCGGCGACCAGGACGACGACCGGGACCTCGTAGTGCTCGACGAGTTCCAGGACAAGTCGGTGAGCCAGCGCGTTGCCCCCGCAGACGATGTAGTGCTGGCTGATCGGCTCGACCGGAGGGGTCCCCCACCCTTCAGAAGTCATATCGCCGGATGATATCGACGGAAAGTGTCCGGAGGGTGACGTTCCGGCGACTGCGGCGGATCCCCCGGACGGCCGTATCCGGCGCGCGGTCCGGCCGTGGCGCGGAGACGCTGGGGTTCGTCCCCTGCCCGTCAGCCGGCCGACCCGACCTCACCCGTACGGCGTCATGCACCCAGCACGACACCGGTCACCGGTCACCCGTCGCCCGGCCTCAACCCGAGGAGTACGCCACCGTGGCCCCTCCGATCATCACCCCCGACGGTACCCCGGTCCAGGGACCGCTCGGACTGCTCGCCAAGGCCGCCTGGCAGGTCCTGCTGCTCGCCGGACTCGCCTCGCTCGCCCTCGGGATCGTGGTCTTCGCCTGGCCCGAGGAGACGCTCCTGGTGGTGGGCGTACTGTTCGGCCTCTACCTGCTGGTGATCGGCGTCGTGCAGCTGATCGCCGCGTTCGGCACCCACTCCACCACGGCGCTTCGGGTGCTGGCCTTCATCAGCGGTGCGATCTGCGTGCTACTGGGGCTGCTCTGCTTCCGCAGCGCGGCGCAGTCGCTGCTGCTGCTCGCGCTCTGGATCGGGATCGGCTGGCTGTTCCGCGGCATCACCCAGCTCGCCGCCGCGATCTCCGACCCGCTGATGCCCGCCCGCGGCTGGCAGGCCTTCGCGGGCGTGGCCAACACCCTGGCCGGCGTGCTGCTGATGGTGTGGCCGGTCGGCTCGATCACCGCGCTGGCCGTGCTGGCCGGATGCTGGCTGGTGATCCTGGGCCTGGTCGAGATCGTGACGGCGATCCAGGTCCGCAGCCGGGCCAAGCAGATCCCATCCGGCGTCTGACCTCCCCCGGTGTCGTGAGGCCGTGCCCCACCGGGGCACGGCCTCACGGCTGAGCAAGGGGCTTCTCGACCGGGAGCTTCACGACCGTGGAGCTTCATGGCCGGGACTTCAGGACCGGGACTTCAGGAGCGGGGCGCTTCACGGGCACCCGGCTTCACGGGCGCGGCGCGTAGCCGATCCGGAAGGTGGCGGCCTCCAGCCGCTCCGGGGCGAGCCGGACGTCGGTCAGCCGTCGAGTTCGGTGACGGCGACGAGCATCCGCTCCTCGGCCGGGTCGAACAGCTCCCCGGCCCCGGCGTCCGTCCCCGCTGCCGGACGCCCTGGACAGCGCCGCCCGAGGCCGTCAGAGCCAGACCGGCTCGTCCGTTCCCCAGCGCCCCGGCGGGCGCGACCAGTCCGCGGGCGCGCCCTCGTACCCGATCGGCGGCAGGGCATGGCGCAGCCGACCGTACGCGGAATCGGTCTCGGTCAGCCACCGGGAGGGGTCGTACCGCTCGGGCGAGGCCTCGTGCGGCGCGTCCGGTTCCGGTTCGATGCCGTGCAGCAGCCAGGAGGCCGTGCCGGCGAGGGAGAAGCGGAGATGGCGGCCGCCGGGGCGGCGGGTGCGCTGGTCGGTGAGGGCGCGCAGGACGGCGGCGGCGATGAGGTAGCCGGTGCCATGGTCGAGGGCCTGGGCGGGCAGCACGCCGGGGCGGCCGTCGGGGGCGGCCTCGTGCGCGGCGATGCCGACGCCCGCCTGGACCAGGCTGTCGAAGCCGCGCCGGCCGGCCCAGGGGCCGGCCCAGCCCCAGGCGCGGAGCTGGGCGAGGATCAGGTCCGGGCGGCGGGCGAACAACGCGTCGGGGCCGAGGCCGTGGGCGTCGAGGGCGCCGGGGCGGTAGGCCGTGACGACGACGTCGGCGGTGGCGAGCAGTTCCTCGAACACGGCACGGTCGGCCGGCGCGGCGAGGTCGAGCCGGGTGGAGCGCTTGCCGAAGCCGGTGTCGGCGTGGGCGTCCTCGGCCTCCGGCAACCGGGGCGGGTCGACGCGCAGGACGTCGGCGCCGAGCAGGGCGAGGGCGCGGGTGGCGACCGGTCCGGCGATCACCCGGGTGAGGTCGAGGACCCGGACCCCGGCGGCGGGCCGGTCCACCGGGGCCTCACCGAGCGGACGGACCGGCGCGGACGCGGCGGCTGCACCGACCTCCCGGTGCTCCACCAGGGGGTGCATGGCAGGGCCCACCGGCGCGACGGCGACCGCGAGCGCTCCCGCCGCGTACGCGCGCTCCTGGACCCGCTCGGCCGGCAGCTTGCCGAGCGCCTCGGCGAGTTGCTCGGGCCCGGCGTCGGCGGCGAGGTCGAGGGCGGAGAGCAGCCGGGCGCGGTGGTGCGGGTAGTTGGCGTGGGTGCGCACCCAGCCGTCGGCGGTGCGCCAGAAGCCGGAGTGCGGGGCGAAGGAGACGGGCGCACGGCCGTCGACCGTCAGGTGCCGCTCGCTGACGAAGGCGGTGGCCACCGCGCCCTGGTCGACCCGGACGGCGGGGACGGCCTGGGCAGCCGGAGCGACCGGGGCCGCCGGGACCGCCGAGGCGGCCTGGACCGCCGCACCGCTGCGGTGAGCCGCGAGTTCGGCGGCGGCCAGCGAGCAGACCGCCACGGTGGCGCGGGCGAGCCGGAGCACCGGCAGACCGGAGGGCAGGACGTCGTCCGGCCCCTGGAAGCTCACCCGTTCCAGCAGCTCGGGTGATCCCCCGAGAGCCGCCCAGGCATGGGCGGTGGGGCCGTCGACGTATCCGGTGGTTCCGGTGGTTCCGGTGGATCCGGTGGATCCGGCGATTCCGGTGGTTCCTTCTGGCAACGGACGATCAGTCATGTCCGGCATTGTGCTCCGGTTCTCAGGCGGTCGCCGTGACGCCCGCCACCAACATCAGCAGGACCGCCGACACCACGGTCATCCGGCGGGCCGCCTGCGGGGAGCCGCCGAACCGGCCGCCGAGCCGCCCACTGGCGTGCGCGACCAGCCCGTACACCACCGCGCAGGCCAGCACGTTGAGCGAGCCGAGCGCGAGCACCTGCACGCCGACCGGCAGCGCGGCGGCCGGGTCGACGAACTGCGGCACCAGGGAGAGGTAGAGCAGCAGGCCCTTGGGGTTGAGCAGCGCGGTCAGCACGCTCTGGCGCAGCACCGTCCTGGTGGACTGCGGCTTGGGCGCGGCCAGGGCGGCGGCGCCCCCGCCCTTGCGCAGCGCCAGCAGCATCATGACGGCCAGCACCAGCAGGTACGCGGCACCGGTGAGGCGCAGCACGGGCAGGGCGGCCGGGACGGCGCGCAGCGCGGCGGCCAGTCCGGCGCTGGAGAGCAGGGTGTGGACGGCGTACCCGGCGCAGACCCCGCCGACCGCGGTCAGCGCGGCACGGCGTCCCTGGCCGAGGCCTCGGGCGGCGATGTAGAGCCAGTCGGGGCCCGGGGTGCAGACCAGCAGCAGGTCGACTCCGAGGAAGAGGAGGAGGGCGTGGGTGTCCATGGGCGTGGGCGTGGCCTGTCGTGATCGTCGCGATGTGGGCCCGGCGGGGTCGGCCGGGGGTGCCCGGGCGGTCCGCCGGGTTCGCCCCGGTGGGTCGGCCGGGAGGTGCCGGAGCCCGCTGGGAGGTCCCGGGGGCCCGCTGGGAGGTCCCGGGGGCCCGCTGGGAGGTCCCGGGGGCCGGTGCAGCCGGTGCAGCGGCCCCGGTCACTGAAGGTAGCCGGACCGGGCTGGCACGCGATGGCGACTTCTCGCTGGTCAGAGCCACGTTTTGGCAGAATGTTGCGCCATGGACCGAATCGACCGCAGAATCCTCCGCGAACTCCAGCAGGACGGGCACCTGACCAACACCGAGCTGGCCTCCCGGGTCGACCTCACCCCCTCCCCCTGCCTGCGCAGGGTGCGCCGACTGGAGCAGGACGGCGTGATCCGCGGCTACCGGGCGGTGCTGAACGGCGCGGCCGTCGGACGTGGGTTCCAGCCCTTCGTGACCATCACCATGCGTCACGAGGACCAGGTGACGGTCGCCGAGTTCGAGCGCCGGGTGGCCGAACTGCCGGAGGTGGTGGAGGCCCACCGGCTGTTCGGCGAGCCCGACTACCTGCTGCGGATCGCCGTGGCCGACATCGCCGCGTACGAACGCTTCATCACCGACGTGCTCTCCGGCCTGCCGGGCATCGCGCAGGTCAACTCGCACCTGACGATGAAGCAGGTGAAGGCCGACCGGGGCCTACCGGTCGGCGGGTAGGGTGCGAACCGGGGGCCCGTGCGGCCGCCGCACGGGGCAGAGCGACGCAGTACGACGTGGGGGGCTGAAGTGCGCGTGATCCACCGTCTCGACCTGGGGTACTTCGTCCGGCCGGCCACCGAGGTGGGCGGCCCGGAGCCGCGCGTGGAGCCGGTGCTGGCATACCTGGTCCGGCGTCCGGAGGGGCTGCTGCTGTTCGACACCGGGATCGGTGGAGGCGAGCCGGAGACCGAGGCGCACTACCGCCCGGTCCGCCGCCCGCTGCCGGAGGCGCTCGCCGCGGCCGGGGTCGCCGTCGGCGACATCGACCTGGTGGTCAACTGCCACCTGCACTTCGACCACTGCGGCGGAAACCCGCTGTTCGCGGGCACCCCCGTCCTGGTCCAGGCGGAGGAGCTGGCCACCGCCCGGCGCGGCGGGTACACCATCGGCGCGCTGGTCGACTTCCCCGGCGCCGAGTACCGCGAACTCGACGGCGAGACCGAGGTCTGGCCGGGCGTGCGGGTGCTTCCCACGCCCGGCCACACCGGGGGCCACCAGTCACTGCTGATCGACCGCCCGGGCGGCGGCCCGGTCCTGCTGGCCGGGCAGGCGTACGACTTCGCCTCCGAGTACGGGCAGGCGCTGCTCGCCCGCCGGGCGGCGCGCGAGGGCGTCGCCGCACCGCTGCCGGGGTACCGCGCCTGGCTCGACCAGGTGGCGGAGCACGGGCCGCACCGCGTGCTGTTCGCGCACGACCACGCGGTCTGGGAGCCGACCGACTAGCCGGGTGCGGAGGCTGACGTCGCCCGGGAGGAGGCTCAGAAGGTGAAGCGCAGCGAGCGGACCCGGTGGTCGAAGCTGGACGGGACGAGCTGCGGCTCGCCGACCGACCGCGCCTCGGGCAGGCGGGTGAACAGCTCGTGGAACAACGCCGTCATCTCCTGCCGGGCCAGGTGCGCGCCGAGGCAGTAGTGCGGACCGCCACCGCCGAAGCCGAGGTGGGCGTTGGGCGTGCGGGTGATGTCGAAGGCGTCCGGCTCGGGGAAGACCTCCTCGTCACGGTTGGCCGAGCCGTAGAACAGCGCGACCTTCTCTCCCGCGCGCAGCAGCGGCCCGCCGGAACCGCCCAGCTCGTGGTCGACGGCGAGGGTCCGGTTGAACTGGATGATCGGCGTGGAGTGGCGGACCATCTCGTCCACCGCGCCGCCGAGCAGCCCGTCGAGGTCCGCGAGCAGCAGGGCCCGCTGCTCGGGATGGACGGTCAGCAGGTGCAGGCCGTGGGCCAGCGCGTTGCGGGTGGTCTCCACCCCGGCGACCAGCAGCAGGCTGAAGAAGGCGCCGAGCTCGCGCCCGGTGAGCCGACGGCCGTCCACGTCCGCGGTGACCAGCGCGGAGATCAGGTCCTCCTCCGGCCGGCGACGGCGTTGGCGGCCGATCCCGGCGACGATGCCCTGCATCCGGGCGAGCGCCCGCAGCCCGCGCCCGGGAACCCGCAGCCGGCGACGCAGCGGGCGGGCCACGCCGATGTCCTCGGAGGTGCGGTTGACCAGCTCGAGGATGGTGCGGCGGGGCCGTTCCGGGATGCCCATCATGGTGCAGATCACCTGGAACGGGAGTTCGGCGGCGACGGCGGTCACGAAGTCCTCCGGCCGCTCGCGCTCGATCCGGTCGACCAACTCGGTGCTGATCCGCCTGACGTCCTCCTCGACCCGGTCGAGCAGCCGCGGGGTGAACGCCCGCGAGACGATCCGGCGCAGCTGGGCGTGACGGGGATCGTCCAGGTTGACCATCGAGTCGCCGAACAGCAGCCGGACCCAGCGGGCCGGGACGGGGGTGGTCACGCCGGGGCCGCTGAGGAAGACGGCGGGGGTGCGGCTGGCCTCGACCACGTCGGCGTGGCGGACCAGGGCATGGAAGCCCCGCCCGGTGGCCCGGTCGCCGAAGAACACCGGGGCGGGGCGGCTGCGCAGCTCGGCGAAGGCGGCGGCGCGGGCGGGGGCAGGCAGCTGCCAGAAGCGAGGGTCGGCGAGGTCTGCGGACTCGGGCGCGGCGGGGGCGGCGGAGTCGGCCGAGTCGGCGGCCTCGGGCGGAGCTGCGGGGTCGGCAGAGTCGGCGGGCTCGGGGGACTCTGATGAGTCGGCGGGCTCGACGGCTTCGCCTGCTTCAACGGCTCCGGCTGGCTCGGCCGGCTCGGCGGGCTCGGCGGGCTCGGCGCCTTCAGCGGACTCGGCGGGTTCCGCCGACTCAGCGGCTTCGGCACGCTCGGCGGGTCCAACGGCCCCGGTCGGCTCGGCGGGTTCGGCAGGTTCGGCCGACCCTGCGGCTTCAGCGGCCTCGGCCGGCTCGGTGGCTTCCTCGGTTTCCTCGGTTTCCTCGGTTTCCTCGGCTTCGGCCGGAGCCTTCGCCTCGCTCGACGCCGTCGCGCCTCTCGGGGCCGTCGCCTGCTGCGGGACGCTCGGCTCCGCGGGGGCAGCGGACTCGGCACTGTCGGCAATGGGCGCCGAGGTATCCGTCGGGGTCTCCAAGGCCGGACCTCCCTGCTTCTGAACGGCATCATCCCGATACGCACCGTACTGGGTGACGCACATTAAGTGAGCATGAGATACCGCGCTGTCAAACCGCCCCGATGGTCGTACGAGTGATTGATCGTCTCGACGCGCCGGGGCCATGGACCGGGCCGGGAGGCGGTCCGACAGGCCTCGGGGTGAGCTGCCGGAGCGAGCGGCCGGGCATGGTCTCACGGCACAGAACCAGCCATGAGCGGAGGGTGCGGTACGGGCCGGGCGGGGCAGGTGCGACGATGAGTGCCATCGTGATGACCGACCGGATCCGCCTGCTGCGCGCCGTGGTCTTCGCCGCGCTGTGCGTGGCGCTGGCCGCCACCGCGCACGTCGCCATGGCCGGGCCCGGTGTCTCGCCGAGCGTGCTGGCCGGTGGGTTCGGGGCGGTCCTCGGGCTGACCTGGCTGCTCGCCGGGAAGCGCCGCGGGCTCGGGGTGATCAGCCTCTGGATGGTCGTGGCCCAGACCGCGCTGCACCAGCTGTTCCAACAGGCCGGGACGCTCTCCCGAGGGGGAGGCGGCCTCGGCCGGCTCGCCACCACGGACTGGGCCGCCCTCCTGCTCTGCAACCCCGACCGGGCGCCCGGCGGGCTCTCCCCGATCGAACTGGCACGGATGGCGGGCATCGACCCGGACGTCCCACCGACCACCGGAAGCCTGCGACTGACGGCGGGAACGCATCACGGAGCGCCGGGCGCGACGACCGTGCGCCCCGACCTGTCCGGGACGACAGGCATGACGAGCATGACCGGCATGCCTGCCGGGTCGCACGTGATGCCGGACGGCACGTTCCACGGCGGCGGGTCGTACGACGCGGCGCAGGGCCTGGTCAGCGGACCGGCGCACGACATGGCGCACGGGATGTCCCACGGCATGTCGCCGGGGATGACCGCCGCCCACGTGCTCGCTGCGCTGGCGTGTGCGCTCCTGCTCTGGCGCGGTGACGCCGCGCTCGTCCGGCTCTTCGAGCTGCTCGGCGCGCTCGGCTCGGTGGTGGCGGGGGTTCTGCTGCTCCCGCTGCTGGCGCTGTTCGCGCGCCCCTTCGGCCACCGGGCCCCGGCGCCGCCCCGCCCGGTCGACGACCGGGCCCGGCCGCCCCGGTCGGCGCTGCTGACGCATGCCGTGGTCCGGCGTGGGCCGCCGGCGTTCGCCCTCGCCTGCTGACGCGCCCGCCGCTCCTTTTCCGCCCCGGCCGACTCCGGCCGCCGGGCCCCCGCGACGGGCAGGTCGCCCTGCCGTACGGCCGCGCCTCGTGCCGTCGTGGCGCCAGGGTGCGGGCTCGCGTACGCCGCTGTGCCTCCCCCGGGGGCCGGCGTGCCGCGCGGCTGCCCATGGACGCCGACGGGGTCGCGCTGCGCGACGCCGTCCCCGCCTTCCCCTCGGGACCTTCCCATGCCTCACTTCGACGGCGCACCGGCTCCGGCCGGCGCCCCCCTCCTGCCGTTCCCGCCCCTCCGGGCGCCTTGGCCGCGCCTAGCCCTCGACGGCCCGCGGACCGTTCGGTGCACGATCTCCCGACCGGTCCCCGCCGAGGCCGGCCAGCAGCCGGGCCGACCACTCGGGCGAGGGCCCGTCGGCAGTGCCCGCCCGCACCAGACCGCGCAGTTGTTCGGCCCGGGCCAGCCACTCCCGGCAGCCGTGGCAGCGCGCGACGTGTTTGTCCAGCCGGACCTCCGGCAGGCCGCTCGGTTCGCCGTCGAGCCGGGCGGACAGAGCGGTACGACACTGCGCGCATCTCATACGACCATCGTCTCGCACGGCCGTGGTGTCGAGACCGGCCGGGTGGGGGGCCACCGTGGATGACGAACAGCTCACCGCACTGGCACTGACCGCCCGCTCCGGACGGGCGGCGGACGTCGAGGCCTTCGTCCGGGCGACCCAACGGGACGTCTGGCGCTTCGTCGCCCATCTGACCGACGTGCAGTCCGCCGACGACCTCGCGCAGGAGACCTTCCTGCGCGCCCTGCGCGGCCTGCCCGCGTTCGCCGGGCGATCCTCGGCCCGCACCTGGCTGCTGTCGATCGCCCGGCGCACGGTGATCGACCGGTACCGGATGGCCGCCGCCAGGCCGCGCTGCGCGGCACTGCCGGACTGGCAGGAGGCTGCGGAGCGGCAGGGCGGTACGCCGACGGCCGGGTTCGAGGACGGCATCGCGCTCGGCGACCTGCTCGACCGGGTGCCCGCCCAGCGGCGGGAGGCCTTCGTACTGACACAGGTGGTCGGCCTGAGCTACGCCGAGGCCGCCGAGGTCGCCGGCTGTCCCGTCGGAACGGTCCGCTCCCGGGTCGCCCGGGCGCGAGAAGAGCTGGTGGCCCGCCTGCGCGCCGCCGAGGCCGGGGAGCTCGCCACCGCCTGCTGAGCGGCGGACGGGTGGCGGACGGGTGGCGAACAGCTGACAGCTGACATCGAACGAGCGACGGCGAACAGATGACAGATTTCGAAATCTGTCATCTGTTCGCTGAACGTTGCCGCCTGTCGGCCGTCGACCGTCCGTCGCCGCATTCCGCCACCCCCGGAAGAAATCCCCCAGGTGTTCGGAACCGGAACCCCTGCGCCACCGACTGCTGTACCGGACCCCGCCGCCGAGGCGGCGTCCGGTCCGGCAGCACGGGAGACGGAGGGACTTCATGACCGCGCAACCGACCTCGACCGACCGATTCCTGACGCGCCATCAGCGAGAACCGGTCGACCGCTGGAGCCTGGTCGTGGCCGCCGGCCTGCTGTCGTTCGTCGCGATGCTCGACATGAACGTGGTCAACCTCGCGCTCACCGACATCTCGGCCGGCCTGCACGTCTCCCCCGGGGTCGCCCAGTGGGCCGCCCTCGGATACCAACTCCCGCTCGTTGCCCTGCTGTTGCCAGCCGGCCGGTGGCTTGACCAGGTCGGCACCCGCTCGGCCCTGCTGCTGGCGGTCGGCTGCTTCGCCCTGTGCAGTGCACTGGCCGCCTGCGCCCCGTGGGCCGGTTGGCTGATCGCGGCGCGACTGTTCCAGGGCGCCTTCGGAGCCGTGCTCTTCGTCCTGATGCCGGTGCTCGCCGCCACCTCCGTCCGGCCCGAACTGCGCGGCCGGGCGATGAGTGTGCCCGCGACGCTCGGTCCGCTCGGCGCCGTCACCGGACCGGTGGTCGGCGGTCTGCTGCTCGACCACCTGGGCTGGCGGGCGATCTTCCTCGTCAAGCTGCCGGTCTGCCTGGCCGCCGTCCTGATCGTGCGACGCCACGCCCCTCGCCGCGGCGGACTGCGGCCGCCCGACCGGTCCTCGCTCGGCGACGCCGCGCTGATCGGTGCCGCCGTCGCCGCCACGCTGCTCGGGCTCACCCTGGCCCCGCGGGCCCCGCTGTGGCTGCTGCTCGCCCTGCCCGCCGCGCCGCTGGTGCTGCTCTGGCTTCGCCGCCCGGGCGGCCGGCCGGTGGCCGAGGTGCTGCGGGCCGCCGGGACCGCCGGAGTCAACGCCTCGGTGCTGGCCCTCGCCGCCGGCTTCGCGGCCTGCCACTACCTGCTCGCCCAGCACCTGCGCGGCCCCCGGGGCGAGAGCGCCACGGCCACCGCGCTCACCATGCTGGCGTTCCCGCTCGGCATGGTGCTGGCCGGCCGCGTCGGTGGCCGGCTGGCCGACCGCTGGGGCGCCCGCCCGACGGCGCTCACCGGCGCCGCCGTCACCACTCTCGGCCTGGCCCTGCTCACCCCGCTGGACCCCGGCTGGTCCGCCCTCGACATCGCCGCACGACTCGCCCTCGCCGGTGCCGGGATGGGCCTCAACGGCGGCCCCACCCAGGCCCTGGTGATGTCCGCCTCCCCACCCGGGAAGCTCGCCACCGCCGGCTCCGCCGTCCAGCTCGCCCGCAGCCTCGGCTTCGCGCTCGGCCCGGCCCTCGGCACCGCCGCCGCCCTGGCCGGGACCCGCGACACCAGCGGGACGCGCGCCGGGATCGCCCTGGCCGCCCTGGTCGCGGCCACCGCCGTCGCCCTGCTCGCCCTGTACCGCCGCCCCGAGTCCTGACCTCCCGACAACGCACCGCACCACAACGCCCAGCCCCGCACCGCCCAACACCGCACCGCCCAACACCGCCATGCCCCGCACCGCAACGCCGGCCCCGCCACGCATGGCCCCGCCCGACACCGCCCCGCCCGACACCGAAGGACCCCTCGGATGACCGACACGAATCCCGGCATGAGCCCCGACACGAGCCCCGCTCCGGGCGCCCCCGACGACGCCCCGCGCTGCCCGTACGGGTACGACCGGCTGCCCTCCCCCGTCCCGCTGTACGGCCCGGCGTACAAGCGCGACCCGTACCCGCTCTACCGGCGGATGCGCGAGGCCGGGCCGGTGCACCGGGTGGAGTTCCCGAGCGGCATCCACGCCTGGCTGGTCACCGGCCACCGGGCCGCCCACGCGGCCCTCAACGACCCCCGCCTGGGCAAGAACCACTCCCTGGGCAACGACAATTGGCGCCGGCTCGCGTCGATCATGCCCGAGCCGCAGCACTCGCAGCTCCAGGTCCACCTGCTCCACCAGGACCCGCCCAAGCACAGCTCGATGCGCAGACTCGTGCTGGAAGCCTTCGCCCCGCGCCGGGTGGAGTCGCTGCGGCCCCGGTTCCAGGAGCTGGCCGACGCGCTGGTGGACGAGCTGCCGCAGTCCGGCGGCGCTGACCTGGTGGCCGGCTTCGCGGCCCACTACCCCTTCCGAGTGCTCGCCGAAGTCATCGGCCTGCCGAACGAGTTGGCGGAGCGCTTCGATCGGGACTGGGGCAAGGTCGTCCAGCCGGTCGGCCCGCAGGACCCCGGCCGCCCGGCGTACGAGGCGCGGCTGCGCGGCCTCCAGACGTACATCGCCGATGTCGTCGCCCGCAAGCGCCTGGACTGCCGGGAACCAGGCTGGGCGGCCCGGGAGGACCTGCTGGGCCGGCTCGTCTCCGCCCATGACGCGGGCGAGTTGAGCCGCGCGGAGCTCGACTCGATGGTGTTCCAGCTGCTGGTCGCCGGGCAGGAGCCGGTCACCAACCAGATCACCACCATGCTGGTCACCCTGCTGCGCCACCCCGAGCAGCTCGCCCGGCTGCGCGAGGGCTTCGACGAACCCGGCAGGCTCGCCCGGGCGGTGGAGGAACTGCTGCGCCACGACGCCGCGTTCGAGCTCACCACCTGGCGGTTCTTCGCCGAGGACAGCGACCTGTTCGGCACCGTCGTCCCGGCCGGCGACTCCGTGATCGTCTCGCTCTGCGCCGCCAACCGCGACGACGAGCAGTTCCCCGATCCCGACCGCCTCGACCTGGACCGCACTCCCAACGCCCACCTGGCCTTCGGTCACGGCATCCACTACTGCCCCGGCGCCGCGCTCGCCCGGGCCGAACTCCAGATCGCCCTCGCCACCCTGCTCACCCGGCTGCCCGGCCTGCGCCCGGCCGAGGCGCCCGGCGACGGCCTGGCCGACCTGGCATGGATCCCGGCCGTCCTGGCGCGCGGCGTGAACCGACTGCCGGTCGCCTACGACCACCGCCGCTGACCCCAGGGGCAGCGCACCCCCTGCTCCGCCCCTTCTGCTCCGCCTCTCCGTTCCGCCCCCGGCTCCGACCGCCCGGAGCCGGTCGACCGTCGTCCGCAGCCCGAAGCCGCACCGCACCATCTTCCGTGGAGGACCCCCATGCCGCCCGTCGGCACCGCCCCTGCCGTCACCATCACCCCCGTCACCACTACCCCCGTCACCCCCGTCACCCCCGTCACCGCCGTCACCGCCGTCACCGCCGTCACCAGAGCCGTCACCGCCGGGCTCCAGGACCGCCCGTCGGCCGAGCGGCTCGCCGCCCGCGTCCTCGGCCTGCTGCTGCCGCACCGCCGCGCCGCGGACCCGGAGTTCGACGCCCGCCCGGAGCACTTCCCGCTCCAGCTCGCCCAGTTGGCGGACTTCATCACCGCCGGCGAACCGATCGTCCTGACCCTGCCCGGTTTCCCCTGCAAGTCACCGAACCCGGCGAAGGTACTCGGCCACCTGCCGGACGAGGGCGAGCGGCTGTCGCTGACCTTCCTCGACGGGCTGTGCGCCGAGATCGGCCACCTGTACGCTCCCGGCGCCCGCATCCTGATCTGCTCGGACGGGCACATCTTCGGCGACCTGATCAACGTCCCGGACGACCACATAGACGCCTACTCGGACGCCCTGACCGCGATGATCGCCCACGAGGGCCTGGCCCACCTCGACACCTTCGACCTGCGGGCCGTCCTCGGCGACCTCCCGTACGACGAGAAGCGCGCCCGGGTGCACGCCCGGTACGCGCCGAGCGTCGAGGAGTTGCGCGAACAGGTGCTGGCCGAGGAGGAGACCCTGCGGCTCTACCGGGGCATCACCCGCTTCCTCACCGAGGACACCGTCGGCTTCACCGGCACCCGCTCCGCCCTCCAGCGGGAGTGCCGCCGCCGCGCCTACGGCGTGATCCAGCGCAGCCGCGCCTGGGGCGAGTTGATCGCCGAGCACCACCCGCGGGCCGTCCGGCTCTCCATCCACCCGCAGCCGGCCGGGGCGTCCAAGTTCGGCATCCGGCTGCTGGCCGCGGCCGACGCCTGGATCACGCCCTGGCACTCCGCGGTTCTCCACCGCACCGACGGTGAAAGCGAGTTGCTGCGCAGCACGGAAGCCGAGCGGCTCGGCCGACTGGTCCTGCGGGACGGTCGGCCGAGCCACTACGAGTGCCGGTAGATCGGAAGCCGGTGGAACGGAGCCGGCAGCACCGGGGTCGGCGGAACAGGAGCCGATACGGGCTACCGCCCCGGCACGGCGGCCTGTGCCGCTACCGGGAACCGGTGGTCGAAGGCGATCAACGGATCGCCGGTGAGCGGGTGTTCGACCACCGCCGCCCGTACGCCGAAGACCTCGGCCAGCAGCTCGGCGGTCAGCACCTCGCGCGGCGTCCCGGAGGCCACCAGGGCGCCGCGGTGCAGGACGTGCAGCCGGTCACAGACCGAGGCGGCGGCGTTGAGGTCGTGCAGGGCGACCAGGGTGGTGCGGCGCTGTTCCCGGAGCAGGGCGAGCAGTTCCACCTGGTGCCGGACGTCCAGGTGGTTGGTCGGCTCGTCCAGCACCAGGACGTCCGGCTGCTGGGCGAGCGCCCGGGCCAGCAGCACCCGTTGCCGTTCACCGCCGGAGAGCTGGGTGAACCGGCGGTCGGCGGCCCCGGCCATGCCGACCCTGGTCAGGGACTCGGCGGTGATCCGGTGGTCCTCGGCATCGTCGGCCGCGAAGGCCCGCTTGTAGGGGGTGCGGCCCATCGCGACCACCTCGCGGACGCTCAACTCGAAGTCCCCGCCGCGCTCCTGGGGCAGTGCCCCGATGTGCCGGGCGGACTGCGCGGGCCGCAGGTCCGCGAGGTCCCGTCCGGCCAGCAGCACCCGGCCGGCGCTGGGCCGCAGGTGCCGGTAGACGGTGCGCAGCAGGCTGGACTTGCCACTGCCGTTGGGCCCGACCAGTCCGGCGATCTCCCCCTCCTCGGCGATCAGGTTGGCCCCGGCCAGCACCGTCCGGCCGGCCAGGGCGACGCTCAGGTCCTCGACGGCGATCCTCAACTGCGCTCCAGTCGTCGGTCCAGCAGGTAGAGCAGGGTGGGGGCGCCGAGGACGGCGGTGACCACGCCGATCGGCAGTTCCTGGCCGTCCAGGGCGGTGCGGGCCACCGTGTCGACGACGACCAGCAGCAGCGCCCCGGTGAGCGCGGACAGCGGCAGCAGCCTCCGGTGGTCGCCGCCGACCAGCAACCGGCACACGTGCGGCACCATCAGCCCGACGAAGCCGATCGCCCCGGAGACGGCGACCAGCACACCGGTGAGCACACTGGTGACGACGAAGACCTCGCGGCGCAGCCGGGTGACGTCCACGCCGAGCCCGGCGGCCGTCTCGTCGCCCATCAGCATCGCGTTGAGCCCCCGGGCGCGGGCCTGGAGCAGGGCCAGGCCGAGCGCCACAGCGACGGCGGGGACGGCGAGTTGGGCCCAGACGGCGCCGCCGAGGCTGCCCATCAGCCAGAACAGCACGCCCCTGGTCTGCTGCTCGTCCCGGGTCTGCAGGACCAGGTAGCTGGTGATGCCGCCGAGGAACTGGGCGATGCCGATGCCCGCGAGGACCAGCCGCAGCGGGGAGAAGCCGCCGCCGCGCCGGGCCATCAGCCAGACCAGCGAGAACGCGGCGAGCGCGCCGGCGAACGCCGCCAGGGAGACGGTGAGGCCGAGCGCGCTGCCGAAGGAGAGCTGGAGTCCGAGGGTGGTGCCGAGGACGATGGCGGCGACCGCGCCGAGCGAGGCCCCGGAGGAGATGCCGAGCAGGTAGGGGTCGGCGAGCGGGTTGCGGACCAAGGCCTGCACGGCGGTGCCGACCAGGCCGAGTCCGGCGCCCACCACGGCCGCCAACAGGGCGCGCGGGACGCGCAGTTGCCAGACGATGAGGTCACGGGTGCCGGGTTCGGGGGCCCGGCCGGTGAGCCGGCGGGCGACCACCGACCAGACCTCGCCGGGCGGGACGTCCACCGAGCCGAGCGAGACGGCGGCGGTCAGCGCGAGCACCAGGGCGACGGCGAGGGCGGCGGCCAGCGGCCCGGCCCGCAGGGTGCGGGCCGGGCGGGATTCGCCGCGCTCGTTCCGAGCGATGGCCGAAGTCACCGACTACTTCCCGCTCTTGACGAGATCCGGGTGGACGGTGGCGGCGATCTGCCGGACGGCGTCGGCGTTGCGCACCCCCGCGATGGTGGTCACCTCGGAGCCCAGCCGGACGAAGTGCCCCTCCTGGACGGCCTTCAGGCCCTGGGTCGCCGGGAAGCCCTTCAGGAAGGCCTCGGCCTCGTCGAAGGCCTTGCGGGTGGCCTCCTCGCTGCCCCGGTTGCGCACGGCCAGCTGGATCCAGTCCGGGTTCTTGGCGACCACGTCCTCCCAGGAGCCGGTCTTGAAGTCGGCGTCGCAGTCGGCGAACACGTTGCGCGCCCCGGCCTGGGTGATCACGGCGTTGGCGACCTGCCGGCCGCAGACCGCCACCGGCTGCTTGGTGCCGGCGTCGAAGTCGAAGACGAAGTAGCTCGGCCGCTGCGCCTCCGGCACGGCGGCGAGCGCGGTGCGGACGTCACCGAGCTGCTTCTCCATCCCGGCGACCAGTTCCTCCGCCCGCGCGGCGGTGCCGGTGACGGCGCCGAGTCGGCGGACGTCCTCCTCGATCCCGGCGAGGTCGGTGCGCGGCGCCTTGGCGGCCTTCGGCGTCCCGGCGCAGGCGGTGGAGAGCAGGTACACGTGCTGGATGCCGGCCGCCGCGTACTCCTCCTCGCTCGGCCCGGTGGCGCCGCCGCCCATCATCGGCATCGCGCCGAAGGTGTCCACGTAGAGGTCGGCGCCGGAACCGAGCAGCTTCTCCTTGGGTATGCCCTTGTCCCCGAGCGCCGGCACCTTGGCGCCCTGCTCGGCGAGGGCGACGGGCAGAGTGCCCTTGCCGGGCGGGAAGCCGGTGCCGATCACCTTCTCCCCCGCGCCGAGTTGGAGCAGCAGCTCCAGGCCGGCGGCGTTGCTGGTGACGATCCTGGCGGGCGCCTTGGCGATGCTGGTCTCCTTCCCCGCGCAGTCGGCGACCTTGACGGGGAATCCACCGCCCGGCTCCGTCCGGACGGTGACGGAGGCGCTCGGCCCGCCCCCGCTCCCGCTTCCGCAGGCCGTGGCGAACAGGGCGACGGCGGCCGCGATTCCGCAGACGACGCGAGGGCGCATGACAACTTCCTCCTGGTCGGTGATCGGGCTCGGTATCGGTGCTCGGTGGCGGCGCCGGTGCCGTGCTCGATGCTGGTCGTGGGTGATCGTGTCGAGGGCCCGTGCTGCGGACCCGGACCAGGTAGTCGGGCGGCCGGGGCGATGGGTTCCCCGCGATTCGCGGCAGGACGCCGTCGCCGGCCGCCCCACCACCGCGGAGCCGGACATAGGCTGGCGGGATGGCCGACCCCACCGCCCCGCTCCGCGACGACCTCGACCTCCCCGTCCGGCTCGGGCCGCGTCCGCCCCGCCGGGTGGTCTCGCTGGTGCCCTCGCTGACCGAGGCCGTCGCCGCCACCGCGCCCGGACTGCTGGTCGGCGCCACCGACTGGTGCAGCCACCCCGCCGACCTGTCCGTCACCCGGATCGGCGGCACCAAGAACCCGGACGTCCCGCGCATCCTCGCGCTCGCACCGGACCTCGTCCTCGCCAACGACGAGGAGAACCGGCGCCCCGACCTGGACGCGCTGCGGGCGGCCGGCGTCCCGGTCTGGGTCACCGACATCCGCACGCTGGAAGACGCCTTCCGCTCCCTGGACCGGCTGCTGGCCACCGCCTGCGGACTGCCCCGGCCGCGGTGGCTGGACGAGGCGGAGGCGGCCTGGGCCCCGGTCGGGAGCGGCAGCCCCCCTCCGGAAGCCGGCGGCCCCCGGACCGTCGTGCCGATCTGGCGCCGCCCGTGGATGGTCCTCGGCCGCGACACCTTCGCCGGAGACCTGCTGCACCGTCTGGGCCTGCGGCTCGTCCACGCCGACCACCCCGAGCGCTACCCGGCCGTTTCGCTGCCCGAACTGCTCGCCTGCCGACCCGAGTTGGTCGTCCTGCCGGACGAGCCGTACCGCTTCACCGCCGAGGACGGCCCGGAGGCGTTCCCGGACACGCCGGCGGCGCTGGTCAGCGGACGGCACCTGACCTGGTACGGCCCGTCGCTGGTGACCGCCCCCGCCGTACTCCGGCAGGCCCTCGACCACCCGTACGCTCCGGGCGGTACGGACACCACCGCCTAAGTCGACCGCCACTCACCGGCGACACGCCGGTGGAGAGTGGGGGCCGCCGAGGAGAGTGAGCACGAGCCCTGGTTCCGACGGAAAGCCCTCCGGAACGCGCCAGGGCCCGGGACGCGTGCTCGCGTCCCGGGCCCTGCGCCCTGCGGTACTCCGTCGTCAGCCGCGCGCGGCGGTGACGGCGGCGCCCAGCGCCTCCTTGATCCGGGGGCCGAGGCGGGCGAAGCCCAGCTCCTTCATGGCCGCCCGCAGCAGCTCCTCGTCGGTCCGCTCGACACCGTCACCGTCCACCCACCGCACGACGGCCAGCAGCTCGTCGGCGGAGTAGGCGGTGACAGGGCGACCGGGCGTGAAGTCCGGCTTCGCGGGACGAGCGGCGGCCTCCGGCTCGGCGGCGGGCGCGGCTTCGGCGTCGGGCTCAGCGGCGGGGGCGGGCTCGGGCTCGACGACCGGCTCGGGCTCGACGACGCTGTCCTCGGTGACGGCCTCGGCCTCAACCACAGGCGCTTCCACGGCAGCCTGGGTCTCGGGCTCGGTCTCGGCGACGGGCTCCTCGACAACGGCCTCGGCCTCGGCCACGACCTCGACGGCCGGCTCCTCGACCGCAATCTCCTCGGCCTCAACGGTGTCGGTAGCCTCGGCGGTCGCTTCCTCGACGACGGGCTCAAGCTCGGGCTCGGCCGCCGGCGCGGTCTCAGCCTCGACGGCCGGCTCCTCGACCACAAACTCGGCAGCGACCTCGACGGCAGGCTCAGCAGCCTCGACCGCCGGCGCGTCGGTCTCGACGGCCGGCTCCTCGACCGTGTCCTCCTCGGCCTCAACGGTGCCGGTGGCCTCCGCGATCGCTTCCTCGACGACGGGCTCAAGCTCGGGCTCGGCCGCCGGCTCGGGCTCAGCCTCGACGGCGGTCTCTTCGACCTCGACAACCTCGGCGACCGGGGCGGCCTCCGGTTCCGTCTCCGCCGTCGTCTCCTCCGCAGCCTCGGCCAGGGCGGCGGTCGCGGCGGCCACCAGGTCGTCGGCCGCCGGGGAGGGCGCCGGGAGGGCGACCACTGCGGCCGGGGCCTCCTCGTCGACCTGCGCCGTCGCCGGCTCGTCGTCAGCGGCGTCCGAGTCCGCCGACGTCTCCGCCTCGGCGTCGGTCCTGGTCTCGGCCTCGACCTCGACCTCGGTCTTGATCTCGGGCTTGATCTCGACCTCTGCCTCAGCGGCCGAAGGCTCCGCGACGGCCTCGTCAGCCTCCTCCGCCGGAGCCGTCACCAGCTCCGGGGTCTCCTCCACCAGCCCGTCCCGCTGCCCACCGGCCAGCGCCTGCAGGGCAGCCGCCTCGGCGTCAGCCCGCTCCGCCGACCCGTCGGTCCCGGACGCCTCGGCCGCGCCCTCTTCGGCGCCGGCCTCCGCACCGGCCTCGGTACCGGCTTCGGCACCGGCGGCCTCACCGTCGACCTCGGCAGTGACCTCAACCGCAGCCTCGGCGGCGTCCTCGACGGCCGGCTGCTCCTCGACCGCCGTCTCCTCGGCGGCAGGCTCCTCAACGGCGGTGGCCTTCTCCCCCAGTCCGTCCCGCTGCCCGGCGGCCAGCGCCTGGCGGGCCGTGTACGCGGCCTCGGCGGCGCGGCGGTCGGCCTTGGCGGCGGCGAGTTCGGCGAGCAGGTCGGCGAGGCCGGCCTCCTCCAGGCCGACTCGCAGGCCGCGGATGGTGGGCAGGCGGTAGAGGGTGCCCTCGTCGGCGGCGAGCCGCTCGACCAGGTCGATCAGCTCGGCGAAGGGCAGCCCGTCCAGGTCGTGGTCGGGCAGCAGTCGGGCGAGGCCGCGCAGGCCGGTGTTGATCGCCTCGAAGGCCTGGGCGGTGCGGTCGACCAGGGCGCCGTCGCCGGGCACCCGCAGGAGGGTGCCGGTCGGGGCGAGCGCGGCCCAGGCACGGCGCTCGATCTCGGCGGAGGTGAGGGCCTCGTGCAGGTCCTCCCGACGGATGCGGCGGTCGACGGCGAGCGCGACGGCCTGCTTGCGCAGCGAGCGGCCGCGCAGCCAGGAGAGCTTGACGCCGTTCTCGCGGCGCCAGGTGCTGTCGGCGGTGGCGGCGGCGAGGGTGCCGAGGTCGGCGTCGTACGCGGCGGGGAAGAGGGCCGCGGAGGTGCGGTGCACCCGCTGGAGCATCTCGACCAGCAGCGCGGTCTTGGCGACGGTGTCGGGCTCGTCCAGCTTGACGTCGGCGGCGAGGGCGGTGACCGCCTCCCAGGTCTCCTGGAGGTCGCTGCCGCGCAGTTCGGCGAGGGCCGTGGAGGCGGCGCGGGCGTCCTCGGGGGTGGCGACGGTGTCGACGGCCGCGTACCAGGCGTGGGTCTCGGCGGTGAGCGTGAAGGCCCCGAGCTCGGCGTAGCGGCCGAGGTCCTCGCGGAGGTCGGGCTCCGCCACGGCGTCCTGGGGGTCCTTGACGTCTGCGGCGTCGGCGACGTCCGCCGGGTCGGCTGCGTCGGCGTTGCGCGAGTGAAGCACTGTCATGTGAGGTCCGGTTCTGGGCGACGACGGCGGGGCGGGCGGCGAGGGGGCGGCGGACCGGTTGCGCGGGGTCGCCCCTGGGGCGGGGCTGGGGGCGCGCGGTCGGGCTGCCGGTTGTGGAGGCCCAGAATACGGGTGCCCGTTCGAGCCTTGCACGCACCCACCGCCCCGACGGACGGGTGTCGTATGCCATACCGCCCGCCTGGCCGCCACTCGGGGGGTCCGCCCGGGTGGTCCGGCGGTGGTCCGGCGGTGGCCCGGTCGGGCCCCCTTCGCTGCTCACGGCTCCTCGTCGCGGTCCCCATCGAGGGCCCCGCGGTGGGTCCTCACCGTGGGTCGCGCGACCCGGTCCCGGACGGGCCGCCCCGGCGTTCAGGGCGCCGTTCGGGGCCGCCCCCGGCCCGACGGTCACTCCGGCGCAACCGCTCCATCGGCACCGCCCGGACGCCACGGCCGCCTACCGGACCCCGCCGGCCGAGCGGCGGGCGGTAGCCGGCCCGGTCGAGGGCCTGCAGGTCGACCGGCGCGAGGTATTCGCCGAGCGCGGTGCGGTGCCACCACGCGCCGGTTTCCCGCAGTTCGCGCCAATCGGTGAACCGGTAGAGATAGAGGGTCGCCCGGACGTGGGTCGGTGGGGCGTCCGGGAACGGGTTGTGGCGCAGCAGGCGCAGGGTGGCCCGGTCTCCGGACAGCAGGCGGGCGACGAAGGGGAGGAACCAGGGGCGGGCGTAGGCCGGGGAGATGCCGGCGAACCACATCAGCCAGTCGAGCCGCAGGTGGTAGGGCGCGAACTGGCGCGGGCGGCGGCGCACGTCGCCGGGCTTGCCCTTGAAGCCGTACTCGCGCCAGACGGTGTGCCGGGTGGGCACCGCCTCGTCGGTGCCCTCGACCACCACCTCCTGGCGGAGCCGGTTGACGCTGCCGAAGGCGCCGTAGGTGTTGACGAGGTGCAGCCGGTTGAAGGAGCGGTTCATGGCCTGGCCGCGGGAGATCATGTTGCGCACCGGCCAGTAGCTGAGCACCACGACGGCGACGGTCAGCCCGATCACCAGCGCCTCGTACCAGACCGGGGTGCCGGGGTAGGCGCGGGCGTGGACGGGCAGGCCGAGCCGGTCCGGCTGGACGGCGGCGAGGGCGAGGGCGATGGTCAGCCAGTTGAGCCAGGCGAAGTTGCCGGACGCGACCAGCCAGAGCTGGGTGGCGAGGACGGCGCAGGCGGCGCCGCTCGCGATCGGCTGTGGCAGCAGCAGGCCGATCGGTACGACGAGTTGGACGACGTGGTTGGCGGCGGCCTCGACCCGGTGCAGCGGGGCGGGCAGGTGGTGGAAGAACCAGCTGAGCGGTCCGGGCATCGGCTGGGTCTCGTGGTGGTACCGGAGGCAGGTCAGGTCCCGCCAGCAGCTGTCGCCGCGCAGCTTGATCAGTCCGGCACCGAACTCGACCCGGAAGACCAGCCACCGCATCAGCCACAGCACCAGGGTGGGCGGGGCGGTGTCGGCGTTGCCCAGGAAGGCGGCGAGGAAACCGGCTTCGAGCAGCAGGGACTCCCAGCCGAAGGAGTACCAGGTCTGCCCGACGTTGACGATGGAGAGGTAGAGGACCCAGAGCACCGCCCACAGCAGGATCGACGCCCAGAGCGGGACGGCGTCGCCGAGTCCGGCCGTCACGGCGGCGGCGAGCGCGGCGCCGCTCCAGGCGACGGCGGCGAAGAACCGGTCGCTGTAGTGGAGGTGGAACAGTCCGGGCGAACGGCGGAACGGGACCCGGGCGGTGAAGCGGGGCACCGGCAGCATGCCGTCGGCGCCGATCAGGGCGCGGAACTGCGCGGCGGCGGCCAGGAATCCGATCAGGTAGAGGGCGGCGAGCAGGCGTTGGACGAGCAACCGGCTCAGCCAGTAGTCGGGGGCGGCGAACCAGTCCATGCGGCCCATGCCTACCATCCGGCCCCCGGGCGCGGGCCCGGTCGGGGCGGCGCAGCGGGGAGGGTTCACCCGCTCGGCCCGGGCCCCGGAGTCCGGCGGCCCTCGGCGGCCCTCGGCGGCCTCCCGGCCGACTCCCGCAGGCGCTCGGCCGAATCCCGACGGACTGCGGGCGGGCTTCCGACGGAAGCCCGGCGGCCTCCCGACCTCCTCCCGGCGCCGGACGGCAGCGTGGCGGGGTCCTCTCCACGGGGGTGAGAGGCGCCCCGCCACGGTGGTGGTCGGTCCGCACCGGCCGGGGTTCAGCCGGGCAGACCGGGTCCGGCCCCGCCGGGGACGGCCGGGCGGCCGGGCACGGAGGCGCCGCTCTGCTGGAGCCGGTCGACGAGCAGGGCCGCCAGCGTGCCGAGCTCCTCCTCGGTGCGGGACTGGGCGGTGATGTCCATGCCGACGGTGAGGACGCCGTTGATCCGTCCGGTGAGCGCGGCCCGCAGCGGGGTGCAGGTGAAACTGAAGACCTGCCGTCCGCGCTGCGCGTCGGGACGGGTGGACTGGATCCGGACGTCGTCGAGGACGGCGGTGCGACCGGTGTGGTACGCCTCCACGACGGTCTGTTCGAGGCCAGCGGCGCCGAGCTGCGGGTAGGTGGCGGCGATCGTCCCGTACGCCGTCGGCGCGCCGAAGGTGCCGGCGTGCTGGGCGTTGGCGTACCGGATCTCCTGGTCCGGGCCCTCGGTGAGCATGATGGGGAACGGCGAGCCGTCGAAGGCGGCGAACATCTCCTGGCGCTGGGCGAGCAGGCTGTCGCGCAGCCGGATCTCGGAGAGCAGCGCCTCGGCGAGGTGCTGGATGTCGCGCAGCCGCTCGCGCCCCCACTGCCGGGGTTCCCGGTCGAGGACGCAGACGGTGCCGATGACGGTGTTGGTGTCGTCGACGAGCGGGGCGCCGAGGTAGGCGCGGACGCCGAGTTCGTCCACCACCGGGTTCCCGGCGAACCTGGGGTAGGCGAGGATGTCGTCGAGGGCGAGGGGGGAGCGCTGGGCCACCACGTGCGGGCAGAAGCCGTGGCTCAGCGGCATCTCGCGGGTGGGGAGGTCGAACGCGATGCCGCGGTCCGCCCAGGACGATCCTTCCCCGGCCCCGGCGTCGGCCGAACTTGGCGGAATGTAGAGCCCCCGGAACATCTGGCGCTCGTCGTTGATGAAGTTGACCATCGCGATGGGAGCGCGCGTGATACTGGCTGCCAGGTGGGCGAAGCGGTCGAAGGCCTGGTCCGCGGACGGGTCGTTGAGCCCAAGGCCGCGCAGCCTGCGGGTTCGCGCGGACTCGCCGGAGGCACCCGGGAACTGGCCTTGAGTGCTCATCACATCAGTCATGGCGCACATGTAACCAGACATCAGAACGCCCGGCCCGGTCCGATCGACCGTTCCTCAGCCTTGCCGATGGCCCGTCAAAACTGCACGTGAACGACCGGTCGACCGACCGTCACGGAAGCGGAGATCGATTCCCGGCCGGGATCGGGGCGAAACCCTCACGGGTGGGGATGGGCCGAATCGCGCCAATCCAAGATCGACTATGGGATGCCCCGGCACCCCATACAACAATGAGCCCTGCCGAAGACACGGACGGTACCCGCCACCGGGACACCGCCCGGTGACGCATGCGCCGATCGCACCGGGGCGACCGGCCGGAACTCCCGCACACCCACTGCCCCCCGCGGGGGTTGCCGGAGCGGCATCGACGGCACGAACGGAGGCACGGCACCGCATCCACCGAGAGGACCGGAGCATGGCGATGGACTACTTCACCGACGACCGTCACGAGGACCTGCGCGCCGAGGTCCGTGACTTCGCGGAGAAGGAGGTGCGTCCGCGGGTGGCCAGGATGGAGACCGAGCGGAAGATCGAGTTCGAGCTGGCCCGGGAGATCGCCCGCCAGGGCTGGATCGGTGTGACGATCCCGCGGGAGTTCGGCGGCCTCGGCCTGGGGCACGTCGCCAAGACCGTGATCATCGAGGAGCTGGCCCGGGTCAGCGGGGCCGCGGGCTCGATCGCGCAGGCCTCCCAGCTGGGCGTGGCCAAGGTCCTGCACTACGGCTCCCAGGCCCAACGCCTCAAGTGGCTGCCGAAGTTCGCCTCCGGGGAGTGCCTGCCGACCATCGCCGTCACCGAGCCGGAATCCGGCGGGCACGTGCTCGGGATGACCGGCACCGCGGTGCGCGACGGCGACGAGTACGTGCTCAACGGCCGCAAGTGCTTCGTCGGCAACTCCCACATCGGGGACGTGCACGGCGTGGTCCTGCGCACCGGCCAGGGCAGTCGGGGCCTGTCCGCCTTCCTGGTCGAGAGCGACCGCCCCGGGTTCCGCACCGGCTCCCCCGGCTCGCAGAGCGGGCTGCACGGCTTCAGCTTCGGCGAGATCCTCCTGGAGGACTGCCGCGTCCCGGCCGGCAACCGGCTCGGCTGGGAGGGACAGGGGCTGGACGTCGCCTACTCCTCCTCCACCCTCTACGGCCGGATCAACCTCGCCGCCGTCGCACTCGGCATCCACACCGCGATCGTCGAGGACACCGTCCGGTTCGCCGAGGGGCGCGTCCTGTACGGCCAGTCGATCAACCAACTCCCGAACATCATGCTCAAGTTGGGTGAGATGCAGTCCCGGCTGATGACCGCCAGGCTCGCCGCCTACCACGCCTCCCACCTGCTCGACCACGGCCGCGCCTGCGACGCCGAGCTGATGAACGCCAAGCTCATCAACACCGAGTACGCGCTGGACTCGGCGCGCAACGCCATGGAGATCCACGCCGCCCGCGGCCTCCAGCCCGAGTTCGGCATCGAGCGCTACCTGCGGGACGCCACCCACGTCTACCCGCCGGCCGGCACCTCGGACGTCCAGCGGCTGCGGCTCGGGCAGTTCGCCTCGGGCACGTACGGCAAGCAGTGGTCGGCGGAGCTGTCCGACCTGACCAGCTGGGCCTGGAGCGAACTCTCCGCCCAGCGGGATGCCTCGGTGGAGAAGCCGCCGGGCAGGAGCGGACGGGTCCTGCCGATGCCACTGGCGGGCTGAAGCCCGCCCGCCGCGGCGCCACTTGACCTGTTCCTGGCGAATTCCCCGGACGGTCGTCCCCGCCCTCCGAGGACCGTCGGCGCCGTCGAGGCGAGGGCCGCGAGCTGCGGGTTCGCGCCGGCGAACCATCCGACCCGGGCTCCGTCGAGACGCCATCAGCCGTTCATTCCCGGCCAGTTGATATTGCGCCGACGGCACCGGGGGCTGATAGCGTTCCATGCCGTCGGCGGCCTGCTGCACCGCGCCGGGCCAGTGGCAGCCCGTCACCGGCTCCGGCACCCCGGCCTCGACTCCCTGAAGCCCGGCCGCCCCGTACGGGATCGACCCGCCACCCGGACCCACCGGTCCGAACCGGCGTCCCGGTCCCGCGACTCGGCCCTGCAGCAAGGAATCAGATGCCAGGCAAACCGGCCCCCCGCACGGGCCACCGCGCCGGCCGGTCCGGCTCCCTCCGCAGCCCGCTCCTCGCCCTCGTCCTCGTCCCCAGCCTGGGCCTCGCCGCCGCCTGGGGCTACGCCGGCTACCTGTTGCGGGACTCCGGACAGAACACCGCGCTGCTGGCCGGCAGCGCGGCCGTCGCGCTGGTGCTGCTGATCAGCCTGTTCCGTGGCGTGCGGACCGCCGTGGTCCTGTCCGCGCGGCTCTCCGCACTGCGGGCCGACACCTTCGCGCTCGCCCAGCAGGAGATCCCCGAGGTGGTCGCGCGGCTGCGCGCCGGGGAGCAGGTGCCCGCCCCGCCCGTCCGGACACCGTCCCGGCGGGCCGGCGACGACGTCCAGCAGACCTCGGAGGGCCTCGCCGCCGTCCGCCAGGCCGCGACCGCCGCCATCGTCCACCAGGCCCAGGGGCGCGAAGGGACGAAGAAGGTCTTCCTCAACATCGCCCGGCGCACCCAGATCCTGATCCACCGGCAGATCAGCATGCTCGACGCGCTGGAACGCGAGCACGAGGACCCGGAACTGCTGCGCGAACTGTTCGCGGTCGACCACCTGGCCACCCGGATGCGGCGCAACGCCGAGAACCTGGTCATCCTCGGCGGCGCCCTGCCCGCCCGGCGCTGGCGCAACGCCGTGCCCGTCGTCAACGTGCTGCGCAGCGCCGTCTCGGAGACCGAGAGCTACTCCCGGGTCGTCGTCCAGGGCGTGCCGCGCGTCTCGCTCGACGGGCAGGCCGTCGCCGACGTCATCCACCTGGTCGCCGAACTGATCGAGAACGGCACCACCTTCTCCCCGCCGTACACCCAGGTGCAGGTCTCGGCGCAGGAGGTCACCGGGGGCCTGACGGTCGAGGTCGAGGACCGCGGGCTCGGCATGACCGAGCAGGAGTACCAGCGGCTCAACGATTACCTGGCCGACCCGCCCGAGCTGGACGTCTCCGCGCTCGGCGACGACCTGCGGCTGGGCCTGTTCGTGGTCGCGCGCCTCGCCGCCCGGCACGACGTCCGGGTCTCGCTGCGGCCGTCCCCGTACGGCGGCACCCGGGCCGTGGTGCTGGTGCCCTCGGCGCTGCTGGAGCAGGCCGGACAGCCGGCCGCCGTGCCCGGGCTGCCGTCGGGGGCCCGGATCACCCGGGCCCCGGTGTCCGACGTGCCTCCGGGACAGGGCGGGCAGGCGGGGGCCGGGGGCGGTGCGGGTCCGGGTTTCGGATCCGACCCCGATTCGGGTTCCGGGCCCGGCGGCCTCGGAGAGGAGCCGTCGGGCGCGGCGGACGGGGGGCTCGGCGGGCCGCTGGACGGGATCCAGGGGGCTCCGGGACCCTTCGGGGCCCCGGGGGCTCCCGCCGTCCTCTATGCCGCGCACGACCCCCGGACGGGCTCCGCGGGGCCCGGCGGTGCCGCCGGTGCCGGTCGTGTCGATGCGCCGCCCGCCTACGGGGGTCTGGCGGTCGGAGCCGAGATCCCCGGACTGCCCGGCGCCGTGGTCGTGCCCCGGCCCGTACTGCCGCGCATGTACGACCTGTCGGGCAGCCCCGCGGGGAGCCACGCCGCCGGACCACCCACCGGCGGACCCGTCGTCCGCTCCACCGGTCGCCAGGACAACGGCCCGGACAACGGCCCGGACGGCGAACCGGACGGCGAACCGGACGCCCCCCGGGTCCTGCCGCGGCGGGCCCTTGACGCCGGGACGGGCGCACCGTCCGCCCCGCGGCACGCGCCTGAGGGCGGTGAGCGGTGACGACGCGGCGCACCGGATCCCGGCGCCCTCCGGCTCTCCCCGCTCCCGTGCACGGAGGCCCGGAGACGCAGGATCACGGTGAGGCCCCGGCAGGGGCGGGCCCGACCAGGACTCAGGCTTTCGCGTGGACCGGGTGCAGCTCGGTGAGCGACTCGACCAGCGGGGCCAGCTCGGGGACCTCGGTGGCATCGGCCAGCGTCGACTCCAGGGCGGCGTCGTGCACCGGGCGGGCGGCCGTCAGCAGGTCACGGCCGTCGGGCGTCAGCTCGGTGTAGATGCCGCGCCGGTCGTCCGCGCAGAGGAAGCGGCTGAGCAGGCCCCGGTCCTCCAGACGGCTCACCAGTCGGGTCGTCGCGCTGCTGCTCAGCGCCGCCGCCCGCGCCAGCTGCTGCATCCGCATGTGCCAGCCGTCCTGGCGGGAGAGCGCGTCCAGCACCGTGTACTCAACCACCGAGAGCTTGAACTCGGCCTGGAGAGCCTTCTCCAGCGCGGTGTCGATCATCCCGTGCAGCGCGGCGAGCGTCCGCCAGCCGCGGGCTCGGATCTCGGCCGCATCGTCGCGGATTCCCATGACTCGCCCACCCTTCCGTCGCGCTGCTCGTACCGTGTGCCGGACGAGCCCCGTGCGAGGTCTCGTCCCGTGTCTTCCTACGACAAGTATGCCAGTTGGCGCGGAATACCGGTCTGTGCAAATAGTTCGACTTATACCCCGTCGGCTTCTCACCCACCCCGGGTGCAGGTGTCCTCTCACCCCTCCCCGGACCAGGCCGCCGCGCACAGCGCCGTGGCCAGTTCCTCGGTGTAGGAGGCCGCAGTCAGCCAGGCGGTGGCGAAGGCCTCGTGGTCGTCCGTGACGATCCGGCCGAAGACGTCGCGCTGCCGGTTGGCCGCAGTGGCCCGCAGGGCGTCGAGGAGTTCGGCGGCCGTGACCAGCCCGGCGGCGCGCAGCAGAGCGCGGTCGGCCGTCGACGAGGCCTCGCTCGGGGCGAGGGCGTGCCGGCCGGTGGTGACCGTCTGCTCGATCCGGCGCCCGAGTACGTGGACGGGCGGGCCGTACGGCGCCGGGGCCTCCGGCTCGTCCCCCGGCTCACCGCCCGGATCGTCCGCCGGGCCGGGCCCGGGCGCGGTGGCGGAGGCGGAGGCGGAGGCGGGCCCCGCGAGGTCGGCGGTCTGGAGGCGTTCGAGGCCGAGGTTGACCCGGCCCGCCCGGTCCGCGGGCAGGGTGAGCGGGTCGGGCTCGTCCGGGGGAGTACCGATCGCGAGCAGGCGCAGCTCCGGGCGGTCCGCGCGCTCCAGGCGGCCGATCACCCGCAGCCGCAGGCCGGGCGCGGTGGCGAGCAGCGCGAGGTTCGCCCGGAACGGCAGGTCGGGGTGTTCGTGCGCCGGGCGCAGGACGACCACCGGACCGCCCTGGCAGTCCGGACCGCTCTCAGCGCCCGACGGGCCACCCGCCGTGCAGCGCGCCAGCAGCTGCGGTGTCCCGCCCGGGCCGCAGGGGGCGGTGCCCAGCAGGGTGACGTCCAGGAACAGCAGGTCGCTCCCGGCCGGGCGGCTCTCGTACGGCAGTTCCTGCGCCGCGAGCGCCCGGGCCACCTGGGCGGGCGCCGGTTCGGACCAGAGCCGGGCGGCCGGCTCCGCCGTCCACGCCGTGCCCGTCGCACGCACCGCCCGTACCGAGGCTCCGGCGCCCAGCCGGCCGCCGGTGGACCTGGTCGCGCCCTGGACGGCCAGCCCGGCCCGGCTGAACTCGCGGTGGCTGAGCGCGGCGTCACCCAGCCGGACCGTCCGGTTGCCCGCCCCGACCGCCTGCGGGACGGCGGCCGCCACGTCGTCGTGCGGCATCACCTCGGAGATCGTGCCGAGGCGCCCGGTGGCGTCCACCGCCCAGCTGACCGCGCCCGCGTGCGTCGCCGTCAGCACCGGCTCGGCGAACAGCCCGTAGAGCCGCAGGCTCCCCTCGTCCCGGTAGGCCTGGCGCGCGGTGCCGCGCAGTTCGGCGACCGGGGCGGCGCCGGAGACCAGGGCGGTGGTGAGGCCGAGCAGTTCGCGCAGGCCGGCCACCAGGTCCACCAGGCGGTGGTCGGGAGCGCCGGAACGCGCCGCCCGGACCCTCGTCGCGACGGTGACGGCCGCCGCGGCCGGGCGGTACAGGCCCGCGAGGCGCGCCCGGTGGGCAGCGCGCAGCAGCTCGGCCTGGGAGACGGCGCCCGCCCCGCTCACCCCGGCGGCCAGGACGGCGGCCGCGGCCGCGTGGAGGTGGCGGGCGGCGGCGAGTTCGGCGGCGGTGAGCGGAGCCGGCGCCGGCTCACCGGCCGGTGCCTCGGGCGCTTCCACGGCCGCCGGGCCGGTGCCGCCCTCGGGCGCGGGCTCGGCCCCGGACACAGACCCGGGCTCGGGCTCGGGCTCGGGCTCGGGCTCAGGCTCGGCCTCAGGCTCGGGCTCGGCGAGCGGGCAGAGGGAGACGGCGGCGGCCCGGTGCACACAGGCCGGGGCCAGCAGACAGCCGCAGCGGACATCGGCCTCCGCCGCGACCACCCCACCCGGGGCGTGCAGCACGAGCACCGTCTCCTCGTCCACCTCCACCCGCCACTCGTCGCCCTCCCGGGCCACCGGACGATCCGCCAGCTTCGCCGCCGCACCGTCCAGCCTCTTCTGCAACCGGGCGCTCAGCCCGGCCACCACCTCGGCGACCACCTCGGGCCGCACACCCGGCCAGTCACTCGTCCGCGCCGTCACACTCATCGCACCTTCTCCCCCACCCAGCGGGCCAGTTCCAGCGGGCTCAACGCCGCCACGGGCATCCCGGCCGCGACCAGTTGGCCCGCGACCGCCTTCGAGTAGCGGGCCGTCCCGGTGTCGTCCAGCGCCGCGCAGCCGAGCAGGTGCACGCCGGAGTCCACCAGCGCCCGGGTCTGGGCCAGCAGCCCGCCGACCGGCCCGCCCTCCTCGAAGTCGCTGACCACCGCGATCAGCGTGCGGGACGGCACCGTCACCAGCTCCCGCGCGTAGCGCAGCCCGCTCGCGATGCTGGTGCCGCCGCCGACCCTCACCTCCAGCAGCAGGCTCAGCGGATCGTCCACCCGCGCCGTGAGGTCCAGGACCTCGGTGGAGAAGGCCACGAAGTGGGTGCTCAGCGAGGGCACCCCGGCCAGGATCGAGGCCGTCAGTGCGGCCCACACCGTGGAGGCCTCCATCGACCCGGAGACGTCCACGACCAGGATCAGCCGCCAGTCGTTGGCCTGCCGCGCCCTGGTCCGGAAGACCGGGCGCTCGGGCACGATCAGGGTGCCGCCGTCCGGCGCGGGCCGGGCGGTGGCGAGATTGGCCCGGATCGTCCGGTCCAGGTCCAGCCCGCCGCCCGGGCGGCGGGACGGGCGCGGCACGGCGATCCCGGTCAGCGCCGGGCGCAGCCTGGTGGCCAGCTCCCGGCTCAGCTCGTCCACCAGCCGCCGCACCAGCGGGCGCAGCCGGGCCACCCGGGCCTCGGGCAGACCACCCGCGTGGTCCAGCACGGTGCGCAGCAGGTCGACGGACGGGCGGACGGCGGCGGGGTCGATCGTCTCCAGGACGTCCGTGCGGCCCTGCGCGACGGCGGCGGCCAGCACCTCCTCCCGCACGCCGGGGCCGAACAGCGACTCCAGTTCCTCGGCCCACTCCCGCACGCCGGGGTACGGGGCCTCCCGCCCGCCCCTGCCGGCCCGGCTGTCCAGACCCGGGCCCGAGCCCTCGCCGTGGCCGGTGCCGTACAACTCGTCCAGGGCGGTGGCGAGTCGGGTACCGCGCCCGGTCAGGCCGCCGTTTCCGGGGCGGCCGAGGAGCAGCCGCCAGCGCTCGGCGGGGGCGAGGGCGTGAGGTGAGGAGGTCGCGGAGGTCGCGGAGGTCGCGGAGGTCGCGGCGGGGCGCCGGTCGGGGAGCTGTTCCGAGGCCGCGGGCGGCGACGCGGCCGTCGAGGTGTCCACGGCCGTCGGGGTGTCCACGGCCGTCGGGGGCAGGAGGCCGCGGCGGGCGAGTGCCGCACGCGCCGCGAGGTCCGCCCGCACCCAGCCGGCGAGCACGGCGGGGCCGGCCTCCTCGGGCAGCGCGGCGAGCCGGGTGCCCAGGCGCTCCTCGACCAGGGCCAGCAACCGGTCGCGGGCGGCCGGACTGAGCGTGTCGAAGCCGCCGCGCAGTGCGGGCAGCCGGTCCAGGAAGGCGTCGTCGGGCAGCGAGGTGACCCGCTCCAGCACCGGTTCCAGCGCCTGCGGCGCGGAGTCGAACAGCCCCTCCGCTGCCGTCAGCAGACCGACCAGCGCCCGCCCGAGCGCCCGTCGCGCCTCCGGACCGGTCGCGCCGTCCACCCACGAGGCGGCCCGACCGCCCAACACCTCGGCCGGCTCCTGCCCGAGCAGCACCCGGACCGCACCGGCCGCGCCCCGCACCAACGGGCTCCCCTGCTCGGCGAGTTCGGCCAGCACGTACGCCAGCCGTACTCCGCCGAGCCGGTCCGCCCGCCGCACCAGCTCGACCAGCGCCCGCGCGTCCCGCGGATCGTCCGACCCGCCCACGCCCTCCAGCTGCCGTACGGCGGCAACGGTGAGCAGTTCCCCGGCCGCGGCGAGCACCGATCGGCCCGCCGGAACGTCGCCGCCGGAACCGTCGCGGCCGTCGGCGGCCGGGGCCGCACTGCCGGACGCAGAGGCGACGGCCTCCCCTCCTCCCGAAGCGCCACCACCGACGGCGGGCTCCTGCCCTCCCGCCGGGGTGTACCCGGGGAAGTGGCCCGCGCTCAGCCGGTCGACGAGCGCCAGGGCGTCGAGGAGGTCGGGGAGGGTGGCGGAGGTGGGGAGGACGGCGGCGAGTTGGGCGAGGCGGGCCTCGGCGAGGGCCGGGAGGGCGCAGGAGGCGGCGGCGGTGAGGCCGTCGAGGATCTCGCGCGGGGCCGGCTGGTCGGTGAGGCGGGCGCGTAGGGCGCCTTCGGCGGCCTGTGCGGGGGTGACGCCGCGGGTGCCGGCGACGGTGAGCATGGCGGCGGTGGCGGGCGTCCAGTGCAGGCGCCAGCGGGTGCCGAGGGTGTCGGTGCCGCCGGCGCCGGTGGTGGCGACGGGCTCGGCGTAGGGGACGTCGCAGGCGGTCAGCCGGTGCAGGAGGATCTCGCGGCGGCGGTCGAGGTCGCTGCGCAGCGGGTCGAGGCGCAGGTCGCGCGGGCCGGGGTCGGCGGGGCCGGGCAGGCCGAGGTCCGCGAGGAGCCTCTCGGCGGCGGGGGCGAGGCCGCTGCGCGGGGCGGCGGGGGTGGGCCGGCCGGTGCGGGTGCCGACCAGGACCTGTTCGAGGGCGCGGGCGACGGCCCGGCCGCGGCCGAGGGGTTCGCCCTGGGCGAGGACGGTCTGCACCGCTTCGACGAGTTCGCCGCGGCCGGGAGCGGCGTGGCCGCGCAGCCGGGCGAGGTCGCCGGCCAGGCGGACGATCTCGCGGGCGTCGGCCGGGCCGCTGGGGTGGTCCTGGGTGCGCAGGGCGGCGCAGATCCGGACGGCGGTGGTGGTGAGCGCCTCGTTGAGGCGTTCCTGGTCCCCGCCGGCGTCCAGGACGGCGTGCTGCCATTCCGGGTCGCGGATGCCCGCCGGGTAGCCGGAGCGGGCGTCGAGCAGCGGGTAGGTGTACGGGATCAGCGACAGGGCGTGCCCGGGGTCGTCCGGGCGCGGCGGCTCCTCGGCGGCGAGCGGTCCGTCCAGCAGCGCGGGGGCGTGGAAGGCGCCGACCACGGCGGCGACCCGGCGCCCGCCGGCCGACGCGGCCTGGACGCGGGCCCGCATCCAGGCCTCGCGGCGCAGGTCGTACGGGTCGACGCCGGGGCCGGTCTCGGCGTCCCGGCGCAGTGCCCAGCCGACGAGCAGGGCGGCACGCCGGACGGCCTCCGGGGTGGAGCCCGGGGCGGCCGTTTCGACCAGACGGTCCCACAGGTCCTCGTCGGAGTCCCGGCCGGTGAGGCGGTGGCGCAGCGCGTCGGCGACGCCGGGTGCGTCCGGGCCCCCGTCGGTGCGCCCGCGCTCCCCGGCCCGCGCGGCGGCGCGGTGGGCGAGCGGGAGGTCGCAGGCGACGGCCTCCACCCCGTTGCGCCGGGCCCAGCGCAGGGCGGCGAGCTCCGGGGAGAAGTCGGCGAACGGGTAGAAGGCGGGCCCGGCCGCTTCCTCGGGCCCGGCCGGGGCCGCCGCGAGGGCGACCGGGGCCAGGGTGGCCTCGTCGGCGAGCCATCCGAGCCAGGGCTGGAACTCGGCGGGCAGCTCGATCAGGACGGCGTCCGGCCGGGCGGCGTCGAGCAGCGCGGGGACGACCGCGCTGAGGGACGGCGCGTGGTGGCGCACGCCGATCAGGTAGGGCCCGGGGCGACCGGTGCCGGAGGCGGCCAGGCGGCGGGCCTCGGCCCGGACCACCCGGTCCGCGTCGTCCGGGCGGGGGATCTCCGCGCTGCTCATCGGATCAGGCCTCCAGTGCCGAGCGGAGGTCCCACAGGGTGCGCCAGGTGGCGGCGCCCTGTTCGGCGCGGCGGCGGACCGGGCCGTCCCAGTAGCCGAGCAGCCGGGCCGCGTCGGCCGGCTCGTCCTTGCGGACCACGCCGAGGAGCTGGCCGGGCAGCCGGCCGAGCAGGTCCCCGCCGTCGGGCAGGTAGGCGGCGCTGACGCCGAGCGAGGTGGCGACGGAGACCGCCTCGGCGGTGCTCATCACGGTGGAGGGGCGTTCGACCTCCCAGCCCTCGGTGGAGCGGCCGGTGCGCAGGTCTCGGAAGGCGGTGACCAGGGCTTCCAGCACGGCGTCGTCCACCGCGTAGGCGGCGCCGGCCCGGGCCACGGCGGCGGTGGACTGGCGGCGGACCAGGTCGACCTCGGCGGCGAGGTTGCCGATCGGGCCGACCGTCTCGAAGTTGAACCGCCGCTTGAGCGCGGCGGACATCTCGCTGACGCCCTTGTCCCGCAGGTTGGCGGTGGCGATCAGGGTGAAGCCGGCCGCGGCGTGCAGCTGCCCGTCGGGGGTGCCGGCCAGCTCGGGGACGGCGATGCGCCGCTCCGAGAGCAGCGAGACCAGGGCGTCCTGCACCTCGGGCAGGCAGCGGGTGACCTCCTCGACCCGGGCGACCGCGCCGCCGGTCATCGCGGTGAGCACCGGCGAGGGGACGAGGGCCTCGCGGCTGGGCCCCTTGGCGAGCAGCAGGGCGTAGTTCCAGCCGTACTTGAGCTGGTCCTCGGTGGTGCCGGCGGTGCCCTGGACGGTGAGCGCGCTGGTGCCGCAGACAGCGGCGGCGAGGAGTTCGGAGAGCATGGACTTGGCGGTGCCGGGCTCGCCGACGAGCAGCAGGCCGCGCTCTCCGGCGAGGGTGACGACGCAGCGCTCGACCAGGGCGCGCTCGCCGACGAACTTCGGCTCGATGACCAGGCCCTTGCGCCCCGCCTTGAGCTTCTCGCCGCCGCTGCCCATCACGAAGGTGACCACGGCTCGCGGGGTCAGGCGCCAGCCTGGCGGGCGCGGGCCGCTGTCGTGGGCGGCCAGGAACTCCAGCTCGGCGGCGTACTTCTCCTCGGGCGGGACGGTCTGCCGGTCCGCGGCGGCGACGGTGGTCGTGCCGGGGGTGGTCTCGGTGGCGGTCATCGGCGGGCCTTCCTGCGCTTGCTGGTCTGGAGCTCTTCGTAACCGGGGGCGTCGCCGTCGACGGTCCGCTGCCAGGCCCGGGCGAACAGCTCGGGGACGGGCAGGGTGACCAGCGCGGGCCGGTGGGTGGGCAGTTCGTACAGGGCGGCCTTCCAGGTCTCGGCCGGCAGGCCGGGCGACTTGGCCTCCTGCCAGCCGCCGGGCACGAAGAGGCCGCGGCCGGCCCGGGAGCGCTTGGCCTCCAGCACCAGGCCGGTGGCGGCGAGTTCGGCGCGGGCCTTCTTCAGCCGGGCGGGCTTCCAGCCCGTCCAGCGGGCCGTGTTGCGGTCGGTCGGGTCGGGCAGGGCGAGCAGTTGGAGGTAGAGCGTGGCCGCGTCCTCGCCCAGGCCGTGGGTGCGGGACACCTCGGCGACCAGCTCGGGAACGGACAGCTGCGGGTTCTGCAGCCAGGCCGGGCCCTCGCCGGCGGGCGGCACCGCAGCGGCGGAGGCGGCCAGTCGTTCCGGCTCGCCGCGCAGCACGGCCTCGATGGCCCGCCGCTCGGCCGGGTACCAGTAGTTTCCGGAGAGCCCTTCGAGGAGCTCGAGCAGCGGGTCGTCGGGCCCGGTGAGGGCGGCCGGGCGCAGCCAGACCCGCTCCGTCTCCTCGTGGTACGGCGTCAGGACGAGTGCCGGTCCGCAGCGGACCAGGCCGTCCCGGTCGGCGCCGCCCTCGGCGGGCAGGCCGAAGTGGGTGCGCAGGACGGCGGACAGCGAGGTGCCCTTCGGGGTGCGCACCAGGTCGAGGTCGAGCAGCAGCTCCGGGTCGGCCAGGCGGTCGCGCAGCGCTTCGGCGGCGGTGGGCAGCAGCGGGCGCAGCGGACTGTCGGCGGGCAGGTGGTAGGCGAGCCAGCGCAGCGCTGAGATGGTGGAGCTCAGCACACCCCGCTCGGGGACGGCGGACTCGTCCTCGGGGGCCAGCCGCGGGCCGGCTCCGCCCGCGTCGATGAACCGGAAGCCGGTGCGGCCGGTCAGCCACGGGGTGCGGGCGGGGTTGAGCACCGCTTCGACGGTGTCGATGGACACCCCCTGGATGGTGCCCAGGACCTCCTCGGGGAGGGTGACCAGCCGTCCGAAGCGCCTGATCCACGCCTCGGCTCCGGCGGCGACGTCCGGCCCCTCGGTCCACAGCGTCTTCGGGTCAGCGGGCAGCAGGGCGCCCCAGACGGCGGCGAGGCCGTCGTGGTCGTGCTGGCGCAGCCACTGCCTGGCGGCCTTGAACTCGGCCTTCTTGATGTCGAGTTCGGCGGGAACGGCGACGTCCGACCAGTACAGCAGACCGGACGGCGGGCTGAGCAGCAGGGCGGAGCGGGCGGTGCCGATGCCGGTGAGCCCGCTGAAGGCCTCGGCCCTGGCCCGGTCGTACGGGACGGCGCCGCGCAGGGCGGCGACCCGCCAGAACTTGGCGACCCAGGCGGCGTCGACCAGCTCCCCGGTGCCGCGCTCCTCGACCGTGGAGAAGTGCGCGACCGGCCCGAACTCCCCGCTCGGGTCGTGGTCGACGGCGAGCCAGTGCACGATGCCGTCGGTGTACTGCCGCAGGTGGCCGAGGATGACGACGGTGCGCCCGCCGTGCCGCAGCACTTCGCCCTGGCGCTGGGCGACCGCTCGGCCGTGGGTGGCGTTCACGGCGACCGGGGCCTGCTCGGCGAGGACGATCTCGCGCAGGGTGGTGCCACGGTCGGCCAGCGGGCCCTTGGTCAGCTCGCCGAGCAGCAGGACCAGTGAGGAGCGGTGGGCGGGCTCGGTGAACGGCGAGGCCGCCGCGTGGGCCAGCGCGTGGACCCGGCCGAGCAGGTGCAGCCAGCCGTGGCTCACATCGCCGTGGCGCAGGGCGACGGTGGCCGGGCTGCTCCAGCCCTCGCCGTCGGCGGCGGGCGGGGCGGCCAGCACCCCGGTGACGGCACGCAGGTTGTTGAGCACCCACCAGTGCTCGGCGGAGCCCCAGTTGTTGCCGAAGCCACCGATCTCGGGCAGCACGGCACGCACGGCGTCGCGCAGTTCGTGGTCGCGCCCGTGCTCGGGCTGCCACTCGGTGTCCTGCTCCTTGCCCGGGCGCTCGGCCTCCGGCTGCGGGGCGAACCGGGCGATCCGGTCCAGCAGGTCGGCGGCGAGGCGGGCGAGGCCGGCGACGCCGGCGAGCAGCCGCTGGTCCGCGATGCCGGGCAGGATCGCGCCGACCTCCGGAACGGGCAGGGTGCGCGGGGTGCGCCGGGCGAGCGGACGGCGCACGCCCTGGACGGTGAGCCAGCACCGCTCGTCCTCGGGGACCGGCTCGGTGTCGGCCGGCCAGGCGGCATCGATCAGCCGGGCGGCCTGCTCGGCGGTGACGCCGCGCAGCACCGTGGAGCCGGCCTCGTCACGCGGGCGCAGGGCGTGCCAGTGCGGGAACGGCGGGACGAGCGGGGTGCCGGCGGCGGAGAGCTCGCCGGCGCGGCAGGGGCGCAGGTCGACGGTGCGGTCGGCGCGGCCGGTGAGGTCGGGCAGGTTGAGCGAGAAGTGCTCGCCGGAGGTGTGGCTGACCACCGGGGCGGCCGCGCCCGGCAGGGCGAGCCGGCCGACCGGGACGGTGTCCGACCGGTATCCGCTCAGCGGCAGCACGATGCGCCGGCCGTCGGCCGTGAAGGTGGTGACGGCCTTGTGGGGCTCGACCCTGGTCCAGCTGCCGAGCACGGTGCCGTCGGTGCCGAGCGGGGTCCGCTCCAGGCCGGGCTGCAGCGGCAGCAGCCAGGTGCTCTTCCGGACGAGCCGGCCGGCCTGGGCGGTGGCGGCGATCACCGGCGGTTCGGCGGCGCGGCCCAGGGCGCCGGTGGCCGGATCGAGTTCGCGCAGGACGGCCTCGCCGTCGGAGGCGTGACGCACCGTCCAGTAGCCGGTGCCGTCGCCGAGGACGGGGTGCTCGTCGGGCATCCGGGTGTCGCCGGCGTGCAGCGGGCGCTCGCCGGTGGTGCGGCCGCCGCCGGGCAGCTGGAGGGAAGGCGGCTCCGGGTCCCGATCGCGGTAGTAGTACCCGACGAGGGTCTCGCCCTCCAGCTCGAACTGCTCGTCCGGGCGGCTGGACCAGTAGGCGAGCTGTTTGCCGTCCTGGGGCCAGACGACCAGCAGTTCACCGTCGACGAAGCGCAGCCTGACCTGGTTCCGGTCGTTCGACGGCCGCTCGGGCAGGCGCAGGGTGTGCTCCAGCACGATGCCCTCGGGGCCGACCACGACGGCCCGGTCGAGGCGGGTGAGGAGCAGGTTCGGCCAGGCGTCCTCGATGACCAGGCCGCTCAGGCCCGCGCCACCCAGGCTGGGGACGGGGTGCTGCGGGGTGTCCTCGGCGGGCGGGTCGGCGATCTTGCCGAGTGCCTCCTCCAGGGCGGGCCAGCCGAGTTCGTCCAGGATGCCGGCTCGGAGGGCGTCGGTGAGCAACGCGGCGACGTCGAGGGCGGCGACCCGGTCGGCGACGGCCGGCGCGACCGTCCGGACGGCGGTGCGGTGCTGGCCGAACGCGCGGACCAGGTCGGCGACGGCGGCCAGGCCGCGGGCGGCGAACAGCTCCTCGGCGCGCTCCTCGGCCCATTCGGCGAACAGCTCGTTCAGCAGCGGCAGGGCGGGCACCTCGCGCTCGGCGGCCGTCTTCCAGGCGGCCGGGGCGGCTCGGCGCAGCAGCGGCCGGTAGCGCTCGTCGGCGCCGACGGCGGCGAGGGCGGGACTGTCCGGGCCGCACTCCGAGACCCAGTCGTGCAGCTCGATGCCGAGGCCGTCCGGCGGACCGGCCACCGGCACGCCCGCGGTGAGCAGCAGGTCCAGCAGGTCGATCCTGGTCCGGCTGGCGCGGATGCCCGTGTGGAGGTCCACCGGGACGGCGTCGGCCTTGAGCCGCTCGACCATCCGGCCGGCCAGCGCGAGGGTGTCCGGGCAGCTGGGCCGGCTGCGCCAGCCTCGGCCGATGTGGTTGCACCAGCGCTGGAGCCAGGCGGCGGCGGGCTCGGCGCCCTCGGCGCGGGGCCCGGTGAGCAGTTCCTCGGCGCCGGTCTCGGCGAGGACCGCCAGCCAGGCGGTGTCGTGCGGGGCCGGCTCGGAGGAGGCCGGGTCGGGCATCAGCTCCAGCAGGCGGGTGCGCACGGCCGCATCGCCGCGGCCGAGCTCGACCAGCGCGCCGTGCCAGGACTTCCAGAACGCGACGGGTGCCCGGTTGACCGCCGGGGAGTCCAGCAGTTCGGCGAGCAGCGCCTGCTCGTGCTCGGCGCGGTCCAGTCCGGCGGCCCTGGTCAGGGCGCGGGCGTCCTCCGCGACCCCGGCGTACGGGGCCATGCCGGCCGCCGAGCGCTCGGTGCACAGCTGGCGGAAGCGCTGCCAGGCGGTCAGCGGGTCGAGCCGCTGGGCGAGCTCCTTGACGTACTGGCGCAGGGACTTCACGGTGAGCGCGCCGGCCAGGGCGAACTCCAGGAAGACGGCGCGCAGCCGCTCCTCGTCCACCGTCAGGCCGTACGTGCGCTCGGCCTCGCGGGCCTTGCCGAACCAGGCGGCGGCGTACGTCCGGTTCTCGTGGCGGAGGAAGATCCGGCCGACCTCCTCGCAGAAGGTGGGCAGGAAGTGCGGGACGGCCCGGCCGAGGCGGACGGCCAGCTCGTCGAAACCGTCCTTGGCGGCGCCGGGCTTGGAGGCGGCCTGGCGGGCGAGCCGCTCCAGCTCCTTGACCAGGGCGAGCGCGTGGTGGCCGTTGGCCGGGTCGTGAACCAGCGCCCAGGCGGGGAAGCCGAGCGCCTCCTGGCGGACCTGGCCGACCTCGGCGGACGCGGCCTCCGGCTCCAGGCCGAGGAAGTCGAGGGCGAGGTCCTCGGCGGGGCCGAGCGCGCCGGGGACGAGCCGGACGATCCGGCGCCCGTCGAGCGCGGGATGGGTGTAGCCGCGGGCGGTGAGCACGTCGGCGGCGCTGTCGGGGCGGCCGGCGTCGGGCAGCGTGCCGGCCGGGAGTACGGCTCCGGCGTCGAGCAGCTCCTCGGGCGAGGCGGCCCGGTGGGTGGCGGCGGTGACGGTCATGCGGCTTCCTCTCCCTGGATCGTGCGGCCGGCGTACAGGGCGGCGGCCATCCGCATGCCCTCGGACCAGGCGACCGGTCCGACCTCGGTGAGCGGCAGGGCACGGCCGTCGGGGCCGGCCCAGCTGAGCGCGCCCGTCTCGCACTCGGCGTACTCGTAGTACTCGCCGGCCCAGACCCGGGCCTCGACGGTGCGGCCACCCTCGGTGACGGGCTGGACGGCGAACCCGCCGCGGACCCGGCAGCCGAGCCGGGTGGAGCGCCCGAGCAGCTCGCGCAGCTCCCGGTAGCGGCCGCCGGCGTAGGTGGTGACCTCGGTGCCGGCCGGCGGCTCCGCGGGCCGGTGCCAGACCTCGCGGTAGAGCTGCTGGACGCGCTGGGAGACGCCGAGCTCGACGGCGAACTCGCGCAGCTCGTCGAGGTCCTGGAGCAGGACGGGGTGCGGTATCAGCACCTCGCCGTCGGTGAGGCGCACGGTGTCGCCGTCCAGGTCGACCAGGCCGAGGCCGCGCTCGGCGTCGGCGCCGCGCAGGAAGCCGGCCACGGAACCGTCCACGGCGGTGACCACGAGGTCCTTCAGGACGCCCTGCCAGGCCTCGTCCGGCCACACGGCGGCGAGCACGGCGGCGGGCACCGGCAGCGAGCGGACCATCCAGCGCTCGACGTCCTCCAGGCAGCCGCGCTCGTGCGCGGCCAGCCACTCGGCGAGCTGCTTCAGCTGGATGACCACCCGGTCGTCACCGAGCTTCGACGGCAGGGTCTTGAGGTCGCGCCCCGCCGCGTTGCGGCACACCACCCTGCCCTCCCCGTCGAGTGCGACGCGGTACCCTCCCGCGTCCGTCTCCACCCATGCCACGGCCGTACTCCTCCCACCGGAAACACCTGTCGATCGCCTGCTGACCAGCGATGCGAGGAACGTAGCGAGGGGCACTGACAAGACGACGGGCGGGGTGAACTCGAGCCCTGACATGGCGAATTCAAACCACTCGAACGAGTGATCGAAGAGATGAAAAAACGGGGCGGCCGCTCGAAAGCGGCCACCCCGTCAGACCGAAGGCGCCCGGGGCACGATCACCGGCGCGCCGTCACCCGGCGCCGCGAGCACATGGCTGTCGATGTCGTACAGCGCCCGCACCAGCGGCGCGTCCACCACCTCACGCGGTGGCCCGCAGGCCACCACCGCGCCGTCCCGCAGCGCGACCAGCAGGTCCGCGTAGCGGGCGGCCGCCGCGAGGTCGTGCAGCACCATCACCACCGTCCGCCCGCCGGCCGCGACCCGCCGGACCAGCTCCAGCACCTCCACCGCGTGTCCCAGGTCGAGCGCGCTGGTCGGCTCGTCGAGCAGGACCACCGGGGTGTCCTGGGCCAGCACCATGGCGAGCCAGCAGCGCTGGCGCTGGCCGCCGGAGAGCCGGTCGAGCCGGCGGTCGGCGAGGTCCTCCACGCCGGTGGCGCGCAGGGCCTCGGCGGTCAGCCGCTCGTCCTGCGCCGACCACTGGCGGAACAACCCCTGGTGCGGGTGGCGGCCGTAGCGGACCAGTCCGGAGACGGTGACCGCCTCCGGGGCCTGGGGGCTCTGCGGCAGCAGCGCGACCCGGTGGGCCGCGCGGCGCGGGCGCAGCCGCCACACGTCCTCGCCGCCGACCAGCACCCGACCGCCGTCCGGACGGTGCAGTCTCGCGACGGACCGCAGCAGGGTGGACTTCCCGCAGCCGTTCGGACCGACCACCGCCACCACCCGTCCGGCCGGAACGGTGAGGTCGACGCCGCCGAGCACCGGGCGCCCGGGCCCGTAGCCGGCACTGAGCCCTTGGATCGTCAACTCCATGGCAGATCCCCCTGGTTCGACGCGCGCTCAGTTGCCGCCGAGGGCCTTGCCGATGTCGCCGATGACGACGTCGGCGGCGAGCGGGCCGCCCCGGGTGGACCAGACCGAGCCGTCCACGGTGACGGCGTGGTCGTTCTTCACCGCGCCCAGCTCCTGGTAGGCGGGCTTGGACTGGACGTCCTTGAGCGCGGCCCTGCCGTCGTCGGTCAGGGTGGACAGGAACAGCCAGTCGCCGTCGATCTCGTTGAGCTTCTCCAGGCTGAGCGCCGGGCTGTGCGCGTTGCCGTCCTTGTCCTGCGCGGCCGGGCGGGTCAGGCCCATGTCCAGGGCGACACCGCCGGCGAACTGCTTCTTCTCCATCCAGCTCGGGCCGGTGGGGTTCCAGCGCACGATGGAGACGGCGGCCCCCTTGTTCTTCGTGAGCTCGCCACCCGCCTTGGCGGCCTTGGCCTCGTAGTCGCCGATCACCTTGTTCGCCTGGTCGAGCTTGTTGACGGCGTTGCCGATGCCGCGGAAGGCGAGCTTCCAGTCATCGGTGGGTGCCATGGTGACCAGCGTGGCGGGGGTGATCTCGCGCAGCTGCTTGAGCACCTGCTCGTCCTGCATGTCGCCGGCCAGGATCAGGTCGGGCTTGGCGGCGATCACCTTGTCCATCACGGGCTGGAGCAGGTTCCCGACCACCGGGACGCCCTGCACCTTGTCCTTGAGGTACGCGGGCGGCTCGGCCAGCCCCTGACCGTTGGTGATGCCGACCGGCTTGACGCCCAGGGCGAGCACGGCGTCCAGGTCCTCCTGGGTGAGGGTGACGATCCGCTGGGGCTCGGCGGGGACCTCGACGGCCTTGCCGGTGGCGTCCTTGACGGTCCGCTTGCCACCGTTGCCAGCGCCGCCGTTGCCACCGCCCGCCGCGTCCGCCGCCGGGGAGGCGGCGGCGGAGCCCGAGGACGAGGAGCCGGAGGAACCGCAACCGGTGAGCAGGAGCGCGGCCGCCCCGGTGACGGCCAGCGCCTGGGCCGCACGGCGGCGGACGGGGCTGAGCGGGCGACGGGCGAACGGCATGGGTGCCTCCGGGCAACGGTGGTACGGGAGTTGAGCGGCGTCCGGGAAGCCGGGCGGGACGGGGGTGCCCCGCGGGACGGGCTCGGTCATTAGGTTAGCCTTACCTTATGACATTGTCGCAAGTCGGCGTCCCCGCGGCGCCCCCCGCCACCGCGCCGGACTCGCCGCCACCGGGCCGGCGGAGCCGTCGGCCCGAGGGGGCCCGCCCCACCTGGCCGGCCGTCACCGCGACGGTGCTTCTCCTGCTCGCCCTGGCCGCGCTCTCGCTGTCGGTCGGCGCCGGCGAGGTCGGCCCCGGGCAGGTGCTGGACTACCTGCTGAACCACGACGGCGCCCGCGCCGACGGCCGGCTCGCCCTGGTCGTCGGCGACCTGCGGCTACCCCGCACCCTCACCGCCCTGCTGGTCGGTGCCGCGCTCGGCGTCGCCGGGGCACAACTGCAGTCCGTCACCCGCAACCCGCTGGCCGAGACCGGCCTGCTCGGCGTCAACGCCGGCGCCTCGCTGGGCGTCGTGTTCGGCATCGCCGTCCTCGGCGTGCAGACCTCCTTCGGCTACCTCGCTCTCGCCTTCGGCGGTGCGGTGCTCGCCAGCACGGTGGTGCTGCTGGTCGCCAGCACCCGGGGCGGCGGATCGCCGATGCGACTGGTGCTCGCCGGCTCCGCCGTCGCGGCGATCTTCCGCGGGCTCACCGACGTGCTCATCGTCAACTCCCCCGAGGCCTACGAGCGGTACCGGGTGTGGGTGCTCGGCTCGCTGGCCGGGGTGGAGGGCTGGACGACGCTGCGCCAGCTCGCCCCGGTACTCGGCGCCGGCTTCCTGCTCGCCGCCCTCACCACCCGCCCGCTGACCGCCCTCGCCCTCGGTGACGACCTCGCCCGCGGCCTCGGCCACCGCCCCGGCGCCACCCGGGCCGCCGTCGCCGTCGCCGTCACCCTGCTGACCGCCTCGGCCGTCGCGCTGGCCGGACCGGTCGCGTTCCTCGGGCTGCTCGCCGGCTTCCTCGCCCGCACCGTCGCGGGCCCCCGGATCGGCCGACTCACCCTGCTCGCCGCACTGTTCGGCGCCGTCGTCCTGACCGCAGCGGACGTGCTCGCCCGGGTGGTGGCCCGGCCCTTCGAGGCGCCCGTGTCGGTGATCGTCGCGCTGATCGGGGCCCCGGCGCTGATCGCGATCGTCCGTTCCCGGCGCTCCGCCGCCCTGGCCATGGCCGACCCCGCCGAGTCGGCGCCGGCCGCGCGAAGCGGCGAACCCGCCCCTCCCAGAGCGGACTTGACCCTGCGATACGGTGCGTGGTCGCTGCTGCTGCCACACCGGGCACTCCTGACCTCACTCGGTCTGGCCGCCGCACTGCTGGCCGCCGTGGTGGTCTCGGCGCACGCCGGGCAGAGCGAACTCGACCTCGCCCGCACCTTCCAGGCCGTATTCGGGTACGGCGACCGGCTGGACGTGCTGCTGGTGCAGAAGTTCCGGCTCGGCAGGATCGTCGCCGGGCTCGCCGCCGGGGCCGCCCTCGGCCTGGCCGGCTGCCTCACCCAGACCCTCGCCCGCAACCGCCTGGCCACCCCCGAACTCCTCGGCGTCAACGACGGCGCGACGGCCGCCGTACTGATCTCCGCCAGCACCGCGGGCACCTTCGGCGCCTGGTGGGCCGGACCGCTCGGCGCACTGGTCGCCGTCCTGGTCGTCACCCTCGCCTCCGGCGGGCTCGGCGCCCGCGGCTACCGGGTGCTGGTGGTCGGACTCGCCATGTCGGCGCTCGCCTCCGCGGTCATCCAGGTCGCGATGGCCCGCCGCTCGCTCAACTCGGCGGGCTCGCTGTACATCTGGACCAACGGCAGCCTCAACGGACGGGACCTCGCCATCGCCACCCCCGTGCTGATCGGGCTGGCCGTGCTGGTGCCGCTCGCGCTGGCGGTGGCCCGGCGGCTGGCGGTGCTGCGCTTCGACGACAGCGTCGCCTCCGCCCTGGGCGTCGACCCGGGCCGGGTCCGGCTCGCCTGCCTGCTGCTGGCCGTCGCGCTGGCCGGACTGGCCGTCGGTGTCTGCGGACCGGTCGGCTTCGTGGCACTGGCCGCGCCGGTGATCGCCGGGCGCCTGGCCGGGCCCGCACGGGTGCCGGTGCTCGGCTCGGCGCTGACCGGCGCCCTGCTCGTCGTGCTCGCCGACACCCTGGGACGGGTGCTGTTCGCCGGGGTGGAGATCCCCGTCGGCATCGTCACCACCGTCCTCGGCGGCCCCTTCCTGCTCTGGGTGCTGCTCGGCCGCAAGGGCAGCCCCGCGTGACCACTCCTGGAGACCCCGCGATGGAAACCCCTCTCGTCATAGCCCCCGACCCCGACGATCCCGCCTACCGCCTGGTCACCTTCACCCACCGGGACGGGGACTGCGACGGCGTGCTCGCCCTGCTCCACACCGTCACCGACAAGGACCGCCACGCCGGGGACCTGACACCTCATCTGATGAACCGTCAGGACAGTGGCACATGGTCGATCACCTACCGGCTGCGCGAGGACCACCGCGCCTCCTACCAGCTGTACCCGTTCCGAGGCGAGGTCCCCGGCACCACCCGCCCCGACTGGCTGCGCGTCCTCGACCGGGCCCGACCCGACCCGTACGACACCGAGCCCCGACTGCCCGCCCGCGACGGCCGCCACCCGTCCTCGGTGCTCAGCCTGCCCGCCGCGCCCGCGCAGCCGTACGTGCGGCGGCGCGACGGCGTGCCGCGCGGGCGCACGCTCGCCCGCACGGTGGCCGGGCAGCGGGTGGACGTCCACCTCCCGGCGGGACACAGGGCGGACGGCGGCCCGTACCCGGTCGCGGTGTTGCTGGACGGGGAGATGTGGGGCGAGGTGCTGTCCGTCGGCGACACCCTCGACAACCTGACGGCGGACGGCGTGATCCCGCCGACCGTCACCCTGCTCGTACACACCATGGGCCCGCAGCGGCCGGACGACCTGAGCTGCAACCCGGCCTTCGTCGACCTCCTCGCCGACCGCCTCCTGCCCTGGGCCGGGGCGGAGTTCGGCGCGACGGCCGACCCCGCCACGACCGTGATCGCGGGCCAGAGCGCCGGCGGACTGACCGCCGCCTACGCCGCCTACCACCGCCCGGACCGTTTCGGCAACGCGCTCTCCCAGTCCGGCTCCTTCTGGTGGCCCGACGAGACCGAGTTCGACGCCGGCAGCGAATGGCTCACCCGCCGCTTCGCCGCCGAGGAACGGCGGCCGGCCCACTTCTGGATCGAGGTCGGCCTCCAGGAGTGGATGCTCCTCGCCCAGAACCGCCACCTGCGCGACGTCCTCACCGCCCGCGGCTACGACCTCGCCTACCGAGAGTTCAACGGCGGCCACGACTACGCCTGCTGGCGCGGCGGCCTGGCGGACGGGCTCGCACACCTGTTGGGGTCACCCGGAGGGATGGTTTCGGACTGATTCGCATACCTCCAGGCCATAGGGCGTCTAGCGTCGAACTTCGCACCGACCGGCCTGGAGGTACCCCTTGAACGCATCCTCGTCCGCCACGCCGCCGCCGATGTCGTGGCGGTACTGCGGCAACCAGATCAAACTCTGGCGGACCCGAGCCGGCATCAGCCGTGAGGACCTGGCCGCCGAGGCCGGGTACGGCATCGAGAGCCTGCGGTCGATGGAGGCGGGGCGGCGGAAGCCGTCGATGCACCTGCTGCAGGTGGCGGACGACATGTGCGACGCGAAGGGGATTCTGGCGGCGGGAGCACAGTTCCTGCTACCCGAGAAGTATCCGTACTTCGCCGAGGAGTACATGCGTTACGAGGCCGAGGCCGTCGTCGTCCATTGGTTCGAAATGCTGCTCGTTCCGGGTCTCCTCCAGACCGAGGAGACCGCTCGGACCCTCCTCAACGCACACTGGCCGCCGCTCGATGACGACACCATCGAGGAGCGTGTTGCGGCGCGGCTCTCACGCCAAACCGTTCTGACGACCCAGACGAAGTCGTTCAACTTCCTGATCGGTGAGGCACCGCTACGGAACCCCCTCAGCACCGGAGAAGCCCACAAACGCCAGCTCCTCCACCTGCTGACCGTCGGCGAAGCACGCCACATCGTCATCCAGGTCGTACCCGATGCGGGAGCGCACCCGGGATTGAACGGCCCCTTCATCCTTCTCGACAGCCAAGAGCACCAGCGGCTGGCGTACGAGGAAGGACAGGCGATGGGCCTGCTCCACTCAGAGCCCGGGAAGGTCAGCCTCCTGAGCCAACGCCATGCAATGATCCTTCAACGAGCCCTCAACCCCGAGGCCTCGGTGGAATTCATCGCCAAGTTGGCGGAGGAGCTATGAGCACCGAACTGGTCTGGTTCAAGTCCAGCCACAGCGGAACCGAGGGCGGCGCCTGCATCGAGGTCGCCCACACCACGGGCACCGTCCATGTCCGCGACTCCAAGGACAAGGCCGGCCCCCAGCTCACCTTCACGGCCGAGGCCTGGGCCGACTTCATCGGCTTGGCCCACGGCACCGCCCTCGGAGCCGGTCAGTCCCGGTAGGGCACCAGCCGCGCCAGGTCCAGCTCGAAGTCGAACGGCGCGGGGATCCGGATCTTCTCGCCGAACTCCCGCTCCGTCCGGGTGTGGTAGCGGTCGCGGTTGGGCTCGGAGAACAGCGTCACCGTCTTCTGTCCCGGGTCCACGATCAGGTAGAGCGGGAAGCCCATCCGCGGGTAGTCGCGGACCTTCCCGCTCCAGTCGTTGTCGGGGTTGGACGGCGAGACGATCTCGACCGCGATCAGTGCCAGTTCGGCCGGGATCTCGCGACCCAGCTCGATGACGTCCTCGGGCAGGTAGGTGAGGTCGGGGTTCCGGACCGAACCGACCTCGGGCGAGGAGAGGTCGCTGTTCCCGGTCGGGAAGTACCCGGCCGGGCAGTGCGCCTCGAACTGGCGTTGGACGATCGCCAGGTTGAGCTGGTGGATCGACGACGGTGGCGCCTGCATGACGATGACGTCGCCGGACAGCTCGACCTTGTAGCCGTCCGGCAGACTGCGACGGGCCTCTTCGAGCAGACGGCACTGCTCAGGGTTCATGCGCTCTCCTCCGGTGCTCCGACCACCGTACGACAGTCGGAGCACCGGAGGCGGCACGGTCCGCTCCGCCGTCAGTCCTCCGGCGGCGGGCCCGGGGCCTCGGCGGGGAGTCGGGTGGCCAGGAGGGCGCCGGCGGCGACCAGGGCGGCGGTGAGCCCGAGGGCGAGGCGGTACGGTCCGACGCTCGTGCCGTCCCCGACCGCGTCGATCAGGGCGGCGGTGGCGGCGATGCCGAGGGCGCCGCCGAGGGTGCGCAGGATGGTGAACAGGCCCATCGCGCGGCCCATGGCGGGGCCGGGTACATCGGCGAAGCCGGCGATCTGGACGGTGAGGACGGCGGTGCCCAGGATCAGGCCGACGGCGAACATCAACACCCGTACCGCCCAGGGATTCTCGGCGAAGCCCAGGGCCGCGAGGACGAGCGCCGCCAGCAGGAGCCCGGGCAGGGCGAGTCGGCGCGGGCCGAGCCGGGGCAGCAGGCGGTCCACCACCTGCGAGGCGGCCATCAGACCGATCGCCTCGGGGAAGACGCTCAGCCCGGCGTCCAGGGCGCTGGCGCCGCGCGCCGCCTGGTAGAGCAGCGGCAGCACGAACAGCGCGCCCATCAGCCCGGCCGAGGTCAGCAGGGCGAGCCAGCTCGCCGCGCCGAAGGTCCGGTCGGCGAGCAGCCGCAGGTCCACCAGCGGTTGCGCCGAGCGCAGTTGGTGCCGCACGGCCGCCCCCAGCAGGGCCAGGCCGAGCAGGCCGCTGAGCGCCACCGCGGGCGAGGTCCAGCCGTGCGCCGGGCCGAAGCCCAGGGCGTAGGTCAGCAGGCCGAGGCCGGGGGTGGCGAGCAGGAAGCCGGTGGTGTCGAAACGGCCGGCCGGGGGCTCCTCGGCACCGCGCAGGCCGATCAGCCCGATGAGCACGGCGGCTGCCCCGATCGGCACGTTGACCAGGAACAGCCAGTGCCAGGAGAGGTGTTCGGTGAGGAAGCCGCCGAGCGGCGGTCCGAGGGCGGGCATCAGCGCGGTCGGGACGATCAGGATGCGGCCGAGGCCCGCCCGCTCGTGCGGGGCGAAGGCCCGGAACAGCAGGGTCATCCCGACCGGCGTGAGCAGCCCGCCGGCCACGCCCTGGACGGCCCGGGCGGCGGACAGCGCGCCCAGGCCGGGTGCCGCCGCGCAGAGCGCGGAGGCGAGGGTGAAGGCGGCGAGCGAGCCGAGGAAGATCCGCTTGACTCCGTACCGGTCACCGAGCCAGCCGGCCACCGGCAACCCGAGGGCGAGGCCGACCAGGAAGGCCGTCTCCACCGCGTTGGCCGCCGAGACGGGCCGGCCGAAGTCCTCGGCGATGCTGAACAGCGCCGGGTTGACGATCGTCGAGTCCAGGCCGTTCATGCACATCGCGGCCGTGTAGACGACCACCACCGCGGCGCGCCCCGCGAGGAGGGGGCGCGCCGGGGTCTCGACCGCCGGAGGGGTCACAGGGTGGTCCAGTGCACGCTGACCCACTCCAGGACGGCCGCTCGCTCACCCGGGCCGTGGGCGATGCCCCAGCCGGCCGGAACTGCGGCGAAGGCGGGCCACAGGGAGTGCTGTCCCTCGGCGTTGACGAGCGCGAGGAACTCGCCGTCGGCGTCGAAGGGGTTGGCGGGGGCGTCACTCATCGGTGGTCTCCAGCATCGGTGATCGAGAGGTGGTGGGCGATCACGCTCGCGATGTGCGCGATCGGGGCGGGCAGGGTCATGTCCTTGTGGGAGCAGGCCACGTCGGTGTTGGCGATCCGGCCGGACACGTACGGCTCCCAGAGTTCGGGCACCAGGGTGTCGTCGATGGTGTCGACGGTGGCGCGGAAGAACAGCACGTCGCCCTCGAAGCGGCGGTGGTCGTAGCCGCGCACCAGGTGGTTGGTGTTGAGGTAGATCTCGTTCAGCGCGGCCACGGTGGCCTCGTCGAGCCCGGCGAGCGGGCTGCCCTCGCGACGCAACAGCGCGGTGACGGCGCCGAGTTCGAGGGACCGTCCGTCGAGGTCCTCGGGCCCGAAGCCGCCCATGGTGAGCAACGCCTCCAGTGCCTCGGCCTGGTCGGGGACGGGCAGCTCGCGGAAGCCCTCGGCCGGGTAGGCGTCCAGGATCGCGAGCAACTCCACGTCCTGGCCAAGCTCCTGGAGCCGGACGGCCACCGCGTGCGCGATGATCCCGCCGGTGGACCAGCCGAGCAGCCGGTACGGGCCCTCGGGCTGGACCTCGCGAAGCCGGTCGGCGTAGTGCGCGGCCAGTTCCTCCAGCGTTGCGGGCAGGGGGAGTCCGGCGGTGGCGGCGCCCACGCCCTGGGCCTGGAGGCCGTAGATCGGCACCTCGCCGGGCAGGTTGCGGATCAGTCCGGTGTAGCACCAGCTGAGGCCGCCGGCCGGGTGGACGGCGAACAGCGGGCGCCGCCGGCCTGGGCCGACGGGCCGCAGCGGGAGCAGCACGTCCAGGGCGTCGGCGCCCGGCGCGCCCGCCGCGAGGGCGGCGTCCAGGGCGGCCACGGTGGACGCCTGGAACAGGGCGCCGATGCCGACCTCCAGTCCGAGCACCTCGCGGATCCGCCCGGCGAGGCGCACGACCAGCAGCGAATGCCCGCCGAGCGCGAAGAAGTCGTCCTCGACGCCGACCGAGGCCACGCCCAGCACCTCGGCGAACAGTTCGCACAGCTGCTGCTCGCGCGGGGTGCGCGGCGGGCGTCCGGGGCCCGCCGTCGGGGCCTCGGGGGCGGGCAGGGCGCGCCGGTCGAGCTTGCCGTTGGCGGTCAGCGGCAGGCGGTCGAGCAGGACGACGGCGGAGGGCACCATGTGGACGGGCAGTTCCGCGGCGGCGTGGGCGCGCACCGCCTCGGGTTCGGCGGTGCCGACCACGTACCCGACCAGCCGCTTGTCCCCCGGCACGTCCTCGCGGACCACCACGGCGGCGTCGGCGACGGCCGGATGGGCGGCCAACACCGCCTCGATCTCGCCGAGTTCGATCCGGAAGCCACGCAGCTTGACCTGCTGGTCGGCGCGGCCGAAGTACTCCAGAACGCCGTCGGTGCGGCGCCGGGCGAGGTCCCCGGATCGGTACATCCGGGTGCCGCGCTCGCCGAACAGCTCGGCGTACGGGTCGGCGACGAAGCGGGTGGCGGTCAACTCGGGGCGGCCGAGGTAGCCGCGGGCCAGTCCCGCCCCGGCCACGTACATCTCGCCGGTGACGCCGGGCGGGACGGGCTGGAGGTGCTGGTCGAGGACGTAGACCCGCAGGTCGGGGATGTTGACGCCGATGGTGCTGCTGCTTCCGGCGGCGGCGCTCGCCCGGTCCAGGGCGATGTACGAGACGTGCACGGTGGTCTCGGTGATGCCGTACATGTTGACCAGCGTGGGGGCGTCCTCGGCGTGCCGGTCGTACCAGTCGTCCAGTCGGGCGAGTTCCAGCGCCTCACCGCCGAACACCACGTAGCGCAGGGCGAGTTCGGAGCCGGGGCGGTCCCGGTCGGCGGCGCTGAGCTGGTAGAAGGCGGAGGGCGTCTGGTTGAGCACGGTGACCCGCTCGCGGGCGAGCAGCTCCAGGAAGGCGGAAGGGTCGCGGCTGACCAGGTGCGGGACGACGACCAGCCGGCCGCCGTGCAGCAGAGCACCCCACAGCTCCCAGACCGAGAAGTCGAAGGCGTAGGAGTGGAACAGCGTCCAGACGTCCTCGGCTCCGAAGCCGAACCAGTGGTCGGTGGAGCCGAACAGCCGGACCACGTTGTGGTGGGTGACGGGCACGCCCTTGGGCCGGCCGGTGGAGCCGGAGGTGTAGATGACGTACGCGGTGTCCTCGGCGCGCAGCGGGCGGGTGCGTTCGTGCTGCTCCAGCGGGGTGGCGGGGAAGGCGGCGGACTCCGGGCCGTCGACCAGGAGTCGGCGCACCTCGTGGGCGGGCAGTCGGGGCGCGGTGGCCCGGTCGGTGAGCAGGGCGGCGGGGGCGGCGTCGGCCAGCATGTAGGCGAGCCGGTCGGCCGGGTAGTCGGGGTCGAGCGGCAGGTACGCGGCACCGGACTTGGCCACCGCCAGCAGGGCGACGACGAGTTCGAGCGAGCGTGGCAGGGCGAGCGCGACGATGGTGCCGGGGCCGATGCCCTCGGCGGCCAGCAGTCGGGCCAGCCGGTCGGCTCGGGCGGCGAGTTCGGTGTAGTCGAGCCGCTCGTCCTGGTAGCCGACCGCGACGGCATGCGGATGGGCGGCGGCGGCCGCCTCGAACAGGTCAGGCAGGGTGGCGAGAGGGACTCCGTTCCCCTCGGCCCGGCCTCCGATCCCCCCGGCCTGGACGCCGCTCCCTTCGGCCGGCGCACCGTTCCACTCGACCAGGGCGCGCCGCCGTCCCTCCTCGCCGATCAGCGGCAGCCGGCCGATCGGGGTGTCGGGGGCGCTCGCGGCGGCGGTGAGCAGCCTGGTCAGACGCTCCCCGAGGGCGGCCACGGTGGCGGCGTCGAACAGGTCGGTGCGGTACTCCAGGAAGCCGCCGATGCCGCCGTCGGGCAGCTCGCCGGCGTTCAGGGTGAGGTCGAACTTGGCCGTACCGCTGGGGATCGCGGCGACGTCGGCGGTGAGGCCGCCGCCCAGGGCGATCCGCTCGTCCGGGCGGCTCTGCCAGGCGAGCATCACCTGGAACAGCGGGTGGCGGGCGAGCGAGCGGGCCGGGTTGAGCTCCTCGACCAGCCGGTCGAAGGGCAACTCGGCGTGCTCGTGCGCGGCGAGCACGGTGGCGCGGACCCGGGCCAGCAGTTCACGGAAGGTGGGGTCGCCGGACGTGTCGGTGCGCAGCACCACCGAGTTGACGAAGTAGCCGACCAGTGCGGCGGTCTCCTCGTCCTCGCGGCCGGCCACCGGGGTGCCGACCGGGATGTCGGTGCCGGCGCCGTGCCGGGTGAGCAGGGCGGCGAGCCCGGCCTGGACGGCCATGAAGACGGTGCTGTCGGCGGCCCGGGCGAGCCCGGCCAGGGCACTGTGCGCCTCCGCGCCGAGCGCGAAGGGCACGGTGGCACCCCGGTGGCCCGCGACGGCCGGGCGGGGGCGGTCGAAGGGCAGCTCCAGCTGGTCGGGCAGCCCGGCGAGCGCGGCGCGCCAGTGCTCCGCCTGCCGGACGGCGAGCGGGCTGGGCGCCTCGGCGGTGCCGAGCCGCTCCCGCTGCCAGGCCGCGTGGTCGGCGAACTGGACGGTGAGCTCCGGCAGTCCGGGTTCCCGTCCGGCGATCCTGGCGGTGTAGGCGGCGGCCAGGTCGCGCAGCAGCGGGGTGGTGGAGGCGCCGTCGCCCGCGATGTGGTGGAGCAGCAGGAGCAGGGTGTGCCGCTCGGGGCCCTCGCCGAACAGCGTGGCGCGCATCGGCGGTTCGGCGGTCAGGTCGAAGGCGTGCCGGACCGCCTCGGCCAACTCGCCGGTGCCGTCGAGCAGTTCCACCGTCGACGGGGAGAGGATGCGCTGGTACGGCGTGCCGTCCACCTCCTCGCCGTAGACGGTGCGCAGGACTTCGTGCCGCGCGACGAGGTCGCCGAGGGCGAGGGTGAGGGCGTGCCGGTCGAGCGGGCCGGTGAGGGTGAGCGCCAGCGGGATGTTGTAGGTGGGGCTGGGGCCTTCGAGGCGGTGCAGGAACCAGAGGCCGCGCTGGGCGGGCGAGAGCGGCATCCGCTCGGTGCGGGGTACCGGCACCGGGACGGACCGGAGTTCTTCGGAACCCGCGCCGGCGCCGACCGTCCCGCCCTCCGTCTCGCCGAACAGGGCCACGAGGCCGGCCGGGGTCGAATGCCGGAACACGTCGGCGAAGCCGACCGGAACGGCGAAGGTGTCGCGCAGCCGGGCCGCCAGGCGGCCGGCGAGCAGCGAGTGGCCGCCGAGGTCGAAGAAGGAGGCGTCCCGGCCGGGCGCCTGCGGCAGGGCGAGGACCTCGGCGAACAGGCCGCAGACCAGCTCCTCCCGGGGCGTGGCCGCCACGGCGCCTTCGGTGGCGACGGCCGGATCGGGCAGGGCGCGGTGGTCGAGCTTGTCGTGTGCGGTGCGCGGCAGTTCGTCCAGCAGCAGGACCGCCGCCGGGACCATGTGCGCGGGCAGCCGGGCGGCGAGCGCGGCGCGCAGCCCGTCCGGGTCGGGGGAGCCGCCGCTCTCCGCGACGGCGTAGCCGAGCAGCCGCTTGCCCTGCGGGCCGGGGCGGGCGATCACCACGGCCTGGGCGACGCCGGGCAGTTCGGCGAGGACGGCGGCGATCTCGCCGGGTTCGATCCGGAAGCCGCGGATCTTCACCTGGTCGTCGGCCCGGCCGAGGAACTCCAGGGTGCCCCCGGCCTCCGGCCGGGAGGACCCCCCTGGGCGGCGCCGGGCGAGGTCGCCGGTGCGGTACATCCGGCTGCCGGGCGGGCCGAACGGGTCGGCGAGGAAACGTTCGGCGGTGAGGTCGGGGCGGCCGAGGTAGCCGCGGGCCAGGCAGGCGCCGGCCACGTACAGCTCGCCGGTGACGCCGTCGGGCACGGGGCGCAGCGAGCCGTCCAGGACGTAGGCGCGGGAGCCGCGCACCACCCGGCCACTCGGGGCGCCGTCCGGGCCCGGGGTCCAGGCGTAGGCGTCGACGGTGGTCTCGGTCGGGCCGTAGAGGTCGACCGGGTGCAGGCCGGGGACGGCGGTCAGTCGCTGCCAGAGGGCGGGCGGGGTGGCCTCGCCGCCGACCACGAGGACGGACGGGCGGTGCCGGCCCTCGTCCAGGATGCCCTCGGCGAGCAGGACTTCGAGGTAGGAGGGGGTGAGGTCGAGGTAGTCGACGCGCTCGCGGTCGAGGTGGGCGGCGAGTGCGGCCGGGTCGCGGTAGGTGACGTCGTCCAGCAGGTGGAGCTCGTGGCCGTGGACCATCCAGAGCACCGGGTCCCAGGAGGCGTCGAAGGCGAACGAGGCGCTGTGGGCGACGCGCAGCCGGTCCCGGCCGGCGCGGCGCAGGGCGGGGGCGATGTGGTCCTCGCCGAGGCCGGCGTGCAGGTTGGCCAGCGAGGCGTGGGTGACGATGACGCCCTTGGGGCGGCCGGTGGAGCCCGAGGTGTGCAGGATGTAGGCGGGCTGGTGGAGTCGCGGGGCGGGCGGGGCGGCTCCGGGCTCGCCGTCGGCCTCGGAGCCGGCCGGTTCCGGGCGGAGGGTGGGCAGGCCGGCGGGCAGGTCGAGTCCGGCGAGGGCCTCGGCGGTGCCGACCGCGCAGACCGGGCGGGCGTCGGCCAGGACGGCGGCCAGGCGCTGCGCGGGGTGGGCGAGGTCGAGCGAGACGCAGGCGCCGCCCGCCTTGAGGACGGCGAGCATCGCGACCAGGGTGTCGGTGCCGCGCGGCAGGGCGATCGCGACCGGCGCCCCGGCCCGCACGCCCAGGGCGGTCAGGCGGTGGGCGAGCCGGTTGGCGGCGGCGTCGAGCTGCCGGTAGGTCAGCGCGGTCGAGCCGGAACGGACGGCGACGGCGTCCGGCGTGCGGGCGGCCTGGGCGGCGAACAGCTCGGGCACGGTCCGCTCGACCGGGGGCTCGGTACGGCCTTCGGTGGCGCGGCGCAGGCCGTCCGGGTCGAGCAGGTCGATCCGGGCGATCGGCGTGCGCGGGTCGGTCAGCAGCAGGTCGGCGAGCGCGTCGAGGTAGCGCAGCAGGCCGTCGCGGTGGGCGGCGAGCGAGGCGGTCCCGTAGCGGGCCGGGTCGGCGTCGATCACCAGGCGCAGCGCGCCCTCCGGACCGGGCGAGACGTTCAGGGCGAGGTCGTCGACCGGGCCGGCGGCGAGGTTGCGGACGGTGCCCGGCAGGCCGCCGAGGTCGAGGTCGCTCTCGAAGGCCTTGATGTTGACCATCGGGCCGAACAGGGCACGGCGGTCGCCGGTGCGGCCGAGGTCGCGGCGCAGCTCCTCCAGCGGGTAGCGCTGGTGGCGGCGGACGGCGCGCAGCTCGCGGACCACGGCGCGCAGCAGGGCCTCGGCGCTGTCGGCGGGGCGGACGGCGAGGCGCAGCGGGAGCACGTTGGCGGCGGCGACGGGGGTGCGCAGGGCGGCGGGGCCGCGGCGGTTGGCGAGCGGCAGACCGAGGACCACGTCCTGGGTGCCGGTCAGGCGGTGCAGGTAGCCGGCCGCGGCGGCGAGGAGCAGCTCGGCCCAGGTGGCGCGGACGGCGCCGGCGGCGCGCTCCAGGCGGTCGCGGGTGCCGGCGGGCAGGTCGGCGGTGAGGCGGATCGTTTCGCCGGGCGCGGCGTCCTGGTCGCCGACGATGGACTCGGGGGCGCCCGGGAGGACGGCGGGGGTGCCCGGGAGGGTGGCCGGGATGCCCGGGGAGGTGGCCGGGATGCCCGGGAGGGTGGCCGGGGTGTCGGCGTCGGCCATCCGCGCGGACCAGTGGGCGCGGTCGGCCTCGTACTCCGCGCTCTCGCGGTACGCGGCCTCCTCGGCGGCGGCCTCGGCGAGCCCGGCGAAGGGGCTCGGGGCGGGTTCGGCGCCGGTGGTGCGGGCGGCGTAGAGGGCGGCGATCCGCTCGCCGAGGAGGGTCAACGCGTAGGCGTCGACGGCGAGGTGGTGGATGCGGCGGTACCAGAGCCGGCGGTCCTCGGCGAGCCGGATCAGCGCGTGGGTGAAGAGCGGGCCCTCGGCGAGGTCGACCGGGCGGGCGAGGTCGGCGCGCATCCAGGCCTCGGCCTCGGCGGCCGGGTCGTCGGCGGCGCGCAGGTCGAGGCGGTGGAGCGGCCAGCGGCGGCCGGTGCGCAGCCGCTGGCGGGGTGTGCCGTCCGGACCGGTGACGACGACGGCGCTGAGCGCCTGCGCCTCGTCCACCGCCTGCCGCAGCGCCTGTTCGAACCGGTCCTCGTCGAGCGGACCGGTGATCTCGACGGCGTCGCCGGTGTTGTAGACCGGGCTCGCGGGGTCGAGGGCCTGGGCGTACCAGATGGCGGCCTGGGCGGCGAGCAGGGGGATGTCGGCGGTCTGGGTGTCGACGGCGGGCATGGGGTGGAGAGCTCCTCGGGGATCCGGAACGCCTTACTTAGGTTAGCCTAATCTAACTTCATATGATCTGGTCAACGGCCCCGCGCGGCCGGGCCCCTGACACCCCGGAGACGCCACCCATGCCCCTGCCCGCGCCGCCGATCACTCCCCCCGCCGAGGCCAAGCAGGCCGTGCGCGACCGCGTCCACGCCCACCGGGCCGAGTTGCTCGCACTCAGCCGCCGCATCCACGCCCACCCCGAGACCGCCTTCGAGGAGCACCTCGCGGCCGCCTGGTGCGCCGAACTACTAAGCGCACACGGCTACTCGGTCACCGCGCCCGCCCACGGCCTGGCCACCGCGTTCGACGCGCACCTCGGCAGCGGGCCGGTCACCGTCGCGCTGGTCTGCGAGTACGACGCGCTGCCCGGACTCGGCCACGCCTGCGGGCACAACCTGATCGCCGCCGCCGGGATCGGCGCGGCGCTCGGGCTCGCCCCGTACGCGGACGAACTCGGGCTCACCGTGCGGGTGATCGGTGCTCCGGCCGAGGAGCGCGGGGCCGGCAAGGCACTGTTGCTGGAGGCCGGGGCGTTCGACGGGGTGGACGCGGCGATGATGGTCCACCCCTGCCCCGTCGAGGTCGCCGACTTCCACTCCTTCGCGCTCGGCACGCTGTCCGTGCGCTACACCGGGCGCGCCGCCCACCCGAGCCTCGACCCCCACCGGGGGCGCAACGCCGCCGACGCGCTCACCGTCGCCCAGGTCGCGATCGGGCTGCTGCGCCAGCAACTCCCGCCGCAGTGGCGGGTGCACGGCATCACCACGGCGGCCGGGACGGCGCCGAACCTGATCCCGGACAGCGCCAGCGCCGAGTACGAGATCCGGGCCTCGGTCGCCGAGGACCTCGCCGAGCTGCGCTCCCGGGTCGAGGACTGCTTCCGCGCCGGGGCGCTCGCCACCGGCTGCGAGGTGGAACTGACCCGGCCGGAGCCGGACTACCTGGACATGCGCTCCGACCCACGGCTGCTGGCGCTGTGGCGGGCCAACGCGGCGGCGCTCGGTCGGCCGGAACCGGTCGAGAGCGGCCCCTTCGCCTGTACGGACATGGGGAACGTGTCGCACGCGGTGCCGTCGATCCATCCGGCACTGGACATCACCGGTGGCGCCTGCGCCCCGCACGAGGTGGCGTTCGCCGAAGCGGCGCTGGGCGCGGAGGCGGAGCGGGCGGTGCTGGACGGCGCGGTGGCGATGGCGTGGACGGCGGCGGACCTGGCGGCGGGGCGGACGGCGGGGATGGAGTCAGGGACGGCGACGGCGAACGAATGACAGTCGACAACTTTCAGCGAACAGATTTCGTCATCTGTTCGCTGAAAGCTGTCATCCATCTGCCAGGCGCCCGTCACCGGGCGCCCGCCCGCTTCCGCCTGCCCTCAGCCGCCGAGCAGAACCCCCGGCGCCACCCGCACCGCCGTCACACCCAGCTTCCGCACCAACGGCCCGACCTCGCCTTCCTGCCACGGATCGGCGAGCACCACGGCGGCACCCGTCCGCAGCGGCCACAGGTGCTCCCAGAGCGGCAGGCCCAGGTGCAGCACCCGGTCGCCCGGCCCGAGCGGGTGCTCCGCCTGTAGCTCGCGCACCCGGCGGTCCGCCTCGGCATGGGTGAGCCGGACGGCGGCCGGGCGCCCGCCCGGTCCGTACCCGACGCAGAGCAGGTGCTGCGGAGTCAACGCCCGGGGCGGGTCGGTCGGCAGCTCGCCGTCCGTCTCCAGCCCGGCCAGCGCTCCCGGCACCCCCTCCCCCAGCACGCAGACCGGAGCATTCTCCGTGAGCAGCCGCTCCCGCCGCCCGGGCGTGTCCGTCGGGTCCAGCGGGAGGTACGCCGCGCCCGACTTCACCACCGCCAGCAGCGCCGTCAGCAGCTCCACCGGAGGTCGCAGACCCGCCAGGCCGACCACCGTGCCCGGGCGGGCCCCGCGGGCGGCCAGGGCGCGCGCCAACCGGTTGGCCGAGGCGTTCAGCTCCCGGTAGCTGACGGTCTCCCCGCCCGCGAGCACCAGCGCCGGCGCGTCCGGTGTCCGGGCCGCCTGCGCCTCGACCGGGCCCACCACGGTGGTCGCCGGATACCGCACCGCACGGCGAGGCAGCGCAGGCAGCTCGGGCACCGCGGGCGGCAGCGCTCTGCGGACCGCGTCCCGGACCGCCACGCCCGCCCCCGCCGCCACCAGCTCCGGCGCCACCAGCTCCGGCGCCACCAGCTCCGCCGCCACCAGCTCCGGCGCCATCACTCCACGCCCAGCAGCTCGGCCCAGGCCTCGATCGCCGGGCGCTCCGCGAGCTGGACGAACGCCACCTCGGCGCCCGCCTCCTGCCAGCGTGCGGCCAGGGTCATCAGCCGGATGGAGTCCAGCCCCCAGTCGACCAGGTTCTCGTCCAGCGGGATCTCCGCCGGGTCCTCGCCGAGCAGGTCGGCGACCTCGGCCCGGATCCGCTCCACGGTGAAATCCACGCCCGTCACTTCCCGCTCACCCCTTCGAGTACCGCAGCATCCGCAGCTTCCGCAGCACCTGCGGCGCCCGGAACGCCCACGAGGCCCGAGGCGGCCGCCGACCGCGCGGCCGAGCCCAGCGCCCCGAGCACGGCCTCCGCCGTGGTGACCACTCCGCAGCGCCCGGCCACCCAGGACAGCGCGCCACGGTGCTCCGCCGGGCCGAAGTCGGCGACGGCGTCGGCCACCACGAAGGCCTGCACGTCCCGCATCCAGGCGTCACAGGCGGTGGCCTGCACACCGATGTGCGCGTACACGCCGGTGATCACCAGCTGGTCCCGCCCCTGCTCGCGCAGCAGCCGCTCCAACTCGGTGCGCACGAAGGCGCTGTACTTCCACTTGGTGAGCACGGTGTCGGCCGGCTCCGGGGCGACGGCCTCGGCGATCGCGGTGGCCCGCGGGTCGTTCGGGATGCCCGGTCCCCAGAAGTCCTGCTGCAGACCGCGTTCGGCCGGGCTCTGCCCGCCGAGCTGCGCCGAGTACACGACGGGGACGCCGGCGGCGCGCGCCGCCCCGGCCAACGCCGAGACGTTGCCGAGGAGTTCGGGCACCGGTGCGGCCTCGGCGTCGAAGGCGTCCAGGAAGTGGTTCTGCAGGTCGTGGACCAGCAGCACGGCGCGCGCCGGGTCGACCGTCCAGGAGACCCGGTTGGCGGGCAGGTCCTCGGCGGCGGGCATGGGATAGCGGGGAATGCGGGGCAGGCCCACGGCGGTGTTCCTTAACTCGATGTGGCGATGTGGCGGTGTGGCGGCGCGACCGTGTGGCGGGATCGGGAGGCGGGATCGGGAGGCGGCCGGCCGCCCGGCGTTCGGCTTGCGCTCAGCGCGCGTTCAGCGAGGCCGCGATCGCGGCGCGCAGGTCCTTCTTGCTGACCTTCCCGATCCCGGTGGCCGGGAAAGCGGCGACGAACTCGACCCGGTCCGGCACCTTGTACTCGGCGAGCCCGCGCTGCCGCACGAACCTCTTCAACTCGACGCCCTTCGGCGGGTCTTCGCGATGCCCGGGGCGCAGCACCACATAGGCGCAGGTGCGCTCGCCCAGGTACGGGTCGGGCATCGACACCACCGCCGCGTCGTGCACCGCGGGGTGTGCGAGCAGGTGGTTCTCGATCTCCTCGGCGGCGACCTTCTCGCCGCCGCGGTTGATCTGGTCCTTGGCCCGCCCCTCGACCACCAGGTGGCCGGTCGGGGTGCGCCGGACCAGGTCTCCGGTGCGGTAGAACCCTTCCGCGGTGAAGGAGTCGGCGTTGTGCTCGGGCGCGTTCCAGTAGCCGCGGATGGTGTACGGGCCCCGGGTGAGCAGGTGGCCGGTGGTGCCGTCGGGCAGGTCCCGGTCCTGGTCGTCCACCACCCGGACCTCGTCGTCCGGCGAGATCGGCCGTCCCTGGGTGGTGGTGATCAGCTCCTCCGGGTCGTCCAGCCGGGTGTAGTTGACCAGCCCCTCGGCCATCCCGAACACCTGCTGGAGCGTGCAGCCCAGCACCGGCCGCACCCTGCGGGCCGCCTCCTCGCTGAACTTGGCGCCGCCGACCAGCAGCACCTCCAGGCTCTCGTACCCGCGGGCGCCGCGCTCGGCGGCGTCCAGCCAGAGCAGGGCGAGCGGCGGCACCAGCCCGGTGATGGTCACTCCCTCGCGCTCGATCAGCGGGAAGGCCGTCTCCGGGGCGGGCTGCGGACAGAGCACCACCCGGCCTCCGGCGTACAGCGTGCCGAGCGAACCCGGCGAGCTGAGCGGGAAGTTGTGGGCGGCGGGCAACACGCACAGGTACACGCTGTCCCGGTCCTGCCCGCAGAGCTCGACCGAACCGCGCAGCGAGTAGATGTAGTCGTCGTGGGTGCGCGGGATCAGCTTCGGCACGCCGGTGCTGCCGCCGGAGAGCTGGAGGAAGGCGACGTCCGCGGGTCGGGGCTCCCCGCCGAAGGCCTCCGGGCCCGGCCCGTCGCAGGGCACGTCCGCGAGCCGGACGTGCTTCCCCGGGTCCTCGCCGGCCACCAGCACCAGCCGCAGCGCGGGGTTCTCCGCCTGTACCCGGGTGGCGAGTTCGCGGTAGTCGAAGCCGCCCTCGACGGCCGGCACCACGTAGGCGGCCGCCTCGGTGAAGGAGCAGAAGTACCCGATCTCGGTGTACCGGTGAGCGGGCAGCGCGAAGACCGGCAGCGCGCCGATCCGGAACAGCGCGAAGACCATCTCGAAGAACTCGGCGGCGTTGGGCAGTTGGACCACGACCCGGTCCCCGGCCCTGATGCCGCGGGCGAGCAGCCCGGCGGCCATCCGGTCGGCCCGGCGATCGAGTTCGGCGTACGTCCAGCGCCGCTCGCCGGCCGCCACCGAGTGACCGCCCGGGTCGACGACGGCGGTCCGCTCGCCGTGCGCGGCGGCGCGTTCGCGCAGCATCCGCCCGAAGGTCTCGCCGCGCCAGTACCCGGCGGCCCGGTAGCGCTCGGCGAACTCGGCGGGGTACGGGGTGAACCCGTCCCGCGGCGTCACCGGGCCACCCCCGCGGCATCCAGGAAGGTGCGGAACTTGGCGCTGGTCTCGGCGAGTTCGGCCTCCGGCCGGGACTGCTCGACCACGCCCGCGCCGGCGTACACCCGCAGCGTCCGCTCCTCCGCCTCGGCGCAGCGGATGGTGACCACCCACTCGCCGTCGCCGGTCGCGTCCTCCCAGCCGACCATGCCGGTGTAGAGGCCGCGGTCGAAGGGCTCGACCTCGCCGATCACCCGGCGCGCGACGTCCGTCGGCGTGCCGCAGACCGCCGGGGTGGGGTGCAGCGCGCAGGCCAGCTCCAGGGCGGAGACCGCGGGATCGACCAGCTCGCCGCGGATCGTGGTGGCCAGGTGCCACATCGCGGCCGTCCGCACCAGGGTGGGCCGTTCGGGCACCTCCAGGGTGCGGCAGTAGGGCGCCAGGGCCTCGCGGATGGCTTCCACCACGACGGCGTGCTCGTGCAGGTCCTTGGGCGACTCCAGCAGTGCGGCGGCGCGCCGGACGTCCTCGCCGAGGTCCTCGCTGCGCGGGACCGACCCGGCCAACGGGTTGGCCAGAACGGCGGTTCCCCGCCGGGAGAGCAGGAGTTCGGGGCTGGCGCCGATCAGGGTGCGGCCGCCGCCGGACGGGACGGCGAAGGTGTAGCCGCCCGGATCGCGTCGGGCCAGTCGCTGCAGGATGGCGGGCAGGTCGAGCGGCTCGGCGGCGCTCAGCTCCAGTGTCCGGGCCAGTACCACCTTGCTCAGCTCCCCGCCGCGCAGCCGCTCGACGGCCGCCGCGACGCCGGCGCCGTACGCCTCCGGCGCGGGCACCTCGGCGATCCGCCACTCGGTCCGCTCGGCCGCCGGCGCGGGCAGGGCGACCAGCGGGTCGTCGCGCAGCGGTCCGGCGGCCCGGACCCGGGCGGGCACGGCGAGTTCGACCCGACCGTCCCGGTCGAACGCCACCGCGCCGACCACCAGCGGCCGTTCGACCCCGGCCCGGCCCGCCGCGGCCAGCGTCTCGGCGACCCGCACCGGCAGCGGCCGTCCGTCCTGCGGCACCCGGGCGTGCACGCCGGAGCCGAGCAGGGTGCGGGTCGGCGAGGCGAAGAACGCCTCGTCGGAGCCGGCCCGGTACTGGCCGAGCAGTCCGCTGGCCGCGCCGATGACGGCGTGGTCCGGGCCCTCGGCGAGGGCGGTCGCCGAGGCGTCGGCCCCGGCGGGTATCGGCCCGGCAGGGGCGTGGTGCACCGTGGTCACGGCGGATTCTCCAGTCTGGGACGGTTCTACAGGGGACGAGGAGTAACGGAAGGCGGGGGGCGGGAGGGCATGGCGGAGCGACGGGCCGAGCGCCGATCGGCACCGCCCGGCGTCACCCGGCACCTCCCCGCACCGTTCAGGCGCGCAGGGTCGCACCGCCGTCGACGTACAGGTCGTGCATGGTGATGTGCCGCGCCCGGTCGGAGGCCAGGAACACCACCGCCTCCGCGATGTCGGCGGGCGCGGCGATCCGCCCGAGCGGGATGCCGACCCGCCAGGCGCCCAGGTCGCCCTCGATCACCCGGTGTTCGGCCGCCTCGGCGTCCTCGCCCCACAGCGCGCGCTGCATCTCGGTGTCGGTCGAGCCGGGCGACACCACGTTGCACCGCACCCCGGACCGGGCGAGCTCCAGCCCCAGGCAACGGGTGAACATGGTGGCCGCCGCCTTGGACGCCGCGTAGGCGGCCATCCCGGCCCGCGGCACCCCGGCGGCGTTGGACCCCACGGTCACGATCGCCCCACGCCCACGGGCCGCCATCCGACGGCCGACGGCGCGGCCGGTGTGGAAGACGCCGGTGGTGTTGACGGCGAAGGTGTCCGCCCAGTCCCCGTCGGTGAGTTCGACGACCGGAGCGGTGCGCAGGATTCCCGCGACGTTCACCAGCAAGCCGATCGGCCCGAGTTGACTTTCGATCAACTCCACGACATCGCCGACGGCTTGGCCGTCCGAGACATCCAGCACGTACGGCCGCACGGTCGGCAGCTCGGCCATCAGGGCGTCGAGCCCGCCACGACGGCGGTCCACCGCGGCGACGACGGCCCCCTCGGCCACCAGCGCCCGCACCACGGCCGCGCCGATGCCCTGCCCGGCCCCGGTGACCAACGCGACGGCACCGGCGAATTCGGACTGTTGCTGCACAGGACATCCCTCCGACCAGCAAGATTAGGCAAGCCTAACCTAACACAGCTGTTCGCCTACGCCGAGAGCCTGTGCGAACGTCAACTCGCCCCGCTGCACCCGCGCCGGGCATCCCTGACCAAAGCCCCGCCCGGACACGCCGAGGCCGCCCGACCCCCGGTGGGGCGGGCGGCCTCGGCGGCCCGCCGGCAGTGGTGGTACGTCCGGCGGACCGCTACGGCAGGCGGCTCGCGAAGATCAGGTCGAAGCCGTCGTAGCCCTCGCCGTCGAGGTGCTCCGCGCGGTGCAGGCCGGCGCGCAGGGCGACGCGCCAGGAGGTGAGGTTCTCCGGGCGGACCCGGGCATCGGAGAGAGGTCGGGAACGTGGGCGGACGCCCGGGCGGTGACGGCGACGGCGACCTCTGTCGCCACCCCTCAGCCTCAGACGGCGAGGGCGAGCCGGCAGAAGAGGTTGAGGACCGGAAGACCCGCCGGCGCCATCGGCTTGACGCCGCAGAAGCCCACCACCGCCGGGGAGTTGTGCTCGCGGACGGTCCGGTACCCGACACCGTGGCACTCCCGGACCGCGTTCCAGCGGCCGTACAGCTCCTCGGCCTCGGCACGGGTGGCGAGGGCGTCCGAGGGGTTGTGGACGCAGGTGGCCGGGTCGCGGTGGACGGCGAGGATGGCGTCCACGTCGCCCTCGGTGGGGCGCAGCAAGGAGAGTCGGTCGGTCGTCAGTTCCCCGTATCCGCCCATGGCGGGCACCTTAGCGCGGTGCGGCAGGGGTGGTCGACGCCTTCGCGGAGCCCGAAGGAGCCTTGGCGGGAGGCGCGGAAGCGGGAACGGTGGGAGCGGTGGGAGCGGCAGGGGCGGGGGCGCCGCCCGGGGCGGACGGTGCCGGGGAGAGGCCGGTGCAGCCGCGCAGGCCGTCGCGGCGCTTGAGGGCGGCCTCGGCGGTGGCGCCGCTGACCGGCTCCGGGACGCCCTTGTCGTCGATGGTGGCCGGGGTGAAGGCCTCGCCGGTCACCTTGCCGTCGGCGGTGAGGGTGAGGGTGGTGACGCCGGTCTCGTTGGAGTTGGCGTAGTTGGACGTTCCGTACCAGAGGAAGTTGCCGAAGCCGTAGCCGATGTAGGTGTTCCCGAGCATGCCCGAGCCGACCATGGTGTGGGCGTGGGTGCCGACCACGGCGGTGGCGCCCGCGGCGGCGAGCTTCTTGGCGATGGTGGTCTGCGGGCCGGTCGGACAGGCCTTGCCCTCGTCGCCCCAGTGCAGGTACACGAGCACCACCGGGGCCTGCTGCTTGGCCGTCTCCACCGCCTTGACCAGCGCCGGCACGTCCAGGGCCGAGGCGATTCCCGGCTTGTTGGCGCCGGCCCGCCACTTCTGGTTGGTGAGGTCCTCGACCTGGCTGGCGGCGACCACGGCGACCTTCACCCCGCGCACGGTGGTGACGTACGGGGCGTACGCCTCCTTGGCGTTGTGCCCGACGCCGACCACCGGTACCGGCGAGGAGTCCTTGGCGGCGAGGGTGTCGGTGAGGCCGTCGGCGCCGAAGTCCACGGCGTGGTTGTTGGCCATCGAGACGACGTCGACGCCCGAGTCCTTGAGCACCGACAGCGCCTTGGGCGAGGTGCGGAAGGTGTACGTCTTCGGCTCCGGGGCGCCGCGCCCGGTGATCGCGGTCTCCAGGTTGAGGACGGACAGGTCCGCGTCGGCGAGGGTGCGGGAGATCGGGCCGAGCGCGGGTTCGGGCGGCTGGACGGCCAGCCGCGCCTCGGTGCGGCCCTCGAAGTGGACGTCCCCGGCGAAGGCGACCGTGATGGTGCCGTCGGGCCGGGGCGGAGCGCTCTTGCCCGGGGCCGTACCGGAGGGCGAACCGTCCGGCACGGAGGACGGTGGGGCGGGGGCGGCCGAGGCCGGGGCCGGGTCGGGGTCGTCCGGCCCGCAGGCGGCGACGGCGGTCATTCCGACGAGCAGCGCGACGGCGGCCGCGACACGGCGCATGAGTGGATCCCCCCGAGGATGATGCGAGAGCGGTCAGCCTACGCCACCGAATCACCACCCCCCGGACCCGAGTCCGCAACATTCCGGCCACAAGGGGCACCGCCCGCCCTGGCCGGGCATCCACGGCCAGGACATGCCGGCAGGACACGAACGGCCGGGTGTCGGCGGCCGGATGTCGACAGCTGGTCCCCGGAGGGCGGCGCTGGCCCGCCCGTCCCAATCACCCCCGCCGACCCGGCCACCGCGTCCCTGGCGCGGGGCGGGCGGGGCGCGCAGCGTGGTGTACAGGGAGCGAGTTCCGTACCGAAGGGCGGATTTCCGCGCCGAAGGGCCGGGAGGTGTGACGTGATGGGCAGCAATCAGCTCTCTTCCGTGGGCGGCGGTCGACCCTCCCCCGCCCGGGAGCGCCGGATCGTGGTCGGGATCGACGGTTCCGGACCGTCGAAGGCGGCGCTTCGCTGGGCGGTCGACCAGGCCGTGCTGACCGGGGCGGCGGTGCACGCGGTGGCGGCCTGGGAGTACCCCTCGCTGTACGGGTGGTTCGCCCCGATGGTGGACGACGGCTTCGAGCGGACCGCCCGTCGCACGCTCACCGCCGAGATCAACGAGATCCTCGGCCCGGACCGCGCGGTGGAGGTCCGGGAGAGCCTGGTGCTCGGCCACGCCGCCGAGGTGCTGCTGGAGGCGGCCGAGGGGGCCGACCTGCTGGTACTGGGCAGCCGGGGCCGGGGCACCTTCGCCCGGACGCTGCTCGGCTCGGTGTCCACCCGCTGCGCGGTGCACGGCGCCTGCCCGGTGGTGATCGTCCGCGCCGACGGGACGGCGGCCGCTCCACCCACCGCCACCGCCACCGCCACGGCCACGGACATCGGACAGCAGGCCGCCGGCGCCGTGCGCACCAAGGACTGGCAGCTCAGCCTGCACGTGGTCGAGGACGAGGACACCACCCGGGTGCATGCCGTGCTGGACGCCGACGGCAACGTGCTGCACAGTGACGCCCGCGCCCGCCGCAACCCGCGTGACGCCCCGGCCCCGGCCGTCGGTGACGAGTTCGCGGTCGGCCGCGCCCTGGTGGACCTCGGCCACCAGCTGCTGCGCGCCGGCGTCCACGGCGCCACCGGGCCCACCGAGGCGTGAAGACCCACCCGCACCCAACGGTGACCGCCGGGCCGGGGCATGCGCACCGACCGGTCGGGTACGCCATGCTGAATCACTGCTGAACCGATGAACCGATGAAGCGCTGAACCGCCGAGTCACCGCCGAACCGTCCGCCGAACCGTCCGCCGAACCGTCCGCCGAACCGCCGTACCGTCCCTCCCGCGACCCGACCGGAAGAGCCGCACCGCCGCCATGGACACCACCCCGGCCCCCGAACCTCCGGCCAACAAGCCCCCGACCGACGAACCCCCGACCGACGAGGCCGCGACCTCCGAGGCCGTGGCCTGGGAGCGCACCCCGCCCGCCGGAACCCCCGCCCCGGACTTCACCCCCGACCAGCGCGCCCGGGGCCGCGCGCTGCGCCGCGCCCAGCTGCCGTGGGCGCTCGGCGGGCGGCTGGCGGGCCTGGCGCTGGCCCTGCTGCTCGGACTCACCCCGGCCGGCGCCACCCTGGTGACCGCAGTCGGCGACTGGTTCGGCGGCTCCCGGACGGCCGGGGTGCTGGCCGGGGCGGCGGCCCTGGTGCTGCTCGGCCAGGCACTGCAGCTGCCGTTCGCCGCCGGGGCGCGGACCGTCCGGGCCCGGTACGGGCTGGTGACCCAGGGGTGGGCCGGTTGGGCGCTGGACGCCGTACGCGGCCTCGCGCTCACCCTCGCCCTCGTCCTCCCACTCGCGCTCGGCCTGTTCGCACTGACCGCCTGGTCGCCGCAGCGCTGGTGGCTGCCGGCGGCGGGCGCGGCGGCACTGCTGACGGCCGCGCTCTCCTTCCTCCATCCGCTGCTGATCGAGCCGGTGTTCAACCGCTTCTCCCCGATGCCTCCGGGGGAGCTGCGCACCGCGCTGCTCGCGCTGGCCGATCGGGACGGCGTCCGGGTGCGGGACGTCCTGGTCGCGGACGCCTCCCGCCGCACCACCGCGCTCAACGCCTACGTCTCCGGGTTCGGGGCGACGCGTCGGATCGTCGCGTACGACACGCTGCTGACCACTGCCGCGCCGCGCGAGGTGGAGCTGGTGGTCGCGCACGAGCTGGGCCACGTCAAGCACCGGGACGTGCCGGTCGGCACCGCGCTGGGTGCGGTCGGCGCGGCCGTCGCGGTGGTCGTCCTCGGCCTGCTCACCGCCTGGCGGCCGCTGCTGGAGGCCGCAGGGGCGACGGACGCGGCGGACCCCGGGGCACTGCCGCTGCTGGCGGCGCTCGCGGCGCTGCTGGGCGCGCTGTCGGGGCCGCCGCAGTGCGCGGTGAGCCGCCGGATCGAGTCCAGGGCGGACCGGCACGCGCTCGAACTGACCGGGGACGTCGAGCAGTTCGTGGCCATGCAGCGCAGACTGGCGGTGGCGAACGTCTCCGATGTCGACCCGCCGAGGGTGCTTGAGCTACTGTTCGCCACTCACCCGAGTGCGACCAGGCGAATCGCCGCCGCCCGCGCCTGGCAGGCCGCACCGGAGCAGCGGGCGCCGGAGCGGCGCGCGACCCCGGGCAAATCCGTTGTATAGTGCAACAAAAATCGAGGAGGTAGGAACGCCGTGCCCGGCCGCCAGTCGTCCATCGAGACCATCCAGCGCGAGCTGACCGCCTTCGCCCGCCGCGCCCGGCACAAGGCCTCCCAGCTGCACCCCGACCTCTCCCTGGTCACCTACAGCATCCTCGACCTGATCACCGAGCGCGGCGGCTGCCGGGCCGCCGACGTGGCCGCGTACTTCATGCTCGACAAGTCCACCGTCAGCCGTCAGGTCACCGCCCTCGAAAAGCTCGGCCTGCTGGCGCGCGAGACCGACCCGGACGACCAGCGCGGCCAGATCCTGCGTGCCACCGAGGCCGGCCTCACCCTGCTGCGGGATGCCAACGAGCAGCGGCGGCTCTCGTTCACCGCGCGCTTCACCGACTGGTCCGACGAGGACGTCGCCCGCTTCGCCGACTACCTGGCCCGCTACGGCCAGGAGGGCTGACCGGGCCACCCGTCGGCGGGGGCGGCCCGAGAACCGGTCGCAGGGCCCGTCGCAGAACCGGCCGCAGAACCGGTCGCGGAGCCGGTCACGGAGCCGGTCACGGAGCTGGTCGAGCCCTTCCGGGTGCGCCCTGCCGCTCCCACGGTGTACAGAGGAGGAGTGCCCCTCCGGCAGCGTCCCGATGCGCCGCGTCCTCCGACCGCGCCACATCCCCCCGACCGCCGCCGCGCCTGGCTGCCCGACCGCCGGGTGCTGACGGCGCTCACCCTCGCGCTGATCGTGCTGATCGCCGTGGTCGACATCCTCTCCCCGCCGGAAATCCACCTCGGCCCGCTGTTGATCGTCGCCCCCGCCCTCACCGCCTCCTTCGCCGGCCCCCGGGCCACCGCCGGGGTCGCCGCACTCGCTTTCGCCGCACTGACCGTCATCGGCGCCGTCCGCGACAGCCTGACCAGCGCGAACATCCAGACCCAGCTGAGCGCACAGCTGATCGTCTCGGTGCTGATCGTCGGCCTGCGGGTGCTGCGCGAGCGGCACGAGCGCGAGCTGGCCCGGGTGCGCTCGGTGTCCGAGGCCGCCCAGCGGGTACTGCTGCGGCCGCTGCCGGAACGGATCGGACCGCTGCACCTGGCCTCCGTCTACCTGGCAGCCGAGGCCGAGGCGCAGGTCGGCGGCGACCTGTACGCGGCCGCCCGCACCGCCACCGGCACCCGACTGCTGGTCGGTGACGTGCGCGGCAAGGGCCTGTCCTCGCTCGGCGACGCGGCGCTGCTGCTCGGCGCCTTCCGCGCCGCCGCCCACCTGCACGCCGAACTGCCCGACCTGGCCGCCTACCTGGACGGCAGCGTCAGCTGGGACCTCGCCCAGCTCGCGGAACAGTCCCGCCGGGACCGGCGTGACCGCCAGCTCCGACAAGCGCTGTCCGCGCTGCCCCTCCCCTCGCCCGAGGAGCCCCCCGCGGAGAGCGGCGAGGCCGGCGAATCCTTCATCACCGCCGTCCTGCTCGACATCCCCGACGACGGCTCCCCGGTCCGCCTGATCGACTGCGGCCACCCGCCTCCGCTGCTGCTGCGCCCCGGCGGCATCACCACCCTCGCCGCCAGCCGCCCCTCCCCGCCGCTGGGCCTCGGCGACCTCGCACCGGTGCGGTACGAGACGGAGACCTTCCCGTTCCGGCCCGGCGACCGACTGCTGATCTACACCGACGGCGTGATCGAGGCCCGCGACGCCCAGCGGCACTTCTACCCGCTCACCGAACGCGTCACCGCCTGGCGGGCCGAGCGCCCCACCGCCCTACTCCAGCACCTGCGCCGCGATCTGCTCGCGCACGTCGGCGGCAGGCTGGACGACGACGCGGCCATGGTCGTGGTCGAGCGGCTGCCGTGAGGGCGGGGCGACGGACGACGGACAGCCGACGAGTAACAGATGATGGATGACAGATGACAGATTTCGAACTCTGTCATCTGTTACCTGTTACCGGTCATCCGAAATCTGTCGACTGTCGGCTGTCGGCTGTCAGCTGTCGGCTGTCGGCCCGGACCCTGCACTACGGCTTGTACGGCAGCTGCGGCACGTCGAAGCAGTTGGTGGTCATCGACGGCACCTGGGTGACCCAGCCGCCCTGCCCTTCCTGGGCCGGGTCCTGCCAGCGGGCGGCGTTCAGGCAGGCCCGGGTCAGCCCGGTGGGCGGCGGCTGCGGGACGAAGGACGCGGGCAGGATCAGACCGTGCGCGTCGTACGGCTCGGCGCGGTTCATGAACGCCTCCACGCAGGACCGGGTCGGCGCGACGCCGCAGGAGTCCAGCGCGTCGGTCAGCCACTGTGCACCCGCCCAGCCCTCCAGCTCCCAGGCGGACATCCTCGCGGCCCGGTCCGGGTAGTAACGGGCCATCGCCGTCCGGAAGTCGTGCACCGCCGGGTACTGCTCGTCCTCGTAGTTCAGGCTCGACGAGGTCGCCCACAGCACGTTGCGGCAGTTCGGCGAGGCGGCGTAGTCGGTACGCACCGTCTCCGACCAGTTCTGCACGTTGGTGACCTTCGCCGCCACCGTCACCCCGGCCTCGTCCAGCGCCCTGCACAGCGCCGCGTTGCCCCGGGAGTCCATCGCGTCGAACAGCAACTGCGAGCCGTCGGCGCGCACCGCCGCGGCCACCGCCTGGAAGTTCGGCAGTGCGAAGTCCACCGTCTGGAGCAGCACCCGGTATCCCTCGGCCTCCAGCCCGGCCTTCAGCTGTCCGGCGTAACGGGTCGAGTCGGCCTGGTTGTAGGCGACCACGGCGGCGCTGGTCGCACCCAGTCGCTGTTTGAAGAAACGGAACACCTCGGTGCTCTGGTAGAGCGTCCCGTTCCAGCCGACCGACCGCCCGTCCCGTGGGGCGGCGCTGCCGTAGATCCCGTACAGGTGCGGCCAGCGGTCGTACTCCGTGCCGATCGGCTGGCCGCCGACGTCCGGCACCGCCTTGCCGCTCACGTACGGGGCGCCCGCGTAGTCGAGGACGCTGCCGCTGACGAAGGCGAAGACGTGTGCCTGGTCGATCAGCCGGTGCACGCAGTCCTGGTTGCCGACCCCGCTGCCGCCGTCGTCACAGGTCACCAGCCGGACGGTGCGTCCGTGCAGGCCGCCGCGGTCGTTGAGGGCCTGGAAGAAGGCCTGGGCGCCGTAGCGCGGGCCGCTGAACACCTCGCTGCCCACCGGGCTGGTGACCGAGGTGACCAGCCCGATCCTGATCTCGGTGGCGGTGACCCCGGTGTCGGAGGCGGGGTTGGCGCTCCCGGTCGCGCCGGTCGCACCGCCGGTTCCGGTGCCGCCGGTAGCACCGGTGGCAGGAGAGGCGAGCGTGGGCCGGACGGTGAAGGCCTCGCTCGGCAGCCGGGTGCCACAACCGGGGAGCAGCACGGCGAGGGGCAGCAGGAGGACGACGAAGCGGGCGGTGAGGGCGCTGCGGGAACGGTTGTGACGGGCCGCCGGCGGGACACGGCCGGGCCGACGGCGCGCGAACGCGTCGCCGGCCCGGCCGCGCGGCGGGGCGGTCGGCCGCATCCGGTCAGCTGCAACCGGGGATCGGGGTGGCCGTGGCGCCACCGGCCTGGGTCAGCAGACCGCACAGGGTCGAGCGGGACACCTTCCAGGTGCCGTTGTCGAGGACGGACTGGCCGGTCGCGCTCGGCTCCACCACGTTGCCCTGGAGCGAGAGCGCGTAGGTGACGGTCGCATCGCTCGCGTCGGTGAACGCGACGTCGTCGACCTTCGCCTGCACCTGGCCGACCCGCGGGTCCTGGGCGAAGCCCTCGAGCACCGGGAGCAGTTCCTCGCCGCCCTGCAGCAGCTTGGCCTTCTCGGCGATCGGGGTGCTGGGGTCGAAGAACCTCTCCCAGTTGGTGGTGATCTCCGCCTTGGCGGCGGCCGGGTCGGCGGGGGCCGTACCGGTGGCGGTGGCGGTGACCGTCGCGGGGGCGGACTCGGTGGCGGTTGCCGTGGCGGTGGCGCCCGTCGCCGCCGGGGACGTGGCCGCGGAGCCGGACTTGCCGTTGCTGCCGCACGCGGCCGCCGTACCCGCGAGCAACAGGGCGAGCAGCACGCTCGCCGCCCGCCGGGCCCGTCCGCCGTCCTCGGGGGTGCCGCTTCGCGTCACGTGCATGGTGGTCTTCCCTCTCGACTGCGCCGCCCGGGCCCCGCTCTCGGTGTCCCGGATGCTGTTCCAAGCCATTCCTGGAAACGTCTCAAGTGACACCATGAAGGCGGATCCATGGACGAATCGCAATCTGACGGAGAAATCACCCGTAACGCCCCGGAGGGTTCGCCCGTCCGGCGCGCCGGACGCTCGCTGCGGGACGGCTTCCGTCGGAGTGGGTTCCGTCAGCCCCGGCCGCTCCGGACCGGCCGGGAGTGGGCGGGCTGGCTGCTCGCCGCGGCCGGCGCCGTCCTGTGCGTGCTCGGCTGGTACGGGACCTCCGGTGAGCGCTTCGTCGAGCAGCAGGTCCCCTACCTGGCCTCGTCCACCATCCCCGGCGCGGCGCTGATCGTGTCCGGGACCATCCTGGTCGTCCTGCGGCCGCCGCCGTCCCCGCCGGAGCGCGCGGACCTGACCGACCGCCGGGTGGAGCGGCTGTACGACCTGCTGGTCGAACCGGACGCCGGGCCCGCTCCGCCGGACCCGGCCCACCGGCCCGGACAAGCCAGCCGGGCCGACATCGCCGATAGCGCCGATCACGTGGATGACGCGGGTGGCGCGGGTGACACCGATGACGCGGGTGGCGCGGGTGACACCGATGACGCGGATGACGCGGATGACGCCGGATGGCTGGCCGTCCCAGAGGGCACCCGCTACCACCGGCCGCACTGCCCGCTGGTCACCGGCAAGGAGCGGGCCGCACCTGTGGACGCGAACGCCGTCCGGGCCCGAGGTCTGACGCCCTGCCCGCTCTGCTCACCGTCCGCCGCCGGACCGGGCCCCACCCGCCCGGGCGAATCCACCCCGCCGAGCGGCTGACCGCCCATGAGCTCGTCACCCCTCACCGCCATCAGCGCCCTCACCCTCTCCCCCGGCGCGTTCGCCTCCCCCGGCTCGTTCGACCTCACCGTCGACCTCGCGCTCGCCGGGCTCACCGTCGGCGCCGCCGCCGCGCTCAGCGGCATCGGCCTGGTCGTCTGCTACCGCGCCACCGGCGTGCTCAACATCGCCCAGGGCGCCCAGGCCATGGCCATCGCCTACCTGCTGCGCGACCTCGTCGTGGTACGGCACTGGCCGGTGTGGCCCGCCGTCGCCTGCTGCCTGCTGATCGTGGCCCCCGCCCTCGGGGTGCTGCTCGACCTCCTGGTCTACCGCCCGCTGCAACGGCGTGGCGCCGGACCGGCCGAGACCATGGTCGCCGGGATCGGCGTGTTCGTGCTGCTCATCGGCCTGGCCGTCCTCCTGTGGGGCTCGGCGCCACTGGCCGGCGCGCCCTCCCCGCTCGGCGGCGCCCCGATCCGGCTGCCCGGCGGGCACGGCCTGCGGCCTGACACCGTCGCCCAGCTCGCCGCCATCCTCGTGCTCGGCGTCGCCGTCCTCGCCGCCACCCGGTGGACCGGCTTCGGCCTCCGGCTGCGCGCCGTCGTCGACGACCGCCGCCTCGCCGCCCTCACCGGAGTCGACGCCGACCGGGTCTCCGCCGCCGGCTGGGCCTTCGGCACCTTCACCGCCGGACTCGTCGGCGTCGCCCTCGCGCCGTACCTGCTGCTCGACCCGTACGGTCTGCCGCTGCTGGTGATGGAGACCATGGCCGTCGCGGTCGCCGCCCGGCTGCGCAGCATCCCGGTCGCGGTCGCCACCGGGCTCGCGCTCGGCATCGCCCAGGCCGAGCTCACCCGGCTGCGGCCGTCCGGGCAACTGCTGCCGCTGGTCCAGGCCGTGCAGTCCAACCTGTTCGTGATCGCGCTGCTCGCCACCGCCCTGCTCGCCGGGCCGGGCATCACCGGGGAACGGACCGGCGCCGGGGCCGGGGCCGCGCCGCCGTCCGCCCGCCGTACGGAGCACGCGGGCAGGGGACGTGGCGGAGCCGAAGGCCGTGGCAGTGGCAGTGGCAGTGGCCGAGCCGGAACGGGATTCGGAACAGGAGCAGGAGCAGGAGGCGCACGACTGGCGGGGGCCGTCTGCCTGGTACTGCTCCTGCTGCCGCTCGGCTTCCGGGGCAACGACCTGCGCAACGCCCTGCTCGTACCCGCGCTCGCACTCGTCCTGCTGTCCATCGTCGTGGTCACCGGCTACGGCGGGCAGATCTCGCTCGGACAGGCCGGCTACGCGGGTCTCGGCGCGCTCGGCACCGCACTGCTGATGTCCGGCCGGATCCCCGGCCTCCCGCCACTGCCCGCCGTGCCGGCGCTGCTGATCGCCGTCCTCGCCACCGCCCCGCTCGGCCTGCTCACCGGCTGGCCCGCGATCCGCCGACGCGGACTCGCCCTCGCGCTGGTCACCTTCGCGGTGGGGACGGCGATGAGCCGGTTCGTCTTCGAGCAGCCGTACGCCACGACCGGGCTCGTGCTCGACCGCCCCGCCTTCCTGGCCGGGGACCGCGTCTTCTACCTCGCCGAACTCCTCCTCCTCGGCCTCGGCCTGCTCACCGTCCGCGCCCTGCACCGGGGCCGCCTCGGCCGGGCACTGACCGCCATGCGGGACCACGAACCGGGCGCGGTCGCGGCCGGTGTGGACGTCCCCGGTCTCAAGCTCCTCGCCTTCGTCGCGGGCGCGGCTCTGGCGGCCCTCGGCGGCGGGCTGATGGGCCTCGCCGGACGCGCCTTCGACCCCACCTCCTTCGACCCGGTACGCGGGCTCCTCTGGTTCGCCGCCGTGGTGGTCGCCGGCGCCGACAACGCCCTCGCCGCCCTCCTCGCCGCCGCCCTCCTCATCGGCCTCGACGCGGGCACCGTCGCCGGAGTCTCCGCCGTCGCCGTCGGCCTCCTCGCCGCCACCATCGGCCGCCTCCCCGGCGGCCTCACCGCCCTCCCCCTCCCCCACCGCCGCCCACCCCCGACACCCCCTCTCCCCCCGTCCCACCTCACCCCGACGGGCCGCCGTCTACGGGAGACCCTCAGCGCACGGGACGGACGGCGATGACCGCCGAGCCCCCTGCCGCGACGAGGACCGCCGAGCCACCACTGCCACGGGCAGCGGCCCATCGCGCGGATCGCGGAAGGGGCGGACGGAAGTACGCGCCCGGGCCGGGTGACGACCGCCGTGGCTGCCGAGCGACAGACCGGCAGACCGGCAGACCGGCAGCAGGGAGGGCTCCCGCACAGCACTCCGGGATGGCACGAACCGCCCCCGCCCTCACGGCCACGGAAGACGGTCATCGCGCGGATCGCAGGAGGCAGGGAAGCAGCCGAACCGGGCGCGGTTCGCCGTGGCCCGACGGCAGTACCCACCGACGGGTGGAGGCGCCCGCGCTCCGGAACAGCGGTGCGACGGCTACGAGTTGCAGCGAATCCGAAACCGCCACCCATCTGCCGCCGACCCCACCGCGTGCGCCAACGGCCCGGTCCGCCGCCCCGGCTCCTGTCCAGCGCAAGGAGACCGTTCCCGGAGCCCGAATCCGACCCTCAGCGCCCAGCACTGCGGCCCGCGCGGGACCATCGGCATCAGCGGATGCGAGCGATGAGCACCGCGGCACGCGCGAAGCCGATCCCAGTTCCCCACGCTCACCGCAGCGGACAACGCCACGAACGGGCCGACCGCGAGAAAGGGCAGGCGTGAGAAAGGCAGGCCGCACGAGGTGCAGCCATGAGCGAGGCGGACCTGACGACACGACCGACACCGAGCACAACACCCCCCGGCAAGCCACACCCCCCGGCACAAGGACCGACCGTGACCACCACACCTCCCCCCGCCCGACTCACCGCACGGGACATCGTGCGCCGGTACGGGGGCATCGAGGCGGTGGGCGGGGTGGACCTGGTGGCGCGGGCGGGGCGGATCACGGCGTTGATCGGGCCCAACGGGGCGGGGAAGAGCACGCTGTTCGACTGTCTGGCCGGGACGGTGCGGCTCGACGGCGGGCGGGTGCTGCTCGGGGGGCGGGACGTCACCGGGCTGCCCGCGCACCGGCGGGTGCGGCTGGGGCTGGGGCGGACCTTCCAGCAGATCGCCGTCTTTCCGACCCTCTCGGTGGCCGACAACGTCCGGGTGGGCGCCGAACAGTACGCCCGCCGGGTGGACGCCCGGACGGCCGCCGAGCGTACGGCCCGCGCGCTGGAACTGTTCGGCTTGCAGGAACTGGCCGCCGAGCCGGCCGGCGGGCAGCCCACGGGGGTGCTGCGGCTGGTGGAGCTGGCACGGGCGTTGGCGGGCGGGCCCCGGGTGCTGCTGCTGGACGAACCGGCGGCGGGCCTCGATGCCGCGCAGACCGCTCGCCTGGTGTCCGTACTGCGCGGGCTCGCCGAGCGCGGCATGGCCCTGTTGTTGGTCGAGCACGACGCCGAGCTGGTCGCCGAACTCGCCGACGCCGTCTACGCCATGGCGCAGGGCCGGGTGGTCGCCGCCGGAGCCGCCGCGGCCGTCCTCGCCGATCCCCGGGTCACCGCGGCCTGGGGAGCCGCCACATGAGGCCGAACCGACCTGCCCCGGAGGTGGGTTGATGCCCGTCGAAGCCGCCCTCCGGGCCGCCCGGGTCCGCTACGGCCCACTGGAGGCGCTGCACGGCGTCGACCTGGACTTCCCGTCCGCCGCCGTCACGGTCCTGCTCGGCCGCAACGGGGCCGGGCGGACCAGCGCGCTGCACGCCCTGGCCGGGGTGGTGCCGCTGGCGGGCGGGCGGGCGCTCTGGCGGGGCCGGGACCTCGGCGGGCTGTCGGTGCACCAGCGGGTGCGGCGGGGCCTGGCCCTGGTCCCGGCCGAGCGCGGGGTGTTCGGTTCGCTGACCGTGGCCGAGAACCTGACGCTGGGCGGGCCGGGGCGCGCCGAGGTGCTGGAGCTGTTCCCCGAGCTGATCACCCTGCTGGACCGCCGGGTCGGTATCCTGTCCGGTGGCCAACAGCAACTCGTCGCCATCGGGCGGGCCTTGGCATCACGGCCCGCCCTGCTGCTGCTGGACGAGCCCGAGCGCGGACTGGCCCCCGCCGTCGCCGCACGGCTGCACGCTCACCTGTTGGCGGGCGCCGCCGACGGCCGTACGGTCGTGCTCGCCGCACGGTCGCTGCCGAGCACCCTGGCCGGGGCGGCGGTGGTGCACGTGCTGCACCGGGGCGAGGTGGTGTTCTCCGGCGAGCCCGGAGAGACCGTCCCCGGGCGGTTGACGATCACCCTGTGACGGGCGGCCCCCGATCCCGCAGAAACCAAGGCCGCCGGCCCGCTGAATTGCCTTTCTCATGACTTTCAGATGACCTTTCCCTTCCAATCCGGTCGTTACGATGACCACACCCATGTCGATCGCCGTCGACATATCCGGGTAGGGGGAACCGACCGTGAACCACATCCACGTCCAGACGCATGCCTTGCGACAGTCGGCGAACGGCCTCACGGAGGCCGCCAAGACCTTCGGGCCCGCCGGACACTGGCTCGACAACAGCCACACGGCCGCCGACACCATGTCGGCCTGGGAATCCGGCCCGGCACTGAAGGACTGCGCCGACGCCTGGCAGGCCCACGTGAAGTCCGTCGTCGACCAACTCCACCTCTATTCCACACAGTTGCACGACTCGGCGCAGTCCTACGACCAGGCCGACCAGGAGTACGCCCGCCGCCTCGACACGGCGCTCGGCGACCTCGGGGGGACGGAAGCGGGGCAGCAGCCGTGACGATGACCATCGCAGCGCTCAAGGCCGCCAACAGCATCGCCGTCGACGCCGCCGCCGGCTCCTGGCTCGGCCTGTCCAAGCAAGCGTGGCAGGCCGTCAACGACATCCACGCCAACGGTGTCGACCCGCTCAAGGAGAACTGGAAGGACAAGGTCGGCGAGGCCGCCGGCCGCAAGCTCCAGGAGCAGGCCCAGATCCTGGAGGCCGGCGCGGACATCATGCGCGGCGTCGTGATGATCCTGGACGGGCTGAGCGCCAGCATCACCCGGGCGAAGCTCACCCTGAACTCCGCCCTGGACATGGCCAAGCAGTACGGCTTCACCGTGGACGAGACCACGGCCACCGTCCACGGCAGCGGCGGTGCGGCGACGTCGGACGACAACGCCGTCCAGGAGGTCAACGCGATGCTCCAGGAGGCGCTGCGCGAGGCCGCTCAGGCCGACAAGCTGGCCTCCGCCGAACTGCGCAAGCTCGCCGGAGCGACCTGCGAGACCGACCCGCGCAAGGCCCTGGACCAGCTCCAACGCGAAGCCTCACAGACCGAACTGCTCATGTACACCGGGGACATCCCCAACGGGCAGGACCCCCGGCTGGTCGCCGACTGGTGGAAGGCGCTGACCGACAACCAGCGCAAGCAGCTGATGCTCTCCGATCCCGTGACCCTCGCCAACCTCCCGGGCATCCCCGACGACGTGAAGGTGGGCCTGCGCGGCGGGCCCAACGCCAAGTACGACCGGGTGAAGACGGTGCAGTGGGCGCTGGAGCACTGGAACGACACCACCATCGACGTCTTCGACGACAACTGCACCAACTTCGCCTCCGAGGCGCTGCGCCAGGGCGGCGTGCACGCCAAGTGGGATCAGTGGTGGGGCTGGCGCGGGGACGACACCTGGGGGCGCAGCGACGACGCGGGCGGCGACTGGCTCGACCAGCGGCTCGACTACTCGAAGAGCTGGGCCGGGGCGCAGAACATGCACGACTTCATGATGCGCCACGGTGGCCAGGAGCTCTCGCCGGACGAGGTGAGGCCCGGGGACATCGTCTACTACGAGGAGGACTCCGACCAGGACTCCCAGGACAAGAAGGGCGTCGTCCACCACACCGCGGTGGTGACGGCGGTGACCCCGGACGGGGACATCCGCTACACCCAGCACAGCGGCGGCCAGCAGAACGCGAGCCTGGGCGGCCGGATCGACAGCTTCCAGGAGCAGCGCGGGCACCAGAAGCTGCACTTCGTCCGCGTGAATCCGGACTGGTACTAGGCGTATGAAGGAAGAACAGCACTCCTCCCGGTGGCTCCGGGCCGGCGGCCCGCTGTTGCTCACCTGTCTCGGGTGGGCGTGCGGCGTGCCGACACTCCTCGCGGACGGCGACATCCACGACCTCGTGAGCCGCTGCCAGGACAGCCCCGGCGCCCCGGCCCACGTGCTGCCGCTCGCCTGGGCGGGACTGGTACTGGCCGTCGGCGCGGTGGGCTGGGGCGGTTGGCAGCTCGTCACCGCCGTCCGGCGCAGGACGTTCCGGATCGGCCTGGGGCACGCCCTGCTGTGCGCGCTGCTGCCGCTGGCGGCGATCGGGGTGCCGTTCCAGTACGCCCTCGCGAAGACCGCCGTGCACGACACCGGGACTCAGCGGAGCACCTGCTTCGGGCAGGACCGGCTCACGGACACGGTGGATCCAGCCGCGGCGCCCCGGACACGGCTCCCGGCCTGATCGCCGCCGGGCGAGTACGAGGCTGAGCCCGCAACCGAGGCCGAGCCCGAGGCCGCAACCGAGCCCGAGGCCGAGGAGCGCCGCGGGCGCGACGGCCGTCGCTCCGAGGATGCGCGGATGGCAGAGGTCGAACATGCTGAGGCTCCTTCCCGGGGACCCGGCCGGCCCCCGCTCGTGATGCCCCAACGATGACCCCGGCCACCCCTCCCGCACATGGACCGAACGGCACAACCTGAACAGCGACACCTCGCGCGCCCCCTGCCGATCGGCAGGGGGCGCAATGCGTCGGAGCAGCAGAGGCGGAAGGCCACCGGCACAGGCCTCCGGAGGCCTTCAGGTCCGGGCCGGTCCGGGCCGCACCTCCCCGGTCCGAGGGCCGGCCACGGGGCGACCGAGGGCGAGCCAGCGCCCCTCGCGGCGGGGCCTACGGCCGGCGGACGTACGGAGTCGTCGTGCTCACCCAGGCGAAGCCGAGCCGCTGGAGGATGGGCCGGCTCTGGTCGCTCGCGTCGACCTGGAGGTACTCGTAGCCGAGCTCGGCCGCGAGGCGGGCCCGCTGGGCGACGAGGGCGCGGTAGATGCCCCGGCCGCGCCAGTCCGGTGCGGTGCCGCCGCCCCAGAGGCCGGCGAACCCGGTGCCCGGGGTCAGCTCCATCCGGGCACCGCTGACCGGGCGGTCACCGGCCATCGCGACGACCATGCTGACCGTTTCGGTGCCGTGCCGCAGGTGGTCCAGCATCCGCTCGCGCAGGCCGGGGTGCTCGGAGCCGAAGGCCTGTTCGTGGGCCTCCATCAGCAGGTCCACCCCGGCCGGGTCGGTCACCTGGAGCAGCCGGACGCCCTCGGGCAGGGCGGCCTCGGTGGGCAGGTCCGCGATCCGGGCGAGCATCAGCGCCTCGGCCGGCTCCGGGGTGAAGCCGGCCGCCAGCAGCCTGGCGCCGAGGTCCGCGGGGGTGTCGTGGGAGTAGGCCTTCCACTCGAACTCCAGCCCCAGTCCGGCGAAGTGACGCACCTGCGCGGCGATCACCGCGTCCGCCCCGGCCTCGTCCAGGCCCGACCAGACCACACCGTTCCAGCTGTGCTCCGGGCCCACCTGCCGAACCACCGCGCCGTCGAGTTCGACGCGGCAGCCCGGGTCGGGCGGCGCGTTGCGCCGGAGCCGGTCGTCGTACAGGGCGAGCACCTCGTCATGGTTCATCCGCTCAGTCCAGCACGGCCCGGGAGCGGAACGCCATCGGGTTTCCGCGCCCCCGGCGGCGAGCCGGCCGGACCGGATCACCCGGCCCGGAGCCTCGCGTCCATCATGTCGCCCAACCGGCCTCCGGCCTGGGAGAGTTCGCGCATCCGCCGGGCCGGAGAGCGGCTCGGGGCAGGCGGCGCCGGGCGGCCGGGCGCGCGGAAGCGGCAGGCCGGGCCGGAGAGCGGCTCGGGGCAGGCCGGGCCTGGCGGTCGGGCGCGCGGAAACGGCAGGCCGCGGAGGATCCCGGCGGGCGCCCCAACCAGCGTGTCCGGGACGGGTGATCACCGATCGCACGTAGAGTGCCGTCAGGAGGGTGTCCGGCTCTTCGGTCGTCACAACCCGCTGCTGGACACCCTTCCTGCATGACCGGAGCGGAATCCGCGAACCCGGCCGACTTCGGAACCACTCGTCCGGGCACCGGCGCGAGCGGGTGTCCGTGCCGGTCGAGCGGCTCGCCGGCTGCCCCGGGGCCCTACTGCGCCATGTACCCGCCGTCCACCGGCAGCACGACCCCCGTGACGAAGGACGCGTCGTCGGAGGCGAGGAAGAGGACGGCCGACGCGACCTCGGCCGGGGCGCCGAGCCGCCCCATCGGGTGCCGCTTCTCGATCGCCTCGAGGTATTCGGGACCGCCGGGCTCGTCGTAGAGCCGGGCGACGCGCGCGGTGGTGATGGTGCCGGGGGCGACGGCGTTGACCCGGATGCCGCGGTCGGCCCATTCGACGGCGAGGTGCTTGGTGAGGCCGGAGGCGACGAACTTGGCGGGCCCGTACACCGCCTGGCCGCGCTGGCCGGCCTCGCCGGAGATGGAGGACAGGCAGACGATCGAGCCGCCGGGCCGGTCCTGCGCCGTCATCGCCTCGATCGCGTACTTGCAGGTGAGGAACATGCCGCGCCCGTCCACCGCCATCACGTGGTCCCAGTCCTCGGCGGTGGCCTCGGTGATCTCCATCAGCGGGATGATCCCGGCGTTGGCCACCAGGACGTCCAGTCGCCCGTGCCGCTCGACGGCGGCCGCCACCATCCGGCGGGCGTCCTCGTCCCGGGCCACGTCACCGACCACCGCGCTGACGGCGTCGGGGAACTGCTCGACCAGCCGGTCCAGCCCGGCCGCGTCCACATCGGTGGCGACCACCGACGCGCCTTCCCGGACGAAGCGTTCCGCGACGGCCCGCCCGATGCCGTTGGCCGCGCCCGTCACCACACAGGAGCGGCCGGCCAGCCGCCCGCCCGCCGGACTCCCCGCGTTCTCAGTCACCATGGCGGGACTCTACCCAGCCGGCGGGCGGGGGCCGGGCCTCTTCGGCCAGTACGCCGGATCCGGGTGGTCGGTGACGCAAAAGCGGTCCGAAGGGGACGCGAAGAGGCGTGAAAAGGGACGGGAAGCGGCACGGAAAGGACGGGAAGCAACGCGGAGCGGACCCCGAACGGCGCGGAGCAGACCCCGAACGGCATGGAGGGAACCCGAGGCGCCCCGAGCAGGCGGGCCGGGCCGCGGCACCACGGAGGGCAACGACGGCGGCGGCCGGGACCGTCGGTACGGTCCCGGCCGCCGCGCCGGATCGACTGCGGGGACTACACCCGCGCGTCGGTGGCCAGGGCCTGCGCCACCGGAAGGTTGGGCTGCGGGTGGGTCAGCAGGTGCACGCCCGCCGCCAGCGCGCCGCCGACCAGCGGGGCGAGCAGGAACAGCCACAGCTGCGACAGCGCGTCGCCGCCCGCGAACAGCGCCGGGCCGAGGCTGCGCGCCGGGTTGACCGAGGTGCCGGTGAGCGGGATGCCGACCAGGTGGACGACCACCAGCGCGACACCGATCGGCAGCCCGTCGAAGCCGACCGCGGCCAGCCGGTGGGTGACCGCCAGCACGACGTACACCAGCAGGAAGGTGAGGACGACCTCGGTCAGGAACGCGCCGCCGGCGTTGATGTGCACCTGGGAGCGGTCACCCCAGCCGTTGGTTCCGAGCTTGCCGTGGGTCTCCAGCCCCGGTACCTGCTTCGCCAGCAGCAGCACGAGCGCCGCGCCGGCGATGCCGCCGAGCACCTGCGCCACCCAGTACGACACCGCCGTGCGGCCGTCGATCCGGCGGGCCAGCAGGAAGCCGAGCGTCACCGCCGGGTTGACGTGGCAGCCGGAGACCGGGCCGAGCGCGTACGCCAGCGCGAGCAGCACGAAGCCGAACGCGAGCGCGATGCCCACCGGACCGATCGCCTCCCCCGCGAGCACCGCCGCGCCCACCGCCAGCAGCACCAGCAGCAGGGTCCCGAGGAACTCGCCGATCACCGCCCGCCTGTCCGTTCCACCCATGCGCCTGGTCCTCCTGACCGTCAGGGCAGGCGGTCCGGTGCCGCCCGCACCCGGCCAACCCTGGTCGACCGTTCGAGGGACCGCATGTCGGCCGAACGGCGTACCGCCGTGTTCACGGCGCGTCCGCCTGCCGAATTACTCCGAACGGATGAAACCGTACGAAAATGGCGAGCCCAATGCAAAACGGAGGTAAAACGGGCAGACGTGGACAGGAGGGGCTTCCGGCGCCTATCGGACCGTCAGCACGATCTTGCCGCGCAGATGCCCTGCCTCACTGACCCGCTGCGCCTCGGCCGCCTCCGCGAGCGGGAACACCCGGTGCACCGGCAGCCGCAGGGTGCCCGCCTCGTACAGGGCGAGCGCGGCCGCGTAGGCGCGCCGGTGGTACGGCTCGACGCCCTCGACTCCGCCGTTGAACCGCACACCGTGCTCCTGCGCTCCCTCGAAGTCGGCGATCGTCAGCACCCGGTCCGCGCTGCCCGTCAGCTCGATCGACAGCGGCAGCACCCCGCCCCGCCCGGCCGCGTCCAGCGCCCGGTCCACCCCGCCCGGGGCGGCGGCCCGCACCCGCTCGGCCAGCCCCTCGCCGTACGTCACCGGAATCGCACCGAGTTCCCGCAGGTAGGCCTGGTTCGCCTCGCTCGCGGTGCCGACCACGGTGATCCCGCGCGCCCGGGCGAGCTGGAGCAGCAGGGTCCCCACCCCGCCGGCGGCGCCGTGCACCAGCAGCGTCTCGCCCGGCTGGACGCCGAGGAGGTCGAGGACCCGCTCGGAGGTCTCGGCCGCCGTCGGGATCGCGGCGGCCTCCTCCCAGCTCAGCCCGGCCGGCTTGGGGGCCAGCATCGCCACGTCCACCAGCGCGTGTTCCGCGTAGGCGCCGCCCATCATGCTGCCGAACACCTCGTCGCCGGGCGCGAAGCCGTTCACCCCGGCGCCGACGGCCTCGACCACGCCGGACACCTCCACACCCGGCACATAGGGGAAGACGACCGGGATGAGCGCGGCCAGCTCACCGGTGCGCAGCCTGCGGTCCACCGGGTTGACGCCGACGGCACGGACCGCGACCCGCACCTGGCCGGGCCCGGGCCCGGGCAGCTCGATGTCGGTCAGGCGCAGCACGTCCGTGCCGCCGAACTCGGAGAAGGCGATCGCCTTGGTCATGGAAGGTCCTTCGGTTTCAGTGGAGTTGGTCGCTTCCGACGCCTTCCATCCTGTGCCGGGGACGGCGGCCGCCCGGCTGGCCCTTCGGACGGTTCGACCTGTCCGAACGGCCAGGCCGCGGCGGCGGTACCCGAACTAGGCTGGATCGCATGGACCGCATGGACCGCATGGACCGCATGGACGGCAAGGGCGATATGGACGGCAGGGCCGGCAGGGACCTCACCGACGGCACGGACCGCCGGAACATCACGGATGGCCGGGCCGGCACGGACGTCAAGGCCGGCACGGCGGACGCCGCCGGACCGGACGAGGCCTGGCGGCGGCACTGGGGCCGCCCCGAGGACGCGCTGGCGCGGGCCGTCGAGGTGCTGCGCGCTCCCCGCCCGGACCTCCTGCCCCGCCTGTCCGAGGTGCTCGGCACCCTCGTCCCGCACACGGCGCTCGCGCAGCTCAGCGGCGTCTGCACCTTCAGCCCCACGAACGGCCACGGCTCGCCCGAGCTCACCGCTGCACTCAGCGCGCGGGACCTCTCCCGGCTGGCCGAACGCGCGGCCGGGACCACCTCGGCCGGCCGGCCCTGGCAGGGCGAGGCCGAACTCGCCGGACGGTCCCGGCCGGTGGTGGTCGTCGCCACCACCCCGGGCGACGGCGGCGGCGCCGTCCTGGTCCTCGTCCGGGCGGGCGCCGAGCCGGTGGCCCCCGGGGCGCTCGCCGTCCTGCAACAGCTGTGGGACCTGGTGATCGCCCACTCCGACCACCGCGCGACCGACGCCGCCCCCACCCAGACGGCCGCCTCCCGCGCCTCGGCCAACGCCCGCGCCCGCGCCATCGCCGAGTTCACCGGCACCCACAGCGCCGCGCTCACCGCGATCCTGGCGCCGCTGCGCTCGGCCGACCTGGACGACGCCGCGGCCCGCCGCAGCGCCACCGAGCTGGCCGTCACCGCGCTCCTCGACCTGCGCCAGGGCGCCGAACTCGACCGCACCCTCAGCGAGCAACCCGCCGACGCCGCCTTCGCCCGGCTGGTGCGCGAGCTGCGCCCGCTGCTGCGGCACACCAGCGTCCACCTCGACGTCGCGCCCCCGGCGCAGGCCGACCGCTCCGTCCCGGCGGACGCCGCGCACACCGCCCGCGACGCCGTCCGGGTGGCCGTGCTGCTGATGCTGGACCAGGAGAAGCCGACCCGGCTGCACGTGAGCTGGCAGCTCACCGCGGACGGCCTGCTGCGCGCCGTCGTGCGCGGCGACGGCCTCGGTACCCTCACCGCCGACGCCCTCACCGTCCACCGCACCGCCGATCGCGTCACCGCCCTCGGCGGACACCACGGCGTGGAGGCCGTCCCCGGCTGGGGCACCACGGTGACCGTCGACCTCCCGCTCGCCCTGCCCGAACCCGCTCACGTCACGGACCCGTTGGACGGCCTCCAGCCGCGCGAGCGGGAGGTCCTCGACCAGCTGGCGCGCGGCCGCCGCAACCGGGACATCGCGGCGGCGCTGCACATCAGCGAGTCGACGGTGAAGTTCCACGTCGCCAACATCCTCGCCAAACTCGACGTATCCTCGCGCGGCGAGGCCGCTGCGCTCGCCCACCGCGCCGGCCATCCGCGCGGGCCGGTCGGGCTGCACGCGGCGTCCTGAGCCCCCTCCCCCTCCTGAGAACGGCCGACATGACCGACCCCACCACCTGGGACCCGACCGCCCCCGGCATCCTGCGACTGCCCTCCGGCCGCCTGCTGCGCGGCCGCGGCCTCAGCCGCCCCGTGCCGCCCGGCCCCCGACCGGACTTCGGCCTCTACCTGTTGGGCCGCCCGCCGCACGTCGACTGGCCGAGCCGCTGGGTGCGCTGGCCGGACTTCCGCCTCCCCGCGGACCGCGCGGACGCCGCCGACGCCTTCCACGAGGCCTGGGAGCTCTCCGCCACCGAACGCGTCGAACTCGCCTGCGCCGGCGGGCGAGGACGTACGGGCACAGCCCTCGCCTGCATCGCCGTCCTGGACGGCGTCCCGGCCGCGGAAGCGGTGGCGTACGTGCGCGAGCACTACAGCCGGCATGCCGTCGAAACGCCCTGGCAGCGCAAGTTCGTGGAGCGGCTGGCCTAGGGCGGGTGGGTGGCCGCCTGTCCCGGGCCGCCGAGCCGGGTTCTCAGCCCGGTCAGGCCGACGGCGGCAGCGGCGGCAGCGGCGGCAGGGCGCCGAGCGCGAGGACGCCGGCGCGGCTGGAGCGGTAGACGGTCCCGCCGACGGCGGCCAGCCGGATCGGGTGGTCGGCCCCGGTGTCGCGGCCTGGCGACTCCGACTCGGCCTGCCAGCGCAGCCCGCTCGTCGCGAGATCGAACGCATAGAGCTGTTCGTCGCGCCCCTGACCGCTCCCGGCCACCGCCTCGTGCAGGACGTCCGCGATCCGGCCCGCCGGGGCGAGCGGGCTGAGGACGTACAGGCTGGACATCACGTCGTAGCCGGCCGGCACCGCCGGCCCGGTGACTCCTCCGCCGCCGGTCGGCGCGGGCTCCGGCCGCACCGTGTCCAGTGCCACCAACCCGCCGTCCGGGCGCCGCACTTCGAGGTCGGAGGCGAACACCCGGTAGGCGTCGCGTTCGCCCCGGGCGAGCCGGCCGGCCAGGACGGTCTCGCCGGCCAGCGCCGTCGCGTCCGGGTCGACGGTGAGGACGGTCCGCTGGTAGAGCCGCGAGTCGCCGAAGGGGATCACCGGCTCGGGCAGGTACTCGACGTAGGCGCGCGGGCCGGCCGTCAGGTCGACCAGCTGCGTCGCGTAGTCGTGTTCCATCCGGTAGACCTTGGTGGCCGCCTGGGTGGTCAGGTGGACGGCCGTGTCGGCGCCGCAGTGCAGGTCGGTGCGGAGCCGGTCGGCCTGGAGGATGCCGCCGCCGGTGGACATCAGGAAGGTGACGGCGAGGTCGGGCCGGGCCGGGTCGAAGTACAGCGGGCGCGTGATCTGCAACGGCGACTTCTGGTAGTGGCCGGTGAGTTCGGTGCGCCCGGCGACCTTCTCGAAGGCCGGCTCCAGCAGCCCGACCTTGCCGGGACGCCCGACCGCGAGGGTGTCGGGCGTCCCGGCGTGGCGCCGGACCTCGTACGGGACGCGGGCGGGCTCGTAGTGCCGGGGGTCGAGCCGGGGCACCGTCCGCTCCGCGGCCGCGGTCACGCCGGGACCTTGCGGAAGGTCTCCAGGAAGGCCGCGATCTCCTCCAGCCCCTCCCCCGTCAGGCAGTTGGTGAGCACCACCGGACCGCCCTCGCGCACCCGGCGGGCGTCGGACTCCATCACCCCGAGGTCGGCGCGGACGTACTGGGCGATGTCGATCTTGTTGATGACCAGCAGGTCCGACTCGGTGATGCCCGGACCGCGCTTGCGGGGCATCTTCTCGCCCTCGGCGGTGTCGAGGACGAAGAGGAAGAGGTCCACCAGCACCGGGGTGAAGGTCAGCGTGAGGTTGTCGCCACCGGACTCGAACAGCAGGGTGTCGACGTCCGGGAAGCGTTCCAGCAGTTCGGCGCCGGCCGCGAGGTTCATCGTCGGGTCGTCCCGGACGGCGGTGTGCGGGCAGGCGCCGGTCTCCACGCCGACCACCCGTTCGGGGTCCAGCACCCCGGCCAGGGTGTGCCGCACGTGCTGGGCGTCCTCCTGGGTGTAGATCCTTTGCGAGGTTCTACTGACGGTTGGCATCGGCGCCGACGGAGCCGGCGCTCACCCCACCCGGCCCAGATGCCGCGCCAGGAACCGTTCGGAGGACTCCAGTTCGAGCTCCGGCACCTCCAGATGGCCCCCGGCGTTGGCATGCAGGGTCTTCTCCCGCGAACCCAGCGCGCCGAACAGCGCCAGCGCCCCCTCGCGCGGGACCAGTTCGTCGTCCCACTGGAGGAGGAACTCCACCGGCACACCGACCCGCCCCGCCGCCTCGACCTGCGACGCGTGCCCCGCCAGTCCGAACACCGCGGCGGCGACGCGCGGTTCGGCCGCCGCCAGCGGGATGCCGATCACGCTCCCCAGCGACAGCCCCCAGTACCCCACCGGGCCGAGGCCCTCCGCCCATTCCTCCAGCGCGTCCAGCACGGCCACCCACTCCGGCACCGCCCGCTCCGCGAGCGCCGCCGTGTGCCGCGCCACCCACGCGCTGATCGGCCGGCCCGCCGCGATCAGCTCCCCGATCTCGGTGGCGAACCGCTCGTCCTGCGCGCTGCGCGGCCGCTCCCCGTGGCCCGGCGCGTCCAGCGCCACCGCCGCGAACCCGCGCTCGCGCACGCACCGCCGCGCCCGGTCCACCGACCCCAGCTTGTGCTGCCCGCCACCGTGCCCCAGCAGCACCAACGGCCGTCCACCGAGGGGGAGTCCGTCCGGCTGCCAGAGCACACCGGGCACGCCGTCGAGGGTGAAGTGGCGCTGCGTCACGCCGTCCGTGCTGGATTCCGAGGTGAAGTGCACCCCGCCATCATGGACCCAGACACACGTTCGAGTCCCGGCTTTTCCGTGTTGCCACCGGAACGACCCACCGCCGGGCCTTCGAGTGCCGGACCGGCCCGGCAGAGTGCCGATCGCCCGGGCGGCGGCGCCGACCGCGGCCCCACCGGGCCCGGCCGGCGCCGCCGCCGCGCAGGAAGTCGGACGGGCCGACTTTCCACTCCGGGGCGGGCTCGGCAGGGGCTCGGCAGGGGCTCCGGTACCTGCGGGCGCTAGCGGGCGGCCGGGGCCGGCTCGCCGAGGAAGGCGAGGAGGAGGGCGGTGGTTTCGGCCGGGCGTTCCAGGCTGGGGAGGTGGCCGGCCCAGGGGAGTTCCTGGTGGCGGGCGTCGGGGAGGAGGGTGGGCAGGGCGGCGGCGATGTCGCGGAAGTCCGGGAAGTCGTGGGCTCCGGCCACGGCCAGGGTCGGGGCGGTGACGCGGCTGAGGTCGACCTCCTCGCGGTCGGGGCCGATCGTCGCCTCCATCTGGACGTCGAAGGCGTGGCGCTGCATCCGGCGGACGTTCGCGCGGGTCTGCTCGTCGGCCTCCGGGCCGAGCCAGGACTCGACGTTCAGCTCGACGGCCCCGTCGATGTCCCCGGCCTCGATCAGCTCGTCCTCGCGGCCGCCGAAGGCGCGCAGGGTGTCGCTGGGCTGGTGTCCGGGCATGCCGGCGCCGAGCAGGGCCAGCCGGGTGACCGCCTCGGGGCGCAGCGCGGCCGCCGTCAGGGCGATCCGGCCGCCGTGGGAGGCCCCGACCAGGGCGGCGGTCTCGATGCCCAGGTGGTCGAGCAGGGCCAGGACGTCCCCGGTGTCGCTGTACGGGGCGTCCGCGAGCGGCGTGTCACCGAAGCCGCGGAAGTCGCAGCGGACCACCCGGTACCCGGCGTCGATCAGCGGCTGCCACTGCGCGTCCCACATCCGTCGGTCGCACACCGAGGAGTGCAGCAGCACCACGGCGGGCCCACTGCCTGCTACATCATGAGAAATGATCATCAGGCGGATGGTAGCGCCCCCGCCGTCGTTCCCCAAGCGAATTGAAGCCGTCGCACCGGTAAGCGCTTCCGGCCGCTCCCGGGCTCTGGACGGGTGGAGGAGGTGATCGGAAGTGCTCATGGGAGTAGCGAAGAGCGAGCGGGACGAAGGGTTCCAGGCGTTCATCGTCGCGGTCTGGCCACGTCTGGTGCGGACGGCGTACCTGCTGGCCGGCGAGCAGTACGCGGCCGAGGACCTGGTGCAGTCCGCAGCCGAGAAGGCCTGCGCGGCCTGGTCGAAGGTGCGCCGGGCCGACGATCCGTACGCCTACGTGCGGCGGATCCTGGTCAACCAGCACGCCCGCCGCTGGCGGCGCCGGGCGCCGGAGCTGCTGGTGGACGCGGTGCCGGACGCACCGGGGACGGAGGACGGCTTCGCCCGCTCCGACCAGCGCGGGGCCCTGCTGGCCGCACTGGCCACCCTGCCGCCGCGCCAGCGCGAGGCGGTGGTGCTGCGGCACTGGGAGGACCTGAGCGACAGCCAGACGGCGGCCGCCATGGGGTGCTCGGTGGGCGCGGTGCGCAGCCACGCGGCGAAGGGCATCGCACGGCTGCGGCAGGTCTCGGCACTGGTGGAACTCAAGGACACGACGCACATCGGAGGAGCGGCATGAGCAGCGGCACGGAGCGGGAACCGGGCGCGGGCGTGGACGACGGCAGGGACCTGTGGGTGGGGCTCGGCCTGGCCGAGGCGGCGGCCGGCGCGCGGATCGGCCCGGTGCCGGTGGCGGACATCGTGGCGGGCGGCCGCCGGCTGCGGCACCGCCGCCGCACGGTGGTCGGCACGGTGGCGCTGGCCGCGGTGGTGGCCCTGAGCGGCGGGGCACTGGCGCAGCTGCGCCCGAACCCGTCGCCCGCCCACGGGATCGGTCCGGCGGAGATCGGCGCCGTGCTCGCACCGGCGGCCACCGCCGCGCCGACCGCCCCCGCGACGAGCACCGCCCCCGTGGTGCGCGACCCGCTCACCCCGACCCGGGTGCTGCTGGGCGAGGGCCGGACCCCGGACGGCAAGCACTGGCAGCTGTGGGAGGCCCTGTGGCCGGTGGCGCCGCGGGAGCGGGCGTTCGAGCAGGCGACGGCGGTGTGGGAGGAGCGCAGCAGGTACGACTCGGCGGTGGCCAAGCCGACTCCGGAGTACGTCCAGCGGTACTGGCAGCCGGACTGCGACGTCACCAACGTCTACTTCACGCTGGACGGCGAGCGGCTCAGCCATGACTCCGAGGGCGCCCAGCCGGCCCCGGGCACGGTCGACCCGCGCAGGCGGACCGAGTTCGGCGGCGGCCTGGTCGGCCACCGGGGCAAGGGCGACACCGTGGCCCCGCTCGACGTGGTGCTGCTCTCGCTCGGCCCGGACGTCGGCCGGGTGGTGGTGACCTGGATGGACGGCAGCACCACCGAGCCGCCGTCCGTCACCGTGGCCGACTCCCCCATCCGGGAGATGGTGGTGGCCCGCCCGGGGACCATGCGGGCGAAGTCCTGGCAGTTCTTCGACAAGGACGGCAACAGGCTCCCGGACGCCGACGCCAAGTACCTGACGGAACCGACCTTCTGAGGCGGACCGCACGAGGTCTACCGCGGCAGACGCACCGGCGGGAGTGGGAAGTCGGCCCGGCCGGCTTCCCACCCCCGCACAGCCCCTCAGCCCCTCAGCCCCTCAGCCCCTCAGCCCCTCAGCCCAGCAGCAGCTTCGCGGCCACCGCCGCGCCGTCCGTGCGGATGTCGACGGCGAGGGCAGCGGCGCGCTCGCGGGTGTCGGGGGCGAGGGCCCGGCGCAGGGCCTCGGTGAGGGACTCGGTGGTCGGGGTCGGACCGTCGTGGGCGACGCCGATGCCCAGTTCCGCCACCCGCGAGGCCCAGTAGGGCTGGTCCACGATCTGCGGGACCAGCACCTGCGGCGAACCGGCCCGGGCGGCCGTGGTGGTGGTGCCCGCGCCGCCGTGGTGGACGACGGCCGCGACCCTCGGGAACAGCGCCTGCTGGTTGACCTCGCCGACCGCGAAGCAGTCCTCGGCCCCGTCCACCTCGGCCAGTTGGGCCCAGCCGCGGCCCAGCAGCACCCGCCGGCCCTGCGCCCGGACCGCCGCGACCGCGACCCGGGCGGCCTCCGCCGGGTCGCGCAGCGGCATGCTGCCGAATCCGACGTACACCGGCGCCTCGCCGGCCGCCAGGAAGGCCGACAGGTCGGCGGGCAGCGGGCGTTCGTCCGCCAGGATCCACGCGCCGGTCTGCGTCACCGCGGGCCAGTCCGCACCGGCCCCACCCTCTCCCCCGGCGGCCTCGCCCGGGCCCGTCCACGGGTCGAGCAGCGGGTCGGTGGCCAGCCACGGCCGTCCGGTGAGGACGTGGTCCCGGACGTTGGCGACCTCGGGCAGTCCGACGGCCGCCCGGCGGGTGTTGACCGCTTCGCCGAACAGCGCGTTCATCGTCCCGATGTTGAGCTTCCACAGCTCCCGGAGGTCGGTCACCTCCGGCGGATACGGCAGCATCGGGTACTCGAACGGCCGGTGGTGCGGGGAGGGCAGCATGGTCGGCTGGAGGGCGACGCAGGTGAAGCGGGCGCCCAGTTGCTCGGCCGCCGCCTGGGCGCCGGCCATCGCCGGGAACAGACCGGTCGCCACGACCGCACCGCCCGGCTCGGCCGCCGCGAGCACCGCCGCGTGGAACTGCTCGACCAGCCTGGCGGCGCGCTCGGGCAGTTCCGAGGGCGCCGGGGGCGGCCCGCTGACCAGCGAGCGCACCGACTGCCCGACCGGCACCAGCTCCACCCCGGCCTCGGCCAGCCGGGCCGCGAACTCCTCGTCCGGCGGCGCGCACACCCGCGCCTCGGCGCCCAGTTCCCGCAGCCGCAGCGCCAGCGCGGCCATCGGCTCGACGTCCCCGCGCGACCCGTACGTCGACAACACCACTCGCACTTCGTGACTCCCCGTCATCTCGGTTCGCATCCTTGAGTCGGTGATTCTGCGGCACTACCGGGGCCTTGCGGCAAGGCCCCCCGTGCGCTATACGTTGAGAGTGGCGGGGAGCGGGTGCACCTCCGCGAACGCCGACACGGCGACGACACGCGCGACGACACGCGCGCCGACATGCGCGCCGAAACGGCCCCCGACGCGGACGCCATCGCGACACCCGAATTCCCCGGGCCGGCACCGAACCACCTGCCAGACTCTCCCCCATGCGCGCGATCATCGAGAACATGGCCGGTCAACTCGCCCGTGTGCCGGGCGTGGTGGGGGTGATGCTCGGCGGGAGCCGGGCCCGGGGCGAGGAGCGGCCGGGGTCGGACTGGGATCTCGGGGTGTACTACCGGGGCGGCCTCGACCTCGACGCGCTGCGGGCGCTCGCCGGACCGGAGGTCGAGGTGACCGGTCCGGGCGGCTGGGGTCCGTGGGTGAACGGCGGGGCCTGGCTGCGGGTCGACGGTGTCGCCGTGGACTGGATCCTGCGGGACCTCGACCGGGTCGGACAGGTGTGGGCGGACTGCCGCGAGGGCCGCTACGAGGTGGGGACGCAGGCCGGGCACCCGCTCGGCTTCTGGTCTCCCTGCTACCCGGGCGAGGTCGCCCTCGGCCGGCCACTGGCCGACCCCGCCGGGGAGTTGACGCGACTCAAGCGGCAGACCACCGACTACCCGGAGCCGCTGCGCGAGGCGCTCACCGCGGCCACCTGGGAGGCCGGCTTCCTGCTCGACACCGCCGCGAAGAGCGTCGAGCGCGCCGACACCCTGCACGTCTCGCTCTGCCTGTCGCGCGCCGTCGGCGTCCTGGTCCAGGCCCTCCACGCCCACCACCGCCGCTGGTGCCTCAACGAGAAGGGCGCCCTGGCCTTCGCGGAGCAACTGCCCGACACCCCGAAGCACTTCGGCAGACTGGCGCGCGACCTGCTCGCCGCCCCCGGCGGGTCGGCGGCCGAGCTGGCGGCCACGGTCACCCGGGCGCGGGAGCTGACCCGGCAGACCGTGGCCGCGCTGCACCCCTGAGCCGGTCGCCGGAAGTCGGGCCGGCCGACCTCCCGCGCCGAACGCTCCTGCGGGCGACGGGCGTTCAGCGCCCGGGCCCGCCAGCGGTGCGCGGATCGTCGGCGGCCACGACCTCGGCGGCCGCCGCCATCACCTCCCGCACCCAGGCCCGCACCGCCTCGACCGGCCACGCGCCGAGGTAGTCCGGGCAGCCGGCCCCGTCGACCGCCGTCGCGAACCGCCGCTCCGCCTCGGTCGCGTTCTCGCCGATCCGGTGCCAGCCCTCGACGGCGACCTCACCGGGCTCGATCTCCCCGGACAGCAGCCCGAGCGCCGTCTCGTACATCCGGCAGCGCTCGACGAGCTCCTCGTCGAGGGCCGGCAGACCGAGGTCCTCCATCGCCTGTCGCAACAGCTCCGTCAGCTCGTCCGAGTGCTCACCCCGACCCGGCCGCCCGGCCAGCTCGCACAGCGCGGGTGAATCCGCGCCGATTCCCCGCGCCAGCAGGTCGGCGGCGGCCATCGGCAGGTCCTCGGGGAACACCAGCCCGGCGGCGTGCCGCCAGGCCAGGGTGAATGCGGCGTCCATGGCGCCATCCTGACGCCACGACCGGGGCATCGCCACCGAATTCGCCGCACCCTGCGGGAAACCGCAGGGTGCGGTGCTGCGGCTTCCCGCAGGAGGTTCGCCGGAAACCCGCATACCGCCACTGACCTGCGGTTCCTAGCGTGGAGTCAGCCGGGGACGAGCAGTCCCCCCGACCATTTCCGGAGCCCCGCATGCAGCACACCGTCCTCGCCGTCGCCCAGCAGCCCTCCGGCGGATTCGCCGGCTGGGCGGCCGATCTGGTGGACACCATGGGCGGCCCGGGGGCCGGCCTGGCCATCGCCCTGGAGAACCTGTTCCCGCCGCTGCCCAGCGAGGTGATCCTCCCGCTGACGGGCTTCGCCGCCGGGCAGGGCGTGATCAGCCTCGCCTCCGCACTGACCTGGACCACCCTCGGTTCGGTCGCCGGGGCCGTCGTCCTCTACTGGCTGGGCGCCCTGTTCGGCAGGGAGCGGATGCACGCGATCTGGGCCCGGCTGCCGCTGGTCAAGGCGTCCGACCTGGAACGCACCGAGGCCTGGTTCGCCCGGCACGGGACGAAGGCGGTGCTGCTGGGCCGGATGGTGCCGATCTTCCGCAGTCTGATCTCGGTGCCGGCCGGGGTCGAACGGATGCCGCTGCCCGCCTTCGTCATGTTGACCACGATCGGAAGCCTGGTGTGGAACAGCGTGCTGGTGATGGCCGGATTCCTGCTCGGGGACCGCTGGGACGCGGTGGAGACGTACGTCGGCCTGCTCTCCAAGGCGGTCCTGGTGGTCGTCGCGGTGGCCGTGGCCGGGTACGTCGTGATGCGCTGGCGCGGACGCAACAGCGCCGCCCAGCACCGTCGCGCCCGGTGACCGTCCCGCCCGGCGACACGGCCCACGCCGGCACCGCAGCCCCGCTCGGCGCCGCACCCACCACACGCACCGGCCACACCGGCCCCGAACGCACCAACCCCGAACACACCAGCCCCGAACACACCACCCGCACCGCCCCCGTAAGCTCGGACCCCGTGCAGGGGGATGGAGCAGACACCACGTCATGGCCGCGCCGCGCCGTCGGAGTTCTGCTCGGCTGCCCGAGCGCCGTCCTCGCCGCGCTGTACCTGCTGCTGGCCGGCGCCGTCCTCGGCCCGTTCCTGCTCTGGCCGCGCACCCGCCCGTACGCGATGCCGGGCCTGCTGTCCGGGGTGCGCCGGCTGGCCGCCCTGGAGCGGGCCCGGCGCAGGACGTTCTTCGGCGACCGCTTCCCCCTCCGGTACCGGGCGGACGACCGCAGGGTGCTGCGCTACCTGGTGGTGCGCAGCGGCAACGGGCTGGTCGCCGGGGTGGTGCTCGGCCTGCTGGCCTTCGGGCTGGTGCTGGCCGTCCTGCTGGTGGGCGGGGTGCTGCGCGGCTCGCTGGGCTGGGAGGAGTTGGCGACCCAGGTGGTGCTCGGCGGGGTGCTGCTCTTCCTGGCCGTTCAGGGCCTGTTCTCGCTGGCCGCGCTGGACGCCCGGACCGCCCGGGAGTGCTTCGGGCCGTCCGAGGCCGAGCTGCTGCGCCGCCGGATCGCCGAACTCGCCGACAGCCGGGCCGCGATGGTGCGGGCGGTGGACACCGAGCGGCGGCGGATCGAGCGGGATCTGCACGACGGCGTGCAGCAGCGGGTGGTGGCACTGGCGATGCTGCTCGGCCGGGTACGGCGCGGCCTGGACCGCCACCAGGACCCGGAGCGGACGGAGGCGCTGTTGCACCAGGCGCACCGGGAGGCGCAGGAGGTGCTGACCGAACTGCGCGAGGTGGCCTGGCGGGCCTACCCGTCGGCGCTGGACGTCCTGGGGCTGGAGGAGGCGCTCGGCGGGGTGGCCGAGCGGTGCGCCATCCCCCTGCGGCTGCGCTACGAGGTGGCCGGCCCGCTCCCCGAACCCGTGCGGACCGCGGCCTACTTCGTGGTGTCGGAGTGCGTCACCAACGCGGCCAAGCACTCCGCCGCCTCGGCGATCTCGGCCCGGGTCGAGAGGGCCGCCGAGCTGCTCACCGTACGGGTGGAGGACGACGGCCGCGGCGGCGCGGATCCGGCGGGCAGCGGCCTGACCGGGCTGCGCGGGCGGGTCGCCGCGCTGGACGGTACCCTCCACGTCCACAGCCCCGTCGGGGGCCCGACCGTCATCACCGCGGAGCTGCCATGCGCGTGACCCTCGCCGAGGACTCGACCCTGCTGCGGGAGGGGCTGGTCCGCCTGCTCGCCGAGGAGGGGCACGAGGTGCTGGCCGCGGTGGGCGACGCGACGGCACTGACCACGGCGGTGGCGGAGCAGCCGCCGGACGTGGTGGTGGTGGACATCCGGATGCCGCCGACCCACACCGACGAGGGGCTGCGGGCGGCGGTGGAGATCCGCGAGCGGTGGCCGCAGGTCGGGGTCCTGGTGCTCTCCCAGCACATCGAACGCGGCTACGCGGTGCGACTGTTGGACGCGGGCGCGGAGCGGGTCGGCTATCTGCTGAAGGACCGGGTGGCCGAGGTCGACGAGTTCCTGGACGCCCTGGTACGGGTCGCGGCGGGCGGCGCGGTGATCGACCCGGAGGTGGTCCGCCGACTGGTGGGACGCACCACCCGCACCGACCCGCTGGCCCGGCTCACCCCACGCGAGCGCAGCGTCCTGGAGGCGCTCGCCCAGGGCTGGACCAACGCCGCCATCGCGCAGCGGCAGCACGTCTCGCTGAGCGCGGTGGAGAAGAACCTCAACGCCGTCTTCGACAAGCTGGACCTGCCCCGCACCACGGACTACAACCGCCGCATCCTGGCGGTCCTGCACTACCTCGGCGCGTAGTCCGCCGCGTCCACGGGCACCTCGACGGGCGTGTCCACGGGCGCGTCGACGGGCGCGTCGACGACCGCGATGTCACGGACCCAGACGGGGAACGGCCGGAGCACCGGCTCCTCCCCGTCCGGCTCGTCCGGCTCGTCCGTGATCGTGGTCCTGCCGGGTTCCTCGTCGGCGAGGTAGTCCGCGACGATCGGCCCGAGGTCCGCCACCGGCTCGTACGCGCCGCCGAACGGCAGGTCGTCCGGGCCGACCGAGCCGGTCGAGCACCGCAGCTGCCCGGCCTGGTCGTCGTGCCAGACGTAGAACGTGGCCGGCCCGTCGTGGCCCAGGGCGCGGACCCGTTCCCGGAGCAGGGCGGCGGTGCGCTCGAAGGCGTCCACCACCTCCCGGACCGTCAGCGCCTGCCGGTCCTCGACCTCGGCGCTCAGCCACCAGGTGTTGGTCTCCCACTCCACGGGGTGGTCATCCGGCTCCAGCGCCAGCGGCTCCTCGGCCAACTCGGCGATCCACGTCAACAGCATCGCAGCAGTATCCCAGTCCGGCCGGTGCGGCTACTCGGCCGTCTCGACCGTCTCGACCACCACCGTGGCCGGCGTTCCGCCGGTGACGGCCAGCAGCTCCCGGTACGTCATCGGTACGACGGTGTGCGGGTGCCCGGCTGCGGCCCAGAGCACCTCGTACGCTTCGAGCGCCGTGTCGACCACGGTGCGCAGCCGCGTCGGATGGCCGGTCGGGGCGACGCCGCCGATGGCCTGGCCGGTGGCCTCGCGGACCTGGGCGGCGGTGGCGCGTTCGATCGGGCCGCTGCCCAGCCGCTCGGCCAGGTGGGCGGTGTCGACCCGGTGGGCGCCGCTGGTCATCACCAGCAGCGGCGCGCCGTCGCAGGTGAACACCAGGCTGTTCGCGATGGCGCCGACCTCACAGCCGAGCGCGGCGGCGGCCGCGGCGGCGGTGCGGGCGGAGTCGGGCAGGACGCGGATCTCGCCGCGGACGCCGGCCGCCGCCAGCGCTTCGGCGACGGCCTGACTGCGGGTGGGGAGGGAGGAGGTCACCGACCCATCATGCCTTCCGTGCCGACGGCTGTCCGCCGGCCCTCTGACGGATGCTCCCAGGGGCTCGCAACGAGGCTCGCACCGAGGCCTCGCGCCCGGGCCTCACGCCGGGGGCCGGCGCGCCCGAGGCCTCCCGCCGGGGCGTCACACAGTTTTCACACCCCGGCCATCCGCCGGCTGTGCGCCTCGCTGACACTGTGTCGAGCTGGTCCGGAAGCACCTGCTCCGCATACGGACGGTTGACGACCCGGTGACGTTGTGTTCACCTCGTGCGCAAGCACAGTCCAGACGGCGAACGGACTATCACTCTAATCACACGGTATGACTAGTATCGCTTCGTCAAAAAACCGTGCCCCGGACGGCCCGCCCCTCACCGGCCGGCCGCCAGCCTCAAGGAGTCAGCTCTGCGCGCGCGTGCGAATCGGCGGCCCCCGACGCCGAAGGGCCCCCGCAGGCGTCCACGCCTGTCCCTGCGGACGGCGCTGCTCGTCCTGGCCGTCGTCCCCAGCATCGCCCTGGTCGCCCTCTGGGCCGTGACCAGCGGTGAGACCATCGCCGACTTCCAGCGTCTGGCCGACCAGGCCACCATCGCGCAGAAGGCCGGCCAGCCGTCCAACATCGTCTACTACAACCTCCAGGAGGAGCGCCGGCTCAGCGCCGAGGCGCTCGCCCGGCCCGGCTCCAACGCCGACCAGCTGCGCCACCAGCGCCAGCTGACCGACGACGCGGTCCGGCAGTTCCAGACCCTCTCCGTGGCGACCGCCGACAACGCCCCCGCCGAGATCCGGGCCGCCGTCGTCGAGGCCCGCCAGGCCATGGGCAAGCTGCCGGAGCAGCGCGCCGCCGTCGACCGCGCCACCACCGACCAGCAGAGCGTCTTCACCTACTACACCGACCTGATCAGCGTCGACCTGCGGCTGTTCACCGCGCTCAGCCGGGTCGACACCGGCGAGGTCACCTGGCTGTCCAAGACCCTGGTCAACTCCTTCTGGGCCAAGGAGATGCTCTCCCGCGAGGACGCCATCCTGGCCCGCGGCTGGCCCAGCGGGCGGCTGTCCGCCACCGACTACCAGCAGGTCCAGCAGCTGATCGGCGCGCAGGACCACCTGCTCAACGTCCAGGTCCTGCCGTACATCCCGGAGGCCGAGGCGCCGGCCTGGCACGAGCTGGTCAACAGCCCGTCCTGGCAGGCCAAGGCCGCCGTCGAGCAGGCCCTGCTCAAGCCCACCGCCGCCGACGCCGCCGGCACCGTCAAGCTCCCGGGCACCCAGGACCAGTGGCGCCAGGCCCTCGACGGGCTCAACCCGCCGCTGGTCAAGGCCATCGAGGACCGCACCAACGGCATCATCGAGGTCGCCAAGAACGCCATCATCGGCATGCTCACCCGAGTCGTGCTGACCACCGTCATCGGCCTGATCACGGTCGTCGCGGTCGTCATCGCCTCCTGGCGCCTGAGCCGCTCGCTGCGCCGCCGCATCAAGGACCTGCACACCCAGGCCGAGGAGATGCAGCGCACCCTGCCCGAGGTGGTCGAACGACTCGGCCGCGGCGAGCAGGTGGACGTCGAGGCCGAGACCCGCACCATCACGGCCGGCCCGCACGGCAACGGCACCGACGAGCTGGCCCGGCTCGGCCAGGCGCTCAACCTGGCCCGTTCCGCCGCCCTGGAGTCCGCCGTCGGCCAGGCCGAGCAGCACCGCGGCTTCGAGCGGCTGCTCCAGCGCATCGCCCGCCGCACCCAGCTGCTGATCGGCCGCCAGCTGCGCAAGCTGGACGAGCTGGAGCGCAAGCACGACGACCCGGAGGTCCTGGAGGGCCTCTTCGACCTCGACCACCTCACCGCCCGCCTGCGCCGGTACGAGGAGAACCTCGTCATCATGGCCGGTGGCCAGCCGCAGCGGCGCTGGCGCAAGCCCGTCCCGCTGCTGGACGTGCTGCGCGCCGCGCAGGGCGAGGTGCAGGACTACCGCCGGATCTCGATCGACATCGAGGGCGACCCGTGGCTGTCCGAGCGGGCCGTCGGCCCGGTGGCGCACGTGCTCGCCGAGCTGATGGAGAACGCCACCACCTTCTCCAAGCCGCCCACGCCGGTCGAGGTGCGCGCCGCCGTGGTCGGCCGCGGGCTCGCGATCGAGATCGAGGACCGGGGCCTCGGCATGGACCCGGAGCAGTACGACGCCGCCAACGAGCTGATGAGCCGCCCGCCGCGCACCGACGTGCTGGCCCGGGCCGACGACATCCGCCTCGGCTTCCACGTGGTCTCCCGGCTGGCCGCCCTGCACGGGCTGAGGATCGAGTTCCGCCCGTCCGCCTTCGGCGGCACCCGGGCGGTCGTGCTCGTCCCGGACGAGCTGGTCCTCGAGGGCGACACCGGGCTGCCGGACGGCGCCGGCGGTACGGCCATCGAGCCGATCCCGCTGGTGCGCCGCTCGCGCCGGGCCGTGCGCTCGGCCTCCGACGAGACGCCCGCCCCGGTGCCGGCCGGTCCGCCGGTCGCGCCGGTGGACTCCTTCCCCCGGAGCGAGTTCGTCCCGCAGGCCGCTCCGATGCCGGAGCCGGAGCCGGCCCCGGCGCCCCTGCCAGTGCGGGTTCCGCTGCGGCTGCCTTCGGCGGACGCCGGGGTGGGCGAAGGGCCGCAGACCACGCTCCAGGACGTTCCGGTGCCGCCGGCGACGTTCCCGGCGGAGCAGCCGTTCCCGGCGGAGCAGCCCCACCCGGCGTACCCGGTCGGGCAGTCCTTCGACCCCGAGCAGTCGTACGGGTCCGAACCGTCGTACGGCGCTGAACCTTCCTACGCCCCGCAGACGTCCTACGGGGTGGAGCAGCCCATCCTGGCTGCCCAGCCGTCCTTCCAGCCGGAGCAGCCGATCGAGCACTGCTCCCCGGCCGACCCGGCACCCGTCCTGGACGCCCCCGTCTACCCGGACATCGCCTACGCCCGGGTCACCGAGGCCGAGGCCCCGTACGCCGACGAGCAGTACCGCCCGGCCGACCACTACCGGCTGGCCGAGCGCCGGCAGCGCCGCGAGTACCAGACCTCGGTGCCGTTCAGCCCGGCCGAGAGCGGCCAGCCGCCGTTGCCGCAGCGCGTCCGGCAGGCCAGCCTGGCGGCCGAGCTGCGGGTGCCTCCGCCGGACCAGCCGCAGTGGGTCGAGCGGCCCGCCGCGGCCGCCCCGCCCGCGGGCCCGTTCCAGCGCACCGACTGCCCGGTGCGGCGCTCGGGTGCGGCGATCGGCGCCTTCCAGCGCCAGTCCCGCGCCGCCCGGGCCCAGGACAGCGGCGAGCACCCGCTGCCCGTCGCCCCGCCCTCCCCCACCCCCTCCCCCGCGCCCGCGCCCGCGCCGTCCCCCTGGGCCCTTCCGGCCGCGGACTCCCGAACCACACGAACGGATGACCAGTCATGAACCGCACGATCGCCACCCACCAGGACCTGGACTGGCTGCTGGACGGACTCGTCGACTCGGTGCCCGGGACCAGGAACGCCGTCCTGCTCTCCGACGACGGTCTCGTGGTCAGCCACTCCCGCACCATCGAGCGGGCCGACGCCGAGCGCCTGGCCGCCGTCGCCACCGGCCAGCAGAGCCTGGCCCGCGGGGTCGGCGCGCTGTTCGACGGCGGTCCGGTGCACCAGGTGATCGTCGAGCTCGCCGAGTGCTGGCTGTTCGTCATCGCCGCCGCCCAGGGCACCCACCTGGCCGTGGTCGCCTCCCAGGAGGTGGACGCCGAGGTGATGTCCGTCGCGATGCACACCCTGGTGCAGCAGGTCGGTCAGAAGCTCACCACCCCGGTCCGCGGCGAGGGCGCCCCCGCCGCCCCGGCGTCCTTCGACGCCTTCGCCTCCCGGAACCGGGGCTGACGCGGGTGGAACCGTTCGGGAGCGACGCCTGGGGGGACGGCTCCGACGACGACCGGCGGGTCGGCCCGCCGTCCGGCTCCTCGGCTCCGCCGTCCGGTTCGCAGTCCGGTCCGCCGCCCGGTCCGCAGTCCGGCTGGGACGACCGCTGGCGGCGCGGCGCGGTGCCGCACTGGAGCGAGCTGGAGGAGGAGGACGCGGAGGACGAGTCGGGCAGCATGGTGCGCCCGTACACGATCACCCGCGGCCGGACCGCGCCCGAGCGCGACGACCTCACCCTCATCACCGTGCTCACCACGGTCGAGGAGGAGGCCGACGCGGCCCTGGCGCGGGGCAGCCGCGCCGGTGCTCGCGGCCTGCAGCCCGAGCACCGGCTGATCCTCGAACGCTGCCGGCGCCCGATCGCCGTCGCCGAGGTGTCGGCCGGCCTGGACCTCCCGGTCTCGGTCACCAAGATCCTGCTGGGCGACCTGGTCGCCCAGGGCCTGCTGAAGGCCCGGGCACCGCTGTCGGTGGCCCGGGCCGCCGGGGGCGTGGACCTCGGCCTGCTCACGGCCGTACGCGAAGGACTCCGGAGACTCTGAACATGGCATCACCCCACTCCGCCACCGACGACCCCGCCGCCGCCCCGGCCGCCGTCAAGATCCTGATCGCGGGCGGCTTCGGCGTGGGCAAGACCACGCTGGTCGGCTCGGTCAGCGAGGTCACCCCGCTGCGCACCGAGGAGTACCTGACCCGGGCCAGCATCGGCGTCGACGACCTGGCCGGCGTCGACCAGAAGACCACCACCACGGTCGCGCTCGACTTCGGGCGGATCACGGTCAGCCGCGAGCTGGTCGTCTACCTGTTCGGCACGCCCGGCCAGGAGCGCTTCTGGTTCATGTGGAACGACCTGGTCAACGGCGCGCTCGGCGGGATCGTCATCGCCGACACCCGCCGCCTGGAGACCAGCTTCGCCTCCATCGACTTCTTCGAGAGCCGGGGCATCCCGTTCGTGGTCGCGATCAACTGCTTCCACAACACCAACACCCGCACCCCCGACGAGATCCGGGCCGCGCTCGACCTCGACCCGCAGGTGCCGATGCTGCTCGGGGACGTGCGCGAGCGCGCCTTCGGGCGGGACCTGCTGCTCGCCCTGGTCGACCACCTGATGGACCTCGCCGCCGCGCCCGTCGGCTGAACCGGCCCCGGCCGGGCCCCCGAACCTCCTGTGAACTTCCTTTGGGAGCAATCCTCATGACCAGTCCCCTGCGCGTCCTCGTCAACGGCGGCGGCATCGGCGGCCTCACCCTCGCCACCGCCCTCGCCCAGCGCGGCCACCAGGTCGACGTCGCCGAGCTGCGCGAGCAGCTGGAGGCCCTCGGCGTCGGCATCATCCAGCCGTCCAACGCCCTGCACGTGATGCGCGAGATCGGCGTCCTGGAGGACTGCCTGTCCGTCGGCTTCGAGTGGGAGGTGCTGACCATCTGCGACCCAGCCGGCACCACCGTCGCGAAGATCCCGCAGCCCCGGATGGGCGACGCCCCCTCCAACAACGGCATCCCGCGCCCCGCGCTGGCCCGCGTCCTCGCCGACGCCGCGGTGGGGGCGGGCGTCACGGTCCGCTTCGGCACCACCATCGGTACCCTGCGCGAGGACGCCGACGGCGTCGAGGTCGCCCTCACCGACGGGCACGCCGGCCGCTACGACCTGGTCGTCGGCTTCGACGGCATCGGCTCGCCGCTGCGCCGCCACCTGTACGGCGAGAAGTACCTGCCCGAGTACACCGGCTTCGCCAACTGGCGTGTCACGCTGCCGCGTTCGCCCGAGGTGCGGGGCGTGGTGATGTCCTCCGGCAACCTCAGGGCCAAGGCGCTGCTCACGCCGATCAGCGCGGAGGAGATGTACCTGGGCGCGGTCTTCGCCGAGGCCGAGGACTTCCGCCCGGACCCGGAGCGCGCCCACGAGCAGCTGCGCGAGCGGCTGGTCGGCTTCGGCGGCCCGATCGCCGAGGCGCTGGCCCGGATCACCGACCCGGCCGCCGTGGTCCACTCGCGGATCTCCCAGGTCACCGTCGAGGAGCCCTGGCACGTCGGCCGGATCGTCCTGGCCGGCGACGCCGCCCACGCCTCCACCCCGCACCTCGCCCAGGGCGCCGCGATGGCCGTCGAGGACGCGATCGTGCTCGCCCGGAGCCTGGACGAGGCCGACACCGTGCCGGCCGCCCTCACCGCCTGGGAGGAGCGCCGCCGCCCCCGCGCCATGTGGGTCCAGGCCCTGTCCCGGGCCGTCCTCAAGCAGGAGACGGGTGCGCCGACCACGCCGGAGGAGGACGAGCTCCTCAAGGTCGGCATCCCCGGCGCGGCGCACGTCCTGGTCCAGCCGTACTGACGCCTGCGGCCGCGGGTACGGCTGAAGGGCAACGGGCTCGGCGGCGCGCACCGGCGCGCCGCCGGGGGCCGGCGGGGCGGGCGGGGCCGGCGGGGCGGTTCACCAGCGACCGGCCAACTGCAGGACCCGGTAACCGAGCCACCCCGGCAGGACCAGCACCAGGGCCAGCCCCACCGTCACCAGGTCGGCCTTCCGCGTGACGAGTCGCGCCCTCCAGGCCATCGCCCGCTGCCGCCTCCCGGTCGCGGCCAGCGCCGTGTGGATGGTGTGGACCAGGTGCACGGTGGGCGTGTGCCAGGAGGAGCCGACCGACCGGGCCGTCCACGCCGCCCGCCCCTTGCGCTCCTTCACCGGGAACACCCGCGGGTTCCAGTGGCCGTCGAAGGCGATGACGGCGCCGATCCAGTGCCCGCCCGTGACCATCTCCCGGGGCAGCAGCGGGGTGGGGAGGCTCTCGTTCAACGGCCCGGCCAGCTCCGGGAGGCCGCGCGGGGCGAGCAGGATCAGTTTCGCCGGCGGCTGGGTGGCCCGCGCCTCCCCGATCTCCCACCGCAGCCCCTCCCCCGGCCCGAGGCGCAGGACGATCAGCTGGGACAGGTCCATCAACCGGCGCACGGTGCCCTGCCAGTCGTCGAGCGGCAGGTAGAACCGGGCGGCGCCCAGGAGCGGGAGGGTCTCCCCCGGCCGTCCCACCGCGATCACGGGCCCGACGGCGCCCAGCGCTGCGGCGAACTGCGCCTCCCGCGCGCGGAGGCCGGCCTCCGCCCCGGCGTCCACCCGGGCGGCGGCCTCGTCGTCGAAGCTGCGCAGGTAGAGCACCGGTCTGCGACCGTCCCGCAGCAGTGCCTGGGCGGCCCCGCGCGCCGCGTACCGACGGGTGCGGCGCAGGATCACCAGGCCGGCCCCCACGGCCGTCACGCCTCCGGCCAGGAGGCGGAACGACGGCTCCGGCGGCAGCAGGTCACCGTGCTCCGCCACGGCGACGGCGAGGGTTCCGCCCCCGACCAGCACGCAGCCGGCGGCGTTGGCGGCCCGAACGGTCCGCCGCCAGCGCGGCTGCCGGGTGCCGTACCGGTTGACGAGCCCGACGACCTCGGCGGCGCCCGACCGGCGGCGGTGCCGCAGCCACAGGGCGGGCCCGAGCAGCGCCAGGGCGATCGCACCGCTCCACAGCGCCCCCGCCCTGCTCCCGTTCACGTGCTGCCCCAGGCCCACGTTGACGGACAGGTGCAGCGCCACATAGGCCGCGGTGACCGCGATCGTTGTGATCCACCGGGCGAACATCCGTAGACGGGACGACACGTCGATCCACCCCCTGGCCCTCGTACAGGCCCTTTGAGCAGGACCCTTCAATCCGATACCGCAACCGGCGGACCGTCATGCGTGTGCGACCGGTGCCGGTTTCGGGGCGCACGCCCCCGGCGGGCGGTCTTGTGCCCGCGCCCGGTCGCGGTAGAGGCTGTCGGCCGTCCCACTCAGTCGACGCCCTGGGGGTCCGGTGCCGTCCCTGTTCCGCATGCTCGACCTGCACGAGGCCGTGGAGCGTGAACGGCAGCACCCGGGCGGTCGGCTGTTCGTCTCCGACTACAACGGCGGGCACCCGTTCGTCGCCGACTACCTCGGCCCGCTCGCCGACACCCCGCCGTACCTGCTCGGCGACGTCACCCGCTACTCGGCGATCGACGAGGACCACGCACTGCGGTCCAAGATCGCCCGGCTGCACAGCACGTACGACGAGGTGGAGTACGGGCCCGGCCGGGTGATCCCGGCGGGCGGCTCCAGCAGCCTGCTCGGCACCTTCTGCACCTGGCTGCACCTGAGCGGCGTGCGGCGCGTCCACTACCTGCCGCCCGTCTACTACAAGTTCGCCTACTTCTTCCGGAAGTTCGGCATCGAGCCGGTCCGGGTGAGCGAGCTGCACGCCCAGCAGCCGGGCTTCGCACCGGAGTTACCCGACGAGCGGACGGTCCTGCTGCTCACCGATCCGCTCTGGTACGCCGGTCAGCCCGTCCCGGTGGAGGCGGTCAAGCGGATCGCCGAATGGCAACGGGCCACCGGGTCACTGGTGTTCGTGGACGGCACCTTCCAGTACCTGCGCTGGGACGGCGGCCGGCGCGAGGAGAGCGCCACCCTGCCGGCCGACCTCACGGTGCGACTGGTGTGCCCCACCAAGTACCTGTCCATCCACGGCTACCGCTGTGCCCACCTGCTCGTCCCGGAACGGCTGCGCGAGCCGCTCGCCGACCTCCACATCAACCTGCACGGGGACGTCACGCTCGCCGACCGCCTGTTCGCCCACCGGGCCGCCGACCTGATGCTCGACGGTGAGGGCAACCGGCGGCTGGTCGAGCACATCCGTGCCAACCACCGGCGGATCCTCCGCAGCGGCGCGCTGCGGGCCTCCGCGCCGGTGGACGCCGGGTTCTTCCTGTTCGCCCGGGTCACCGCCCCGGCCGACCGGCTGCTCGCGCTCGACGAGCGCCACTTCGAACTCACCGGCCATGAGGGGTTCGTACGGATCAACCTGCTGAACGAAGCGGCGCTGGACGGGTTGACGGCGCTCGCACGGTGATCTGGTCGCGCCGGTCCCAGACCGCCTTGGAGATCCGGGCGAGCAGGCGGGCCGCCGGGTCGGTGCGGTCCGTGCCGTCGGCGAGCGGGCCGGTGTAGCAGACCGCGATCAGGTAGGGCGGGCAGTCGGCCGACTGGACCAGGCCGACGCTGAGCCGGGTTCCGGGGAACCAGCCGTTCTTGAAGGCGATCCGGGTGTTGGACGGGAGGCCGGCGGCCAGGTCGACCCGGAAGTCGTTCTGTTCGAGGAGCGCGAGGAGTTCCGGCTCCCCGGCGAGCGAGCGCAGCAGCCGGACCAGGTCGCGGGCGGTCACCCGGTTGTGCACGCCCTGGGCGCGGGCCGCGTAGTCCTCGATCCCGCGCGGGGTGGAGCTGTGCGTGGCGCCGGCGCGGCGCCACACGTCGGCGACGGCCCGCTGGGTGGTGCGGGCCAGGCAGAGATTGGTGGCGAGGTTGGAGGAGTGGGTGATCATCCGCTCGGCGAGCAGCCGGAGGGGGACGTGGGTGCCGAGCAGCTCCCAGGGCAGCGGATCGCTGTCCCAGTCCGGGTCGTTGCCGAACTCCCCGCCCACGACGGACTCGAAGCGGTTCACCACGGGGACTTCGGCGTCGAGGCCGACGCCACTGCGGCAGAGCGCGGCGAGCACGGCGATCTTCATCGTGCTCGCGGCGTCGTGCAGTTCGTCCGGGTTGTGGACGTACACCGGCTTCGAGTCACCCACCCAGGGGGCCACCACCACAGAGAGCATGGACGAAGGGTAGGGCAGAACCGGTCGGACCTCGACGGTTGCGGCGGACGACACGAACTCCGCTGCCGGGGCGCGCCGTCAGCCGTCGGCGGGCAGCGGCGTGGGCTTCCTCGACAGCCACCGCCCGGCGGTCCTGCGCGCCTGCCGTACGACGACGCGGCCGTGGCGCTTCCTGCCGACCAGCTCCACCCGCAGGGTGGTGGGCACGCCGGAGTCCGGCGCCCGGCGGTTCTTCGCGACAGGGGTTCCCGCCAGACCCGCGCGTCCTCGCCCTGCACCCCTCGCTCGCCCTCCCCCCTCGTGACGGAGTGGGAAGTCGGCAGGGCCGACTTCCCACTCCCCGGCCCTACGCCGGTCTCAGTTGACGAAGTAGCTGAATCCGACCGTCGCCGCGGACATCCCGGGTGCGATCTCCCGCGTCACCGCCCCCTGACAGTTCGCCGCGGAGAACACGTCGACCCGCGCATCCGTGAGGTTCTCGACGAGTACGGGCGACAAGGTCGGGTAGCACCCCCGCGCCGGGTTCTGGTGTGACACGCCGTTCACCACCAGCACCCCCGTCGCCGCCTGTGCGGGCACGGCAGAGGCGAGCACTCCGACGGCGGCCAGCATCCCGACCGCGGCAATCCGACGACGCATGACTGTTCTCCCTTCCGAGGGTGCCCAACCGGTTACGGCACCCTTCCGGGCCATGGATTCCCCCGCCGCCCTGTCCATGTCAGGAATCCGGCCGCAATCCCCCGAACCGACCATGCCGAGGCCGGGGCCGGTGGCAGCGGCCCGTCAGTCGCCGAGCAGCCACAGGGCCTGCCGCAGGTTGTGCTCGGCGATGCCGGCCATGGCCTCGCGGGCCGGGAAGTCCCCGTCGAGCAGGCGCAGCGGTCCCGCCGTCAGCGAGAGGCGCTGCGCCAGCGTGTAGAGGGCGAGCCGGTCCTCGTCCAGTCCGGCCGCCGCCAGCGGCCGGTAGTCGGCTCCGGGCAGGCGGATCCGCAGGAAGACGTGCTCCCACTCGACGTCGAAGTACATCGTGCCTTCGAGGTCGATCAGCACCGGGCGGCCGTCGGTGTCCACCAGCACGTGGTCGGGCCCGAGTTCGCCGTGCACCACCGCGTGCTCCGCGCGCGGCCGCACCGCCGCCGCCAGGCCCCGCAGCCGCTCCTCGAAGCGGTCGCGGTCGCGCTCGGCGCACCCTACCGTCGCAGATGGCGGCTCACATCACCGGCCAGGGTGATCCGCACGCGTCGCTCCACGAACCGCCACCGCCCGTCCTCCCCGCGCGCGAAGCGGTCGTGGTACCGGCCCGCCGCAACGGCCTGGAGCGGCAGTTCGGGCAGCGCCTGCAGCACGGTGACGTACGAGCGCGCGACCGCCGTCCCCGCCGGCTCGTCGACCTCGACGGCCACGTTGCTGGTGACGTGCTGGGTCCGCGGCGTCCCGTCGGCGTACACGAGGAGCGTCTCCCGGAACATCGCCTCGATCGCCGCGGCCCCGCGCACCGGCGCGCCGCTGCCGACGAAGACGGCGTCGGCGAGCAGGGCGCCGAGCCCCGCGAAGTCGCCGTCGTCCACGAGTTCGGCGTAGCGCGCGATCAGGTTCTCGATCGCCCGGTGGCTGGGCAACGGAACGGCGGGCTCGGACATGTTCTCCCCCGATTCTCCCCAAGGGCCGGGCGGCAGTCGGCTCTCCCGCCTCTCCCCCGACTCTCCCACGCTTTGATCAGGCGTCGGAAGAACGGCCGGCGGGGACGGCGACCGGGCTGTTGGCTTCCGGTCGACCGTGAAACCGTGCGAGGAGGTGAGACCCGTGAACGCAGTACCGATACGGGTGCTCCCCCTGGAGATCACGGCCGGCGACTGACGCAGGTGTCGCCGGGAGCGCCGCTTCGAGCAGGCTTTCCCGAAAGGCAACACCGATGCACTCTTCCCGGTCCCGAGCGGTCGCGGCGCCCGGCGGCTACCGGCCGGGCGCCCCGGCCAGCCGGGAGATCTCGGCGGCGACGGCCTCCGGTTCCGCGGCGACGGTGACGCGGGCGACGCCGTCCAGGCCCGGGTGGGTGCCGACCCGGACGGAGTGCCGGGCGTTGCGCAGCAGGTCGAGGTCGTTGATGTCGTTGCCGAAGGCGTTGTAGGCGTCGATCCCCAGCGAGGTCAGCGCCTCCCACTTGTTCGTGGTGCCCGGGGCGAAGTCGATGATCGCCTCGTCGAGGTGGTGGTTGACGGTCATCCCGAGCGCGCGGCCGGCCTGTGCGAGGGCCGCCAGGTCGGTCGCCTCGACCACCAGGAACTTGACGACGGAGGGGAGTTCGGCGAGCTCCACCCGGCGGGCGAGGCCGCCCTGGTCGACCCGGCCCCGGATCGGGTGGTCGGCCGGTCCGGTGTAGGCGTAGTCCCACGGGCCGTCGGCGAGGTAGCCCGCCCGGAACCGCTCGACCTCGGTCAGCAGCCGGTCGAGTTCACCGGCCTGGAACGCGGCGCGCGCCCGTACCCGGCCGTCGACGGAGACCAGGCTGCCGTTGCCGCCGATCAGCGTGGCGGTGGGGAAGGCCCCGCCGAGGACGGGCAGGAGGTCGCGGACCGGCCGGGCGGAGGCGAAGACCAGCTGGTGCCCGGCCCGCTCGCAGTCCGCGAGGGCGTCGAGGATCCGGCGGTCGATCGTCCGCCCGTCGAAGCAGAGGGTGCCGTCGATGTCGAAGACCGTGGTGCGGGCGCTGGAGGTGATCACCGGGCGATGGTATCCAGCCGGTGTCGTGCACGATCCACCGCCCGCCCCGGGTGGGGACGGCGCCGCGACCTGCCGCTCGGGCACGGTCCTTCGCGCACGGCCGGAGCGGGAAGTCCGGCCCGCCGACTTCCCACTCCGGCCGCGCCGGCCGCACCGTACGGCCTTCCGTCCCGGAACGGCCGGTCAGGCGCGGGGGTGGCCGCGGCGGGCGGTGACGATCGGCGGTGGCCGCACGGCGGTGACGGCGGGCGCGACACCCCTCCCGCCTCGGGTGACGCACCGCCCGGTAGCGTACGGCCGTGAGCAACGAGACGCCTCCCGGGTGGTACCCGGTCCCCGGTCCGGACGGCGCCCCCGGCCACGAGCGCTGGTGGGACGGCAGCACCTGGACCGACGACCTCCGGCCGGTCCAGGGCGGTTACGGCTACCCGGGCGGGCAGGCGCCTCCGGCCCAGCAGGCGTACCCGGCTTACCCCGCGGCACAGGCCTACCCGTCGCCCCAGGCCTACCCGGCCGCGCAGGCGTACCCGGCCCCGCAGGCGTACCCCGCCGTGGGCTACGACCAGCCCGGCACCGGCTACCCGCCCATGGCGCCGGCCCCGCTCCCCGCCCCCAAGCGGGCCAAGCCGGGCGTGATCATCGCCGTCGCGGTCGGCGTCCTGGCGATCGGCGGCAGCATCGCCGGGGTCGCGCTCAGCCACGGCGGCGACCCGACGGCGGACCCGACCACCGACCCCACCGCCTCCGTCAGCCGCAGCGCCGGTCCGACCACGAGCCGGACCCCGGCCCCCACCCCGAAGCCGTCCACGCCCAAGCCCGCCCCGGTCCTCAGGAGCACCGTCGCGGACAAGCAGCACTCGATCACCCTCCCGGTGTTCGACGGCTGGGAGGCGGTGGCGACCGACTCCCCGCAGTGGTCGGTCTACCTCGGCAACGGCCGCTACACCTGTACGAACGGCAAGGCCTGCATCCGCGGCCGGTTCTCGGTGGAGAAGAACACCATCCAGGGCGACTCCCCGAAGGCGGCCGCCGACGCCGCCATGCCGACCGTCGCCAAGCAGATCTTCAGCGGGATGACCTCGCAGACCGACTACGGCTCGGGCAGTCTCACCGTCGCCGGTGTGGCCGGCTACGCGACCCGCTGGCACATCACCAACGCCGACGGCACCCAGGGCTACGTCCTGCTGGCCGCCCTCCCCGCCAAGGGCGGCGGCTACGTGGTCTTCGACGGCGGCGTGGACGACGACCCGGCCGCCCCGGACGTCTCGGTCCTCGACCAGATCCTCCTGGGCGTCAAGAAGGACGACACCGCCGCCGCCGGCACCTGACGCCCGGTTCCGGGCGGCGGCGGCACCACCGCCGAAGCCGCCCGGCCACCACCCGTCGGAAGGACCGGCCCGCCCCCTCGAAGAGCCTCCCGCGCGCCGCTACGCCGGCTGGTCCTCCGGGAACTGCTCCGACGGGGCAGGCGGCGGGGGGAGCATGCTCGGGCGGACGGTGAGGCGGTCGCTGCGACGCGGCACGAAGACCACCGGGAGGGCGATCAGGCCGGGGCCCGCGAGCAGGCCGGCCAGCCACTGGCGACCGTCCAGGCACGATCACCGAGCCGGCGAGCATCCCTGCGGCGAGCACGAAGCAGGTGTGCGGGCGGAAGCCGGGCCCACTGGGTGGCGATCTCCAGCGCCGTCGGACGGCGGGTGCCGCGCTCCTCGGGGGTGGTCACCGGTCGTCACCTCGGGGCGTGGGGGGCGGTCTGGTCGGGGCTGCCGGCGGCGCCCGGCGGCGGGCCGAGACGGAGGAGGAGCCGTTCCAGTCCGTCGGCGAGGGTCTCGGCGGCCACCGGGGTGAGCGGGTCGTCGGCGTACTCCAGCAGGGGGCGGTGCCTGGCCCCGGAACCGCTCCCGACAGCCACCGCGTCGTCGTCCGCCCAGGCGAGGGAACTCGCGGAGACGTCGGACCGGAAGACCGGAGCGCTGCCCGGCGGCCGCGCCTCCCAGAGGCCCGGTGCCGGGCCCGCGTGGGCGGAAAACGCCCGGCCCGCGGGTACGGGCCCCTTCGGCAGCGATGCCCGCCGACGCCTCCCGGGCCCGGCTCCCCACGCCTGCGGTCGCGGCGGCGCGGCCAGCGCCAGCGCGGCCAGCACCGCCGCCGCCAGCGCCGGGACGGCCGCCCACCAGCCGATCCCGGTGGCGGTGTGCAGCACCAGCGTCCCGACCCAGATCAGGACGGCCGCACCGCCGAGCACCGAACGCCTGCTTCCCACCCCGCCGCCTTCCGCCGGTCCGAGCCCACCCACGACGAGGGCCCCTCGGCCGGAGAAGTCCGGTGAGGGGCCCACGGGGTGAGAACGGGTCAGCTGTGCTGCGGGGCGGGCGGCGTCGCCGAACCCGCGAGGAGCGGCCACTCCCTGTGGAACGGCGGCAGCGGCAGCTTGCCCTCGATGATCGGGGTGCCGAAGACCTTCAGGTGGCCGAGCAGCGAGCCGTTCAGGTCGACGCCGCCGGCCAGCGACCAACTGCCCTGCACCTGCGGCGGGTTGCCGGAGGAGTCGGCGACCAGCGAGCCTTCCGCCTGGGCGCGCAGGTAGGGGGCGACGGTGGTCTCCACGCCGACGGTGTCGTACAGGCCGAGGTTGATCTCGGCGCCGAGCGCGGCCCGGACGCCCGCCTTGCCGTTGAGCCGCACGTGTACCGGGGTGATCTTGGTCTCGGCGCTGGTGACCGGGGTCCAGCCCTTGTCACCGGTGTAGTCGGCACGCACCGCCCAGGTACCGGTGGCGTCCTGCTCCGTCTCCAGGTGGACCTGGCCGTCGGCGCTGACCTCCAGGTAGCAGGTGAGGCCGAGGTTGACGACCACCGGCAGCCCGGCGACCGTCAGCACCGGGCTGGCCTGCAGCCTGGCGAAGGGCACCCGGACGGGGGCCGCGCCGGTGCCTCGGGCGGCGTCGCCGGTGACCTTCCACTGGGCGTGGGCGCCGAGGTCGAAGCCGATCGAGGCGGTGCGGGGGCTGCCGATCGCCGCACCGTGGTAGGCGAAGTGGACGGCGGGGTGGAGCTGGAGCGAGCCGGACGCGTCGAGGCTCGCACCCTCGGGCATCGGGACGGCGGCCTTGAGGTCCACCTCCAGGGTGCCGGAGGCGTCGGCCTGGACGCCGTTCCCGGTCAGACCGGCGGTCGCCTTGAGGTCCTTGACCAGCGGGGTCACGGTGATGCCGTGCGGGTCGACCGGGATGTTGCCGTCCGCCTCGGTGCCGCCGAGGAGTTCGGCCAGGGTGGCCGGACGGGTGGTCAGGGCGATGGTGTTGCCCGTGCCGGGGCGGACACCGGTGACGGCGACCAGCGCGCCCTGCGGGGCGGCGGCGGTGGGCGGGCTGGCGATCAGCTGCCCGGGCTGGACGGCTGCGGCGGCCGCGGCGGACGGGGCGGCACTCGGCGAGGCCGGGCCCGAGGCCGTGCCCGTGGCCGAGGCCGAGGCCGAGGCGGCCGGCCCGGTCGCCGACAGCACCGCGGTGCCGTGCGCCGGGTCGTAGGACGTCAGCTGGAGGTTCTTCGCCGCCGCCGTGACGGCGCCACCGTCCTTGCCCGGACTGCCGATCGCGGCCTGCTGGTCCCCGGCGGGGGCGGCGGCGACGGGCGTCTTGCCCGGGGTCGGACGGCCGGCGGCGGGGGTGCCCGCCTTGGCCCGCGGGGTGCTGCCGGCGGCCGGTGCGGCCGCCGGACTGCCCCCGGCGGCGGTCCCGGCCGGGTCGGCGACGGTGGCGGCGGCCGGTGCGGCACCGGCCTGGGAGGTACCGGGGCTGGTAGGTCCGCACGCGGCGGCCCCGGCGAGGACGAGGGTGAGGACGGCCGGGCCGGCGGCCCTGCCTATGGAACTTTTGAACACGCGGCGTCATGTTACTGACGAGGAATAAGTTTGTCGAAGACAGGCCAAAAAATCCGGCCCGACCAGGTTTAATCGCAGGTCAGGCGAGGCTTGCCAGAGTGGACAGCTCAGCCGGACGAGCCGGCCCGCCCCAGCCGCGCCGCCGGCAGCGGCCTCCCGTCCAGCGCTCCGACCCCACCCGCGCCGCCGCCCGGCCCTTCGCCCGACAGCTCCGCGAGGTACCGCGAGCGCGCCATCGGCTCCGCCCCGAGACTCCGCACGTGCGGCCCGTCCCACTGCGCGTCGAGCAGCCGCCCGCCCGCCGCGCCGAACCGCGCCCCGAGGTCGGCGACCGCGACCCGGGCGGCGTCCGGGCGGCGTCGGAACATCGAGTCCAGGCTCAGCACCGGGCCGACCGCGACCCCGAACACCCCGCCGACCAGCTCCTCCCCCTCCCAGACCTCTCCGCTGTGCGCCGCCCCCAGCTCGTGCAGCCGCGTCAGCGCTTCCGCCAACTCTCCGTTGAGCCAGGGTGGTTGACGCCCTTCGGCACACGCCGCCAGCACCTGTCGGAAGGCCCGGTCCGCGCTCGTCCACCACGTGGACCGGTTGCGCAGCCGCCGCGCCAGCCCGCTCCCGAGCCGGACGCCGTCGGGCGCGATCACCGGCCGCGGGTCGGGCGACCACCAGGCCAGTGCGTACGGGTCCACCCCGCCCGGCAGCAGCGCCACCTCGCCCGCCTCGACGGCATCCCCGTACACCGCCTCGTTGTACGCGCTGGCGTACACGTCGCCCGCCGGCAGCGGGAACAGTCCGCGCCGGTACGCCTCCAGCAGCTCCCCGGGGCCGAGCGACCCACCGAAGGCCACCGGCCCGTCTCCGGAACCGAGTCGACCCTCCAGCGCGTCGAAGAGACTCACCTCGGAGCTGGTCGCGTCGGAGCTGGTCGCGTCGGAGCTGGTCGCGTCGGAGCGGCCTGCGGCGGAACGGCCTGTGGCGGAGCGGCCTGCGGCGGAACGGCCTGTGGCGGAGCGGCCGGCGTCGGAGCGGTTCACGACGAGGCCGCCCGCAGGAAGCCCTCCCGCTCCAGCCCCGCCAGGTAGTGGTCGATCAACCCGGCCTCCACCGGAGGCAGTTCGACCCCGCTCCCGGCCAGCGCGGCGTCCGCGTTGACCCGGTCGAACAGCGGGAACGTCGGCCGGAAGTACATCTCGCTGATCGACAGCTCCGTCCCCGGCGCGCGGTCCACGAACAGCGGGACGAACGGCGCGATCGGGTGCGTGGGGTTCCCGGCGGCGAACCGGACCAGCCGCCGCACCCAGTCCCCGTACGACAGTCGGGCGATCCGGTGGCCGCGCGCCCGCAGCCGATCGGCGAGGTCGGCGAGGACGCCCGGCCGCGGGGAGGTGAGGTGGTAGACCTCGCCGGCGGCCGGCGCGTGGGCGGCGATGTGGGCGATGGCACGGGCGAAGCGGTCGGCGGGTACGAAGTCGAGCAGCAGCTGCACGTCCGGGCAGGTCCCGCTGTCGGCCAGGTAGGCGATCAGCGCGCACAGTTCGGTGCCGGTGTTCATCACCCCGCCGGCAAGGTCCCCGGTGACGTCGTTGGTGCGCAGCACGGTGACCGGCAGGCCGGCGGCGGCCGCGTTGTGCAGCAGCTGTTCGGCGACCCACTTGCTCTCGACGTAGCCGACACCGAGCCGTTCCGGGTGGGCGAGCGGGGTCCGCTCGGTGACCTTCGGGACGCCGGCCGCGCCGAAGCCGGCCAGGACGGCGAGGGTGGAGAGGTAGTGCACGGGGATGCCCCGGCTGTGCCCGGCGAGCCGGACCACCTCCCGGGTTCCGCCGACGTTGGACTGCCGCAGCTGGTGGTACGGGTAGAGGAAGTTGACCTGCCCGCCAAGGTGGTGGATCGCGTCCAGGTGTTCAGCCAGCCAGTCGAACTGAGGGCTCGTCAGCCCGAGCCGGGGCCGGGTGAGGTCGCCGACCAGCGGCACCACCCGCCGGTCGGCGAGGGCGTGCCGCAGGAAGTGCTGCTGCGCCGCCCGCAGCCGTTCCAGTGCGTGTTCCTCGTCGGGTGCGCGGACCAGGCAGTGGACGCGCGCCCGGGTGGTGGCGAGCAGCGTCTGCAGCAGGTGGGCGCCGCAGAAGCCGGTGGCGCCGGTGAGCAGGATCTCGGCGGGCTCGGCCCGGGAGGGCGCCGGGCTCCAGGACTGCCGGAGGTCCTCGGTGAGCCCCGCCTCCGCGAACCAGTCGACGCCGGCTTCCCGTACGGCGCCCGCAGGGGCCTGCGTGCGCGCCGCCCGGAGCGCCCCCGCGAAGGCGCGCAGGACGGGTTCGCGCAGCAGTGCCCGGGTGAGTGCCCGCACCTGCCCGACGTCGACGCCGAACATGATCCGGGCGCGCGCCAGCATCTCCATCGCGAGCAGCGAGGTGCCTCCGAGCGCGAAGAAGTCGCCGTCCGCGCCGACGTGTTCGACGCCGAGCAGCTCCGCCCACAGCCGCCCGACGGCCGCCTCGACCGTGTCCGCACCGTCCGTCTCGACCGCCCCCGCTCCGACCGGAACAGCCGGACCGGACGGAGCGGACGGAGCGGACGGAGCGGACGGGCGCACCGGCGCCTGCGGCAGCCGCCGCCGGTCGATCTTCCCCGCCGGCGTGAGCGGCATCGCCTCCAGCGGCACGAACTCGGCCGGCACCAGGTAGTCGGGCAGCCGCTCGGCCAGGAACGCCCGGATCCCCTGCGACCCGCCCGCCGCCCCCGGGCCGAGCGTGTAGTACGCCGTGAGCGTGCGGCTGCCGTCCGCCGCCTCCCCGTCGGCCGCGATCCGCGCCTGCCGGACGTCCGGGTGCGCGGCCAGGACGGCCTCGATCTCGGCCGGGTCCACCCGGTGCCCGCGCACCTTCACCTGGTCGTCGAAGCGCCCGAGGATCTCCAGCTGCCCGTCCGCCCGCCACCGCCCGGCGTCGCCGGTGCGGTACATCCGCTCGCCGGGCAGCGGTGCGTACGGGTCGGGCAGGAAGGAATCGGCGGTGAGCCCGGCCTGGCGCCAGTAGCCCCGGGCGAGCCCGGGCCCGCCGAGGTGGATCTGTCCCTTCTCCCCCGGCCGGACGGGGCGCAGCCGGGCGTCGAGCACGTGCACCCGCACCCCGGGCAGTGGCCGTCCGATCGGTACGGGCGCGGCGGAGGCGGCCGTTCCCCCCGGACCCGCACCCGCCGTACCCGTTTCCGCCGCGCCCGCACCCGCACCCGCACCCGCACCCGCCGGACCCGCACCCGCCGCGCCCGGCCTCGTGGCGCTCCCGCCGAGGAGTTCCGCCGTGACCTCGCAGAGCGTCGAGGTGACGGCCGCCTCGGTGACCCCGTACGCGTTGAGCAGCCGGGCACCCGGCAGCCGCTCCAGGCAGCGCCGGCAGTCGTCGGCGTGCACGGCGTCCCCGCCGACCACCACCAGCCGCAGCTCCCCGGGGCCGGACCCGCCGGGCGGGAGCAGGTCGAGCAGGTGGTGCCAGTAGGCGGGGGTGAAGTCGGCGACGGCCAGGCCCAGCCCGGGCAGCCGGCCGGCCAGCTCGGTGGGCGCCCAGGTGCCGCCCGCGCTCCCGCCGCCGCCCAGCACGACCGTCGCGCCCGCGAGGAGGGCGCCGAGCACCTGCTCCAGCGCGGTGTCGGAGCCCAGGGCGGCCAGTTGCAGGACGCGTTCGCCGGGGCGCAGCCGGTAGGCGTGGACGATCCGGTCGAGGGTGAACAGCAGCGCACGGTGGGTGACGGGTACGCCTTTGGGGCGGCCGGTCGTGCCGGAGGTGTAGATCAGGTAGGCGAGGTCGTCCGGGACGGCGCCGTCGTCGCCGAGGACCTCCCCGTGGACCTCCCCGTGGAGCTCCCCGGCGCCGCCCCGCGGTCCGAGCACGGGCACCCGGAAGGCGTCCGGGAGGCCGTCACCGTCCGCGACCACCACCCCCGCCCCGCAGTCCTCGACGAGCTCGGCCAGCCGTCGTCGTGGGTGGGCCGGGTCCAGTGGCAGGAAGGCCCCGCCGGCCTTGAGCACGCCCAGCCAGGCGGTCACCAGGCCCGTCCCGCGTTCCAGGCAGACCGGCACGACCTGTTCGGGGCCGGTGCCGCGGGCCCGTAGTGCGGCGGCCAACCGGTCGCTGCGCCGGTCGAGTTCGCGGTAGCTGAGCGTGGCGTCGTCGGCGATGACGGCGACCGCCTCGGGGGCGTGCGCCGCCCGCGCGCGGAACAGTCCGTGCACCGTGTCCGCGAATCCGGCCGCCGCCCGCCGTACGGGGGTGCCGTCGGGGAAGCCCAGTTCGGCCGGGTGCCACTCGCGTTCCACCCATTCCCGGCAGTCGGCCCGCCCGGCGGGCCCGTGGACCGGCCGCCAGCCGGCCGGCACGGTCAAGTCCCCGGGCCAGATCGCACACTGACCGTCGTCATTGCGGACCACGGCGTGACGGCCGGAGCTCACATCCGTTCGTACGCCCTGTGCGCTGTCTACTGCGTCGTCCACCGGCTTGACCTCGTGCTGTGGCGGCAGAATGCTGGGGAGTGCGACATTTCCGACTATACGCACTCCTGCCCCGTCGAGGACGTCCGGTCGCACCCCCACCGGACGCCTCGCTGCTGCGCGAAAGCGCTCACCCGTCCCGCACCCGGGCCGGCCGGTTCGCCTCGCCCGCCCTGTCCTCGCCCGAACTCCCCCCGTCCGACCGGCGGGGTGATGTCGCGGAGGAGGTAGCCTCGTTGACTCGCCGGCGCCAACGCCTGATGGTCTGTTACCTGCTCTGGATGGTGCTGTTCACCGGCATCTACTACGCGAATCCGAGCCAGCGGATCATCTGGTGGACGGGCATCGGCCTCGGCGGCGTCGCCGCGATCGTGGTCGGCGTCCGTCTCAACCGGCCCGCGCACGCGCGGTTCTGGTACGTGTTGGCGCTCGCCAACCTCAGCTTCACCGTGGGTGAGGTGATCCAGGCTGTCCAGTTGGACATCCTGCACCTTCCCAACCCGTTCCCGTCCGTCGCGGACGCCTTCTACCTCGCCGAGTACGTGCTGTACGCGGTGGGCGTGCTGGGCTTCATCCGCTGGCGCACGGCCCGTCAGGACCGCGCCGGGCTGCTCGACGCGCTCATCCCCACCATCGGGCTGGCCCTGCTCTCCTGGATCTACCTGATCCTCCCGTACGCCCGGAACCCGGACCTCGACTGGTTCCAGAAGGCCGTCTCGATCGCCTACCCGCTCGGCGACGTGGTCGTACTCGCCCTGCTGCTGCGCCTACTGACCCCGCGCGGGGGCAACTCCCGCTCGCTGCAGCTGCTCGCCGTCGGCTCGCTCGGCCTCCTGACCTCCGACGTGCTGTACGGGCTGATCCAGCTGCACGGCACCTGGCACATCGGCACGCCCGTCGAACTCGGCTGGGCCGCCTTCTACACCGCCTGGGGCGCGGCGGCGCTGCACCCGTCGATGGTCGAACTGACCCGCCCGGCGCCCACCCAGCAGCCGGACCTGAGCACCGCCCGGCTGGTGCTGCTCACCCTGGCCTCGCTGATCGCCCCGGCGATCCTGATCATCGAGGCGCTGGCCGGCAACACCGGCAACGCGGGCGTGATCGGCGCCTTCTCGGCGCTGCTCTACCTGCTGGTGCTGGCCCGGCTGGCGGTGGTCGTCTCCGACCGCCGGAAGGCCGTCGCCCGGGAGCGGGCGCTGCGCGAGGCGGGCGCCCGGCTGACCGCGGCCGTCACGGTGGAGGAGGTCGCCGACGCCGTCCAGTCCGCCGCCTCCACGCTGATGCCGGCCGAGGCCGGGCACGTCGCCCTGCTCGCGGTGACCGAGGAAGGCGTGCTGCACGTCCGGCACGCCGGGAGCGGCGCCGCCCGGCAGCTGCCGGAGGACGCCGCACCGTCCGACCGGGTGCTGGAACTCGCCGCCGCCCGGGAGACCCTGCTGCTGCCGGTGGCCTCCCTGGGCCTGGCCGCCGCCGGCCCGCCCGCCGCGTCGAAGCACGCCGCCTCCCCGACCGCCGCCTCCCCGACCGCCACGTCCCAGACCACGGCGTCCCAGACCACGGCGTCCCCGACCGCCACGTCCCCGACCGCCACCGCGAAGCCCACCGCCGCGAAGCCCGCTCCCGCCAGGCCCGACGGCAACCGGCGCACCACCCAGCTCGGCGGCATGCCGTACGCCCTGGTCTGCCCGCTCACCCTCGCCGAGCGCCCCTCCGGCGATCCGCTGATCGGCGCGCTCATCGTCACCGGCACCGAGCAGGAGCTGACGAGCCTCTGGAGCTCGCTGGAGATCCTCGCCGCGCAGGCGGCCCTCGCGGTCGAGCGGGTGGTGCTGAGCCGGGAGGTCACCCGCCGCAACAGCGAGCTGTACTTCCGCACCCTGGTGCAGAACGCCAGCGACGTCATCCTGATCCTCGACGCCGACGACGGCGTGCGCTACGCCTCCCCGTCCGCCGAGACCGTGCTCGGCCACCCGAACCTGGCCGGCACCCGGCTGACCGACCTGGTCCCGCCCGAGGACAGCCGGGAGGTCGGCAGGGTGCTGGCCCGGATGCGCGAGGCGGCCGACCAGCCCCGGGGCGAGCAGCCGCGCGAGCACTGGCGGCTGCTGCGCCAGGACCGCACGCCGATCGAGGCCGAGGTCCGCTTCAACGACCTGCGCGCGGATCCGACCGTGGGCGCCCTGGTGCTCACCCTGCGCGACGTGACCGAGCAGCGGCAGATGGAGCGCGAGCTGACCCACCGGGCCTTCCACGACTCGCTGACCGGCCTGGCCAACCGGGTGCTGTTCCTGGACCGCGTCGGCCACGCGCTCTCCCGGGGCGAGCGCAGCGGAGCCGTCACCGGGGTCCTCTTCATCGACCTGGACGACTTCAAGGTGGTCAACGACACCCAGGGCCACGCGGTCGGCGACGAGCTCCTGGTCGCGGTCTCGCTGCGGATCTCCACCGCGCTGCGCGCCTCGGACACCGCCGCCCGCCTCGGCGGCGACGAGTTCGCCGTGCTGGTGGAGGACGCGCGGCGGCCGGCCGACGTGGACACCATCGCGTCGGGGGTGCTGGCGGTGTTCGCCGAGCCGTTCAAGCTCAAGTCGGGCGCGGTGCGGGTGACGGCCAGCATCGGCGTGGCGACCACCGAGGACAGCGTGGACGCGACCGAGCTGCTCACCCACGCCGACCTCGCGCTCTACTCCGCCAAGGCGGCCGGCCGCCGCCAGTGGCGCCACTACCGGCCAGCCCTGCAGACCGGGATGGTGGAGCGGCACGAGCTGAACGAGCACCTCGACTCGGCGATCGCGGAATCGGCCTTCCAGCTCTACTACCAGCCGATCGTCGACCTGCGCTCGGGGGACCTGGTCGCCTTCGAGGCGCTGGTCCGCTGGCCGCACGACCGGCGCGGCATGGTGCTGCCCGACGAGTTCATCTCCCTGGCCGAGGAGAGCGGCCAGATCGTCCCGCTCGGCGCCTGGGTGCTGGAGCGCGCCGCCCAGGAGGTCGCCGCCTGGCAGGCCGCGAGCTCGGAGGCCCGCACGGCCGCCGGCCGGCCGCCGTTGCGGGTCAACGTCAACGTCTCGGCCCGGCAGTTCCGCGACGCCGGGTTCGTGGACGTGGTCCGCCGGGCCCTGGCCAGCACCGGCATCGACCCGCACACCCTGGTCCTGGAGCTCACCGAGTCCGTGCTGATGCGCCGCGACGACCGCATCCACGCCGACATGGCCACCCTGTCCGGCCTCGGCGTGGGCATCGCCATCGACGACTTCGGGACCGGCTACTCCTCGCTGTCCTACCTGCGCGAGTTCCCGATCTCCCTGCTCAAGATCGACAAGTCCTTCATCGACGGCCTCGGCCACTCGCCCCAGCAGTACGCCCTGGTCGAGGGCATCACCCGGATCGCCGACACGCTCGGTGTCCAGGTCATCGCCGAGGGCATCGAGCACACCGACCAGCGCGACCTGCTCGCCGCCATGGGCTGCCCGCTCGGCCAGGGGTACCTCTTCGCCCACCCCATGGACTCCCCGCAGGCCCGCGCCCTGGTCCGCCGGACCTCCTACGAACCCGCCTGAGCGGCGGCCCGCCCGCGCCGCTCCTTCCGCCGCGCGCGACGGCACGAGGAGAGCCCGGGTGGGGTCGAGGAACCTTGCCCCCCCACCCGGGCCCCGTGCCGTCAGGAGTTCTCACAGACCAGGTCGAGCAGCCCCGGGAAGCGCCGGTCGAGGTCCTCGCGACGCAGCGTGGCCGCGCGGCTGTTGCCCCGGTCGACCTGGCGGATCAGGCCGGCCTCGCGCAGCACCCGGAAGTGGTGGGTGAGCGTGGACTTGGAGACCGGGAGGCCGAAGGAGGCGACGGTGCGTTCCGCCCCCTCGGCCTCCCCCAGCAGGGCGACGATCACCCCGAAGCGCAACGGGTCGGCGAGTGCGTTGAGCACGGTCCGCAGGTCCATCTCCTCGATCGAGGGGTGGCCTTCCGGGTCTGGCATCGGCTCCTCCGTCTCGGACGCCCCCAGGTATGGGTTGCATCGTACCTCGGCCGTATGCCACCGTCCCGTCGGCCACACCCGCACCACCCGGGGCGCCGTTCGGATCAGCCCAGCGGCAGCTCCAGTCGGGACTCGCTCCCGCTCGGCGAGCCGACGGTGACGGTGCCCCGCTCCGCGGCGTAGGAGTACAGCTGGTCCCGGCTGTTGACGACCAGCGCCAGCCGGTGGCCGTCCGCCAGGTCGTACGCGGCGGGCTGGAGCTTCCAGTCGACGGTGGCGTCCTCGCCGGGGGTCAGCCCGAGCACGGTGTACGGCTCGTGGGCGATGATCAGCGCGTTGCCGTCCGGGTCGACGTCGAACAGGTACGCCACCAGGGTGGCGGCCTCCTCGGTGCTGCGCACGGTCAACCGGACCTTCGCGGCGCCCCGGATGCGGCGGGCCACCCCGCCGCTCCCGGTCAGCGGGTCGGTCGACCAGACCAGCAGGTGCTCCCGCTCGAAGTCGCCCAGCACGTACGGCCGGGGGTTGCCCGTCCACTCCTTCTGGCCGGTGTCCATCACGTCGTCCACCGCCGTGGCCTTGGTCTCCACGCCGGCGGCGAAGCTCCGCGCCCAGCCGTCGTTCTGCTTGTCGGCCAGCGCACCGTCACCGTCGCCGTTGACGCCGGTGAGGTACCACGTCTCCTCGCCGGTGGTGACATCCGCCCACGAGTCGCGCGGCTCCCGGTGCGCGGCCTCGACGATCCGCCTGCCGAAGACCGGCACGGGCTTGGTCTTGTAGGTGAACATCACCTGACTCGTCACCCGCTTGCGGTTCGGCGCCTCGTTGTCGGCGCCCAGCAGGTGGTGGTCGAGGAACTCGTAGGCCTCCCGGAGGGGCTCCGCCAGTCCGGGGAACGGCGGGTGCAGCAGCAGGCCGGACATGCCGGCGCCCTCGGGCGCGCCGTGGTCGCCGATCCACAGGTTCAGCTGCTTGGGCACCGTCAGCCGGTCGTAGACGTCGATCACGGAGGAGGCCGGGAAGAGCGTCTCGTGCCAGGTGTTGGAGACGAAGGTCGGGATGTCCCGCGCGTTGGTGTCGGCGAGGAACGTCTCCGGGGAGCGGTCGTTGCCCCAGTCGACCACGTCCTTCAGGTCGCGGTTCTGGTCGAACTTGTCGAGGATGTCGATGGTTTCCGCATCGAACTTGTCCTCCTTCTCCCCGCCGGTGAAGCCGACCAGCAGCTCCACCGCCTTCACGTGCCGGGTGTCGTTGGCGTAGAGGCTGGTGGCCAGGTTGCCCCAGGTACTCAGCGCGACCACGGCGTCCACCCGGTCGTCGGGGTCGTACGCGGCGACCAGCTGGCTGATCCCGGAGCCGTAGGACACGCCGAGGAAGCCGATCTTGCTCGGGCCGCACCAGCCCTCCGCATGGGTGATCACCTTCGCCCCGTCGGCCCTGTCCGCGGGCCCGGCGACGTCGACGTGCCCGCTGGAAGTGGAGATCCAGTTCGGGTAGCCGAGGCCCCGCGGGGTGTAGGCCAGGACGTGGTAGCCGCGCAACGCCAGCTTGAAGTAGCCGTAGGCGAAGGGGAGCCAGCCGAGCGGGTTCCACCCGGCCGGAACGATCACCACCGGGCGCGGTTCGTCGCCCTTCAGCTTGATGCGGAACGCTGACAGGCGGACGCCCTCCTCCACCTCGATGCCGGTGACGTCGACGTCGGCGATCTCCCGCACCTTGGCCGCCAACTCGGCCAGCTCCGGCGGGAGCTGCACCGTGTCGTCGCCCCGGGCGGCCGCCTGCAGGGCGTTGCCGAGGTCGACGACGGCCGGGTTGACGCTGCCGTCGGGGCGCCGGAGTCCGTTGTCGGCGATGTCGGTGAGCGTGGCCTCGGTGATCGCCGGGATCGGCTCTCCAGTGACGCTGGTCATGCGAACCACCCTTCCGTTGCGGATACTGTTCGCATCCTGGATCGCGGCGCACCAAACGAAACTGATGCATCGTCAGATTCACTGGAATGGATGGAGAACCGATCAACTTCTGTCGATGACAATAGAGTTGTAGTACCCACACGCGACCTCACGACGGCGGGTGGCGGCCCGGACCGACCGCCACCCGACCGCCACCCGCCGCCCGCTCAGGGGCGCGCGTCGAGGAGCAGCTCCCGGAGTTCGGCGGTGCACATCATGTAGCCGTCCGGGGTCGGCACGTGGGCGAGGTAGTGGGCGAGGTCCGTGCCCAGCGCGAACACCTTGACCGGGGTCCCCGCGGCACGGGCGGACTCCACCACCCTGCGCAGTCCGTCCAGGACGGCCGGGTGCCGGGTCCGGTAGGACTCCGCCACCAGGTGGTTGCCGCGGTCCGCGGCCAGGTAGAACTGCACCAGGTCCTTCACCCCGACGAACAGTTCGCTCGCCCCGGCGGCGCAGATCTCCGCGGTGGCGTGCACCGCCGCCGGTGTCTCGATGAACGCGGACAGCGGCACCTCGGCCGGCAGCTCGAGGTGCTTCCTGAGCTGCGCGAACTCCTCCGCGTCGTTGACGAACGGGACGGACAGGTGCACCCGGCCCGCGGCGTCGCCGAGCCGCTCGCGCAACGAGTCGAGCACGGCGTGCAGCGCGTCCCGGTACGCGGTCGACCCCAGCAGCCAGCGTGCGCCGTGCAGGCCCAGTTCGGGGTTGGGTTCGACCGCGACCGGCGCCAGCTCGGTGACACTGGCGGCGTGGTCGGAGCGCAGGTCGAGCAGCCTGAGGACCAGCCGCTGGCCGGGCAGCAGAGCCTCGACGAAGGTGCACAGCCGGTCGGCGAGGGCCCGCCCGTAGGCCGCCGCGTCGGCCGGGCCGCCGTCCAGGGCGTCCAGCGGGCTCAGGGCCGCCGCCAGGCAGAGGAACTCCTCCCGGATGAAGAAGCAGTCGACCCGCTTCGCCTCCGGCCCGCAGGAGTTGATCGTCCGGATGTCCTGGAAGTCCGCGATGACCGCGCACGCCGCGCCGAGGTCGGCCGTCGAGGGCCGCCCGGAGCCGCCCGGGCCGCCCCCGGCGCCCGCGCCGGACTCGACGACGATCGACTCGCTGTCGAGGTCCAGCACGGCCTCGCCGACCAGGTCGGCGAGGTCCGCCTCCTCGACGCGGAGCACGGGTATGCCCCGGCCGCGGCAGAGCGACTGCATGTGGCCGGTGAGCCCGCCCGAACCGCAGACCACCGCGCGCGCCACCACGATCGCCTCGTACAGGCCGGCGTCGAGGGAAGGGGCGACGAGGATGGATCCCTCGAGCGGACTTCTCGAGCGATTGCAGGTTCCTCGCACTTCGCTCCGAGTACCACCGGTCAGCAGGGATCCCTGAATCCGTCGCCCGTCCACCTATTCCTCCTGTTCTTCGGCGGTCGCCATTCCCAGCTGTCGGCGCAGTTGTCGTGGTGTCACGGAAACATCGGTGAGTCGTTCGACCGCGGCCCGGTTGACGACCACCCTCATCAGGCGGTCGTGCCGGGCCGCGTCCGCCGGAGCGGCGGGGCGTTCACCCATGGACCGAATGCAGGCGTCCAGCCGGGAATCGAGCAGGTCCCGCTCGATTCGACCGCGCGAGGCCAATCTCCTGGCCTCCAGTACCACAGCGTCCTCGAATTCCCCCCGGGCCGCTTCCTCCAGATTGCCGATGCCGCCACCGTGGTACCGGGCCACGTTTCCGGCCACGTTTCCGGCCACGTTTCCGGCCACGTTTCCGACCGCGTTTCCGACCAGGCCGCGCGACGGACTCCCCACCGGAATCCGAGCCGAAACGTCCTCCTCCACTTCCAGTTGCTCGATCACGTGGGCGGCGACCGCGATCGAATGGTTCTTGATGGCGGCGAGATTGAACGTGAACGCACCGGTCCGGCCGTTCCGCACGATCTCGTCGCCCTCCCGCAGCGCGCCGACCGCGGAAACCGGTCCGGGCTCCCCGCCGGGGCTCAGCAGCGCCCCCCGTCCGTCGACCTCCAGGCCGCGCCCGGTGCGCTCGTGCGGGACGGCGATCCCCCGCCGCAGGAGGTTCCGCCAGAGGGGCCGGCCGACCCTGCTGTAGTCCGACTCCCGGCCGAAGTTGGACACCACCAGGTCGGCCTCGATGGTGTGCTCCTGCTCCGGGGAGGCGACCGACACGACCAACCGGCCGGACTCCGCCGGCCGGACCGCCTCCACCTTGCCGACGACCAGCTCCACCGCCCCGTCCGCCGCGTGCAGGGCGCGCTCGATCACCGCCATCGTGTACTCCAGCACCCCGACCCGCAACGCGGCCAGCGCGGTGCCGAACTCGTCCAGCAGACCGCGCAGTTCCGCAGTGGGGATGCGCTCGATGGCCTCCGGGAGGTGCGGCTCCCACGCCTTGACCACCCGCTCGGCGACCACCACCGGGGAGACGTCGGGGTTCTCCCGGACGACCGTCGAACACGCCGCGTCCCACTCGGCCCGGATCCGGACGAGGAACTCCTCACGGTTCCGGTACGGCTCCAGCAGCGACTTCGGGCAGGGCAGCCGCACCACCCCGTGCTCGTGGCCGTCGGGGTACGTCCGGAACAGCGTCCCGGTCCTGGAGATCAGACGGATCCTCCCCGTGTGGCCCTGGCGCAGCAGGAGGCCCGCCGAGTCGTAGGCGCTCAGCACGGAACCGACGATGGCGACGCTCGCCCCGGACGGGAGCGAGACGAGCTTGCGGATTCCGGCCGCGGAGTAGGGGTTGCGCACGAAGGACGGGTGGGCGCGGACCTCGGCGGCGAAGACCGGCTCCCGGAGTTCGAGGCCGGTCGCGAGGACGACCTGATCGGCACGGAGCACGGTCACCTCCGGGGGCGAACCGGCCTCGCCCCCGTCGGCCCCGGGCTGCGCGACCGTCACCTCGACACCGGTGGACCCGACTTCCAGGTCGATCGCCTCGCCCTCCGCTTCGACGAGCACGACACCGGGAGGGGCTTCGCGTCTCGCCTCGGCCAGCCGGTCGTTCAGGTAGTCCTGGAAGATCCGCCGGGGCGCCGGTCCCTGCTCGACGAACCGGAGTTCGGCCCAGGGAGCCGGCCAGCCGCTGCGGTCGGCCTCGTGGTTGGCCCAGCGGACGAAGTCGAGGACGTCCTCGCGGAACACCGACATCCGGCCCGCCTGGATGTTGAACACGTAGTCCCAGGGATTGCCGTCCCGGTGGTAGGCGACGCCCGCGGAGCGGTAGTCGGAGCGTCGTTCCAGCAGGACGATCTCCAGCGGCCTGCGCGCGAAGCAGAGCAGCCGGATGGCCGTGGCGGTGCCGGCCAGGCCCGCCCCGACTATGAGAACTCTTGGACGCGTACCTGTTCGACTCATGGTCAAGCCTCCGCATCGAGGGATGGGAACCCGGCTCTGCCGTCCCGAACGCCGGGCACGAGGTCTGCTGAGGAAGGAAATGCGGCTCGGAAGGAGCGACGTGCGGTCCGAAGTGCCCCAGGATCCTAGAACAGGTGATCCGCCGACCATGACGACTTGTCACCAAATCCCGCGGGCGGGCCGGGAACCGGAGCCGCCACCTCGTGATCGACACCGGGTCCGCCGGCTCCCGGAAGCGCTCCGCTCGAGCGTGGTGACGGAGGTGACGCAGTTGGTGCAGGAGGCTGTCGGCCGTCGGTGCCACCCGGCACAATCACCGGTATGACGACCACCACCGGCCGGCCGCCCGCGCGCAGCACGCGGGTCGGGCTCGCCCTCGGCCGCGGCCTCCTGACGGGAGGCGTGGCCGGAGGGGCGCTCGCCGCGCTGATCGTCGGCGTCGTCGTCGGGAAGGTGCCGCTGTTCGTCACCGGGCTCGGCCTCCCCTTCGTCTACGGCCTGCTGCTGTTCCTCGCCGGCCGGCCGCGGCGGGCCCGGGAGGCGGCCGTCGTCCCGCGTACGGCACTCGCGGCGGTCGAGGGCCTGCACGTCGCCGAGAGCGCGATGAGCGAGCGGCCGGTGCGGTTCGACCTCACCGTCACGCCGGACGAAGGACCGGCGTTCCGGGTCGAGTTCACCCAGGACATCAACGTCGTCGACCTCCCCGACTACCGGCCGGGCGGCGTCCTGGTGGTCCGGTACCCGCCGGACCGGCCGTGGCTGATGAGGATCGTGAAGCGGCCGACTCCGGAGTGGGAGGAGCGGGCGGCCGGGGCGCGGCCGGACGCGGCGCCCGGGGCGGCCCGGGTGAGCGCGCCCGCCGAGGTCCGTGGCGTCGGCTTCGTCGGGTTCCTGGGCCTGTTGCTCGGCGTGGCGGCCGTCGTTCTCCTGTTCCGCGTGGACCTGTTCGAGCGCGGGGCCGCCGATCCGCCGTCCGCTTCCGCTTCCGGGTCCGGGGCCGGAGTCGGGGCCGGGGCCGGAGCCGCTCCCGCTCCCGCTCCCGCTCCCGCTCCCGCGACGCCGACGGTTTCCTCGACGTGGTCGACCAGGGTGGTGTCAGCGGGGTCCGGTGTCATCGTGCTCGGCGCCGGCCAGTCGTTCCGCTCCGACGGCGAGCTGCGCCGGGCGATCGACTCGTTGACGGCGGAGAGGGATCCGCGCTCGGCGATCGCGTTGGTGGCGCAGGAGGACCTGCTGTCGGTCGCGTTCTCCCCGACCGGCGGGAAGACCCCGGAGTTCGATCCGCTGGAGTTGCCGTACGAGCGGATCCCCGCCCTGATCGAGGAGGCGAGGAGCAGCCTCGGCGTCCACGCCCCGCAGAGCTGGCAGCTCGTCGCCGACCGCCTCGCCGGTTCCCTCAGCATCAGGATCAGCGTGACCGGGCCCGAGGGCACCGGCCTGCTGGAGGCGGACGTCGAGGGCCGGGTGCTGCGGCGCACCCCGGCGAGCTGACCGAGGACAGGAGCGGACACGCGTGAACTGGCACGGAATTCCGGCACTGTGGTGCGGAGCGCTCGGCCTCCTGGCGCTGGTCGGGTACGGGCGGTCGCTGGCCGGCATGACCCGGGCGCAGCGGACGGTGCGGGTGACGGGGCGGATCGAGCGGGTGCGCGAGCCGCGGAACGGGGGCTCCGAGAAGGACGGGATCGCGGTGGTCGTCCGCTTCCAGGACCCTTCCTCCGGCGAGGAGTTCACCGTCACCAACGACGGCGACTGCGGCGACCGGATCACCACGGCCTGGGTGGGCCGGGAGGTCGGGATCCACTACCCGCCCGGACGGCCGCACCTCTTCCGGTTCACCGACGACCTCCAGGCGGGCCGACGCGGGCTCGGCCCGCCGACCTTCGCGGTGTTCCTGGTCTACTGCGGGCTGGTGGTCACCGCCGCGATCGACCGGGGCTGGCCGTGGGCCCTGGTCGGCTTCGGCGGCCCGGCCGCCGTCGCCACCGCGCGCGCCCTGCCCGGGGATCGGCGGCGTGCCAGAAGCCGTCTCGACGTCCTGGCCGCCGCGGTGCCCGTACCGGGCCGCGTCATCGCCGTCCTCAGGACCGTCGAGACCGACGCCGACGGCGACGTCCGGAGCAGCCGGACGCCCGTCGTCGCCTTCACCACCCACGAGGGGTCCGCCGTCACCGCCTACTACCCCTCGGGCCTGCCGGACTCCGCCGTCACGTACGGTCAGGACCTCACGGTCCACTACCCGCCCGGGGACCCGGCCGACTTCACGCCGGACCTCGCGGCCGAGCGCCGTTCCGACCGGGGCGGGGTCGGCTGCGCGGTCGCCGCCCTGGGCGTCACGGCGTCGGCGACGGTCGCGGGAGTGGTCCTGCTCTGCCTGTCCGCCGCGGACTGAGCCGGCTCCGGGCGGGGCCCGCGCGCAGTGGCGCGGGGATCCCCGCGAAGCGGCGCGGGGGTCCGCGCTACTTGGTGTAGAAGATCCACCGGTCGTGCTCGCTGGAGGTGTCCGCCTCCAGGGTGACGGTCGTGTCCTGACCGTGGGACTGGAGGACGTACTCCGGGTACTTGACGCTCTCGATCTGGGTCTGTCGCGACTCCGGGTTGAGGCTCCAACGCTGGGCCAGGTCACCCGGGTTGCAGTTCTTCTGGGCGACGCTGCTCCCGGGCCCGTTGGCCACGATGCACTTGCCGTAGTGGGTGCCCTGGATCGTGTAGCTGCCGTCCCGGAGCCGGGTGATCGCCCAGTCCTGGAAGGTGAGGACGGGATCGCGGGTCCAGATCTGACGCCCGTCGTACTCGTCGAGGTTGGAGTCGTCGGCCACGACCTGGATGGCATAGGCGATCCTGTCGGCGGCGGTCGCGGTGCCGGTGTCGAGGAGGGCGACGCCGGCGAGGGAGGCGACGGCCGTAGCGATGGCGCCGACCTTCTGGGAGATGCGCACTGCTGCTCCTGGTTCGAGGGGGTTCGCGAGCCGACCGGATCGGCATCGTTCCGCCACGAAGTTACGGGCAGGCAAAGGAGGTTGGACATGGGATGTGAAGCGGGTTCCCTCGACGGTGTCCCGCGTTTCACTCGATCGGCCCAGCCCCGGACCACCGGCGGTCGTTCGTACGACCGAACTCCGGTCCCGCCCACGCAGCGGCCCGCACTCCTACGGCTGAACGCCGGCGCCACTACGGCTGAACGCCGACACCGCCGTTCACAGCGGCCCGGTCCGAATCGCTGCGCAGCACGCAGAACTCGTTGCCCTCGGGATCGGCGAGGATCGCCCAGCCCGAACCGTCGGGGTACCGGTGATCGCCGACGAGGGTGGCGCCGAGGCCCAACAGCCGCTCCACCTCCTGGTCGCGCGAGGTCTCGGGCCGTAGGCACAGGTGGACCCGGTTCTTGACCGTCTTCGCCTCGGGCACCTGGTTGAAGTACAGGATCGGGCCCTCCGCCAGCAGCACCTGCGTCTCGTGGTCCCCCGGCCGGCAGTCGGGATCCAGCGGCCGACCCGTCACACCGCTCCAGAACCGCGCCAGCTCATAGGCGTCCGCGCAGTCGATCGCCACGTTCTGCAATACCGAAACCATGCGCGCGAGTCTCCCCGATCCCGGTCCCCGGACGCCACCGGATTGTGCCCGCTCCCTGCGGGTCGGGCCCGTTCCCCGCGGGTTGTCCCCGGCTCCCCGCGGGTCGGCGCCGTCCGTCGATCTCCGTGGGCCACGGCCGCTGGCAGGAGCGCAGCCGACTGAACGTTCCGGGGCCGTTCTACGCCGGCCGGACCGACAGCGGGCTGAACGGCCCGTACTACCTCCCCGAGCACGTGCTCTCCGACGACGAGCACTGCGAGTTCGTCCACCGCCAGCCCGCCGACCCGCGCGAGGTGGCCGCCCTGGTGGAGATCGCCCACGGGGAACCCCTGGGCGGCTACGCCTGGGACGGCGACCGCCACTGGACCCCGCAGGCGGTGCGCGACTGGTGGTCGCGCCGCGACGAGGTCCGGGCCTGGATCGGGCGCGAACTGGACCTGAGTGAGGAGGGCCGGAACGAGCCGGAGGCCCTGCGGCAATACGCCGCCCACCTGGACGGCGGGCTGGAGGCCTACCTGCGCGGCTACCTGTTCTGGCTCGTCGAGGGCCGCGAGCCGCGTCCCGGCGAGGCACTGCCGGACCTCTGACGTGCCGTGCGCGGCCCGATGGTACGGATTTCGGACGGATCCGGCGCCCTGGGAGCGGTGTTCCGGCCTCCGTTCGTGTCCGTCCCCACACGGGCTGTCGCCGTCCCCGATCCTGAGCGCAACTGACGACACCCGGAGGTGGACGGATGAGGATCAGGCTCGACAGCCGGGCCCGAGTGCGCGTGGTGGCGGCCGCACTGCTGGTCGCCGCGGCGACCGCCCAGGCCGCGACCCAGGCGCAGGCGCAGCCGACGGCGCAGGTACAGGCGCAGGCCCAAAGGCAGGCCCAGGACCAGGACCTGGCACAGGCGCCCCGCCCCGGCATGCTCACCACCGCGGACCTGCCGCCGGATCCCCTCACCTGGCAGGGCCACGCGTCGGACCAGCCCGGCGATAGCTTCGAAACCCGCTGCCTCGCCGGCTGGTACCGCCCCGACGTCCCCGAGGAGAACATCTGGACCGCGGACTTCTTCACGTCCGAGACGGCCGCCGCCTACGAGCGGGTCTACGTGCTGCCGACCGAGGCCGAGGCCATCGCCCTGGCCGACTCCGCCCGCCTGCACTACGCCGGTTGCGCCGGCCGGATGCAGGCCGACTACCCGCACGACGTGGTGACCGCCCAGGACCACGGCACGGTCGACGTCGAGGAGGGTGCGACCGTCGGCGGCGTGCACGAACAGGAGGTCCCCGCCTGGCAGGGCTACCGCAACGTCCTGTACGGCGTGGGCCGGGACGGCAACACCGTCGCCATCGTCGAATGGGAGAGCAACTCGACCCAGCCCGATGTCCCCGCGTTCAAGGAGACCGTCCGGGCCGCCGTGAACAAGCTCCACTGACCCCGCGACCCCCGGGGCCCGGGTGCGACATCTGCGGATCTTCCGTCCTGTCCGTTTAGGGTGACGGCCATGAGCGACCCGCGCCCCACCTCGGCCTTTCACGCCGCCAACATCGACCCGGCGCTCACCGACCGGCTGATCGCCGCACTGGACGCCCAGGCCACCAACCCCGGGGTACGGCGGCTGCGCGCGTGGGCACATGCGCAGCTCGCCGTGCGCCCCGGAGAGTGCGCGTTGGACGTCGGCGCCGGCACCGGCTCGGAGACCCAGGTGCTCGCGGCGGCGGTCGGCGCCCAGGGCCGCGCCGTCGGCATCGAACCCCACCCCGGGCTGCGGGCCGTCGCCGAACAGCGCGCCGCCGAGGCCGGCAGCGCTGCCCGCTTCCTGGACGGCGACGCGCTCGCACTGCCGTTGCCCGACGGCGAGTCGGACGTCGTCTGGTGCGAGCGCGTCCTCCAGCACCTCACCGATCCGGCGAAGGCCGTCGCCGAGATGGCCCGGGTGCTGCGCCCTGGCGGCCGGGTCGCCCTGCTGGACACCGACTGGGCCACCTTCGTGCTCCACCCTGCCGCCCCGGAGGTCCGCCCGGCGCTGGCCGCCGTCGCCGAGGGCACCGCCGCCACCCCGGACGCCGGGCGCCGCCTCGCCGGCCTGCTGGTCGAGGCCGGACTGGCCGTCGACCACCTCGGCGCCGACGTCCTGCTGCACGACTCCCGCACGGTCAGCGAGCCGATCGTCCGCGGCATCGGCGCGGCAGCCGTCGGGCGCGGCCTGATCACCGAGGTGCAGCGCGACCGGCTCTACGCCGACCTCGACGCGGCCGCCGCGCACGGGACGTTCCACCTGTCGGTGGCGATGTTGGGCGCGGTCGCCCACCGGCCCGCCGGACCGGCCCCGCGGACCGCGCCGGCTGACCGGCCGCCGAGGAGCCGCTAAGTCCTTTGACCAGCAGTTCTTCCTCCGCCACCATGCTCCGGTGACAGTTGAGACCACCCTGGCGAAGGTCGACGCGGACCTTCGCGCCGGCCGCATACCCGTCGCCCGCCTACGCCTGCGCGGCCTGGTGGCCTCGTACCCGGCGGACCTCACGGTGCGGCGGCGGCTGGCCGAGGTCTACCGCCTGTACGGCGAGCCGGCCGAGGCGGGCCGCTGGGCGTACCTCGACGCGGACCGGGACCCGGCCGAGACCGCGGCCTTCGAGGCCCGCCACCCCGATCCCCTCGACCGGATGGTGGCCCTCGCCTGGCGCGGGTCAGAGCGGTCGGCGCAGACGGAGACCGCCCGCGCCAGGCTGGCCGAGCTCCGCGAGACGGCCTCCGCGCACGCGGGCCGCCCCGTCCACTGGCAGCACGTCCACGACCGCGCCCGGCACCCCGTCCAGGACGACTCGGCCGGGCCGCTGGCCTGCGCCGGACTCGTGCTGGCCGGTCTGGTGCTCCTGGGCTTCGCGGTGCTCGGCGTCGTCACCTTCGTCAGCTGGTGGCTCTGACGCGGCCCTTCTCCGGCCACGGCCCTTCGCTCTCGCTCTCGGCTCTCCGCTCTCGGCTCTCCGCTCAGAGCCGGTGCAGCGCCGCCTCACAGAGCCGGCACCGCTGCTGCTCCAGCTCGGGCGGGTACCACGGCTCGCCCGGCCGGGCGGGACGGTAGTGGGAGTGCTCCATCGGGGCGGTGTCCAGCCCGCAGAGGGTGCGCGCCTGCGGGTCCTCCGGGACGTCCGGATCCTGGCCGGCGGCGTGCACCGCGACCACGCCCGGGCCGACGCCCTCGGGGCCGAGGGCCTGGTCCGGGGCCATTTCGAAGAGGACGACGATCGCAGCCACGGTCCCACCGTGGCGGGCGGCGGCCGTCCGCGCATTTCGATCTTCACCCCGCCGACGGGTTCGGCCGGGGCGGGATCCCGACAGGCCGGGCAGCTAGTCGCGGTAGCAGGGGCCGCCCGGCGACGCGTCCGGGGAGCCCATGGCGACGCCGAACAGGATGAACAGCACCACGGCCGCCACGATCAGCACCACCCACTTGACCTCCGGCTCGACCCCCTTCGGCAGCACCACTGCCAGCGCACCCTGGAGGACCCACAGCAGCGCGGTCATGCCGACCCAGGCCATCCACATGATCGGCCCGATCGTCGCACGGTGCGGTGTGTCCATCCCACGCGGGCAGTCCGCCCACCTCTGCCCGACCACTGCTGCGACCGACCAGGTGATCACCGCCGCCAGCGCGGGCCCGGCGAGGAGCCACACGCAGCCGCCTCTTCTTGCGTCCTCCGTCGATGCCATCCGCGCTCAACCCTCTCCTCAGTGCTCCCGTTCAGGACACACACGCCCCACGGGCCCGTCCGGTTCCCGCGCCCCGGGGACGGCCGAATCGCCCACGCACGTCGGGATCGTGGCGTCGTGGGCCTGTCGAAGCAGTGGACGCGTGCGCCAGGATGGCAGCGCACTTCGGACGACCGACCGGACCCAAGGAGCCGCACCATGGGCATCGCACGTCGTGAACTTCTCAGGTGGGGCGCGGGCATGGGCGCCACCGCCGCCCTCGGAGTCCTCGCCCTGCCCGGCTCCGCGTGGGCGGCCGCCGGCGCCACCACCCCGCGCGGCCTGCCGACGGACAGCTGGATGAGCCGACTGGACGACGGCCTCCCCCTGCTCGGCCTCACCATCCCCGGCACCCACGACTCCTGCTGCCAGAACCCCGCCTACGGCACCGAGTGGTCGCACACCCAGAACTGGGGAATACCCCAGCAGTTGACCGAGGGGGTCCGCTTCCTCGACATCCGCTGCAACGGCCTCCAGGGCGCGCCCGACGAACTCGGCATCTACCACTCCGACGCCTACCAGCACATCCGGCTCCAGGACGTGCTCGACCAGTGCCGGTCCTTCCTCCGGTCGCACCCCGGCGAGACCGTCCTGATGCGCCTGCGCAACGAGCGCGCCGGCGGCCAGTCGCTCGACGACGCCGAGTTCATGCGACGGGTCAACCACTACCTCGACGACCTGGGCTACCGCGGCCTGTTCCACTTCTACGGATGGCCGACCCTCGCCACTGCCCGCGGAAAGGTCGTCCTGATCGCCGACTTCGCCAACCCGTGGGGCCTGATCGACTGGTCCAGCGGCGAGAACGGCTGGTTCGACACCCAGGACCTCTGGCAGACCGGCGGCCTCGACCCGCTGGGCACGAAGGGCCAGCGCATCGTCGCCCAGTTCGACAAGGCCTTCCTCAATCCGGGCCATCCGAAGATGTTCGTCAACTTCCTCTCCTACGCCGGTGGTTACTGGCCGAAGACCAGCTCGCAGGCCCTGATGGACCGCACGATCCACCCGTACCTGAGCGCCCGCACCGAGCAGCGCGCCCGCTTCGGCATCGTGCCGATGGACTTCCCGGACTTCCACGTCAACGTGCTGCAGATGCTGATCGACAAGAACTTCGTCTGAGCGGGCGGGCGCGGCGGGCGGCAAGCCGTCGGTGAACCTCATCCGACCGCCTTCCGCATCGGCCCGGGGATGTAAATCCCTGGGCCGATGCGATGTGACGGCTGATCAATCCGTGGGCCGATGCCGCTCGCACGCCCCGCGTGACAGCGTTCCGCGCATGGACACCACGCCGACCGCCCGCCACACCGGACCGACCCGCCGCCGCATGCTGGGCACCGCGCTCGCCCTGGGCGCGGTCGCGCCACTGGGCCTCGCCCGCGCCGCCTCGGCCGCTCCCGCTCCCGCCTCGCCCACCGCTTCCGCCTCGCCCACCGCTCCCGCCTCCCCCGCGCGGCTCACCCTGCCGGCACCCACCGGCCCCTTCCCGGTCGGCATGGTGCCGCTGCACCTGCGCGACGAGTCCCGGCTCGACCCCAACGCCCGGCCCGGGAAGTACCGCGAGCTGATGGCCACCGTCTGGTACCCGGCCCGGTACGCGTCCGCGGACGCCGACGCGTACCCGCTCGCGCCCTGGATGACCGACGGCGCCCTGAAGGCCTTCCTCGACGACGCCGGCTTCCCGCTCCCCCTGTCGCTCGCCCCGCTCACCGCCGGCCACCGGGGCGCGCCCGTCCACCGGGCCGGCCGGCCGCTGCCCGTCGTCCTCTACTCGCACGGCGCGGGCAGCCACCGCGCCGACCACACCATCGTGGTCCAGGAGTTGGCCAGCCACGGCTTCGCCGTCGTCACCGTCGACCACACCCACGACGGGTTCACCGAGTTCCCGGACGGCACCGTCGTCACCCGGGACGGTGTCGCCCCAGGGCTGTACCCGAGGGACTACGCCGCCGACCTGCTCTTCCTCCTCGACCGCGTCGTCGACCTCGCCAACGGCCGCAACCCCGACGTCGACGGCCGCACCCTGCCGACCGGCCTGCTCGGCGGCCTCGACGCGCGGAACATCGGCGCCTGCGGCTGGTCCAAGGGCGGCACCGCCACCGCCCTCGCCATGGTCGCCGACCGGCGCATCCGCGCCGGCCTCTCCATGGACGGACCGATGGCGTCCAATCCCGCCATCACCACGGACATCGACCGGCCCTTCATGATGATGACCGCCGACTTCGCCCGGGCCGTCAACCCGTACGCCGAGACCTTCTGGGGCCACCTGCGCGGCTGGCGCCTCGACATCCAGGCCACCGGCGCCATGCACAGCTCGTACGGCGACAACATGACGCTGATCCCCCAGGCGGGCCGGCTGCTCGGCATGACCGAGCAGCAGATCCAGTCCCAGGTCGGCACCCTCGACCCCGACCGCGGCGTCCGCATCCAACAGGCCTACCCGCGCGCCTTCTTCGACCTCCACCTGCGCGGCCGCCACTGCGGCAACCTGCTCGACGGCCCGTCAAAGGCCTTCCCCGAGGTCGTCTACCACCCGTAGACCGGTACGACGGAAGGACACCGGGCGGCCGCCACGGGGGTGCGGCCGCCCGCCCCTACCGGTGCCCCGCCAGCACCGCACCCGTCCGGTACAGCTCCACCAGCAGCGCCCCACACGTTCGGGTTGGTGGTGCAGAAGAAGACCCGGCTGGTCTCCCGCTCGAAGTAGAATCGCCCCGAGTACTGGCCTCGGGCGACCGACCGGTCTTACGCCTCCCTGTGCAGCCAGTCTCAGTCCTTCCCCAGTTCGCCGGTGAGTTCCGGCGGGACTTGGCACAGGATGCGCTCCTCCTGCCAGGCGTCGGTCGACATAATGGCCGTCAGCTTCGCCGGATTGGCCTTGGCGAAGCCGTCCACCGTCACGTAGGTCGGCCCCGACACCACCGGCCGGGGATCCGAAGTCCCGCCAGGACGGCACCGATCCACCGCGCCTTTGACAGCGCACCGACGTCCGGGAGGCGGCGGTACAACGGATCGACGTCCATACGGATCACCGGTGTTGGTTCCGGCTTCGGCGTCGGCATCGTGAGGCCCTGCCGAAAGGTCTGCGCCGACCCGCAGGAAGCCACCGCAGCTCTCTAGATCGCTCATCTCCAACACCTCCACGCCGTCGCGCCTGCTGTACTGGAGGTACTCCTCACACTTCAGGACACCGCCGGCAGATGTCAGTTGGACGTAAGCGCCGTACCCGACCTCCTCGACCTCTCCATGCCTCCGGGTACCGGTGAGCTTCACCCCCGGCGCCAACTCGGTGGCCCTGTCTGCCTGGCACGCCGCAGGCAGACAGGGCCACCTCCCCCGGCTTCCCAGCCTCCAGGAACTCAATCGAACCAAGCTGCTCCGACCGCCAGACCCCGCGCCCACCGGCGCCTCAGTCTCCCCCACCGCGCAGGAGGCCAGCGTCGGCAACAAGGCGGCCGGGGCGATCGGCTGATCAGGCAGCGCGACACAGGGGCTTGAGCGCTTCTTCTCAACCGGGCGATCCATGAGCCGATCATCCCATTACAGCGAACGTCGGGAGCGTCCCATCCCACGAACGGATGAGGCGCTCCCGACGCCAACTCAACGAGACTACAGGAGCCCCGAACTACTGCCGGAGGAACGGCCCTTGGCGGGTGTCCACACCGGTCAGAATCAGTGCGTCCCCCTCTTCGTCTTTAACATATTGGAAGTAGCGATCGCACGTCATATAACCGTCTACAGAAGTGAGTTGGGCGACTGCACCGGACCCAGCGTCTTCCTGCTTCCCGTACTTCCACGTGCCGGTGAACTTCACTACCGTCGGCGACGACTTTCCACGACACATGGCGGGCAGCAGAAGAACCTCTCCGAGCTTGCCGCCTTCCAGGAACTGGATCGAGGAGACGCCCGCCTTCCAGGTCCCAATGACAGCCGGGTCGGGCGCCTTCCCCACCGCGCACGAAGCCGCCAGCGGCAAGGTGCCGATCAGGGAGGCAACCAGAACACGCGCCCCATGCCGAGCCCGCTCCCAGCCCATCCCCAGAGCCCCAATCACCCGATCCTCCGTTCCGAATATCTCAACGCGCCACTACTCGAAATCACTTGGGCGAGCGAAGTCGTCCGACGCAACGTACTTCCTCGCTTCACCGAGGATCAAGGCCTTGAGTTGTGCATCCGAAGCACCCGGGTTCGCCGCGCCGATCTTCTCACCCACCTTCCAGCCGTACTCATTGTTCACCAGATCCGAGATGTGGTCGTGGTATTCGTGACCTTCCCTAGCCCCATAGGCCTCGTGAGCATCTGCCAACATCTCGGCGTTCTGTCGGCCGTACTTGGCGGTGATCATGGCCTGCCAGGCGAAGTGCCTGAAGGCATTAACCCGGGGCGGGTCGCTACCCTTGTAGGCCTTCACGTCCTCGGGGTACTCCGCCACCGCAAACTCCGCGGCCCAGCTTGAGATTCGCTTCTCGTCTAGACAATCGAGCACAGCAGCCGTGTAGGCACAGGCCATCAGCTCCGACCTCTTGGCCTTACCCAGGACGATCGAGTCGTACGGCTGCGCCCCTGGAATCACCGTCTGTCCAGGCACCGTCTCATACTTAAAGTTGGTGTTCTTCTTGTACTCAGCCTCCAACTGCAGCCCGTAGGCCCGACGCGCGGCCCGCTTTTCAGCCTGCAGGTCGTCCGGGACGCTGCCGGACCAGCCATTGCCCAGCGGGAGCTTCTTGGCGATCATGAACGCCACGTACCCGGCCTTCCGGGCCGGTTCCCCGGCCTGGATTTCCGCGACGATAGTGTCGTGGTTCGGGCCCTTGTCATTTATCACCTTAGTGCCCATGTTGCTGCAGGTGGCGAAGCCGCTCGCACACTCCTCCAGCGCCATGCCGGTGGGGTCAGACTTGTCCACCGGGTTGTTGTTGCTGTAGGCGTACGCGTTCCACTGCTGCGGGTCTCCGGGGAGGATCAGCGGATCCGGGCTGAGGAAGCGGCCGGTGCTCGGCTGGTACTGGCGGGCGCCGAGGTTGGTGAAGCCGGTGTTGTCGTCCTTCAGGCCGCCCACGAAGCCCTTGTCGCCGGCCCAGGAGTTGGCAGCGCCGGAGCCGCGCACGACGCCGAACGGGTCGGTCCAGCGGCGGGTCTCCGTGCTGCCGGCCGAGTCGATGGAGAGCGTGCCGGTGTTGTGGTGGTCGGAGAACTGGTAGGTGAGCTTGGTCGGGCCCTGGCGGACCAGGGTGATGCCGCCGGGCATGGTGTAGTAGCGGGTGCCGGTGCTGGTCTTGCTGCCGGTGTCGTAGACGAGTTCGTCCCCGCCACCGAGGTTGACCGTGACCTTGCCCGGGTTGCGGCGGATCAGCTGGTTGCCGTCCGCGTCGTAGAGGTAGCCGGTGGTGGCGGTGCCCTGCTTCATCGAGGCAAGCTTGCCCTCAACGTCCCAGACCAGCTCTGTGCCGTTGGCCGCGTCCACCGCGTTCCAGGTGGGAGTGCCCCACTTGGACACCCAGCCCGGCGCGTAGACGATGAACTTGCCGTCGTCCTGGACGACCGCGAAGTACTTGCTACCCGCACCGATCCAGGTCTGCGAGGACCAGAGCGGGACGCGCTGCGGGTCGTAGACCACGAAGTTGCCGTCGTCCTGCATGGTCGCCCAGGCACCCGGATGGTTCTGGGTGTTGGTCGACCAGGTCACCAGGCCGGTCCGCAAAGAGGTCAGCACCAGGTTGCCGTCGTCCTGCATGGTCAGCTGGGTGGAGTTGGAGCGCACCGACTCGCCAGCCTTCAGCACGAAGCCCGCTCCCAGGGTCTTGTTGCCTCCCGGGTTGGCGATCTTGGTGGTGTTCCCGGCGGCGTCGTACTGGTTGGCGCCGGGGGCGCTGCCGTTGTTCGGGAAGGTGGACTTCACCGTCGTGGGTGCGTGCGGACCGCCGGTGCCACCGCCCGTACCGGCCGCGGTGGTCGGCGTGTTGCGGGTACCCGGGGTCGGGAACACCTGGTCGATGGTCAGGTCCTTCGAGATGTCGCCGGTCGGGTTGTGCATGACCAGCTTGGTGCGGTTGCCGACGGCGTCGTAGGTGTAGTCCTGCCAGTACGGCGCGCTGCCACCCACCGTCGTCTTCGCCGGCGCCACGGCGCCGCTGGTGGGCGTCGTGTTGGCGCACGCCCCCTGTCCGGCGAGCGACGGGGTCGGCTGCTCCAAGCGGCCGGTGTCCGACCATGCCGAGGTGATCCGGCCCAGGTAGTCGTGGGTGAAGCACTGGAGATCGGTCGCGGCCGGGTTGTTGTTCGGGATCGTCCGGATCGCGGTGATCTGGCCCGCCGGGTCGTAGGCGTAGGTGGTGTTCTGGACGGTGCCGGTACCTCCGGTCTGCTTGTCGACGTACTGGGTCAGAAGACGCCCGGTCGGCTCGTCGTACGTGTTCGTCGCGACGATCTGGGAACCCCACGGGTTCATCGTGGCGCGGATGTTCCGCCCGTAGGCGTCCCAGTCCGCCTGCCGAAGGTAGGTGATGCCAGCGCCGCTGATGTCGTTGAGCTTGCCGTACGTCTCGTAGTTGTAGTTGACCGACTCCTGCGCCAGGTCACCCGCTGCGGCGCGCCCGTCGGCGACGATCGCGCCGGTGATCGGGTCGTAGGCGGCGCTGTAGTCGAACGTCGTCTGCCCGGTCTTGCCGATCTCCTCGCCGGGGATGGAGAGGTTCGTCTTCGTCGGGCGGTAGGCGGTGTCGAGTTCGGTGATGTTCTTGCTGTACGCCGCACCGCTCGCCCCGCCGACGTAGCGCGTGGAGCCAGCGGGCTGGCCCTTGGCGACCGTATCGTAGGTGTAGGCGGTCAGCTGGTTGATCGCGGCGACCGAGCCGTTGTAGGTTCCGGTCTTCCGGCCCAGCAGGTCGTACGTGTACGAGATGACCTGACCGCGCGCGTCGGTGGTGGCCGCGACCCGGCCCGCCGTGTCGTAGGTGACGGTCGAGATCCCGGTTTCCGGATCGTCCGCCTTCACCTGGCGACCGCGCTGGTCGTGTGCGTAACTCCAGGTGTTCCCGGCGGCGTCGACGCGTGAAGCCGTCTGGCCGGCGGGGGTGTAGGTGTAGCGGGACACGTCGGCGTCGGCCGGGGTTCCGGTCGCTGTCGGCTTCCGGTACTGCCACAGCTCGATGGTGCGGCCGCGGGCATCGGTGACAGCACTGGTGGCGGTCGCACCGGTCGGCGGCGACACATCGACCCGATCCGCACCGGGGTACGCCGTGGTGGTCGTGGTCTGCAGCTTGCCGAGAGCAACGAACTGCATGCTGACCGGACGTCCCAGGCCGTCGAGCTCGATCACGCTCAGGTTGGGCACCTTCGCACCCTCGGGGATCCACCGGATGGTGTTCGGAGCGGTGGTGTCCTCGTAGTAGGTGTTGTACTTGCGGTTGACCCGGCCCTGCGAGTCGTAGAACGTGTCCGTGATCAGGCGGCCGTGGTACGCCGAGACCGCCGGATCGTCCTGGGTCTGCACCACCCGGCCCAGACCATCCAGGATCTGGGTGGACGTGCTGTGGCTGTTGCCGCCCGATCGCAGCGATGTGGTGGTGACGGTGCTCGGCGACTTGGCCGCGTTCACCGTGTAGTCGTAGGTGAAGTTGGCACCCGCCGCAGTGTCGCGTCCGGGAATCCAGACGGCCTTCAGCCGACCCAATCCGTCGTAACTCTCGATGGTCTTCCGACCGTTGGGATCTTCGGAGGTGATCGGAAGGGCTCGGGCCGGGTTCAACGTGACGGTGGTCGCGCGGGGCTTGCCGGCATCCGGCGCGCCGACCGGGGCCGGAGTGCCGGTGACCATCTTGTTCGGCAGCTCGCCGGGATTGGCGGAGCTGTACGCGGTGGTGACGACGGCGCCGTCCGGGTTGGCGGCGTCGCTGACGGTCGGATCGGTCGCGGAGGTGACTCGCCCGTACCCGTCGAAAGCGGCGGTCGCCTTGGTCACGTACTGCGCGGCACCATTGGCGTCGTAGCGGTCCAGCACCTGGGTCTCGGTGACGTCGCCCTTGGCGTCCGAGGTTCCGAAGCCCTGGCCGTCGTAGAGTGTACGGGCGCCGGAGACCGTGTTGGCCGACGACGCGTCCGCAGTACAGGCGTTGGGGCCGGAGATCACGTACACCTCAGACACCCGCCCGGTCACCACCTGGCCCGGGGAGGACACGTAGCGGTACCGGGTGCAGACGTCGGGCGTGCCGTCGGCGGTGCTCAGCGAGATGGTGATCCGGTTGTTGTTCCCCGGGTCCGTCGTGGTGACGGTCGAGGTGCTCCGGGTCCCGGTGGTCGTCACCGAGGTGGTGACGGAGGTGGACGTGGTGGCCAGGTAGTTGGCTACCAGGTCCGGCAGCCCGGTGCGCTTGTGGGTCGCGGTCGGCTTCAGGCCGGCGCTGCGCTCGTAGGAGTTGACGGTGTAGGCGACCGGCGCGCCCACAGGGGCCGCGGCGTCTGCGTAGGTGTCCTTCTCCAGGACCTGGCCGGACAGCCACTCCTCGTCGGGCTTGCTACCGCTCTTCACCCCGGCGACGGACGCCGCCTTGGCGCTCCCGTTCGCCTTGATGTCGCCGTTCATGCCCTGGTAGTAGCTGGTGGTCGACTTCGCCTGCGCCCCGTCCTTGCCGGAGCCGGTCACCGTGGTGACGCTTGCGTAGCCGCGGAACTGGTCCCAGGTCCGGTAGTCCGACTCCACCAGCGCACCGTCGCTGCGGTGCCAGGCCGCCGGTCCGTAGGTGTACGAGGTGGTCATCGACACCGCGCCGGTGATCAGCTTGGCGTTCGGGTCGACGGTGACCGTCTCCACCGGGTACCGCAGGAACCAGTCGTCCACCGTGGTCTGCACGCCGGTGTCGAACCACTTCACCGGGAAGCAGCTCTTGTCGTTGCTGTCCGCAGAGGTCGGCATCCTCCCTGCCGTGCGCGAGCAGGACTCCTTGGCGTACGACACCAGGATCGTGCCGCCGGTCTCGGTGCTGATGACCGCCAGACGCGGACGGTTGTAGCGCGGACGCGCCGGCACCAGGCCGTCCACCCGGTTGGGCAACAGTTCGTCGGTGAAGGTCACCTCCGGCAACGCCTGCTCGGACTGGCCGTTGGCGGTGTCCTTTCCGGTGCGCTTCACTGACTGCAGCCAGGCGATCGGCGCGTTGTCGGTCGCGTTCTGCGGTGTCTTGAACTCATGGACGAAGTCGTACTGGTCCACCGGGCGGTAGGTCCCGCCGGAGCGGATCGAGGTGGTGATGGAGTTCAGCCACAGCGTCGACCAGTAGGTCGGGGTGTAGTTGGCGCACGCGCCGGTCTCCAGGCACTGCTTGTCCATCGGCACGTCCGGCCAGTTCGCCGCGTTCGCCGTGGTGCGCTGTGCCGGATCACAGATCGCCCCGGACTTGCAGCGCTCACCGGCGGTGAAGTCGATCTTCGCGGCGGGCTGGAACGCGCCGTTCGCCCCGAGCTGGTCGGACAGCAGCTGGCCGTAACCGATCGTGGCGAGGACACCGCCTCGGGTGTACGGGGTCAGCTCGCCCTTGCCGCCGTTCTGGGCGCCGCCTCGCGCGTACCGGTTGAGTTCGGGGGTATAGGAGTAGGTGGTCAGGTTGCCGTGCGAGTCGACCACGTAGTCCAGGTTCCAGCGCCAAGCGGTCTGGCACCAGGAGCCCTTGCCCTTAGCCGCCTCGTAGCACGGGTCGCCGGGGTTGGGCGAGTACACCGGCACCGACCAGGCCGACTTGCTCTCCGGGCCGACCTTGGCCGGCGTTCCGTTCGCCGTCGGGAGCTGGTTGAGGCCGAAGTAGAAGACGGTGCCCGAGGTCGTGTCGGTCACCTTCAGGTACGAGCCGTTCCAGGTGCCGTTGTCGGCGCCGGTGAGGAACTCGACTTTGGTACCGTCGTCCCGCCTCAGGCGCCAGGTGCACTTCGACAGCTCGTCGGTGGCATTGCCGGACACGCAGGAGGCGTCGTCCGGAACCAGCTCACCGGAGTGGCCGCCGAGCGACAGTGTCAGGTTCGGGCCGCCCCAGCACTGGTCACCCGACCCGGGGATGCCCGCCTTGTCGCAGCCACGGTATCCGCGCTCGACGAAGCCACCGCCGAGGTCCCAGCCGTCGCCGATCCAGGAGGCCTGCGCATTGGTGGAGGCCGTCTTGCCGTCCACCGCCGAGGAGTCGTAGCCGAGTGACACGGACGGCGGCGTGCCGCCCAGGGCCGGCGGGACCACGATCGGGTAGGAGTAGGTGAACGAACCGGAGGAGCTCCCCGCGGCCCAGGCCTGGCTCGGCGAGAGCGAGGTGGCGCTGTAGGTACCGGTGCCGCTCTGGGGGGCTCCGTCCAATGCCAGCAACAGCTGCGGCGCGGCCGCCGCGGTTCCGGCCGAGGCCGCCTCGGACCGCTGCTGTGCGCTGGCCGCGCTCGCGGCCGCCAACTCGACGTCCGCGACCAGTCGCTTGGCCTGCTCGTCGTAGTGCGCGGCGACCGGCGTGCCGGTCCGGCAACCGTCGGCATCCGGCGTGGTCAGCGCGCACTCGGGCAGGACGGTGAGCCGGGCGCGGTGGGCGAAGTCACCGCCGAAGCCGATCGACCCGAGGTCGAGCCCGACCTGGACCTTTCCGGGCTCCTCCGCGCCGTCGCCGCGCGAGAGCGAGATCAGCGCACCCGGCGCGCCCGCGGCGGCGGCGGTCTTCGGGTCGGCTACCTGCACCTGCACCGAGGCCGCCGGCGCCGCCCCGGCGATCGGCGCGAGCCACACCGGCAGGTCGCCCGCCTGCCTGGAGGCACCGGAGGCGGACTTCCGGCCGTCCGACGCCGCGGCGTTCCTCGAGGCCGCCGGTGCAGCGTCGAGCGCCACCACGGCCTTCCCGTGCTTCGGCTGCGGTGCCGTCTTCGGCGGCACCCAGTTCGGCGAGCCGGTCGGCAGCGGTGCCGCCTGGGGCTTGTCCGCCTTCCCCGGGACCGAGGCCGTCCGCTGAAGCGGCGTGTTCGGCGGTGTCCAGATCTTGTCCTTGCCGTCGCCCGACGGTGCCGCGAAGGCGGGCGCCAGCGGCGACAGCAGGGATCCCAGGACCGCCAGCGCACTCACCACCGCGGTCCGGGACTTCACTCGTGTCGAAGGTGGCCCCTCCCGGCCCATCATTCGACGGAATCGGACATGACTCACCAACATCACTACCCCCCAGGTTTCATAACGTTTCGTCATCCGTGCACAGCGCGAACGAATGACATCCCGGCGGAGAGTAAAGCGGGGTATCGCCACCGGTCTAGGTCGAACCAAGCCGATGAGGGAAGTGACAAGCATCACAGTTCTTCCGAATCAGGAACCGCTGGGCCAAACCGGACAGGCTTGTGGCGATATGCAGTTGACGGGCCGTTTGCTGGCAACGGTAGTTTGCTGACCAACTCTGCACGCGAGCTTCGCAGAGTCAGATCCCTGGCCGCTTTATCGGATCAGGACATCTCTCGTGGGGGGACTTCACCATGCCTGCCGCTCCGCTCGGAGCCACATCCGGCGCACGCCGTTCCAGATATCCGTCACGGGCCGCCGTCACCACCGCAGTCGGACTCGCTCTTGCGCTGACGTCGATCACGCCGATCGCCTTTGCCGACAGCCCGTCAGTCAGTGCCGGGGCCTCGTCCGTCGACCCTTCGGCCATCCCACCGGACCTCGCGGCACAGATGGCCGCGGTGGATGCGAAGCGCGCCGGTGACCGGCCCCTGATCAGTCCGACCGACAGGGCGATCGCCGAGGCGGCGAAGACCGGAAAGCCGGTCCCCGTCGCCGAGTTGACCGACGGGGTGAGCGAGACCGTTGCGACTCCGGCTGGCCACCTCAAGCGCACCGAGCACGTCGAGCCGCAGCGGGTGAAGCAGAACGGAACCTGGGCGCCGCTCGACGGCATGCTCGTCCCGGACGGGCAGGGCGGCTACCGCCCGAAGACCGCCCTGTCCGGGGTGCACCTGTCCGGCGGCGGTCAGGGTCCGCTCGGCACCCTCACCAGCGCGGACGGTGAGACGCTCACCATCGACTCGCCGTTCCCGCTGACCAAGCCGACGCTCGACCCGGCGGGCGAGGCACTGCTCTACCCCGAGGTCGCCCCCGGGATCGACCTCAAGGTGACCGTCTCCAAGTTCGGCGGGCTCTCCACCGTCCTGGTCGTCAAGACCGCGGAGGCGGCGAAGAACCCGGCGCTGAAGAAGGTCCGCTTCGGCACCAAGGGCAAGGGCGTCACCGTCCGGGCCGACAGGACCGGCAGGCTCACCGCCGAGACCGTCGACGGCAAGTCCCGCTGGCACGCGCCCACACCGCGGATGTGGGACAGCTCGGCCGCCCCGGCGGCGCCCGCCAAGTCGGCCCAGGCCCCGAACGGTTCCGCTGCCGACGCCCCGCTGGCCGCGTCCGGGCACCGCAGCACCTCCGACGGTCCGGGCGACGGCGCCAAGGTCACCGACATGCCGGTCACGGTCACGGGCGACGCCGTCGAGCTGACCACCGACGACTCCGTGCTCGGCAAGGGCCAGGGGCCCTGGTTCATCGATCCGGCCTGGATCCCGGACCTCAACGGCTCCAACGCCTGGACCTGGACCCAGTCCGGCTATCCGGACACGGCCAACATCGGGCGGACGGTCAGCAACGCCAACGACCCGTACGCTCACCCCGGAGTCGGCTACCAGGGCTATCGGACCACCAAGGGCATCGAACGCTCGTACTATCAGTTCGACACCCACTGGTACCGGGGCGCCGTCATCAACAAGGCGATCATGTCGATGTGGGAGACGGAGTCCTCGGCCTACTCCTGCACCGACAAGTACACCGTGGACCTCTACGCCACCGGTCCGATCAGCAACCAGACCACCTGGAACAACCCGCCCGGCATCGTGGGCGGCCGGCTCGCCGAAGCCTCGGTGCCCGGCGCAGGCCGCCAAGGTTGCGGCGACAAGTACCAGTTCGGCTACGACGTGACCTGGGCCTACCAGACCTACGCCACCAGCAACGACACGATGACCTTCGGGGTGTTCGCCCGCAACGAGTCCGACGCGATGGCGTTCAAGCGGCTCGACTACGGCGCCGCCGTCGAGATCGAGTACGACCGCGTTCCCAACGTGCCGACCGACACGTACGCCTCGCCCGCACCCACCACGGCCGTGCCGTGGGCGGAGAACCAGGGCTGCAACGGCAACTCGATCGGGTGGATGAACTCGGCGTCCGGCTTCAACGGCTCCGTCACCCTCAACGCGACGGTCGGCAGCCCGGTCCAGCAGTCGCTCTACGGCTGGATGGGAATCTGGGACTACGCCGACACCAGCCGCGCCGACAGTGGCCAGACCCCCCTGACGATCAACGGCGGTGTGGCCGCGTTCCAGGTCAAGCAGGGTCTGCTCCAGGACGGCCACGTGTACGGCTGGGACGCCATGGCCACCGACGGGCTGGTCCAGCGGTCCGCCGGGACCCCGGCCTGCCGCTTCGGCGTCGACCTGACCCCGCCGACCATCTCCGTCCCGGACGTCAACACCCTGCTGCCCGAGGGGCAGCTGGACTACACGTTCCCACCCTCCGGGAACGGTCAGGTGACGAAGAAGCACCTCGACCAGCAGGGCGTGGTGCCGTTCACCGCGGCCGACCCGGCCCCGGGCGGCAATGCCTCCGGCGTCGTCTGCGCCCGCTGGTCCTGGGATCCGCAGCTCGCCGGCGCCGGCTGGGTCTGCGGCAACGACTACCCCACGAACGGTGTCGTCGTGACTCCGGGCCGTTGGGGCACCAACGTCCTCTACATGCAGGTGATGGACAACGCGCGCAACGTCTCGCCGATCGCGCAGTACTCCTTCTACGTGCCGTGGAACCCGGACGGCCCGCCGCCGGTCTTCGGCGACGTCACGGGCGACGGCGCCCCCGACATCCTTCAGCCCGACCAGGCCGGCTACCTGCGCGCCTACAACGCGCCGGGCAACTCCAAGGTCCGTGCCCCGGCGGTGGCGGCTGTCGCCACCCCGGCCGACGCGCCCGGCGGAAAGGGCTGGAACACCGTCCAGCTCGCCCACCGCGGCACGCTCAGCGGGGGCAACAACATCGATGACGTGTTCGCCCACGCGCCCGGCGACCCGCTGCTGAGGCTCTACCAGAACCCCGGGAACACGGGCGTCTACGGGCGGATCGACAACTCGGTGCCGATCACCAAGCCGAAGTGCCTCCCGACCGCGTCCGAGGACTGCGCCTGGCTGAAGGCCGCCGGCTACAACGCCGTCGACTGGTCCACCACGCTGCGGATCGCCGCCCTCGGCGACCCGGTCACCACCGACCTCGACCCCAAGCTGGGCTTCAAGAACAAGACCGGTCTGCTCAGCGTCGAGAGCACCGGCAACGGCGCTGACGCGGCCCTCTGGTACTACCCGGCCACCAATGCCAACACCCTGGGCAAGCCCGTCCAGTTGGCCGCGTCCGGCTGGAAGGACAAGGAGCTGATCACCCCCGGCGACTGGGCCAAGCAGGGGCACCCGGGCCTGTGGGCCCGTAACCTCGCAGCCGCCGCCGACGGGCCCAAGGACGACGTCCTCGCCTACACCTTCACCACCGGCACCGTCACCGCCATCGACAACCAGGGCGCTCCGATCACCGACGGCAGCGGCAAGCCCTTGCTGGTCCCGACGCTGACCCAGATGGTGCCGGTCGGCCAGCGGATCGGCTGGGTCTCCACCGATGCCTACCCGACCCTCGGCTCGGACGGCGACCTCACCGGCAACGGCAATCCGGGCCTTTGGGGCAGGAAGGCCGACGGCTCCCTCGACATCTGGTGGGGCCAGCCCACCACCCCCGGCAACCCGTCGGCCGGCTACACCTGGCTGGCCGGTGGCACCCCGATCGGAAACATCTCGGTCGCCCCCCAGTGGTGGGCACTCGACGGCACCGGTGACAGCAGCAGCACCAACACGCTGTACAAGAACGGCGGCGACCCCAAGACCACCTACCCGACCGGCACCGCACTCACCACCGACCACAACCGCGCGGCGAACAAGGCGACCGCCCTGGACGGCGCGACCGTCTACCGCACCACCGCGCCGGTCGGCGCCGGGGCCACCTCTCCCGGGCTGGACACCACCCAGAGCTACAGCGTCTCGGCCTGGGTGAAGCTCAACAACACCGACAGCTACCAGACCGCGGTCTCGCTGACCGGCAACCAGGCCAGCCCGTTCTACCTGCAGTACTCGAAGGCCTACAACAACTGGGCCTTCGTCCTGCCGAGCAGCGACTCGGTCACCTCGCCCGAGTACTACTCCGCGTACGACAGGGACGGTCGCACCGCCACGACCGTCGGGCAGTGGACCCACCTGACCGGCACCTACAACGCCGCAACCGGTTTGGCCACCCTGTACGTCAACGGCCTCGCCGTCGGCTCGGCCAAGGTGGGCACCGCGTGGAAGCCACCGGCCGGCAGCCTCAACATCGGTGGTGCCACGTTCAACGGCAAATCGCCCAGCGACTTCGTCAACGGCGCGATCAGCGACGTTCGGGTCTACCCGTACGCCCTGACCGACCCCCAGGTGAACGTCGTCGCCACGTCGCAGTCCATCGTCCACATCCGGAGCGCGGTCAACTCCCACAAGTGCCTGGACAACTGGGGCAACACCGCAGGCTCGCCGGTGGTGATCTACGACTGCTGGAACGGTGACAAGCAGCACTTCTCGACCACCCGGGACAGCCGGCTCAAGACCGTGCCGAACGGGCTCTGTCTGGGCACCCGGGACGCCAACGTCGTCGACGGCACCCCGGTCGTATCGCAGGCGTGCACCAACTCCGCTGCCCAGACGTGGATCCGCCGTTACGACGGCGCGCTCTACAACCCGGCGTCGAACAAGTGCCTGGAGCTGCCCGCCTCCAACACCCAGAATGCCACCCCACTGGGTGTCCGGCAGTGCGCCGACCAGGCGAATCAGCACTGGATCCTCGACAACCAGACCCTCGCGGGCGTGTAGCCCGACCGCCAGATGGGCGGTGTATCGGTGCGGCCCCTTCCCGAACGCGCAGGGCGTTCGGGAAGGGGCCGCGCTGTTGTCCGGCCGCGGGTCAGACGGGCTGGCCCTCGGTGGGGGTGACGGTGGGGGCGGTGGTGCTGCCCGCCTGGGTGCCCAGGGTGCGTTCGACCTTGGCGACGGCGGTGCGGTACTGCATGGAGGCGGCCTGCTCGGAGGTGCCCTGGCGTTCGAAGAAGCCGAAGGCCATGGCCACCGTGCCGAAGCGCTCGATGCCGACGTAGCCGTTGAGTTGGACGCCGGCCAGGCTGCCGTCGAGGTGGACGGCCGGGGCTTCCTTGCGGTCGCCGAGGGTGACCGGGGTGACGGTGAAGGTGACCTCGTCCTCGGTGCCGCCGTTGAAGGTGATGCTGTGGCAGGTCTTGAGCGCGTCGGCGACGGTGTTGAAGTCGGCGGTGAGCCGGTCGGGTGCCTCGGCCGCGAGGACCTGGGTGGTCATCGGGTTGCCGTCCGGGCCGTCGAGTTCGACCGCGGCGTGCGCGACATCGGTGCCGGTCTGGGTGGCGCGCATGTTGATCAGGGCGTTGAGCGCGGCGCAGCCCGTCACCGGGGTCGGGTTCTCACCGGGGCTGGGGCTCTGCGTCACCGGGATCTCGGTGTAGCCGGGGCCGAGGTCGGCCGCGGTCAGCAGGGCCGACTTCAGCTGGTCGGCGGAGGGCAGTGGCTGGGCGTCCTGGGCGGGTGCGGCCGACGCCGACAGGGCGGACGGGCCCAGGGCGACCGCCGCGGCGACGGCCGCGGCGGTGAGGGCGTGGATGGGCCTGGAACGAGGCATGCGGGCCCCCGGTCGAGAGTTCGGGCAGGGACGAGCCACCAGTGTCCCACCGGGGGCCGGGCGGGGCGCGCGGGCGGCGATCTCCGCAGGTCAGGAGCCGTTCGCGGGGTCGGTGGGCGAAGCGGGCGAAGCGGGCGAAGCGGGCGGAGTGGAGGGAGCGGAGGGAGCGGAGGGAGCGGGGGCAGCCGGCGGAGGGGCTTCGAGGGTCTCCAGGGTGTCGAGGGTCTCGGCGAGCCACTGCACCCAGAAGGTCTCCAGTCCGATGCCGGCCCGCAGCACCGCGTGCTGGAGGCGGGTCCCGGCGTCCGTCCGCTCGGCCGGGAAGTCGTGCCGCTCGATCTCCCGGTAGCCGGCCAACTGTTCGCGGTGCAGCGTGAGATGGCGTTCCAGCTCGGCCGCCAGCCCGTCCGCGCCGACCACCGCGGCCGCGCGCAGGCGCAGCAGCAGGGGCTCCCGGACGGCGCGCGGCTCGGCGCCCTCGGCGGTCCAGCGGGCGAGTTCGGCGCGGCCGTCCGGCAGGACCTCGTACTCCTTCTTCTGGCCGCGCACCGGCGCTTCCGGCTGGAGGGCCCGGATGTGTCCGGAGGCCTCCAGCCGGCCCAGTTCGCGGTAGATCTGCTGGTGGGTGGCGGGCCAGAAGAAGCCGATCGACTTGTCGAACCGCCTGGTCAGCTCCAGCCCCGAGGACGGTTTCTCCAGCAGGGCGGTGAGGATGGCGTGCGGCAGCGACATGCCGTCGATCCTAGAGGGGTACGGGCAGGTCAGAGGGCGGCGGCCAGTTCGGTGCCCTGCTTGATGGCCCGCTTGGCGTCCAGTTCGGCGGCCACGTCGGCGCCGCCGATCAGGTGCACCGGCACGCCGCGCTCGCGCAGCGCCTCGTACAGGTCGCGGCGCGGCTCCTGGCCGGTGCAGAGCACGACGGTGTCCACGGGCAGCAGCTGGCGCTCCCCGTCCACGGTGAGGTGCAGGCCGGCGTCGTCGATCAGGTCATAGGTGACGCCGGGGACCATCACCACGCCGCGGTGCTTGAGCTCGGTGCGGTGGATCCAGCCGGTGGTCTTGCCGAGGCCGGCGCCGACCTTGGTGGTCTTGCGCTGGAGCAGGTGGACGCTGCGCGGGGGCTTGGGCCGCTCCGGGGCGCGCAGGCCGCCGCGCTCGCGGTAGTCCGGGTCGATGCCCCACTTGGCCTGGAACACGGGCGGGTTGAGGCTGGCCGCGTCGCCCGGGTCGGTGAGGAACTCGGCCACGTCGAAGCCGATGCCGCCCGCGCCGAGGATGGCGACCCGTTCGCCGACCGGCGCGCCGTCGCGCAGCACGTCGAGGTAGCCGAGCACGCTGGGGTGGTCGATTCCCGGGATGTCGACGGGAGTTCGGGGGGTGACGCCGGTGGCGAGGACGATCTCGTCGTGGCCCTGCTCGGCCAGCTGGTCGGCGGTGACGGTGGCGCCGAGCCGCAGCGTGACGGCCAACTCGGCCAGCCGGGTGCGGAAGTAGCGCAGCGTCTCGTCGAACTCCTCCTTGCCGGGGATGCGCCGGGCGATGTTCAGCTGCCCGCCGACCGTCTCGGCGGCGTCGTACAGGGTGACGTCGTGGCCGCGTTCGGCGGCGGAGACGGCGAACGCGAGGCCGGCCGGGCCGGCCCCGACGACGCCGATCCGCTTGCGCGACCGGGTGGGGCCGAGGACGAGTTCGGTCTCGTGGCAGGCGCGCGGATTGACCAGGCAGGAGGTGATCTGGAGGCTGAAGGTGTGGTCGAGGCAGGCCTGGTTGCAGCCGATGCAGGTGTTGATGGCCTCGGCGCGGTCGTCCCGGGCCTTGGCGACGAAGTCGGCGTCGGCGAGCAGCGGGCGGGCCATCGAGACCAGGTCGGCGCTGCCCTCGGCGAGCAGGCTCTCGGCGATTTCGGGGGTGTTGATGCGGTTGCTGGTGACCAGCGGGATGCCGACCGTGCCCATCACCTTCTTCGTCACCCAGGCGAAGGCGCCGCGCGGCACCGAGGTGGCGATGGTGGGGATGCGGGCCTCGTGCCAGCCGATGCCGCTGTTGATGATGGTCGCCCCGGCGGCCTCGACGGCCTGGGCGAGCCGGACGACCTCGTCCAGGGTGGAGCCGCCGGGCACCAGGTCGAGCATGGAGAGGCGGTAGACGATGATGAAGTCCTCGCCGACCCGCTCGCGGACCCGGCGGACGATCTCCACGGGGAAGCGCATCCGCCGCTCGTAGGCACCGCCCCACTCGTCCTCGCGGTGGTTCGTCGCGGCGACGATGAACTCGTTGATCAGGTAGCCCTCGGAGCCCATGATCTCGACGCCGTCGTACCCGGCGCGGCGGGCGAGTTCGGCGCAGCGGGCGAAGTCCTCGATGGTCTGCTCGACCTGCTCGGCGGTGAGCGCGTTGGGCGTGAAGGGGCTGATCGGGGCCTGGATCGCGCTGGGGGCGACGAGGTCGCGGTGGTAGGCGTAGCGGCCGAAGTGCAGGATCTGGAGGGCGATCTTCCCGCCGGCGGCGTGCACCGCGTCGGTGACCGTCCGGTGCTTGTCGGCCTCCTCCTCGGTGGTCAGCATCGCGCCGCCCTCCCAGGGGCGCCCGGCCTCGTTGGGCGCGATGCCACCGGTGACGATCAGGCCGACGCCGCCGCGGGCCCGTTCGGCGTAGAAGGCGGCCATCCGCTCGTAGCCACCGGGGGCCTCCTCCAGGCCGACGTGCATGGAGCCCATGATCACGCGGTTGGGGAGGGTGGTGAAGCCGAGGTCGAGCGGGCTGAGCAGGTGCGGGTAGCGGCTGCTGCCGGGGTGGGCGCTCATCGACGTCTCCTGGGGCGCGGGCTGGGGGTCGCTGTTACCGCAGGATAGGGGACGGGCAAGAGGATATGCAACTAGTTGCATAAGGCTGGACGGGCCTACCGGACGGGCCTGTCGGACCCGCCGGCCCCACCCGCAACCCCTGCCGCACCCCCCTGCCACGTCGGCCTGCCGAACGGCCCCCGGATGCTTCGAACACCCCGCCGGAGCCCGCCCGGCGGCGTATCGTCGTGTCCCGGACATCTCAAGGGACATCGCGAGCTCGGGAGAGGAGCGACCGTGCAGGGTGGCTCGGTGGCCGTCGTCGGGGGCAGCATCGCCGGGAGCGCCTTCGCCGGCGCCGCGGCCCGGCTCGGCGCGGAACGCGTGGTGGTGCTGGAGCGCAGCCCCGGCCGGCTGGAGGACCGCGGCGTGGGGCTGTGCACCCACGACGACCGCTTCGACGAACTGGTCCGGTCCGGGCACCTCGACGCGGACACCCGCCGCCACCGCCTCACCGTCCGCCGCTGGGTGACCCGGGGCGCGGTCGGCGAGGGCGACGGACCGGACGGCTGCGGACGGCTGCTCTGGGCCCAGCCCTTCGCCTTCCACTCCCACCACTGGGGCGTGCTCTGGCAGGCGCTGCGCGAACGGACGCCCGGGCAGGTCGAGTTCCGGCTGGGCACCACCGTGACGGCCGTCGGCAACGGGCCGGACGGCGCCTGGACCGAAGCGGACGGCCACCGCGAGTCGTACGACCTGGTGATCGGCGCCGACGGCTACCGCTCGGTGGTCCGCGCGGCCGTCTGCGCCCAGGCCGAACCCGAGTACGCCGGGTACGTGTGCTGGCGCGGCAGCTACGACGCCGCCCTGCTCGCCGAGCTGCCCGGCGGCGCGGCGCCCTGGCCGGAGGACCAGTGCATCACCGCCTGCTACCCCGGCGGCCAGGTGGTGATCTACCGCATCCCCGGGGTCGAACCCGGCCGCACCCAGGTGAACTGGGTCTTCTACGCCCCCACCCCCGCCTGGCTGCGGCTGGACGGCCCGACCAGCATCCCGGCGGGCAGCCTCGGCGACCGGCAGCTGGACGAGCTGCGGCAGCTCGCCGAGCGGCACCTGCCGCCGTACTGGGCCGCGCTGGTCACCCTGACTCCGCGCGAACGGACCTTCCTGCAGCCGATCTACGACCTGGCGGCCCCGTGCCGCACGGCCGGCCGACTGCTGATCGGCGGGGACGCGGCCACCGTGGTGCGCCCGCACAACACCAGCGGTGTGGTGAAGGCGGTGCAGGACGCCCACGCCTTCGAGCTGGCGGGGCGCGAAGCCGGCTCCTGGGCAGCCCTGCTGGCCGCCTACGACCGCGAACGGACGGCGTCGGGGCGGGAGTTGGTGGAGCTGGGCCGCACCCTCGGCCGGGCCCAGGTCGCCGGGGCGCCGGACTGGTCGGCGATGGACGAGCCGGCCATGACCGCCTGGTGGCAGCACCAGTTCACCGCCGGCGGGGGTTTCGGCGGCCACGCGCTCGGCCGCACCGGCTGAGCGGCCCGCCCGGGCCGGAGCACCGAGACCAGCGCCACCGAGACCGGCGCCGCCGAAACCGCCGAAGCCATCAAGACCGCCGAACCCCCGTCACCTCGTGGCGGAATGTCAGACGTTGACGCCGTAGTCGGTCGCGATGCCGCGCAGACCGGAGGCGTAGCCCTGGCCGATGGCGCGGAACTTCCACTCGTTGCCGTTGCGGTAGAGCTCGCCGAAGACCATCGCGGTCTCGGTCGAGGCGTCCTCGGTCAGGTCGTAGCGCGCGATCTCCAGGCCGTTGGCCTGGTTGACGATCCGGATGAACGCGTTGCGCACCTGGCCGAAGTTCTGCAGCCGGGCGTCGGCGTCGTAGATCGACACCGGGAAGACCACCTTGGCCACGTCGACCGGGACGCGATCCAGGTCGACCTTGATCTGTTCGTCGTCCCCGTCCCCGCCGCCGGTCAGGTTGTCGCCGCTGTGCTCGACCGAACCCTCGGGGCTGCGGAGGTTGTTGAAGAAGACGAAGTGCTGGTCCGAGACCACCTTGCCCAGCGCGTTGCACAGCAGCGCGCTGGCGTCCAGATCGTAGTCGGCCCCGGTGGTGGTGCGCACGTCCCAGCCGAGACCGACGATCACGGCGCTCAGACCGGGCGCCTCCTTGCTCAGCGAGACGTTGCCGCCCTTGGCCAGCGAAACTCCCACAATGCCCTCCTCGGATCTCTCCCTGTGGACGAATCTACAACACTGTAGAGATCACGAGAATCCGTCTGCAGGTGGGCCCGCCCCGGGAATTTCTCCGGGTCGCGGACGGGAACCCGGCCGGCCACCGGTGTCACTGCCCGGCGTCGATCCCGATCCGCAGCGCGCCGTTCTCGGCCGTCGCCCTGCGGCCCCAGTCCAGCAGCAGGCGCAGCACCGCGCGTTCGGCGGCCGGGAGCCGGGCCAGGTCCACCTGCTCGATCTCCCGGACCAGCGCGGCCGTCGACGGCTGCCGGATCCTGCTGCTGAAGTCGAGGTCGGGCTCGTGGCGGGCCAGGGTGGGCAGGGTCCGCGCGCCCAGGCGGCGCAGGACGGCCCGCAGCGCGCCGCCGTCCGCCCAGGCCTCCAGCCGCCCGAGCCGCGGAGCCGGGCCGGCCCTGCGTCCCGTCCTCGCCTTGACCGGCACCCGGTACAGGCCGAGGACGCACTCGTCCTCGGCCACCTCGTCGTCCGGCCCGTACGGCCGCAGGCCACCCGTCGTGCTCCGCATGCCGAGCACCCTAACGACCGCGCGCCCTAGACTGGCAGTGGCTTTCCGTCCGCTCCTTCCTCCGTTCCTCCCTCGCACGTCCCCCCGTCGCAGGCCCCGTCGCCGGAGGTCCCGATGCGCCAGCGGTACAGCTTCCACCTCGACCAGGGCGGGCACTCGGTGACCGTCAACGTCCGGTCCGGCTGGATCACCGAGACCGAGCTGCTGGTCGACGGCAAGGAGTGCGGCTTCCACCGCGTCCACGGGCACGGCGAGTACCCGCTGACCCTCGCCGCGCAGGTCGCCGAGGAGCCGCCGAAGCCGCCGGAGCCGCTCGCGGTCCGGCTGGACCGCACCGGCCGGGCCGAGCACCCGCTCTCCTGCGTCCTGGAGCTGTCCGGCGCCGAGCACCCGATGCCCGAGCGCACCGCACGTTGAAACACCCCGTTCGGGTGGTTTGCCCATAAAGAGCAGGAAATCGTACGATCATGGGTCGGACCCCACAGCCGGACCCACCGGCCGGCCCCCACGACGAAGGCCTGCGCATGACCACCCCCGCGACCCCCGACACCTTCGACGACCTGCTGCGCGAGGTGATGGCCGACGCCGAGCGCTTCGGCCACCGCCAGCACGTCCGGCTCACCTGGCTCGCCGTGCGCCGCCACGGCGCCACCGCCGCCCTCGACCTGGTCGGCGAGGGCATCCTGCGCACCGCCACCAGGGCCGGCGCGCCGCAGAAGTTCCACGTCACCATGACCCGGGCCTGGGTCGAGCTGGTGGCCCTCCACGCCGGCGACGACACGACGGACACGGACACGGATGCGACGGGCACGGACTTCGAGCGGTTCGCCGCCCGGCACCCGGACCTGCTCGACAAGGACCTGCTCGCCCGCCACTACCGTCCGCAGACGCTCGCGAGCGAGCAGGCCCGAACCGCCTGGGTGGAGCCGGACCTCGCCCCCTTCCCCCGGGCCGCGGCCTGACGGGCCGACCCACCCGAGGCGTCGGCCCGCACGACGCCTCAGCCCTCCCGAACGTCCCCGAGGCTCTCGGCCACGATCTCCTCGACCGCCTTCCGGGCCCGCTCCGCATCGTCCGCGACCAGCCCGATCCTGGTGCGGCGGTCGAGCACGTCGGCCGCGTCCAGCGCGCCCTCGTGGCTGACGGCGTAGGCGATCTCGGCGCGGGTCACGTCCACGCCCTCCGCGATCGGCGCCGACTCCCCCGCTGCCAGCACCTCGTGGGCCGCTCCGCCGTGGCGGGCCAGCAGCGAGGCGGGGATCTCCCCCGAGGCCTGCGGGCGGCTGTCCCGGTGGCCGGGGGCGCCGATCAGCGGCAGCCGGGCCGTCCAGCAGGCGCGGGCGGGCAGGCCGCGCAGCCGGACGGCGGTGTCCACCGCGTCCTCGGCCATCTTGCGGTAGGTGGTGAGCTTGCCGCCGACCACGGTGATCACGCCGGACGGGCTCTCCAGCACCGCGTGCTCACGGGAGATGTCGGCGGTGCTGCCGTCCCCGGTGTCGATCAGCGGGCGCAGCCCGGCGTACGCGCCGCGCACGTCCGCCGTGGTCAGGGCGGTGGCGAGGGCGGCGTTGACGGTGTCGAGGAGGAAGGTGCGCTCGGCCTCGGTGGGCTGCGGCTCGTCCGGGATCGGCCCCGGGGCGTCCTCGTCGGTCAGGCCGATCGCGACCCGCCCGAGCTGCTGCGGCAGGGCGAAGACGAACCGGCTGGTGGAGCCGGGCACCGGCACGGTGAGGGCGGCGGTCGGGTTGCCGAGCGCCGCCGCGTCCACCAGCAGGTGGGTGCCGCGGCTGGGCCGGAGCCTGATCGAGGTGTCCACCTCGCCCGCCCAGACGCCGGTGGCGTTGACCACCGCGCCGGCCCGGACGGCCAGCTCCTGCCCGGTCAGGGTGTCGACCAGCCGGGCCGAGGTGCCGGTGACCTGCTCGGCGCGCACCCTGGTCAGCACGCTCGCCCCGTACTGCGCGGCGGTCCGGGCCAGCGCGACCACCAGCCGGGCGTCGTCCACGAGTTGGCCGTCGTGGGCGACCAGCGAACCGCGCAGTCCCTCCGTCCGCACGCCCGGCACCAGCCGGCGGGTCCGGTCGGCGTCGACCCGGCGCACCCGGGGCAGCAGCGTGCCCGGGGTGCCCGCCGTCAGGCGCAGCGCGTCCCCGGCGTGGAAGCCCGTGCGGATCAGCGCGGCCTGGCCCGGGCGCAGCAGGTCCGGGAGCAGCGGCACCAGTTGGGGTAGCGCCCGGATCAGGTGCGGGGCGGTGCGGGTCATCAGCACGCCGCGCTCGACGGCGCTCTCCCGGGCCACCTTGATCCGCCCGGAGGCGAGGTAGCGCAGACCGCCGTGCACCAGCTTGGAGCTCCAGCGGCTGGTTCCGAAGGCGAGGTCGCGGGACTCGACCAGCACCGTGCGCAGGCCGCGCGCGGCCGCGTCCAGGGCCACTCCGGCGCCGGTGACGCCGCCGCCGATGACCAGGAGGTCGATCCGGGGGTCGTCGCCGAGCGCTTCGAGTTCCAGCGTGCGGCGGGTGGCGTCGAGCCGGCCGGTGCCCGCGTACGGGCTCGCGTACGGGCTCTGGTGGGGGCCTGCCGTGGAGGTCATGGCGCGAGGTATCCGTTCAGTGCTCTGGCCAGTTCGCGCCGCCAGGCCGCCTCGGGCAGCAGGGAGGCGACCATGCGGTGCGACTGGACTGTGGACTGGGCGATCAGCAGGACCATGGCGGCCAGTTCGAGCGGCTCGCCGGACCGGATCGAGCCGTGCGCCTGCCCCTGCTCGATGCCGGCGCGCAGCGCCTCCAGCAGGCCGCGCTGGCTGGTGCCGAGCCGCTCGACGACGTACTGGAGCAGCAGGTCGGAGTCGTCGGAGTGCAGCAGCGCGCCGAGCACCGGATGGTCGCGCAGCCGGACGGCGATCTCCACGACCCGCTCGACGAGGGTCTCCCGGTCGTGGACGTCCAGTCCGGCGCCGTCCAGGGTGGTCAGGATCTCGCGGGTGAGCAGCGCGCCGATCACCGCCCGGACGTCCGGCCAGCGGCGGTAGACGGTCGGGCGGCTGACCCCGGCACGGCGGGCGATCTCGGACAACTGGGTCCGGCGCACGCCGAGGTGGACGATCAGGTCGGCGGCGGCGTCCAGGATCGCGTCGTCGGTGCTGCGCTCCCCGGTCGGGGACGGCGTCTGGGGCTCGGCGTTACTACTTGACATGATGTGTGAAACTGTAACGCATGGCACCTGAGACGCAAGCGGGACCGGCCGGCGCCGCACTTCCGCTCCCCCCGATGAAGTGGGACGCCTGGGGCGACCCGGCCCTGGCCAAGGAACTGTCCGCCGACATCAAGGGACTGCTCGCCGCCGCCCTCGGCGTCACCGGCGACGCCGCCCCCGGCCCGACCGCCGACGAGGTCGTGCTGCACCCGTCCCGGATCTCCGCCGAGGACCTCAAGGCGCTGGCCGACGCCGTCGGCGAGGCGCACGTCAGCGCCGCCGACGCCGACCGGCTGCCGCGCGCCGGCGGCAAGTCCACCCCCGACCTGCTGCGCCGCCGCAGCCGCGACCCGCAGGACGCCCCCGACGCCGTCGTGCTGCCCGGCAGCGAGCAGGAGGTCGCCGCCGTCCTCGCGGTCTGCGCCGAACGCCGCATCGCCGTCGTCCCGTTCGGCGGCGGCACCAGCGTGGTCGGCGGCCTCGACCCCGAGCGCGGAGCCTTCGACGCCGTCGTCTCCCTCGACCTGCGCCGCTTCGACCAGCTGCTCGACCTCGACGAGACCTCCGGCGAAGCCGTCCTCGGCGCGGGCCTCACCGGCCCCGACGCCGAAGCCCTGCTCGCCGAACGCGGCTGGGAGCTCGGCCACTACCCGCAGAGCTTCCGCTACGCCACCATCGGCGGCTTCGCGGCCACCCGCTCCTCCGGCCAGGACTCCGCGGGGTACGGGCGCTTCGACGAGATGGTGCGCGGGCTGCGCGTCGTCACCCCCGCCGGGATCCTCGACCTCGGCCGCGCCCCCGCCTCCGCCGCCGGCCCCGACCTGCGCCAGCTCTTCCTCGGCTCCGAGGGCACCCTCGGCGTGATCACCGCCGTCCGGCTGCGCGTCCACCCGCTGCCCGCCGTCAAGGCGTACGAGGCGTGGAGCTTCCCCGACTTCGCCACCGGGACGGCCGCGCTGCGCGCCGTCGAGCAGCAGGGCACCGGCCCGACCGTGATCCGGCTCTCCGACGAGGCCGAGACCATGATCAACCTGGCCATGACCGAACAGATCGGCGGCGCCCCTGCGGTCACCGGCTGCCTGGCCGTCACCGTCTTCGAGGGCGGCGCCGCCCAGGTCGCCGCCCGGCAGCAGCTCACCCGCGACGCCCTGCTCGCCGCCGGCGGCACCTCGCTCGGCGAGGCCCCCGCCCGGACCTGGGAACACGGCCGGTTCAACGCCCCCTACCTGCGCGACTCCCTGCTCAGCGCGGGCGCGCTGTGCGAGACCCTGGAGACCGCGACGAGCTGGAGCCGGCTGCCGGCCCTGCGCGCCGCCGTCACCGAGGCGCTCACCGGCGCCCTGCCCGGCTCCCTCGTGCTCTGCCACATCTCGCACGTCTACCCGACCGGCGCCTCGCTCTACTTCACCGTCGTCGCCGCGCTCGGCGAGGAGCCGCTGACCCGCTGGGGCGCCGCCAAGCGCGCCGCCGGGGACGCCATCCTCGGCGCCGGTGGCACCATCAGCCACCACCACGCCGTCGGTGCCGACCACCGGCCCTGGATGACCGAGGAGATCGGCGACCTCGGCGTGCGCGTCCTGCGCGCCGTCAAGGCCGAACTCGACCCGGCGGGCATCCTCAACCCCGGCAAGTTGATCCCGTGAACGAGGTGAGAACCGTCCGCAGGGTCGCCGTTCTCACCAACCCGGCGGCGGGCGTCGGCCATGCCGAGCCCGCCGCCCACCGGGCCACCGCCCGGCTGCGGGCCCTCGGCATCGAGGTCGAGCCGCACGCCGGGCGCTCCCCCGAGGACGCCGTCCGCCTCGCCCGCGAAGCGGCGGCCGACGGGGTGGACGCGGTGGCCGTGGTCGGCGGCGACGGCATGATCAACCTCGCCCTCCAGGCCCTGGCCGGCACCCCCGTGCCGCTCGGCGTGATACCCGCCGGGACCGGCAACGACCACGCCCGCGAGTACGGCCTGCCGCTCGGCGCCCCCGAGGACGCCGCCGACGTCATCGCCGCCGGGCGCACCCGCGGCGTCGACCTCGGCCGGGTCACCGGTCCGGACGGCGCCGTCCGCTGGTACGGCTCCGTCCTCGCCACCGGCTTCGACTCGCTGGTCAGCGACCGCGCCAACCGGCTGCGCTGGCCGCGCGGCCGGATGCGCTACAACCTGGCCATCCTCGCCGAGTTCGCCAACCTGCGCCCGCTGCCGTTCCGCATCACCCTCGCCGACGGCACCATCGTCGAACGCGACCTCACCCTGGCCGCCGTCGGCAACACCCGTAGCTACGGCGGCGGCATGCTGATGTGCCCCGCCGCCCTGCCCGACGACGGCCTGCTCGACGTCACCCTCGTCGACGCCATGCCCCGGCTGCGCATCGCCCGGTTCTTCCCGACCGTCTTCAAGGGCACCCACACCGGCTACCCGGAGGTCACCACGCTGCGCACCGAGTCCCTGCGGATCGAGTCCCCCGGCATCACCGCCTACGCCGACGGGGAGTTCATCACCCGGCTCCCGGTGGACGTCGCGGTGGCGAGGGACGCCCTGCGGATCCTGGTGCCGTGAGAAGGGCGACGCCGTGGTCCGGTCCGCCGGGACGACGGAGGTCCGCGCACTCCGGAGAGTGCGCGGACCTCGGGGCCGTGTGGAACGCGCAGCCGCCTAGTAGTCCAGGTCGCGCTGGTACTTGACCTCGGTCACATTGCCGGCGAGGTACAGGTTGCCGTCCGCGTCGAGGATCGCGACGATCTTCTTCATGCCGCCCCAGTAGGTCGTGAAGTAGAACTTGTTCTTCGCGTGGTCCACTTCCACGTTCGTGTTGATCGACAGCTCGATGCTGTCCGGACCGCTGACGAGCACGTCCTTCTTCGGCGTGCCCGGGTAGACCTGGTTCTGCCGCAGCTTGACGCGACCGTGCCAGTCGCCTTGCGTCCAGTTGTCCGCTTCGCCGAGGTCGATGTCAGGCATGGAGGTCCTCCCCTTCGATCCCGCGGGGAGCCCGCCAGGGCACGCCCGCACTCCATTGGAAACAACTTCACTGCCAGGTGGAGCACTTGGTCACCCGGCGGAGGTCCGCGCACTCCGGTGAGCACACGGGCCCGGGTACCGCACCGGGCGCTCCGCTCCGGCCACCACGCCGGGGAGGAACGACCGGATCCACCCGTCCTAGTAGGTCAGGTTCGTCTGGCCCGTGATCAGTCGCCCGGCGACGGACAGGTTGCCGTCGGAGTCCAGCACCGCGAGCATCTTCCGCGTGGCGCCGTGGTAGGTGGTGAAGTAGAACTTGTTCGCCTCCTGGCTGGTGGAGTGGTTCGTGTTCACCACCAGCTCGATGCTCTCCGGACCGCTGATGAGCACGTCCTTCTTCTTCGGCTCGTTCAGGTAGATCTGGTTCTGCCGCAGCTTGACGCGACCGTTCCAGTCGCCGTTCTTCACGTCGGACGCTTCGCCGAGGTCGATGTCAGGCATGGAGGCCCTCCCCCTTCGATCCCGCGGGGAGCCCGCCAGGGCACGCCCGCACTCCATTGGAAACAACTTCACTGCCAGGTGGAGCACTTGGTCACCTGACGGAGGGTCCGCACACTCCGGTGAGCGCACGGGCCCGGGTACCGCACCGCTCGAACAGGGCCTAGTACGTCAGGTTCCCCTGGCCCGTGAACACCTGGCCGGCGATGGACAGGTTGCCGTTGGAGTCCAGCACGGCGATGATCTTCTTCACGCCGCCGCGGTAGGTCGTGAAGTAGAACTTGTCCGACTCCTGGCTGCTGCTGAGGTTCGTGTTCACCGACAGCTCGATGCTCATCGGCGAGGTGACGAGCACGTCCTTCTTGGCCGGGGACTGGCCGATCCGGTTCTGCTCCAGCTTGACGCGGGCGTGCGTGTCACCGTCGTCCCAGTCCGTCGCCACGCCGAGGTCGATGTCAGGCATGGAGGCCCTCCCCCTTCGATCCCGCGGGGAGCCCACCAGGGCACGCCCGCACTCCATTGGAAACAACTTCGGTGTCAGGTGGCGCACTTGACCGCCCGAACCGATCGGAAACCTACACGGCTCAGCCACGGAACCGGAACCTCCGGTTCGAAAAGTTTCCGAACCAGTCAAAAGCGAACAGCAATTGACCGAATTTGCCACCATGGAGGCACAGAGCTGATCGCCAGTCCCTACGTCGCCACGCCGATCCCGCCAAATACTTCTGTTCGACGCATATGTGACGTTCGATCACTTAACGGTGAGACCAGTCGGGCAACTGGGTGACCCGACGGCGGGCGGTCCGGTAGCCTGCGGGCATGTCGAGCCCTGAGGCATCCAGGGTGGGGGCTTTCGGTCACGCGCCGTCAGCCCCCTGATCCCCGGAGAGCCTGGAACCACCGAGGTCCGAGCGAGCGCCGCGCCTGCGCCGCCCGGGGGTTGAGCGCGCGGTGACGAGACGTCCCGTCCTCGTTCCCTCCACCCTCTTCGGAGCCCCTCGATGCCCCTCCCCCTCTATCTGCTCGCCCTGGCCGTGTTCGCCATGGGCACCTCGGAGTTCATGCTCGCCGGGCTGCTGCCCGGCCTCGCCGCCGACCTCGGTGTCACCGTCGGTACGGCCGGCGGGCTGACCTCGGCCTTCGCGGTCGGGATGGCGGTCGGCGCGCCGCTGACGGCCGCGCTCGTCCGCAACCGGCCGGGGCGCGGCAGCCTGCTCGGGTTCGCCCTGGCCTTCGCGGCGGCGCACGCCGTCGGAGCCGTGACCACGAGCTTCCCGGTGCTGTTCGCCACCCGGGTGGCGGCCGCACTCGCCAATGCCGGGTTCCTGGCGGTGGCCCTGACCACCGCCGCCGCGCTGGTCCCGGCGGACCGCAAGGGGCGGGCGATCGCCGTGCTGCTGGCGGGCACGACGGTGGCGACGGTGGCCGGCGTCCCCGGCGGAGCGGTGCTGGGTGCGCTGTTCGGGTGGCGCGCCGCGTTCTGGGCCGTCGCGCTGTTCTGCCTGCCGGCCGCCGCCGGGATCGCCAAGTGCCTTCCGTCTCCGGCCGCTTCGGCCAACCGGCCCGCGACGGCAGAACTGCGCTCGGAGGTCGCCGAGTTGCGCCGCCCCCGACTGCTCCGCGCGATGCTGCTCGCCGCGCTGGTCAACGCGGCCACCTTCGGTGCCTTCACCTTCCTCGCCCCCGTGGTGACCGGCCGCGCCGGGCTGGGCGAGCTGTGGGTGCCGGTCGCGCTGGTGCTGTTCGGCGCCGGGTCGTTCGCCGGGGTCACCGTCGCCGGGCGGCTCGCGGACCGGCGTCCCGGCCTGGTCCTCGCGGTCGGCGGACCGCTGCTGCTGGTGGGCTGGCCGGCCCTCGCCATCGCCTCGGACGCACCGGGCGCGCTGCTGCCGCTGGTGTTCCTGCTGGGCGCGCTCTCCTTCGCGGTCGCCGGCACACTGATCACCCGGGTTTTGTACGAGGCGGCCGGCGCCCCCACCCTGGCCGGGGCCTACGCCACCGCCGCGCTCAACCTCGGCGCCACCCTCGGCCCCCTGCTCGCCGCCGCCGCTCTCGGCACCGCGGCCGGCGGCCTCGGGCCGTTCTATGCCGGCGGCCTGCTGGTCGGCGCCGCGCTGCTGGTCGCGGCGGTGCGGCCACGGGTCCGCTGACCTGCCGGCCTCCGTTCCAGGGCCTCCGGAACCCGGTGCACCACCGGTGCGCGGGTTCCGACCCGGTGACCGGCGGCGACCGCGGGAAGCGGGCGGACCGTCCCTCCGGCAGCGGGCAGTGCTCCGGCTCCGGCCCGCGCAGGTCTCGTCCGCCACGGCGGCCATCGTGTCGGGCCCGCTCCCGGCCGGCCCGCCGTGGCGTGAACTCCCCATCCGGCAGCCCGGGTTCACACGCCCCGGGTCGCCTCCAGCCGGCCGTCCGCGATCGCCGCCACCAGTTCGCCGTGGTCGACCTTCGTCTGTTCCGCGTAGCGGACGGCGAACTCAGCGACGGCCTCGGCGAAGGTGTCGGCGCCGCCGAGGTAGCCGGCGATGGCGAGGCGGTCGCCGGTGCGGGCGTGGGCGCGGGCGAGGGTGCGGCCGCAGAGGTCGGCGTAGGCTCGCAGGCCGGGGGGCTTCAGATCGGCGACCTCCACCGAGCCCTTCATGTCGCGCAGTTGGCGGCCGTAGAAGTGACGTCCGGCGGGGCCCGTGGTCCAGCCGAGGAAGATGTCGCTGGCGGCCTGCATCAGGTGCTGGCCGGTGACCACCCGGCGGCCGCCGTGGTGGGCGGCGACCTCGGCGTCCACCCGCAGCGGCGGCAGGTGGTCCTCCAGGACCGACCGGTCGGCCTCCTTGATCTGGAGGAACAGCGGGTCGCGGCCGTTCCCGCCCTCCAGCAGCACGATGAAGCAGCGGGTGCCGACACTGCCGACGCCGACCACCTTGGTCGCCGCGTCGACGAACCGGAAGCGGTCCAGCAGCACCCGGCGGTCCTCCGCGAGGGTGGCCCGGTAGTCGCTGAACACCTTGCCGACGGCGCGCAGTTCGTCCTTCTTCAGCGGCTCGATCAGCGGCGGTGAACTGATGATCCGGCGCCGCCCGTCCCGTTCCTCGGTGAGCTTGCCCACGGCCTGCAGGCTGGTGCGGCGCCGGGCACGCGCGAGCTCGGCCTCGACACGTCGGCGCTGCCGGGGCTTGCTCAGCAGCGGAAGCAACTGCGCGGTGTCCACCCGGGCGTACCAGACGTCGAGTTCACCCAGGCCCGCCAGCTGTCGCATCGCGCTCGCGTAGCCCTCGACGGCGACGCGGGCGGCGCGGCGTGCCCGTTCCCCGTCCTGGCCGTTGTCCCGGGCGGCGACGGCGACGCTGGCGGCGAGCCGCTTGACGTCCCATTCGAAGGGGCCGGGGAAGGTCTCGTCGAAGTCGTTGACGTCGAAGAGCAGCGCGCGTTCCGGCGAGGCGTACAGGCCGAAGTTCACCAGGTGCGCGTCACCGCAGAGTTGGACGGTGAGGCCGGTGTCGGGGAGGGCGCCGAGGTCGGCCGCCATGACGGCGGCGGCGCCGCGCAGGAAGGCGAACGGGCTCTCCGCCATCCGCCCACGGCGGATCGGCAGCAGCGAGGCGACCCGGCCCTCGCCCTGCCGCTCCAGCACGTCGAGCGGGTCGGGCCGGTCGGCGGCGGGGATCCACCGGCCGTGGGCGGAGCGGGAGACCCGCTCCCGGGCGGCCCGGCCGTTCCGGCGGCGTTCGGCGGGGGTGGTCATGCGGCGGCTCCGGGCATCGGCGGGGTCCTCTTCCGGCGACGCTAGGACAGGAGTGCCGCAGAGCGCAGCGCACGCCCTCCGGCATTCCACCGTCCGGGTGAAGCAGCCCTCGGACGTCATGAGGGTCCCCGCGAACCCCCCACCCGGGCCGTCGTCCTCACCCGAAGGTCGTCCTCACCCGGAGGAAGGGGGTGCCCTCGAGTCGTCCTCGAGAGCACCCCCTGCCCTGCTCGGCCCGCTACTGCCGCGCCGCGCCCAGCGCCGCCGGCCGGGTCCGCAGCAGCGCCCGGACCGGCACCCCGGTCGCCGCGAGGCAGAGCAGCACGACTCCGCCGACCAGCGGCAGGGCGAGCGTCGGCGGCACGTACGGGGCGGAGTTGGCCACGCCCCGGGCGACCGGCACCAGGGTGGCCCCGGCGATGGCGGTGCCGACCGCCAGGCCGGTCGAGGCCACCAGCAGCGCCTCCCAGCGCATCATGCCGCGCACCTGGCGCCGGGTGGTGCCGGCCAGTCGCAGCAGCGCGACCTCGCGGCGCCGGTCCAGCACCGTCATCACCAGGGTGTTGGCGGCGCTGACGGCGGCGAACCCGCCGAGCACGGCGGCCATCACGGTGTTGGCCCAGCCGCTGAGCTCCAGGTCCTTGTCGGACTGGGCGACGAACCCGGCCCGGTCGGTCACGGCGGCCCCGGCCAGCCCGCCCAGCCCGGCGGCCACCGCGGCGCGGTCGGCGCCCGGCGCGTCGGCGACCAGCACCTGGCTGTCGTACCCGGCGGTGACGTGCGCGGCCACCGCGTCCCGGGGCAGCAGCGCCTGGCCGACGCCGAGCCCGCGGTCGTACACCGCGACCACGGCGGGCCGGGCCGCGGTGCCGTCGCCGAGCCAGAGCGGGACCCGGTCGCCGACCTCGGCGCCGAACGCGTCGGCCAGGGTGGCGCTCAGCGCGATGGTGTCGGGGGCGCGGCCGAGGTCGGCGAGGGTGCCGCTGCGCACGCCGAGGTCGAGCACCTTCGGCAGCCTGGCCGGGTCGCCGTCGACGCCGAGCACGGGGGCGGAGCCCAGCTGGCCGGCGTTCTCGTAGACGACTCCGGTGCGCAGCAGGCCGACGGCGGTGTCCACGCCGGGCACCCGGGCCGCCCGCTCGGCCGTTCCGGCGGGCAGGCCGGGGCCGGTGGCGCCGATCACGTGGTCGGCGGTGACGCCGGCCCGGACGTTCTCGCCGGTGGTGTGGCGCACGGTGCTCTGCAGGATCAGCAGGGTGCCGCAGAAGGCGGTGACCAGCACGATCGGGGTGATCGCGGAGGCCAGCCGGCGGGCGTTGGCACGGGCGTTGTCGGCGGCCAGCGAGCCGGGCGCGCCACCGGCCCGCAGCGGGGCTCCGAGGACCACGGCGGCGGCCCGGGCCAGCCAGGGGCCGAGCAGGGCGACGGCCACCATGAGGCACATCACCACGCCGAGCGCGACCTGGGCGGCCTTGTCGCCGTCGAGGGCGCTGGCGACGCCGGCGGCCGTGCAGCCTCCGGCGGCGAAGAGCAGTCCGAGGACGGTGCGCACCCGCCCCGGGCGGGGCGGTTCGACGGAGGCCTCGCCGAGCGCCTGGGCGGCCCGCATCCGGGACGGCCTGCGGGCGGCCAGGAAGCCGGCGGTCAGCGCGGCGAGGGTGCAGGCGAGGACGGCGGCGATCATCGGCAGCGGGCCGACGTCCAGGCGGATGTCCGCGGGGACGGCTCCGCGCTCGACCAGTTGGCCGAACCACCAGCGGGCGAGGGCGAGTCCGGGCAGGATGCCGAGCGCCGCGGCGAGCGGCGCGACCAGCATCGCCTCGGCGGCGATGGTGCGGCGGATCTGGCGCGGGGTGGCGCCGATGGCGCGCAGCAGGGCGAACTCGCGGGCGCGCTGGCCGGTGGCGAGTGCGACGGTGCTCATCACCACGAAGACCGCGGTCATGGTGGCGTAGCCGCCGAAGGTGCCACCGAGGGCCATCAGCATGGTGCGGGCGCCGCCGAGGGCGGGGTGCTCGACGGTGCCGCGGCCGTCCCCGGTGAAGGTCCTGGCGTCGCCGCCGACCGCCTGGCGGACCTGCGCGGCGAGCGCGGCGGCGGTCACACCCTCGCGGGGCTGCACGGCGATGGCGTCGACGCGGCCGGGGTGGCCGGAGAGGCGGTCGGCAGTGGCGTCGGCGAACCAGGCGGTGGGACCCGCCTGCTGGACGGCGGCCAGGCCGGAGACCCGGTAGTTCGCGGTACCGCCGGGCGCGGTGAGCGCGAGGCTCGCGCCGGGCGCGAGGTGGGCGGCGCGCGCCGTCTCGGCGTCCAGCACCACTTCGTTCGCACCGGGCGCGCGGCCCTCGACCAGGGTGTCGCCGGGGCCGGCGATGCCGAGCGCGGCGATGCCCCGGCCGGTCAGGGCCGGCGTCCGGCCGGTGGCGGGCAGCGGGAAGGCGGTGTCCGGGCGGGCGGCCGCGACGCCGGGCAGCGCGGCCAGCCGGCCGACCAGCGCGGCGTCCGTCCGGGCCCGCTCCGGGGTGGCCTGCTCCACGGTCTCGACGTCGTCGGCGACCTTCTTCTGGATTTTCACCGCCTGATCGGCCGCGACCACCACCGGGGCGTGCGCGTACCGAGCGGGCGTCAGGCTCGCGGTCAGGCCGGTCTGCAGCAGCACGCCGCAGGCCGCCACCACGGCGGCGCCCAGCACCAGGGCGACCAGGGTGCCCACGAAGGACGCGGGCCGGAAGCGCACCGAGGAGCGCGCGAGTCCGTTCGTCATGCCGCCGCTCCCACCGGGCGGGCGGTCAGCGCGACCATCCGGTCCGCGACGGTCTGCGGGCTCGGGTGCGGCAGGTCGTCCACGATCGCGCCGCCGGCCAGGAACAGCACCCGGTCGGCGAAGGAGGCGGCCACCGGGTCGTGGGTCACCATCACCACGGTCGCGCCGAGCGAGTCCACGGCCTGGCGCAGCAGGGCGAGCACCTCGTGCGCGGTCCGGGTGTCCAGCGCGCCGGTCGGCTCGTCGGCGAACACCACGTCCGGGCGGGTGATCAGCGCGCGGGCGATCGCCACCCGCTGCTGCTGACCGCCGGAGAGCTGCCCGGGCCGGCGCCGGCCGTGCTCGCCGAGGCCCACCCGGCTCAGCAGCTCCCTCGCCCGGCCCCGGTCCTGGCGCTCCCCGGCGAGACGCTGCGGGAGCATCACGTTCTGCTCGACGGTCAGCGAGGGCAGCAGGTTGAAGGACTGGAAGACGAAGCCGATCCGGCTGCGGCGCAGCTCGGTGAGCCGGTTCTCGTTCAGCGCGGTGATGTCCTCGCCGCCGAGCCGGACCTGCCCGGAGTCCGGGCGGTCCAGGCCCGCCGCGCACTGGAGGAAGGTGGACTTGCCGGAGCCGGAAGGGCCCATCACCGCGGTGAAGCTGCCGTGGGCCAGCGCCAGGTCGATCCCGCGCAGCGCGTGCACCGTCGCCTCGCCGCGCCCGTAGGTGCGGCGCACCCCGCGCAGCTCGATCGCGGGGGCCGCGTGCGGGGCCGGGGCGTACGGGGCGGTGCCGTAGGCGTCGGTGCCGTACTGGTCCGTCCCGAACTCGTCGGTCCTGCGGCGGTCTTGGCGGCGTGCCATGGGTGGGCCTTCCTTCGGTTCCGCGTCTCCGCGGCGCTCGTCGTCTACGTGCTCCAACCTAGGGAGGACGGGCTCCGCGAACCATGCAGGCCACCGGCGGACCGCAGGTGGGGTTATCCCCCCACCGGTTCGGCGGGGATCCCCAGGTAGGCGGCGCCCAGCTCGGCGAGCACCGGGTGGGCGGGGTCGAAGGCGGTGCCGTCCACGGCCGCCAGCGGGCGCATCCCGACGCCCGCGTTCACCGCGAAGGCGGCGGTGAAGCGGTCCAGCCCGTCGGCGGGCACCGGCTCGCGGGACTGCGGGCCCCGGTACGCGCCGGACAGCAGGGCCTCGGTGACGCCCGGCAGGCTCGGGCCCTGCGGCCAGACCAGCTTCTCCTCGGCCAGGAAGCCGACGTTCCAGGTCGCGCCCTCGACCACCAGGCCATCCTCGTCCACCAGCAACACGTCGTCGAAGCCCGCCAGTTGGGCCTGCCGGCGGTGGTGCACCAGACCGAACAGGCCGACGTGCTTCACCTGCGGCAGCTCCCGCCGGTACGCCGCGGTGCGGACCCGCAGCGGGGCGGGCGCGGCCGCCGCGGCCGGGCGGGTGGTCACCAGCAGGCAGGGAGCGGCCGGGGCCGCGGGGCGCTCCAGGCCGAGCGCCGGGTCGTACACGGTGACCCGGACGATCACCGGCGCGCCGTCGGCGGGCAGCACCGCGCCGATCCGCTCCCGCACCGCCGCCCGGTCCAGCTCGGCACCGAACAGCACCCGGCAGTCCCGGACCAGCCGGTCCAGGTGCAGCGCCAGGCCGCGCACCCGGCCCGCCTCGGCGCGCAGGGTGGTGAAGTGCCCGTAGTTGAGCAGCCCCAGCGCGGCCAGCCGCGCCGGGTCGGCGGGGACGCCGTCGATCTCGATCTCAGCCATCCCCCGAGTCTGCCAGCTGCGGGGACGCCGACGGGGCCCGCTCCGGCCGCCCGGGATCCGGCGCGGCCCGCTCCGACGGCCCGGGCCCCGATTCCCCGGCCCCCGACATCCCGGAGCCCGGCAGTCCGGAGCCCGGCAACGGCACCGGGCGGTACGGGCTCACCAGCCGCCGACCCGCCGTCCGGGCCGCCCGCTCGAACTCCTCGATCCGGTACGCCAGGCCCTCCGGCTCCCCCGCGTCCGACCAGCGCCAAGCCTCCGCCCACCACTGCGGGCCGCGCACCAGCGGTCGGCCGGCCAGCGCCAGGCACAGGGCCAGCGTGGAGCGGGCGTACTCGTGCACCCAGCCGTCGCAGCCCCGGTAGTCCGCCGTCTCGTCCAGCCGCAACCAGCGGCCCTCCTGCCCGGCGGCCAGTATCGGCACCCAGCCGCGCCGGTCGGCGACCAGCAGGAGCAGTCGACCGTCCTCCTCCCGCACCCGGTGGAGGGGGAGTTGGGGCATCCGGGCGAACGACAGCGCATGCTTCCAGCCCACCACCCACAAGCCCCGGCGCAGGTAGTAACGGACCGCCGGCTGCCAGGTCCAGTGCGCCTCCAGCCGGAACCCCGGCAGGCCCTCGGCGGTGGCCGCCGCGTACACCTCGTCCAGTGCGGCGGCGGCCAGGCCCCGCCCGCGCGCGGCCGGCGTCACATAGAGGGAGGAGACGGCGAGCTGGCTCGGCCCCTTGGTCCAGTTGTCCACCGCGACGGTGCCCACCACCGCCCCGGCGTCGTCCTGGATCCAGTAGCGCCGCCGGTACAGCTCCCCGCCCGGCCACTCCCGCCCGCTCTCCCCCAGCCGCTCCCGCCACCCGCGCTCCGCCTGCGGCGCCAGCCCGTCCGGGTCCACCGGCTCACCCAGCTCGCCCTCCACCAGGGACGCCAAGTCCCAGAGCGCGAACCGCCGTTCCTCCCCCGGCCCGGCCACCCGCAGCCGCGGCCCCGCCGCCAGTCGGTCCTGCGCCCGCTCCACCGCCGCACCCCACGACCTCCGCACAGGGCGAGGATAGCGGTGCGCCGGGGACGATCAGTAATCCACCGGCCACCGAACGTCAGCGCGGGGCCGGGAGGAGGAAGCGGCTCCACGCCACCGGCGGACGCGCCCGCGCCGCCGCCCCGGCGCCCACGCCCGCCGACGACCCGGCGCACAGCCCACTCGGCCGCCGCCCCGGCGTGACGCGCGACCGGGCGGCACGCCACCCCACGCGGTCCCGCCGCCCCGCCCGCGCAGGGTCGGAGCCGCCTGGGCCCCGCCAGGCGCGACCTGATGTCGGGCCCAGGCGCGCCGACCCCGCACCCCTACCCCCGCCCTCCGGCCAGGGGTGGGGGAAACCCGACCACAGGACTCGACTTGGCCGTGATGACCCCGCCGAGCTGCGTCGATGCAATGAAGGGGTGACGAAACGGGCGTGGTGGTGGTGCGGCGGTTGGGTGGTCGCGGCCGGGTGGGCGGGGGCGTTTCCGGTGCTGTCCGGGCTCGGGCCGCACCGGAGTTGGGGGACCTTCGCGGTCGGCGGGTACCTGTCGGCGGCACTGACCGCGGCACTGGCGCGGCGGCGCGGGCGCGAGGTGTCGCTGGCGGTCGCGGCCGTCGGGGCGGTGCTGGTGCCGCTCTGCGTCAGCGGGGTCGACCTGCCGCTCATCGGCCTCTGCTGGCTCGCCCTGGTCCGCGCCGCCGAACGGCGGCCGGTGGCGGCCGGGTTGGCACTGGCCGCCGCCTGCTCACTGAAGTGGACGGCCTGGCCCGAGCTCGCCGTGGTGACGGCCCTGCTGGCGGCCACCGCCGGACGGCGCGCGGCACTGCGCGGGGCGGCCGTCGCGGTGGGGGCGGCGGCGGTGGCCGTGCTGCCGGTGGCGCTGCGCGCGCCCGGGCCGCTGGTGGAGCAGGTGTTCGCCTTCCCCACCAGTCGCGGCCGGCTGCCCACCCCGGCCGCCAGCCCGCTGCCCGGGCGGCTGCTCGCCGACCTCGGCCCGCCCGGCTGGTACGCCGCCGTCGGCCTGCTGCTGCTCGCCGGGCTCGCCGTCGGCGCCTCGCTGGTCGCCCGCCCGCCCCGCACCGCGGCCGCCGCGGCGCACCGGCTGGCCCTGGGGCTCTCGGCGGCCTTCCTGCTGGCGCCCGCCGGGAGGTTCGGCTACCTCGCGCTGCCGCTCGCCCTCCTCCTGCTCCCCCTCGCGCCCTCGACTCCGAACACTCCGAACACTCCGTACACTCCGAACGCTCCGAAAGGCCTGCCATGGGCACCACCCTCGTCGTCACCAACGACTTCCCGCCGCGCCAGGGCGGCATCGAGACCTTCGTCCGGGCCATGGCCGACCGCGTCCCCGGTCACGACGTCGTGGTCTACACCTCGGCCGAACCGGGCGCGGAGCGCCACGACGCCGCTCTCCCCTATCCGGTGATCCGCGACCCCGCCCGCACCCTGCTGCCGACCCCGCGGGTCACCCGCCGGGCCGCCGGGATAGCCCGCGCGCACGGCTGTGACCGGGTCTGGTTCGGCGCCGCCGCCCCGCTCGCCGCGATGGCGCCCGGCCTGCGGCGACTGGCGCCCGGCATCCGCCGAACGGTCGCCACCACGCACGGCCACGAGATCTGGTGGGCCCGCACCCCGGGCGCCCGCGGCCTGCTGCGCCGGATCGGCCGCGGCACGGACGTGGTGACCTACCTCGGCGCCTACACCCGCGCCCGGATCGCCCCCGCGCTCGGGCCGGACGCCCGGCTGGTTCGCCTGGTGCCGGGGGTCGACCCGTCGGTCTTCCGCCCGGCCGCCGACGTCATGCCGGCCTCCGACGTCCGGCCGGACCCCGAGGGCTCCGCGGCCACCGAAGGCTCCGCAGCCACCGAAGGCTCCACCCGGGACGCGTCCGCCGCCCCGGTGGTGCTCTGCGTGGCGCGGCTGGTCCCGCGCAAGGGGCAGGACGTGCTGATCCGCGCGCTGCCCGCGATCCGCCGGGCCGTGCCCGGGACCACCCTGGTCCTGGTCGGCCGGGGCCCGGACGAGGAGCGGCTGCGGGGCCTGGCCCGCCGGCTGACCGAACCGGGCAGCGTGGTGTTCACCGGCGGCCTGGACCACGCCGGAACGGCCGTCCACTACGCCGGCGCGGACGTCTTCGCGATGCCCTGCCGCACCCGTCGGCTGGGCCTGGAGGCCGAAGGCCTGGGCATCGTCTTCCTGGAGGCGGCCGCCGCCGGCCTCCCGGTGCTGGCCGGCCGCTCCGGCGGCGCCCCGGACACCGTCCTCGACGGCGTCACCGGCACGGTCGTCGACGGCCGCGCCCCCGCCGAGGTGGCCACCGCCCTGACCCGCCTCCTGCTGGCCCCGCCCGCCGAACGTGCCCGGATGGGGGCGGCGGGGCGGCGCCGGGTCGAGGAGCACTGGACCTGGGAGGCTTCGGCGCGCCGGCTCACCGAGTTGCTCGACCCGGCCGTGCCGCTGCCCGACGCGGTCGTCGGCGTCAGTCCGGCTGCCCCCGCAGGTGCCTGACCAGCCGGGCGATGGCCGCCGCTCCGCCGTTGGCGCGCACCGCCGCCACCCAGTTCCGTGCCTGACCCGACAGGTCGTCGCGGCTCGGGCAGGAGAAGCTGAACAGCCAGACGTGGGCGGACAGATCACGCTCCGGCATGCCGCGCCACTCCTCGCCCCCGGCCGCCGTCAGCACGTCCTGGCACTCCGCCAGCGCCGAGTCCCCGTCCCCGGACCACTCCTGCCGCAGCCACAGCAGGAAGTTGGTCTGGGCCGTCGTGGTGTCGTCCCTGGTCGCCTCGCCCTTGAGCAGTCGGTTGACGAGCGCGCTCTGCGGTTCCCGTGTCCTTGCCATGACGCCATCGTTCCGGCACCGCGACCGCCGTGACAAGGGGGTCGATCGCCCACGGGCCGGCCCTGCGGTCACTGCCCGCGCAGGTGTGCCAGCACCGCGAGCACCCGCCGGTTGCCCTCGGTCGGGTCCAGGTCCAGCTTCATGAAGATGTTCCCACAGTGCTTCACCACCGAGGCCTCGGTGATGCTCAACCGGCCTGCCACGGCCTGGTTGTTGAGGCCCTCGGCCATCAGCGCGAGCACCTCGCGCTCGCGCGGGGTGAGGCGGGCCAGCGGGCGGTCGGCCGACTGGGCCCGCAGCAGAACCCGGACCACATCGGGGTCGATCACCGTCTCCCCGTCGGCGACCCGCCGCAGCGCGTCCAGGAAGTCCGCGACGTCACCGACCCGGTCCTTCAACAGGTAGCCCAGACCGGCCGGTTGGGCACCGGCGGCGGCGAGCAGCCGGGTCGCGTACGGGGTGGCCACGTACTGGGACAGCACCAGGACGGGCAGGCCGGCGTGGCGCTCGCGCAGGGCGAGGGCGGCGCGCAGGCCCTCGTCGGTGTGGTCGGGGGGCATCCGGACGTCGGTGACCACGATGTCCGGCCGGGCGGCGTCGACGGCCGCGATCAGCGCCTCGGCGTCGCCGACGGCGGCGGTCACCCGGTGGCCGCCCAGGGCGAGGAGTTCGACCAGTCCGGCGCGCAGCAGCACCGCGTCCTCGGCGATCACCACCCTGAGCACGGGACCTCCAGCCGCAGCGTCGTCGGGCCGCCCGTCGGGCTCGTCACCATCAGTCGTCCTCTCAGCAGTGCCACCCGGTCGGCGAGTCCCGCCAGTCCGGCCCCGGCCGCCGGGTCCGCCCCGCCGCGGCCGTCGTCGGTCACCTGGACGACCAGCCGGCCGCCCGCGACCCGCCCGTGGACGGTGATCGCGGTGGCGCCGCTGTGCTTGGCGGCGTTGGTGAGCGCCTCGGTGACGGTGAAGTAGGCGGTGGTCTCCACGGCGGGGTGCAGCCGCTGCGGGAGCTCGATGTCGGCGGTCACCGGGATCGGGTGCCGCAGCGCGACCTCGGCGACGGCGGCGGCGAGCCCGTGGTCGGTGAGCACCTGCGGGTGGATGCCGCGCACCAGTGCGCGCAGCTGCTCCAGCGCCTGCCGGGCCTCGCCGCGCGCCCGGGTGACGAGTTCGGCGGCCCGGCCCTCCTGCGCGCGCAGCTCGTACTCGGCGAGCCCGAGGGTCATGCTGAGCACGACCAGCTGCTGCTGCGCCCCGTCGTGCAGGTCACGCTCGATCCGGCGCCGCTCGGCCTCGAAGGCGTCGGCCAACCTGGCCCGGGAGCGGGTGAGTTCGAGCACCTGACGCCCGAGGTCGTCTTCCCGGGGCCCGAGTAGGAGGCGGGCCAGCGCGACCTCGGCGGCGGTCAGCAGCGCCCCGCCGTACGCGCAGAGCAGCAGGCCGGCCAGCCCGGCGGCGCTGAACGGCAGGGCGGCGAGCGGCCCGGGCACGGCGTGCCCGGGGATCAGCATCACGGTCTCCGGTGCCAGCGCCCAGACCACCAACGGGGAGAGCACGTACAGGACGGAGAACACCAGCAGCGCGGTGAAGCCCAGCGAGGCGGCGGCCAGCACCGTCGAGGCGAGTACGGCGTGGGCGAGTTCGCGCCAGGTGGCCCGCTCGCGCAGCCGGGTGCGGACCCGGGCCCGGCGGCCCGCCCCGGGCAGGCCGCGGTGCGGGTCGGGCAGCGGGACCGGCTCGACCAGCCGCAGCCGCCACCGGGTCACGGTGGCGGTCGGGATGCCCGCCAACGCCAGGGCGAGCAGCACCGGCAACCCGACGCCGACCACCGACAGGCCCGCACCGAGCACCAGCAGCACCGCGAGGACCACCAGCAGCAGCGGCCCGAGCAGCGCGCCGCTCAGCAGGTACGCCCAGCAGCGCGGCACCCAGTGGGTGAACGGGAAGCGCAGCGGGTGCGCCCACAGCGCCTCGCGCACGGCCGTCGGCTGCGGCTCGCCCGCGCGGCTCCCCTCGCCGGCACCGTCAGCGGCGCCGCCACCGGGCCCCTCGCCGGCCCCCTCGCCACCGCTCCCCTCGCTCACCCGGTCCACCCTAACCGACCGGCTGACGGCCCTTCGGGGCCTGCGTCGGCCCCTCGGCAGGCCCCTCGGCCGAGGCCGTGGCCGGGGCCCGGCGCGGCCTGGTGAGGGCGACGGCCGCGATCACCAGCGCGCCGCCGCCCAGGGCGTTCCAGCCGACCGGCTCGGTGAGGAAGGCGGCGCCGAACGCGGTGGACCACAGCGGCGTCACATAGGTGACCGCGGAGGCGACCGTCGCGCCGGCCGACCGGACCAGGCCCAGGTTGAGCAGGTAGGCCAGGCCCGTACCGAGCGCGCCGAGCACCAGCAGGGCGGCGGCCGCGGCCGGGCCGGGCCAGTGCGGGGCACCCGCGGCGAGCGGCGCGATCAGGGCCAGCTCGGCCGCGGCGCAGCCGATCTGGAGCGCGGAGAGGGTGGTCACCGACTCCGGGCGGCCGGACAGGAAGCGGCGCAGGTAGGCGAAGCCGGCGCCGTAGCAGCAGGTGGCGGCCAGGCAGGCCAGCGCGCCGGTGGTCGCCCCGGCGCCGAGGCCGCGCCAGACCCCGAGCACGACGAGCACACCGACGAAGCCGAGCGCGAGACCGGAGAGCCGACGGGCGTCCGGACGGCGCTCCTCGGGGACGGTCAGCGCCGCGAACAGCAGGGTGAACAGCGGGGTGGTCGCGTTCATCACCCCGGCCAGCACCGAGCTGACCCTGGTCTCGCCGAAGGAGAACAGGGTGAACGGCACGGTGTTGAGCAGCACCGCGACCACCGCCGAATGCCCCCACAGTGCCCGGTCGCGCGGGGCCCGCTCGCCCCGCAGCAGCAGGACCGCCCAGAGCGTGACGGCACCGAGCAGGCAGCGCCACAGCGCCACCCACACCGGCGGCGTCCCCGCGTCGACCGCCACCTTGATCAGGGCGAAGCTCGCGCCCCAGATCGCCGACAGCGCCACGAAGCCCGGCAACCAGCGCCGCACCCCGACCACCTCCGTCCTCCTGTCGCGTTCCTGGACAGAGCGTGACCCGGCGGCGCAGCATGAGTCCAACAAGTGGCAGTGCGCTCGTGATGAGGAAGTCTCATGGCATCGGACGTCAACCTGGCCCAGCTCAGGGCACTGGTCGCGGTCGCCGACACCGGCGGCTTCGGCGCGGCCGCCGACGAGCTGGGCATCAGCCAGTCCGCCGTCTCGCACGCCGTCGCCGCGCTGGAGCGCAGCCTCGGCGCACCCGTGCTGCGGCGCGGCAGCCCGTGCCGCCCCACCCCGCTCGGCGAGCAGGTCCTCCCGCACGCCCGGACGGCCGTCGCCTCGGCCCTCGCCGTCCGCACGATCGCCGCCCGGCACTCGGGCGGCCTGACCGGCACCGTACGGCTCGCGGCGCCGACCACCGTCTGCCAGGCACTGCTGCCAGGGCTGCTGAAGGACTGGCGGGCGGCGCACCCCCAGCTGACCGTCCGGGTCTTCGAGGGCGAGGACGAGGAGCTGGCGGCCTGGCTGGAGGCGGGCACGGTGGACGCCGCCGTCCTGGTGGACGCCGGACCGCTGCCTCCCGGGGCGGTCGCGCTCGGCGCCGACTCGATGCACGCGCTGCTGCGCCGCGACCACCCGCTCGCGGGTCAACCGACCATCCACGTGGCCGAGTTGGAGGACGACGACTTCCTGCTCTCGGAGGGCGGCTGCGAGCGGCGGATCCGCGAGGCCTACCGGCGGGCCGGCACCCGCTTCACGCCCCGGCACCGCATCCGCGACCTGAACACCCTGATCGGCATGGTGAACGCGGGCGTCGGGGTCTCGGTCATGCCCGCGCTGGCGCTGACCATGCTTCCGGCCGACTGCGTGCTGGTCCCGATCCGGCCCGCCGTCCACCGGACGCTGTCGCTGACCGGGCCGACCGGCCGCCCCTGGTCCCCCGCGGTCGGCGGACTGCTGGCCGGGGTGGCGACCGGGGCCGGCGCGGGCGCCGTCGACGGGGCGGGCGCCGTCGACGGGGCCTGACCTGCCGCGATGCCTCCGGAGTCGATCACGTAGATTCAGCTGCGGCTGACGGGGCGTCCGGCGGGAGGGAGCGAGAGCGGTGGGGCGGAATGCGCTGGTCCACGCCGTTTCCGCGCCCCGGCCGTTACCATCGCCCCTATGCCCCCGCAGGACCACCCCGACCACGCCGAGCCGGTGCCGCCGCACCCTCGACGGGGGGTGCTGAGGTGTGCTACCGGACCCTCGGTCCAGCCAGCCAGCCAGCCAGCCAGCCAGCCAGCCAGCCAGCCAGCCACGCCCGCGCGCGGGCCGGACTCCCCCGCCGAGGTGCTGTTCGCCGTGCGCTCGGCCGCCGCGCTGCACCGGCTGCTCGACCTGCTGCCCGTCTTCGAGGGTGACGACCGGGTCCGCTGCCGCTTCACCCTGGTGCCCGGCTCCGACTTCGCCGCCGACGCGCTCGCGGCCGTGGACGCCGCCGGGGCCCGCTCCATCCCGTGGACCGAGGCCCTCGCCACCACGCACGACCTGATCCTCACCGCCAGCCCCAAGGGCGCGCTCGACGGCCTGCGCGGCCGGCGGGTGCTGCTCCCGCACGGCGCGGGCTTCAACAAGGCGCTGGCCCGGGAGGGCTCACCCGGGCTCCCGTCCGGCCTCGACCCGGCGTTCCTGGTCAGCGACGGCCGCCCCACCGCCGCCCTGCACGCCCTCGCCCACCCCGACCAGGTCGAGCAGCTCGCCGCCCGGGTGCCCGGCGCCCGGCGGCACGCCGTCGTCGCCGGGGACCCTACGCTCGACCGGATCCTGGAGTCCCTGGACCGGCGCGACGCCGTCCGCGCCGCCCTCGGCACCGGCGGCCGGCGGCTGGTGGTGCTCTCCTCCACCTGGGGGCCGCAGTCGCTGCTCTCCCGCCACCCCGACCTGCCCGCCGAGCTCGCCGCCCGGCTGCCGTACGACGGGTACCAGCTGGCGCTGATCGTCCACCCCAACGAGTACAGCCGGACCGGCGCCTTCGACCTCGCCCGGCGGCTGCGCCCCGCGCTGGACGCGGGCCTGCTGCTCGCGGCGCCGTACGAGGAGTGGGCGGCGCTGCTGGTCGCGGCGGACGCGCTGGTCACCGACCACGGCTCGGTGGCGCTCTACGCCGCCGCCCTGGACCTGCCGGTGGTGGCGGCCTGCGACGGCACGGACGAACTGATCCCCGGCAGCCCGATGGACCGCCTGCTGGCCGCCGTACCGCGCCTGGACCCGGCGGCGCCGGTCCTGCCGGAGCGCCCGGGCGGCACCCGCCGGTTCGCCGGGCAGGCCTTCGCGCTCACCGGGCGGTGCCTGGAGACGCTGCGCCCGGAGCTGTACAAGCTCCTCGGCCTCGTCCCGCCTCCCTACCCCGTACGGCCGCGCCCGCTTCCGCTGCCCGAACGCGCGCCGTACGCCCCGGCCGCGTTCGCCGTCCGGGCGTCGGTGGCCGGCGGGGAGGTCGCCGTCGAGCGGCTCCCGCCCTGGACGGAGCTGCCCTTCCACCACCTCGCCGCCGAGTGCGGCCGGGCCGGCACCCGCGCGCTCCGGAGCTCCGCCCTGCTCTACCACCGCGCCGGCACCCCGGCGGAGACCGGTTGGCACCACGAGTGCCGGACCGCCGCCGACTGGACGGCCGAGGCCTTCGAGGAGTACCCGAACTGCCGCACGGCCGCGGTGGTCCTCTCCCCCACCACCGCCCTGCTGCGCCGTGACGGCGGCGCCCCGGTCGCCGTCCACGTGGCCCCCGACCGCTCCGGCGGGCGCGTCCGCCGCACCGACCCGGCCGCCGCCCTGTCCGCCGTGCACGCCTGGCTCGGCGCCCACCCGGACGCCCCGGGCACGCTCCCCGCCACGCTGACCGCCCGTTTCGGCAGCACGACCCACCGCATCCGGCTGGCGGTCCCCACCGAGGCCGAGGCCGAGCTCCCGGTCTGACCGGCTCGGGCCCGCCGCCCGGCGGGCCACCCCTGCCGGCCCCGCGGCTCCCCCGCCCTCACCCCCGCAGGCGGTCCGCCTCCGCCCGGTAGCCGGCCGCCGCGGCGTCCTCGCCGAGCTCCCGGTGGAAGTCCGCCAGGGCGTCCAGCACCCGCAGCTCGTCGGCGGCCGACTTCCGCGCCCGGGCGCCGTCGAGGGCGGCCCGGTACAGCGGCACGGCCTCGTCCGCCCGGTCGGCGGCCCGCAGGGCGGCGGCGAGTTCGAAGGCGGTGCGGGACGTCATGCGCTCCCGGCCGAGATCGGCGGCGACCTGGTGCGCCTCGGTGAGCAGCGCGACGGCGCGGCCCGGATCGCCCAGGGCGAGGGCCGCGCGGCCGAGCAGGTAGGTCTGGAGCATCGCGCCGTAGGTGTTGCCGATGGCGAGGTGCTCGGCCCGGGCCGCCTCGAAGTCGGGCACGGCAGCGGCCCAGTCGCCCTGGACGGAGGCCAGCTTGCCGCGGAACTCGACGGCGGAGGCGCGGAGTTTGCGCTCCTGCTCGGTCGCGCCGAGCAGCTCGGCCCGGTTCACGGCGACCCGCAGCGTCTCGGCGGCCTCCGCGTAGCGGCGCTGCTCCCAGAGCGGGCGGGCGAGCTGGCAGCGCATCCGGACGGCGGCGAGCGGGTCCTCGGAGCGGTCGGCACCGGCGACGCCGAGGCCGAAGGCGTCGATCACGTCGGTGTAGTGCTGGTGGTCGAGGAAGTGCGTCCAGAGCGGTTCGCACAGGGCGACGGCGTCGGAGTCCAGGCCGTCCTCGTACGCGATCCGCACGCAGCCGTACAGGGCGAGGTGCTCGCGCTCCAGCCAGTGCAGGGCCTCGTGCGCGGCGGCGAACGGCACGTCGGGCGCCTCGGCGAGCCCCGGCTCCTCGACGACCGGCCGGGCCACCACCAGGCGCGGCCCGGCCGCGACCAGGTCCGCGCGGGCGGCCTGCCGGCGGTACCAGCGGACCAGCCGTCGCCGGGCGGCCGGGACGTCCTCGGCGGCGCCCTCGGCCCGCCGCGCCGCGTGCCCGCGGATCAGGTCGTGCAGCCCCCGCCCGTCCGGCCGCGGGAGCAGCAGCCCCGCCTCGTACAGTTCCTCCAGCGCGTCCTCGGCGTCGCCCGCGCCTCCGCCCAGCAGCGCGGCGGCGGCCCCGACCGTGACCACCGGCCCGGGGTGGTGCGGCAGCAGCCGGTACAGTCGGGCGGCTCCGGGGCTCAGGCTCGCGTACGCGGCGTCCCAGACGGCCTCCACCACGGGCACCCCCTCCCGGTCCAGCTCGACGGTCAACTCGTCGATGAGCCTGCGCAGTTCGCGGTGACGGTAGCGGCGAAGCCAGCGCCCGGCGACGTGCAGCGCGGCGGGCAGCCCGGCGCAGCGGCGGGCGAGTTCGGCGGCAGCCTCCGGGTCGGCGGCGAGCCGGGGGTCGGAGACGGTGGCCCGCAGCAGACCGGTGGCGTCCTCGCCGTCGAGCGGGCCGAGCGGCAGTTCGACGGCGCGGGCGGTGTCGAGGTCGTGGAGGGGGCCGCGGCTGGTGACGATGACGATGCCGCCGGCCGAGGAGGGCAGCAGCGGCAGCACCTCGGCGCCGGTGCGGGCGTTGTCCAGGACGAGCACCAGGCGCTTGTCCTGACTGGCGGTCCAGTAGCGGCGCCGCCGGTCGGCGTAGCCGGGCGGGAGCACCGCGTCGGGGTCGAGGCCGAGGGTCAGCTCGCCGAGGGCGTCGGCGGGGTCGACGGCGCCCTCGCGCCGCAGGTCGTCCAGGTCGAGGTGGAGGATGCCGTCCGGGCAGCGGCCGAGCCGGCGCAGGGAGCGGGCGAGCTGGAAGCCGAGGGCGGTCTTGCCGATGCCGCCCATGCCGATGAGGGTGAACACCAGCGGGCCGCCGGCCGTCGGCTCCTCGGAGGTGGCGACGAGGACCTGTTCCTGCTCGTCGGTCCGGTCGGCGAAGTGGGGAAGCTCGGGCGGCAGCTGCCAGGGGACGGCGGGCGGCGCCTGGTGGGTCAGGTTCAGCTGCTCGATGGTGTGCGCCTGAACGACGGCTCCGGCGCGCACCTGCCCGTCCACACGGTTCGTGTTCTCCTTGGCCACCCGTCAACTCTAGGGGCTGTCCGTCCGGCTGTGCGGGAGCTTGCCCCAGCGGGGCCGCGGTACCAGCGGGTGCTTGCACCAGCGGGGCCGCGGCACCACCGCCGCGCGTGGGGCGCTCGTGGCGCCCCGCGCGCGGGCACGGCGCGGGTCACTCCCCGGTGAACCGCTCCCGCAGCTCCAGCAGCACCTCCGCCGCCTCCGTCAGCCCGGCCGCCTCGCAGCGCGCGACGGCGGCGGTCAGCCGGGCCACCGCCGCCTCGGGGCGACCGAGGTCGCTGCCCTCGATCAGCGCGGCCAGCCGGACGGACTCCGCCCGCGGCGACTCGGCCCGCTCGCCGCCCGCCTCGTACTCCGGGACGGCCCGCTCGGCCTCGGCCAGCGCCTCCTCGTACCGCCCGGCGACGGCCAGCGAGCGCGCCCGCTCGTAGTGCGAACCGCCGCGCAGGTACCAGGAGTTGTACTCGTCGCCGCGCCGCTCGGCGGCCTCGCCGACCGCGTCCGCCTCGGCCAGCAGGGCGAGCGCCGCCGCCAGCCCCTCCTCGCCCTGTTCCCGCATCGTCAGCCGGGCCAGCTCCCGCAGGGTGGCGGCCAGCTGGTCCACCTGCGGGGCCTTGCCGTGCGCCTCGCGGGCCCGGTCCAGCGCCGCCTCGGCGGCGTCCCCGCGCTCCGCCCGGGCGAGCGCCAGGGTGGCCTCGCAGGCGACCATGGTGTGGGTCGCCTGGTCCTCCCAGCCGGCCACCTGGTCGGCCAGCCGCAGGTACTCCTCGGCGGCGTCCCGGTGCTCCTCCAGCTCGGACAGGCCCCGGGCGAGGTCCAGTCGGGTCTGGGCGAGCATCCGGACGTCCAGCCGGGCCGCCGACGCGTCCAGCAGCACCGACTCCAGCACGGCCACCGCGTCCGCCGCCCGCCCGGTGTCGCGCAGCACGTCGGCCAGCTGCAGGCGCACCTGGGCGGCCTCCTCGACCGCCTCGGCGCCCTTGCGGTCGTAGCGCGCGGCCGCCTCCGACAGCGCGCGGACGGCACCGCCGAGGTCCCCCACCTGGAGGCAGGAGTGGCCGAGCATCATGTACGTCGGCGCGTACGGGTAGGAGTCGTCGCCCCAGCGCACGGCCTCCGCCAGCGCCCGGTGGAACACCTCGACCGCCTGGCCCGGCTCGCTGCTCTGCAGCAGCACCTGGCCCAGCAGCCCGAGCACCCGCGGGGTGTGCCAGGCCAGCTCGGCGGCGTCCAACCGGGCGAGCACCTCGCGCAGTTCGGCCTCCGCCTCGGCCAGCAGCCCCTTCCGGGCGGCGACGTCGGCGGTGTACTGCCGGGAGGTGGCGGCCCGTCGCTCGGAGCCGAGCTCCACGGCCGTCCGGCGGTAGGCGCCGACGGCCGTCTCGAAGCGCTCGGCCACCTCGTCGGCGGGCTCGGGCAGTGCCTCGACCAGGTCGTGGTGGGCGGCGTAGGCGCGGGTCTGCAGCACGATCAGGTAGTCGTCGTTCCGGACGCACCGCCGAAGCGCTGCGCGCCCAGGCCGCACGGCTCCGCGACCACCTCGACGCCCACCCCGGACCCGGCCCGGCCGAGGTCGGCCA